>JBJXDX010000023.1:0-53546 GCA_046154585.1 Hyphomicrobiaceae bacterium | reverse complement strand
GCTGCCTGGCGTGTCACCTCGTGGGACAGCCGCAGCAATCCGCGGGTCGATGTGTGATCCCAGGCACCGAGCACGTTGGGAATCGCCAGCACTTTGTTGTAGTCGCTGATCACCTCAGCCAGCCGGGCATGGTTCACGCTGGTTGAGCGCACGACCTCCGATACCGAGAATGAGATGAAAAGACCGGAAGCGACGTTGCGCAGGAGATGAAACACCCCCGTCGCGGCAGGCCTTACCCGATAGTCGAGTCCCTCGAAGGCCACCACCATCAACGGGACGACAACGATTCCAACCGAAAAGCCCTGCAACACGCCATTGAGCATGATCTCGAGCGGGGTCACGTCGAGGTTGAACTGGAGCAGCCAAAGGCCCGAGAGAAAGAGCATAACGAAGCCCGACGCTATCGATATGCGCGGGTCGATCCTCTCGATCCACATCGCGGCAAAAAAGCCAAGCCGGCGTCGCGCCGGCGAAATAGCCGATGTCGGGATCTGGGCGTAGGGCGCTGCGTCAGTCATTGCCCTCGACTCACTGGAAGGCGCCAACACCTATTGCGGGTCGATCCGATTGGAAGCAGCCGTGCACCGCCTCGCTGGACTCTGCCACCAGAAGGCTGGGATAGTTGTACAGTTTGTAGGGAATGACGCAGGGGCCCAGCAGTTGTGCATCGCAACCTTGGCGGCATTCAAAGATCTCCGCATATTTCGAGTAACGCGAAGGATGGGCTTGCCATGGCAGACGTGAAGATCCTGGCTACAGGACTGGGCTTTCCGGAAGGACCGATGGTCTGCTCTGACGGCTCGGTGGTGCTTACGGAGATTCGCAATCAGCGCTGCTCTCGCGTGACGCCGGACGGCAAGGTTGAGGCCTTTTCGAAGTGCGGCGGCGGGCCGAACGGGCTGGCGATCGGCCCCGACGGCTACTTCTATCTGTGCAACAACGGCGGAAATCGCTACGTCGACGGCCATTCCATGGGACTAGGACCCCACCAGGATTACAAGTTCGGCTACGTGGAGCGCATGAATCC
Source organism: Hyphomicrobiaceae bacterium (assembly GCA_046154585.1). Classification (GTDB taxonomy): domain Bacteria; phylum Pseudomonadota; class Alphaproteobacteria; order Rhizobiales; family Hyphomicrobiaceae; genus CADEFX01. Next base: position 52,519 of record JBJXDX010000023.1, on the reverse strand, counting down.
CAAGACCGGGGAGACGACGCTGCTCTATCAGGAGGTCAACGGTCACCCTCTTTCGGCGCCGAACGACCTGGTGTTCGACAAAGACGGTGGCTTCTATTTTACGGACCTTGGCAAGCGATATCCGCGCCACCGGGATAACGGCGGCGTTTACTACGCGCTGCCGGACGGATCGAAGGTCGTGGAGGTGGCCTATCCCATCCTAAGTCCGAATGGTTGCGGGTTGTCTCCCGATGGCAAGACGCTCTATGTCGCCGACACCGAAGGCGCGCGGCTTTGGGCCTTCGAAGTCCAGGCTCCGGGCAAGCTGAAGCCAAAAACCGAATTCGCACCGCATAGCGGGCAGTGTATCGCCGGCCTGAGCGCCAACGCGCGCTTCGACAGCCTCAAGGTCATGGCCAGCGGCAACATCGCGGTCGCGACCCTCAACACCGGATACATAACTGAGATCTCGCCGACCGGCCAAATCGTTCGCGCGGTAAAAATGCCGGACGTCTATCCGACCAATATCTGCTTTGGCGGTGCGGATATGCGCACCGCGTACATCACGCTGTCCGACAGTGGTCAATTGGGAGTGATGCATTGGCCCGAACCGGGGCTTAAGCTCAACTTCAACTGAGCAGACTCGCAGCTGCTCTCAGGTGTCGGCGCGTGTGAGCTTTTCGGTAAACCATGAAAGAGAACAGCATACATCGGGCCGTACGCGAGGGGCGGGCGGCGCTCGGAACCGGTCTCAAGGAGTTTGCCTCGCGCGGCGTTCCGTGGATCATCGAGGCGTCCGGCTTCGACTACTGCACGATCGACCATGAGCACGGTGCCTTCGACCTCGAGACGATCGCCGATCTCGCTGGCTGGTTCCAGGCCACCAGCGTGTCGCCGATCGTGCGCATCCACAAATCGTTCGTGCACCTCATCCCCGGCATCCTCGACCAGGGCGTCATGGGCATCCAGGTCTCGGAGGTGGACGATGCAGAGGAGGCGCGCGCAATCGTGCGGGAGGCCAAATATCCGCCGATCGGCAACCGCGGCATCGCCGGACAAGGACTGCACACGGGCTATAGGAGCTACGGCGCGCGCCACTTGTCCGAGTATGCGCCATGGGCCAACGAGAACATCATCGTCTGCCCGTCGATCGAGTCGCTCCAAGGGCTCGAGAATGTCGAAGCAATCGCCGCGGTCGAGGGTATCGATATGATCGCGTATGGCCATTCGGACCTGAGTGCCCGGCTTGGCGTTCACCTCAATCTCGAGCACCCGCGCTTCAAAGCGGCCGTGTGCAGGATCGTGGAGGCCTGCACCAAGCACGGCAAGCTCGCGCGCGGCTCCGCCGAGACGGAAGCGCAGATCGAGGAGTACTGGCGCCTCGGGTGCAGGGTGTTGAACTTGCCGGGCAACGACGTCAGCACCTACCTTGACGGCCTCAAGGCGCGCGCCAGCCGCGCACATGCACGGCTCAAGTCCATCGGCGCGCCGTCGCCCTGAGCGGCCGCGACAGCCGCGATCCGGCGCGGAGATCAGAACGTCACTCGCCCACCCATCGGCGGGTGGAGCTTGCCGGAATAAAGCTCGGATACATCCATCCTGTCGCAGCTGCATTAGACAAAGCAGATCGGGCGGACTAGCGTTCTTTCGTCCAGAGGAATTTTCGCCCACGCCCTGAGGAGCTTTCATGCGGGTGGATCGCGTTTGGACCGGTGCAAGGGTCGCCACTCTCGATCCCGGCCGCCCAGGCCTCGGCATCATCGACAACGGCGCAATCGCGTCCAGCGGCGGGCGTATCGCCTGGGTCGGTCGCGCCGGTGAGATGCCTGCATTCGATGCCGGCGAGCGCACTGATCTTGCCGGACGCTGGGTCACGCCGGGCTTGATCGACTGTCACACTCATCTCGTTTACGGCGGCAACCGCGCGCACGAATTCGAGCTGCGTCTCACGGGTGCGACCTACGAGGAGATCGCACGCGCCGGCGGTGGCATCCTCTCCACTGTCAAGGCAACGCGGGCGGCTTCCAAGGATGATCTCGTGGCTTCGACCCTGCCTCGGCTCGATGCGTTGATCGCCGAGGGTGTTACCATGATCGAGATCAAGTCGGGCTATGGCCTCGATTTGGAGACGGAAGCGCGGCAACTGCGCGCCGCGCGAACGCTCGAAGCGTTGCGCCGGGTCTCGGTAACAACATCCTTCCTGGGTGCGCATGCGCTGCCGCCCGAGTCCGATGGCGACAAGGATGCCTACATCGCCAAGCTCTGTGGCCGGATCTTGCCCGCCGTCGCTGCTGAGGGCCTGGCCGACGCGGTGGACGCCTTCATGGAGGGCATCGCTTTCAGCGGAGTGCAGACGGCGCGGGTGTTCGAAGAGGCGAAGCGTTTGGGGTTGCCGGTCAAGCTGCATGCCGACCAACTGTCCAATTTGGACGGCGCGGCCTTGGCAGCGCGCTATGGCGCCCTGTCTGCCGACCATCTGGAATACACCGACGAGGCCGGCGTGATCGCGATGGCCAGGGCTCGGACGGTGGCGGTACTTCTGCCGGGGGCCTATTACTTCATTCGCGAAGCGCACAAGCCGCCCGTGCCCCTGTTTCGCAAGCACGGCGTCAGGATCGCAATTGCAACGGACAGCAATCCCGGCTCCTCGCCGCTGACGTCGCTGCTGCTCACGATGAACATGGCCGCGACGCTGTTCCGCCTGACGGTCGATGAGATCATTGCGGGCGTTACCCGGGAAGCGGCATCAGCTCTGGGTCGAGCCGATACGGTCGGCACGCTGGAAGCCGGCAAATGGTGCGATCTTGCCATCTGGAACGTGGAGCGCTTGGCCGAGCTACCCTACCGCATGGGTTTCAATCCGCTGCATCAGCGCGTTTGGAGAGGCCGGTGAGCGTGATCCTGCTGCGGCCCGGCCACGTAACACTCGCTGACTGGCGCTCCATCTATCGCGGGGATGCTGTGCGGCTCGATCCGTCCAGCGCACCAGCGATCGAGGCAAGCGCCCGCGCCGTCGGCGCCATCGTCGCGCGCGGCGAGCCGGTGTACGGCATCAACACGGGCTTCGGCAAACTGGCCAGCGTGCGCATCGAAGCGGACGATCTGGCCAAGCTGCAGCACAATATCATTCTGTCGCATGCTGCCGGCGTCGGCGAGCCGGCACCGCGCGATGTGGTGCGTCTAATGCTGGCGCTGAAACTGGCGAGCCTCGGCCGCGGCGCTTCGGGTGTGCTCCCTGCGACCATTGGCATGCTGGAGGCCATGCTCGACAACGAGTTGCTGCCGGTGGTGCCATGCCAGGGGTCGGTCGGGGCGTCGGGCGATCTGGCCCCGCTTGCCCATATGGCGGCGGCGATGATCGGCGTCGGCGAGATGGATACCCCATCCGGGCGGATACCGGCGGCGCAGGCGCTGCGCGAGCATGAGCTGTCTCCGCTGGCGCCAGGTCCGAAGGAGGGCTTGGCGCTGCTCAACGGCACCCAGTTCTCCACGGCCTATGCTATGGCTGCGCTGTTTGCGGCGCGCGAAGCGTTCCATGCGGCGCTGGTGACGGGCGCATTGTCAACGGATGCGGCCAAGGGCTCGGATGCGCCGTTCGACGCGCGCATCCACACACTGCGCGGACATCCGGGACAGATTGCCTGTGCCGATGCCTTGCGCGCGCTGATGGCCGGCAGTGCCATTCGTGCCTCGCACCTGACCGGTGACGACCGCGTGCAGGACCCCTACTGTTTGCGCTGCCAGCCGCAGGTGATGGGCGCGGTGCTCGATGTGCTGCGGCAAGCCGCGAGCCTGGTCGCAATAGAGGCCAACGGCGTATCCGACAATCCACTGATCATCGCCGATGAGGGGATCGCGCTGTCCGGGGGCAATTTCCACGCCGAGCCCATCGCATTCGCGGCCGACATGATGGCGCTGGCGATCTGCGAGATCGGATCGCTGGCGGAGCGGCGCATCGCCATGCTGGTCGACCCGGCGCTGTCACGGCTGCCGGCGTTCCTGACGCCGCGGCCGGGACTCAATTCCGGCTTCATGGTGGCGCAGGTGACGGCAGCCGCGCTGGTGGCAGAGAACAAGCAGCGGGCGGCCCCGGCGAGCGTCGACTCGATCCCGACGTCGGCCAATCAGGAGGATCATGTGTCGATGGCGGCGCATGCCGCGCGGCGTCTGCTGCCGATGGTCGAGAACCTGACACAGATCTTGGCAATCGAGCTGCTGGCAGCGTGCCAGGGCTGCGACTTCCACGCACCGCTGGCGTCGAGCGGGCCGTTGGAGGCGGTGCGTCAGATGGTGCGTGCTCAGGTGGCGCGTCTGGAGGACGACCGGTATATGGCCTCCGACATTGGAAAAGCGGCAGCTTTAATAAGATCGGACGCGTTGGCCGCGGCCTCCGGTGTCTCGCTGCCGGAGGCGTGGGTGTAAACGGCGATGGATTGGCGCATGAGCGCCTCGCAAAGGAAGACACCAGGATGACACGCATCGACAACGCTCGCACCATTCGTGCTCCACGCGGCACCGAGCTGTCGGCCAAGAGCTGGCTGACGGAAGCGCCGCTGCGCATGCTAATGAACAACCTCGACGGGGAGGTGGCGGAGAAGCCGTCGGAGCTGGTCGTATACGGCGGCATCGGTCGCGCGGCGCGCGACTGGGAGAGCTTCGACCGCATCGTTGCCGCGTTGCGCGGGCTCGATGACGATGAAACGCTACTGGTGCAATCGGGCAAACCTGTCGGTGTGTTCCGCACGCATACGGACGCGCCGCGTGTGCTGATCGCCAACTCCAACATCGTGCCGCACTGGGCGACGCTGGAGAACTTCAACGAGCTGGATCGCAAAGGGCTGATGATGTACGGCCAGATGACGGCCGGCTCATGGATCTACATCGGCAGCCAAGGCATCGTGCAGGGCACCTACGAGACTTTCGTCGAGGTCGGGCGCCGGCACTACGGGGGAAGTCTCGCAGGCAAGTGGATCCTGACAGCGGGCCTCGGCGGCATGGGCGGGGCGCAACCGCTGGCGGCGGTCATGGCGGGCGCCTCCATGCTGGCGGTGGAATGCCAGCCTAGCCGCATCGAGATGCGCTTGCGCACGAAATATCTCGACGCCCAGGCCAAGACCCTGGACGAGGCGCTGGCGATGATCGAGCGCTCGTGCGCCGAAAAGAAACCACTTTCAGTCGGATTGCTCGGCAATGCGGCGGAAATCTTCCCCGAGTTGGTGCGGCGCGGCGTGCGGCCTGACGTCGTGACCGACCAGACCTCGGCGCATGACCCGGTCAACGGATACCTGCCCAAGGGTTGGTCGCTGGCGGACTGGGAGAGCCGGCGAACCTCCGATCCAAAGGCGGTGCAGCAAGCCGCGAAACGCTCGATGGCCGAGCACGTACAGGCGATGCTGGAATTTCACAGGCGCGGCATTCCCACCATCGACTACGGCAACAACATCCGGCAGATGGCCAAGGACGAGGGCGTGGTTGATGCCTTCGCCTTCCCCGGCTTCGTTCCGGCCTACATCCGGCCGCTGTTCTGCCGCGGCATAGGGCCGTTCCGCTGGGCGGCGTTGTCCGGTGATGCCGAAGACATCTGGCGCACGGACGCGAAGGTCAAGGAGCTGCTGCCCGATAACGCGCATCTGCACAACTGGCTCGATATGGCCAAAGCGCGCATTGCGTTCCAGGGTCTGCCGGCACGCATTTGCTGGGTGGGCCTGGGCGATCGTCACCGGTTGGGCCTCGCCTTCAACGAGATGGTGGCCAAGGGTGAGCTGAAGGCCCCGATCGTGATCGGGCGCGATCATTTGGACGCAGGATCAGTTGCCAGCCCCAACCGCGAGACCGAGGCCATGCGAGACGGCTCAGACGCGGTATCCGACTGGCCGCTCCTCAACGCGCTTTTGAACTGCGCCTCCGGGGCGACCTGGGTGTCGATCCATCACGGCGGCGGCGTCGGCATCGGCTATTCGCAGCATGCCGGTATGGTCATCGTTTGCGACGGCACGGCTGATGCGGCACGCCGCATCGCGCGAGTGCTGTGGAACGATCCGGCCACCGGTGTCATGCGGCATGCTGATGCGGGCTACGAGGATGCCGTAGCGTGCGCCCAGCAGCACGGGCTGAAATTGCCGGGGCTTGCGTGACTCCAATACTCGCGGTGTCAGTGGCGCACCTTTCGGTCCGCTGTTCCAGCTGATCGTCACACTTGAACGGAAACCCTGGTCCCGCGGTGAACAGCTCAGTAGACAAGAGCTCCGAAATTCCGTGCGGGATCCATGTCTGCTGTCGCGCGATTGAGCGGCGCTGCGGCAGCTCCGCCCGTGCGCGGCAGGAACGCGCCGGAGCCGGGTTTGGCGGCAAGCTTGCCCTCCCGCACAATTGTTTCGCCCCGGCGCAGGACCGTTTCGGGCCAACCCGTGACCTTGCGTCCGCTGTAAGGGGTATAGCCTGTGCGATCGTGCAGCATCTCGGCGGCAAGGGTCACAGAGCGGTTCGGATCCCACACGACGAGATCGGCGTCGGAGCCGATCGCGATCGAGCCCTTGCGCGGATGCAGGTTGTAGATCTTGGCCGGTGCCGTGGCCGTCAGCTCGACGAACTTGGCGAGCCCAAGGCGCCCCTTCGACACCATCGCATCGAACAGCAGCGGCAGGCGCACCTCGACACCCGGCAGGCCATTGGCGATCTGCTTGAAGGTGGCGTTGGCGCCGGCAGAAAGCTTGCCTGTCGCATCGAAGGCGTATGGCGCGTGGTCGGACGAGATGACTTGCAGATCGCCGAGCGCCAGAGCCTGCCAGATCGCCTCCTGGTCCGCCCGCGTCCGCGGTGGCGGCGAGCACATCCACTTCGCCCCCTCCATACCCGGCTTGTCGAGGTCCTCAGCCGTCATGAACAGATATTGCGGGCACGTTTCCGCAAACACCTTGAGCCCGCGGCCCCGCGCCTGCCGGATCGTCTCGACGCCCTCTGCGGTGGAGACGTGGAAGATCATGATGGGCTGGTCGATCAGCTCCGCAAACGTGATCAGCCGATTGATGGCCTCCGCCTCCGACCCGCGCGGATGGCTGATCGTGTGATACTTGGGCGCCGTGTAGCCCTTCTCGACCAGGCGCTTGCTCATCCACGAGATCATGCCGTGGTTCTCGGCGTGCACGCACACGAGCGCCTGCGCCTGGCGCGCGGCCAGCAGGATGTCGAGCAGGCCCTCGTCTCCGACCTGCAACCGGTCGTAGGTCATGAACACCTTGATCGTGGCATGGCCCTGCGGGACCAGCGCCGGGATATGCTCCTTGAGTGTGACCTCGGTGGGATCGGCGATGATCAAGTGGAAGGTGTAGTCGACGATCGCTCCCTTGCGGGCGAGCGCCACGTAGTCATCGACCACCGTCATCAGGTTGTTGCCGATGTGCTGGGCAGCAAACGGGATCACGGTCGTGGTGCCGCCGAACGCGGCCGCCGTGGTGGCGCTCTCGAAGGTATCGGCATTGACGATGCCCGCGGCCGAGAGCTGCTCGATATGGGCGTGAGGGTCGACCCCGCCCGGCAAAACCAGTTTTCCGCACGCATCGATCTCACTGGCGCCGGCAGGCAGGTTGCGGCCGATGGCGGCAATCATGCCGTCCTTGATGCCGACGTCGGCATCGAATACATCGACGGCCGTCGCGACGCGGCCGCCGCGGACCACACAATCAAACGTTTCCGGCATCGGGCACCTCTTCACGGTTCTGATGCAAATGAGCTGGACGGGACGCCAAGGCCTCGCTGACAATGCCGGGAAATGATGGAGGACGCCAGCATGGCTTCTGGACCGCGGGGACGCATCCTGGTCGTGAATCCAAATTCAAATGAGGCGGTGACCGAAGGGCTGGCCGAGGCCTTGGCGCCCGTGCAGTTCGCTGAAGGGCCGCAGATCGACTGTATGACCTTGCAGGACGGTCCCCATGGCATCGAGACCCAAGAGCACGTCGAGAGCGTGACGCTGCCACTGCGGCGGCTGGTGGCCGGCAGCAACGATGTCGATGCCTTCGTGATTGCCTGCTACTCCGACCCCGGCCTGCACGTGTGCCGGGAGGCCACTTCGCGGCCGGTCTACGGCATCAACGAATGCGGTGTGCTGACGGCTTTGGCCAGCGGTGAACGCTTTGGCGTCATCGCCATCGCGCAGCGCTCGATCCGCCGGCATATCCGCTACATGCGCCAGATGGGCCTGCTCGACCGGCTGGCCGGCGAGCGTCCGCTCGAGATGAGCGTGGCAGAGACAGCGTCGGGTAGCGGTACGCTCGAGCGCATGATCGACATCGGCCGACAACTGCGCGACAAGGACGGCGCCGACGTCATCGTCATGGGGTGCGCGGGCATGGCCCGGCATCGCGGACCGCTGCAAGCGGCGCTCGGCGTGCCCGTGGTCGATCCAACTCAGGCTGCCGTTGCGATGGCAATCGGCGCGGTGCAGTTTGCCCGGGTTGAGATGCCCGCGACCAAGTGACTTAGCGATTGCCGCGCGGATGGATGCAGCGACGCCAGATTATAGTTGAGACTGATGATGATCGCATACGGACGCCACGACATTCCTCTAGTGGGATGGACCGGCTGCGAGAGCTCGCAGATCAGCGCCTTGGCCTCCCCGATCTGGTTTCTTTGCAGACGTAGATGCCGACACGCTTCGCCAGCAGAAGACAGATGATCTCACACGTATACGCAGCCGCCACGAGATGCATATCCGCATCGCCCCTCCACTCAAGAGCTGGTATTCCGCTATGGCTGCTCTCGATCCTGCTCGAGTCGAGTTCCAGTTGCCAGTGAATGGTCTCGAAGCTCGACATCTCCAGCCAGGCCGGCGCGTGGAGAGCTCTGGGACAGCAATCTTCGATCGCTTTATGGCTGAATTAGAACGCGCGCAATAGGCGGCTCCGTATGACCGTGCTCTCGAACGTCTGGCCAGGAATTGTGATCGTCGAGGGGATCATGGGATCCGGCAAGTCGACGACCGTGTTGCGAATTGCGGATCACATGAACGCGTCGGGAATTCCCTCCGTCGGTATCACTGAGGGTGTCAGCCCACATCCGATACGCTTCGATTGGGACACGCCGTGGGTGGACATGCCTCCAGCACAACTCGCCACCTCGGCCGTTGGGCGCTGGCGCGAATACGCGAGCAGTACGTCGACTTCAGAAAGCATCTCTGTTGTTGATGGTCAGCTTTTCCATGGAAATCTCACCTCGCTGTTTTTGCTCGATGCCGACAGAAGCCTCATCCTCGAATACGTCAATGACATCGTAGCTGCAGTTACGCCGTTGCGTCCGTTGTTGATCTACTTCCACCAGGATGACGTAGGCCAAGCGATTCGGACGATTGCCGCAGAGCGAGGTAATGCGTGGGTAAGATATCAAGTCCATTGGAAACTACGATCGCCGTACGCCGTGAGACACAGTTTGAACGGACTGGAGGGCCTCATCGACCTCTATCGCAACGACCGACATCTCACCGACCGCCTTTACACGGGTCTAGAAATTCCGAAGATCAGCATCGAGACCTCGGGAAGGGATTGGGCAACGTACGAGAAGATCATTCACCGGATCTTGATGAGCCAGAATGCGATCCTGGAGGCTCCCACTTCGTTGCCATTCCAGGGAAGTTAAGATTGCAATCAGTAGCAATGTTCGCTGAGATCCATGAGGACATGACAGTTGCAAGTGTCTGATAGAAATGCTCGTGCAGGGTGCGCCTCTCACCACCGTCTAACTAGACCATAACTATTTGATATATTTATGTTTTTTTGGCGCGACCTACGGGAGTCGAACCCGCCTTTTCAGATTGAAAATTGCTCGCTGTCTGAGCTTCTCCAATGCGTTAGCCAGCCAAACGGCGCACGACTCCCCCAAACGATATCAATGTCTGATGCGGTGGCTAATGGAAGCTCGTCGGTACCGCTGAGCTACGGCAGATAGGCCCCTTGATGTGAACCCGTCTTTTATCCGGGGGCAACTGGAATCCGGTCGTCATTGAACGCTCCCGATGAGCGTCCTTCAAGCTCTTCGTTCTGCCGCCAGCGCGCTGCGTAGCCGGAGGGTGTCAGCCAGCCGAGCTTCGAGTGCGATCGATGGTGGTTGTAGTCGTGGCGCCAGGCTTCGATCAGCCGGCGCGCCTCGCCGATCGAGCGGAACAGGGTCTCGTTGAGCAGCTCGTCCCTGAACCGGGCATTGAAGCTCTCCGCGAATGCGTTCTGCGCCGGCTTGCCGGGCTCGATGTACCGCCAGGCAATGCGCCGCTCGTCCGCCCAGGCCAGAATCGCGTTCGAGGTCAGCTCGGTGCCGTTATCGGAAAGAACGGCCTCCGGCCCGGCCGCGCCAGGCGATGATGCGGTCGAGCTCCCGCGCCACGCGGGCACCCGAGATCGACGTGTCGGGCACCAGCCCCAGGCACTCGCGCGTACAGTCGTCGACGATGACCAGCACGCGGAAGCGGCGGCCATCCGTCATCTGGTCGTGGACGAAGTCGAGCGATCAGCAGGCGTTCGGACGATCCGGCACCGGCAGCGGCGCGCGAAGTCCCATGGCACGCTTGCGACCGCCGCGCTTCTTCACCGTCAGCCCCTCCTCGCGGTAGAGCTGCTGCACCCGCTTGCGGTTCACGCTCCAGCCCTCGCGTCGTAGAAGCACGTGCAGGCGCCGATAGCCGAAGCGCCGGCGCTCATGCGCCAAGGCTCTCAAACGCGTGCGCAGCTCCGCATCGTCCGGCCGCCGCGCCCGGTAGCGCGCCAGAGCGCGCGCGACACCGGCGACCCGGCACGCCCGACGCTCGCTCATCTGACGCGCCGCCATCAGATGCGCGACGGCTTCTCGCCTCTGCGCGGACGTCACCATTTTTTTGCCAGCAGGTCCTTCAGGCCGGCGTTGTCGATCATCGCCTCAGCCAACAGTCGCTTCAGCTTCATGCCGAAGGCGTGTCTTCGACACGATGCATTCTCCGCCTCGAGACCCCGAAGCTTCTGTGCGTCGGAGACGTCCATGCCGCCGAACTTCGCCTTCCAGGCATAGAAGCTGGCACTCGACATCCCGTGCTTGCGGCACAGATCCGCCGTGGCAACACCCGCCTCATGCTCGCGCAGGATGTCGATGATCTGCTCTTCCGAAAACCGCTTCCGCTTCATCGTCCGGCTCCTCTCCATGAGCCGGATTCTAGCGCCTTCTGGACTAAATCGCGGGGGTCACATCACTAAAGCCTTTGCTGAAGTCAACAACGGGTCATCTTCTCCCTTGGTGGCAATGGACGCAGCACGTCCGCTTGGCCCCCACGAACGGAGGTGCCGGCGTACCATGCACCACGGCGAAAAGTGCCATGAGCGGACCTTGAGGCAAATTCGTGCCCAGCCTTGGGAGCCCCCGATAGCGGACATTCCACACGGGCGATGAGGGGGCCTGATAGGCCGCAGTTCGAGTGATTTGCGCAGCGACTCGTTCATTCTCGAGCGATCGCCTCGCTCTGGAGTTCGTCACTGAGCCAACGAAACCCGTAACGATGGGCGGCGCAAACCACGAGCACCTGAGGCCTGTCTAGCAGGCTGCTTTGGATAGCGCTGATGCAGTGTTCACCGTGGCAGAGCGGAGCACAGAGCCCCGGTCAAACGCCCCACCGCAGGCCCGCCGTGTGCACCGGCGCATCCCAAAGCGATAGCAGGTTGTCGTCGAGCAAGCTCACGGTGATCGAACAGCCGGCCATATCGAGCGACGTCACGTAATTGCCGACGAGCGAGCGTACAACCATCGTACCGCGGCCAGCCAGAATGCGACGCGCTGCTTCGAACATCAGATAAAGTTCCATCGCAGGTGTCCCGCCGAAGCCGTTGACGAGCAGGAGACAATTGGCGCGGGCTGGCGGTGCGAGGTCGGCGAGAATGGCGCAGACCATCTCCTCTGCGATTGCCGAGGCAGACGCGAGCTTGACCCGGCGGCGACCGGGCTCGCCATGGATGCCGACCCCCATCTCCATCTCGTCAGCGCCGAGGTCGAAAGTCGGCTTGCCAGCAGCCGGCACGGTGCACGACGTTAGTGCCACACCCATCGAGCGCGTGCGACTGTTGACCAGCTTGCCGATCGCTTGAAGGGCATTGAGGTCAGAGCCAGCCTCTGCCGCCGCTCCCACGATCTTTTCGACCACCACCGTTCCTGCGACCCCGCGTCGCCCCGTTGAGAAGGTCGAGGTCTCGACCGCAACGTCATCGTCGGTGACGACCGTGGCGACCCGGCCACGCGTCATCTCGGCGGCCATTTCGAAGTTCATCATGTCTCCTTCATAGTTCTTCACGATGAACAGCGAGCCGGAGCCGGTGTCGACGGCAGCCAGCGCTGCGGCCATTTGATCTGGGGTTGGCGATGTGAAGACCTGGCCGGGACAAGCCGCATCCAACATGCCGAAGCCGACGAATCCGGCGTGCAGAGGCTCATGCCCCGATCCCCCGCCGGAGATCAGTGCAACCTTGCCCAGCTTGAGCGACGCGCGCCTGACGAATTTGCGTTCAGCACCGAGCACGACAATGCTCGAGTGGGCGGCCGCGAAGCCGTCGAGGCTTTCGGCAAGCACGGTGTCGACGGCGTTGATGAGCTTCTTCATGCGCTTCCTCCTCGTTCGCCGCCGCTTCGAGCGGCCTGTTGCTAATTGATGTCGGAGAATTTTGTGAGCCGGCGCGCGATCTCGGCGAGCATCTCCTCGGCGGCGCGATTCTTGGCTCTATCGCCGAAGTCCGGCAGCTCAACCACCACGCGACGCATCGGCCGCTCCTGGTCGACGACCTCGACTCGCCCGGGATGGGCACGTCGATAGGCCAGTAGAAATGCGTCACGCTCAGCCGGAGAGAAATGACAGATCGAGAAAATCGCCTCGAGATGCTGTGCCGGTATTGGGGTCGGATAGACCGGATTGGTGATCTGGGAGACGAAACTGCGGTTCTTGCCGATGGCCGCGGCAAGGCGCTGGCGCGTGCCGGACGGCCGATTGTTAATCACAGCCTGCAAGATGCTCTTGTAGGCGGCGACCGGCTCGACGCCGAGCTTGGACTCTGGTTCGCCGCTCATGTATCGGGGCCCACCCGGGCCGCGCTCGCTCCGGAGGAGCGGAGCGCAGTCTTGATTCGCTGCCACCACGTCGACGCAGCGGCGGTATCTGCATGCGCTCCGAGGTCGACGGCGCGAATGGCGGCCTTGGTACGGGCCAAGAGGGCCGGTGCCACCGACAGGGTCCTCACGCCTGCGCTCAGCAATGCGGGAATAGCGCGCGGGTCTCCGCCCGCATCACCACACAAGCTGACCTCCCTGCCAACTTCCGCGCCGTGCGCCGCGACAGCTGCTATGAGGCGAAGAACACCCGGATGCGTCAGCTCGGCAACCCCGCCGACCTGGCCGCTGTCGCGCGAGGAGGCCGTGACGTACTGCACGAGATCGTTAGAACCGATTGAAAAGAAAGCCGCGTCGAACTGGTCGACGGCGATCGCTGCGGCCGGCACCTCGACCATAATGCCGAGCGCTGGCAGGGCCGCCGGCAGATCCTCGGCCCGCAGGCTTTCGACAGCCTCCTGCAGGATAGCGCGCGCCTCGGCAAGCTCGGCGGTCGTGGTCACCATCGGCAGCATGACTTTGAGACGTCCGAGCGCGGCTGCTCGCGCCAGCGCGCGCAACTGCACACGGAACACGTCCGGATGCCGCAGCGACAGGCGCACGCCGCGCATGCCCAGGAAGGGGTTCGCCTCGCCAGCGACCGTGTAGCCCGGGATCGGCTTGTCACCGCCAGCGTCCAGGGTTCGGATGGTGACGGGACGCCCGGCCGCCCACGTGACGAGGTCGCGGTAGAGCGCGAACTGCCGTTCTTCATCGCGCAGCGCACCATTCGCGACCAGGAACTCTGTCCGCACCAGGCCGATGCCGTCGCAGCTGGCCGAGTCCAGTTCATCAAGGTCGAACGGCGTGGCCACGTTGATCATCACCGCGACGCGCGTCCCATCCCGCGTGATCGCGGGTTCCACCAGACGCAACCTGGCTTCTTTCTCGAGCCGCGACGAGGCTGCCCTTCTGCGCCCGACCTCGACCAGCGTCGTGGCCCCGGGAGCAGCAACCACTGAACCTTGCTCGCCGTCGACCACCAGCGTACCGGCAAGCGTCTCGAGCTTGCCGCCAATACCGACAACCATGGGTACGCCGCGAGCGCGCGCCAGCATGGCCACGTGGCTGGTGGGGCTGCCCTCCCCGAGTACGATCGCGCCGCCCTTAGACCAGTCGAAGCCCAGAAACAGGGACGGTGGAAGGTCGCGCGCAACCACCACCGAACCGGCTGCCACCTCGGCCGCGGTCTGGACGCCAAGGAGATGCCGCAGGACGCGGTCACGCACATCGATGAGATCGGCTGCTCGGGCCCGGAAATACTCGTCCTCGGCACGCTCGTAGCCCGCAATCTCCACAGCCATGGCGTCACGCCATGAGGTGTCCGCGGCAACGCCGTTGGCGATTGCCGCGCGCGCCGCCTCACTCAAGGCATCGTCCTCGAGCAATGCGACCTGTATCCCAAGGATCCTGGTCGCCTCGCCGTTGACGGAGGATGCTAGCACCGAAACATCTTCGCGAGATGCAGCGATCGCCGCCGTCAGCGCCCTCTCCTCTTCGGCCGGGCTCCCTTGCCGGCGGCCGTGAGCCGCAAGGGCCGAAAGCGCCACGGCCGGGCCGACGAAAATGCCCGGGCTTGCGGCACGACCTGTTAACTTCAACTCCATCACGCTTACTCTTCGTCTACTCTTCGTCGAACTTGCGCTCGACCAGCGACACCAGCTGCTTCACAGCCTCGTCCGCGTCGGGACCCAGAGCGCGGAAGTGCAAGGTTGCGCCCTTGGGGGCTTTCACGCGCATAATCTTCACCGGGCTCTTGGCATCGACCCACGGCCCGTCTGCAGCGAGCGCGACCTCGAGCTCGGACGCAAACCGCTTGGCGATCTGCGTCAGCTTCACGGACGGTCGCGCGTGCAGGCCGACGTCGTTCACCAGAAGCGCGCTGGCCGTGGCATGGGTCATGCGAAGGACTTCCTGTTCATGTCTGTTGCTGTCGACCAAATCGGGATCTCAGTTTGCCATCAGCTCTTCGGCCGTTCGCTTGACGGCCTCGAGCGGGGACCCGCCCGAGGATTCAGTTGCGGCCATCACGGCGCCTTCCACCACGGGAGCGTTGCAGACGACAACGCGTCGTTGCCGAACCTTCGACAGCATCTCGATTGCCATCTCGCTGTTGGTCTCTGCGCCGCCGAGGTCGACAAGCACTGCGACTCCCGCATCCGACCAAGCCCGATCGATTGCGTCTCTGATGGCCGCAACGTCCGTCCCGAGGCCGCCGTCGGGGTTACCGCCCGCGTAGGCGATAGGGACGCTGTCGCCTACCATCTGCCGCACCATATCGGCCGCCCCTTCGGCGACCTTCGAAGAATGCGATACGATCACGATTCCGACGTTGGACATGGGCTCAAGCTCCCAATTCACTGACGATGGCGGTAATCATGAGTGCGGAGGATCGGGCGCCGGGATCCATATGTCCGACTGACCGTTCCCCAAGAAACGAGGCACGGCCACGCACGGCTCTCAGGGGTATAGTCGCCTCCGCCGCGGAGGCGGCAATCGCGGCGATCCTCGGCGGAAGATCGGCCCCGCTGCGGGAAAGTTCCGCCAACACCGGCGCCAACACATCGAGCATGGTCTTGTACCCCACATCGGACTTGCCTCGCGCCTTCACGGCCTCGATGGCTTTCGCAAGAGCACGCTCCACGTCGGCCAGATCCGGTGACGCTGGTAGCTCC
Source organism: Hyphomicrobiaceae bacterium (assembly GCA_046154585.1). Taxonomy (GTDB): domain Bacteria; phylum Pseudomonadota; class Alphaproteobacteria; order Rhizobiales; family Hyphomicrobiaceae; genus CADEFX01. Next base: position 36,725 of record JBJXDX010000023.1, on the reverse strand, counting down.
TTGCCGAGCGTGAGGAAGAGAGTGCCGTACAATGGTCCCGATGCGCCACCGACCTTCATGACGAGTTGTGTGCCGATGGCTTTCAGGGCATCAGGAAGCGACTGGCCCGCGAGCGCGTCCAGTTCCGCCAGCACAGCCTCGCAGCCGCGCTTCATGTTGATGCCGTGATCGCCGTCGCCAATCGGCTGGTCGAGCGCCGTCAGCTCGTCGGCGTGCGCGATCACGGTGCGCGCCACCGCTTCGATCAGCCTTCTCTGTAGGGCCTGGTCCATAATCGCGCTCGCCCCTTTTATCGCCGCAGGTTCGATGCCGGCGTCAAGGCGGCCGCCATCTGCGGCAAAGAACAGCGGCCGCGCAAATTCTATGGAGACCTCGTCGCCGACCGCAACGCCGACGTCGGGGTCGGTGAGAGTAACCAGTTCACGGTCCGCCACCGAGACGTGCAGGTGGTTCTGATCGCCGAGCCGCTCGATCCAGGTCACCTTGCCCGTTGCCGAGCCGGTAGAGGCCTTGCGGATGCGAAGGTGCTCCGTCCTGGCGCCGATCGTCTCCGTGCCGGCCGGGGCCGGAATGTCTGGAAACATCGCGCGAGGCAACAGATTGATGCCTGGGCTGCCGAGCCGCGTCGCAACGTAGGTATCGGCCGGACTCTCGTAGATCTCGCGCGGCGTGCCGGTCTGCACCAGCCGGCCATGATTGAGGACGCCGATGCGCGTCGCCAGCGTCATCGCCTCCGTCTGATCGTGCGTGACGTAGAGGATCGTTGCCCCCAGATCCAGCTGGATGCGCTTCAGCTCGATGCGCAGCTCGGCCCGGAGCTTCGCGTCGAGAGAGGAGAGCGGTTCGTCCATCAGATAGATCGCAGGTCTCCGCACGAGCGCACGGCCGATCGCCACACGTTGCATCTGGCCGCCGGAGAGCTGGGTGGCTCGGGCCTGCAGTTTCGCCTCGATGCGAAGAAGACGGGCGATTTCCTGGACGGTCCGGTCGATCTGGGCTGCCGGCAGCCGCCGGGCGGGGGAGCGCAGCGGGAACGCCAGATTGTCGTAGACCGAGAGGTGCGGATAGAGGGAGTACTGCTGGAACACGAAAGCGACGTCGCGCGCCGAGGGTGGCTCGCGGCTGACATCGCGCCCACCGATGCACACCCGTCCTGCGTCGGGCGTCTCGAGACCGGCAACGAGGCGCAGCGTCGTGGTCTTGCCGGCTCCAGTCGGCCCGAGCAGCACCACGAATTGGCCGTCGTCTATTGTCAGCGAAAGCTCCGCGACCGCCGCGGTGCCACCAAAGCACTTTGAGACATTGTCGAGTTGTGCCTCAGCCATGACGAGGCACCTCGTGCAGTGCGGTACGGATGGCTCGGCCGCTGGCGGCCTCGAACAGCGCCAGCTTTTGCGGCTTGAAGGCGAGGCCGACGATCTCGCCGATTCTGATCGCAATGTCGGCCGGAAGGCGCGCCTTGAGCGTGGATTTTTCGCTCTTCACAGTCACGATTTGTGTCGTGCCGAGATACTCCGTGCCATACACCTCGCCTCTGAGCCCCGATGCTTCGCTGAAGAGCACATTCTCAGGCCGGACACCAAGCACCAAGTCGCCCTCGGCGCAATCCTCGAGCGCTGTAGGAATTGTAATCTGCGCGCCATCAACCGATACCGTGGTCGCTCCCGACTGAAGACCACCCCGGAAGGAGAGAAAATTCATCGGCGGAGAACCGATGAAGTCGGCAACGAACATGGACGCCGGCGTGTCGTAGATCTCCTGCGGCGGCGCAAGCTGCTCTATGGTGCCGTGGTTCATGATGGCGATCGTATCGGCCATGGCCATGGCTTCGAGCTGGTCGTGAGTCACGTACACCGTGGTCGCCTTCAGCCGATTGTGAAGGGCACGCAGCTCGCCGCACATGACGTGGCGGAACTCGGCGTCGAGCGCGCCAAGCGGCTCATCCATCATGAAGGCTTTCGGCTCTCGCACGATCGCACGGCCGAGCGCGACCCGCTGCCGGTCGCCGCCCGAGAGTCCCGAGACTGTCTTGTCGAGCAGGTGGTCGATGCGAAGAATGCGGGCGGCCTCCTCGACCTTGCTCTTAATGAGGGCTTTGGGCATACCGATGTTGCGCAGCGGGTAGGAAATGTTCCGGCGCACGTTCATATGCGGATAGAGAGCAAAAAGCTGAAACACCATGGCAATGTCTCTCTCCGAGGCGCGCTTGAGTGTGACGTCCTCGCCGCCGAGCAGAATTGCGCCTGCTGTCGGCAGCTCTAGCCCGGCGATCATGCGCAGCGTCGTTGTCTTGCCGCATCCGGAGGGACCGAGCAGGCAGAAGAATTCGCCGTCGCGGACCGCAAACGTAGAGTCTTTCACCGCGACGAAATCGCCGAAGCTCTTCTGCAAGTTCTGGACACGGATCTGCGCCATCGCCTTACTCCGGGAACTTTGTGACGACGCTGAACATCGCCACACCGACAAGCGTGGTGACGAAGGAGTAGCCGTAGAGCGTCAGGGAGAAGGGTTGCAAGAGCATCAGCACCCCTGCCGTGATGAGGGCGATGGCGACGTTCTCGAGAATCCCGCGCCGCAGCCACCGCGGCCAGGTCGAGCGTGGCTGCTGTTGCGATGCGTCGTGCGGTGATCGCAGCTCGCTCATTTGCGCACCGCCCCGAACGTGATGCCGCGCAAGAGGTGCTTCCTCAGCAGCACGGTGAAGACGAGGATCGGGATCAGGAACAACGTCGTCGCGGCGGCAACGGCGGGCCAGTCCTGGCCACCCTCCCCGATGATGATTGGAATGAAGGGCGGCGCCGTCTGTGCCTCTCCTGATGTGAGGAGCACCGCGAAAGCGTACTCGTTCCAGGCGAAGATCAGGCAGAAGATCGCGGTCGCCACGATGCCGGTCGTCGCCTGCGGCAGTACCACTTTGAAGAAGGCCTGCAGCCGCGTATAGCCGTCGATCATGGCTGCTTCTTCGTACTCGCGCGGTATTTCGTCGATGAAGCCCTTCAAGAGCCACACAGCCAGTGACACGTTGACCGAGGTATAGAGCAGGATCATGCCAAGCTTAGTGTCAGATAGGCCGAGTTCGCGGTACATGAGATAGATGGGGATCGCGACTGCGATCGGCGGCATCATGCGCGTCGACAATATGAAGAAGAGAAGATCGTCCTTAAATGGAACCTTGAAGCGCGAGAACGCATAGGCAGCGGCCGTCCCGAGCAGCACCGACAGCCCTGTCGAGCCGAAGGCGATAACAAGCGAGTTGACGAAACGCGGCACGTAGTTGGAGGGCCCGGCGATCACCATGTTGCGCGAGCGGGTGATCTCATCACAGCGCCCTGTGGAAGGCGGCAGGGTCCGGATGTACTCGGGAGTCTGGCGGGTGCGTGTCGTAAAAAGATTGCAGTAACCCTCGAGTGTAGGCTCAAAGATCACTTTCGGTGGATAGCTGATCGAATCGGGCGGCGACTTGAGACTCGTCAGAAAGATCCAAACGAGCGGCACCATCGAGACAACCGCATAGAGTATGACGATCGCCGCCGCGACCTTCTTCGAGCGCGCACTCGGCTCTGCGATCGAATGCGCGATTGAGATGACAGTGCTCATCGCGACTTCACCCGGTTGAGCGTCTTGACGTAGATGTTCGCGAGCCCGAACACCGCAACGAACAGGATGATGGCGAAGGCGGAGGAGAACCCCGTGCGCCATTTCTCGAAGGCTTCACGCTTCAAGGTGATGGAGGCAACCTCGGTGGTCGATCCCGGCCCGCCCGAGGTCAAGAGGTTCACCATGTCGAACATCTTGAAGTTTTCAATGCCGCGAAACAGGACGGCAAGCATCACGAAGGGCAGCGCCATGGGGAGCGTGATGGTCCAGAACTGCCGCCACTTGGACGCACGGTCGACCTCGGCGGCCTCGTAGAGGTATTCGGGAATTGATCTGAGCCCCGCCAGGCAGATCAACATTACGTAAGGTGTCCACATCCACGTGTCGACGATGATGATCGACCAGGGAGCGAGCTTCACCGAGCCGATCATCTCGAAAGAGGAGGGTGGCAGTCCGGTGAAGAACGAAACGACGTAGTTGAACAGGCCGATCTGCGGCTGATAGAGGAAGGTCCAGAAGTTGCCGACAACGGCTGGCGACAGCATCATCGGGATCAGGATCACCGTGGTCCAGAAGGCGTGCCCCCGGAACTTGCGATCGATGAGATAGGCGAGCGCGAAGCCGATGAGGGTCTGCAGCAGGATTGTCCAGAACACGAAGTGCGCCGTCGCCTGCATGGCTGCCCAAATGTCGGGGTCGGTCAGAATGGAGTGATAGTTGTCGGTCCCGACATTCAAGACAGGCGCATTCGGTCGATTGGCACGGTAGTTGGTAAACGATAGCTGGATGGTCCAGATCAACGGGAAGATATTGATCGCCAGCAGCAGCAATATCGTCGGCGTGACGAACAGCCAGGCGATGGCACGATCCGACAAGCCGTGCAGACGTCGTGCCACCCGATCTGGGGTTGCGTGCGCCAGCTTGTCCGGCAATTTGCTGACGCGCTGCGCCACGCTCCCGACTGCTCCGCTCCGCGCAAGCGTTGACATGTGCCTGCCTTCAGTCATTCCCACACTCAAGCACAAGCCGAGCCGGGCGTCTGCCGATGAGGCTCCCGCACATTGAGGAGTGTTGGTGCGGGAGCCGTTACGTTCAGGTCGAAGCAGACCCTTAGATCTTGCCTTCTTCCTTGAACGTCTTCTTCCAGTCCACGATCAGTGCGTCGAGCGCTTCCTTGGCCGTGCCTTTGTCGGCGACGACGTAGTCATGCAGGCGCTTCTGCATGGCTTGCAGCAAGCTGGCGTAAGCCGGCTCCTGCCAGAAGTCCTTGACGCCCCCCATGGCCTTGAGGAAGTCGGCAGCGAACGGCGCGGTCTTGGCGAAGTTCGGGTCTCCCAGCACTGCCTTGTGACAGGAGTAGCCGCCGAGCGACCACCACTTCTTCTGCACATCCGCCGTGGCGAACCACTTGATGTACTCCAACGCCTCGGTGCGGTTGGGCGAGTAGGAGATGACCGAAATGCCCTGGCCGCCGAGCGTGGAGGCCTCGGCTTTCTGGCTTGGATTGACGAAGAAGCCAATCCTCTCGCCGCCGACCTTCTCGTCTTTGAAGAGGCCCGGAAAGAACGCGAACCAGTTCATCTGCATGGCCACCTGGCCTGACTTGAAGGCATCGAGGCCTTCTTGCATGTAGGCGTTGGTATAGCCGGGCGGCGTGCAGCACTTGAAGAGCGACTTGTAGAACTCGAGCCCCGCGATCGCATCCGGCGAATTTACGAAGCCGTCCATGCTGTAGGGCTTTTTCGGGTCCTCATATTGGAAGCCGAAGGAATATAGCGCGCTCGTCGCTCCCATTGTGATCCCTTCCGAGCCACGCTCGGTGAAGATCGCCGCGCCGTAGACCTTCTTGCCGTCGATCTCGCGACCCTGGAAGAACTCTGCGGTCTCTTTCAGCTCGGACCAGGTCTTGGGCGGACCGAGGTCACGACCGTGCTTCTTCTTGAACTCGGCCTGCAAGTCGGGACGCGAGAACCAATCCTTGCGGTACGTCCAACCGTTAGCGTCCCCCATCGCGGGGAGCGCCCAGTAATTCGGCGATCCCTTCGGCCACGTCGAATAGGCGAAGACGGTGGCAGGAAGGAAGTCCTCCATCTTGATGCCTTCTTTGGCGAAAAAGTCGTTCAGCTTGACGTAATGCTTGTTCTCCGCCGAACCGCCAATCCATTGACTGTCGCCGATCATCAGGTCGCACAGCTTGCCCTTTGAATTGAGCTCGTTCAGGAAACGGTCCGCAAAGTTCGGCCACGGGACGAACTCGAACTTCATGGTGATGCCGGTCTTGGCCGTAAAATCCTTGGAGAGTTCGACCAGGGCGTTGGCTGGATCCCACGCGGCCCAACACAAGGTAATGGTCTTGCCCTGGGCCTCGGCGGAACCGGTCGCGGCCACAGCTGTTGCAGTCGCCAAGAGGCTCGCGAGAGCCACCTTCCGTAGTGTTGTCATCGTCTTCCTCCCTCCTTCTCTACGCTCAGCGGATCCGCGACTGCGGGAGCGATCGCGGGACGGTTCGAACCAGCGCAGTTGCGCCGGCCTCGAAGCTGTGAGGCAACAGGGCCGTTTCCTTTGATGGCTCGGGCGATAGCAGGACTGCCGTGACGCATCTGCCGCCGAGTTCAGTTTCGTGTTTAGTTCAGTAAATCATAATCAACTAAACTAAGCAAGGAACTTCCCGTGCAGCGCAACATGACGTCGCCCGCAAGGCACAGTCCTGCCGGTCACGAGATTTTCTTGGCATGAAGCAAGAGACGCAGGATTTCGGAAGGGGCGCGCCACTATGTGCGGGTGTGAGAGTGGGGAGCTTCGTCCGCTTTTGGGCCTGCAGGGTTGGTCTCAGCCACGCTCTATGGGGGAGGGTCTCGCAACATTCCTGCTGTTCGCGCTCACCATTGGACCTGCGGCGCCGTTCCCACCTTTCGCAAACAGATTGGCGCGCCGATCCGTCCATGGCTGGAAGGATGCCGCGCTCGTCGTCGCGATCACGTGCGCCCTCCTATATGTCACGTTCGCTCCGGCGTCATTGCTCGGCATAGCTGTCGCCTACCTCATTGTCGCGGTGATCGTGACCCCGCTTCTCAGCGTCGGCGGGTCGAACATTGGACAGGGCGCGATCGCCTTTCTGTAGGTCTGGGTAAGGTTGTGGGCGGTTGTCTCCGCGGCATCCCTGGCCACCGCTCAGTTCAACGACTGGTGGAATAGGCGGTGCGGCGAAGGCTAGCCGCAGGACGCGTCCAAGACTAGGCCGGCGAAGGCCGCGCCTGTTGCCGGCTGCAGGAGACTTTCATTGTAGCTGGCTGGGACCTGGCACAGGCTGCCCGTTCGCAGCCAGCACTACTTGGTCACGCCGGTGATGCTCTGGCTAACCGCGCGGGGATCCCGGGTCGGCCAACGGCCGGCATCGACCTGTGCGAGAAAGTCGGCAAGTGCGCGGTTGAAGGCCGCCGGCTCCTCGATGTTGATGGCATGGCCGCTGTTAGGGATCACGAGAAGCGCCGCTGTCCGGCAGGTACGCTTGATGAAGACATTGGGCACCAGGCACGGCCAATCCTCGTCACCCGTGACGATCAGCATCGGCACGCGGCAGGCGGCGAGCTTGTCCTCCAGATCGAAGACCGACGGGCGCTCGCGCTGCACGCCGAGCTGGGTGTTGGCCGCTCTCTTGGCGGAATGCTCCGCCAGCATCGCCTTGAACTCGGCAAAGCCGCGCGGGTCCTTGTTCTCCAACTGTATGCCGGTCGTGCCGTGGGCATAGGTTTCGGCGAACGCGGCCATGTCCTCCTTCTCCAGCCTGGCGGCGATGACGACCGCCTCGGCACCGAATTTCTCGCGTTCGCCGGGCTCCGAGCCGTAGCCCGCCCCGGCAACCAGCAGCGAGCGCACGGGAGGCCGAAGTGCAGGGTGGCGAGGCCGCCCATCGACAGACCGATGATGTGCGCCTTGTCGATTTCCAGACCATCGAGGACCGAACGGATGTCGTCGACGGCGCGCGCCTGCGAATAGCGGGCCACGTCCGGCGGGACATCGGAGGGCGGCCAGCCGCGCGCGTTGAAGGCGATGCAGCGATAGCGCCGCGAGAAGTAGCGCACCTGCGGCTCCCAGCTGCGGTGGTCGCCCGCGAACCAGTGCACGAAGATGACCGGCGCGCCGCTGCCGGCTTCATCGTAGTAGAGCCTTACGCCGTCGTCTGTGGAGAGGTAGGGCATCAGAAGTCCCCGTCGTTAGCGCGTGGCACGTCTGGATGGAGCGTTGGTGTGCCGCCAGGCTGGTATTTCGAAATTGGCGCCCGATCGATGGGAATGAAGCTTCACGAAATGATGAAGCCGGCCCCAACCGGATCCTGCCTGTCGATGAGCCAACGAGCCGTACCAAGAATGCTGGCCGTCCCTTTCACTGTTGGTCGCACGGCTTTCGTCGATCCAAGATGCGTTTCGCCGATCAGGCATCCCTCGAACGTCCCTGACCCCAGCAGTCCCTCGGATTTGATCGGCTGGTTCAACTTCAGCTGTTTGCGCGCATGGAACATGGCCATCATCGCGCTTGTTCCGGTGCCGCCGGGGGATCGGTCGAGCTGACCGTCGCTGAAGACGTGCACGTTCTTGTAAAATGCTCCCGGCAGCGTCGCCTCATGCCACAAAGTCACGAAGTTGAAGTTGGAGACGTGTTTTTGGGTCGGGTGCTGCACCTTGAACTTGTCGCGCAACATCTCGCGCGCAGTGACACCTATGTCGGACAGCTGGCGGCCCGTTTCGGGCCCGATTTTTAGAGCCTTTTCGCGAATGTCGATGATGCCGAAATAGTTGCCACCCCAAGCGATATCCGCCGTGACCTGTCCCAGGCCGGGGAGATCGAGGGGGATATCTTGGGCCGCGACATAGGCCGGCACATTCTCGAAACGTGTCCATAGAACCTGATCGCCGTCGTGGGCAACCTCGCTCACAACCGGCCCGGCAGTCGTCTCGAATCGAATGGTCGTCAGCCCATCTGGGCCTTTCCGCACCATGCCAAGTGCCACCATCGCCATAGAGAGTGCGATCGTGCCATGGCCACACATGTGGGAATACTCTGTCCCATCCATCCAGATCATGCCGGCATGGAACCCGGGCTCGGAGGGAGGTGTCAGGAATACACCGAACATGTCGCGATGTCCGCGCGGCTCCCGCATCAGTGCCAGCCGCAGCCAGTCGTAGTTTTGCTCGATATAGTGACGTTTCTCGAGGATGCTCGAGCCGGGCGGGTAGAGGATGCCCGAATGGACAATGCAGGTCGGCTCGCCTTCCGTGTGCGTGTATATGACATCGTAGGCGCTCTGGGCTTGCATGGTGATCTCCTTCGGGGTCGGCTGCGGCGCTATGGCGCTCATTTGGGCTCCGCCAGCAGGTCGATACCAATCGTCAAATCAATGATGATGATCGCGGCCGCGGCGGCGAGAATAGTGAGTCCGGAGACCGCGGCGATCAGAGGATCGACCTGGTACTGCACATGATTGAGCAGCTTGACTGGAATGGTCGTCATCGCTGCCGTGGTATTGAACATCGAGAGTTCCACGTTGATCCATGATGAGATGAACGCAAACAGGCCACCGCTGACCACGCCGCCGCGGACAAGCGGAAATGTTACAAAGCGGAAGGTCGCGAAAGAGTTTGCGCCCAGATCCATCGATGCCTCCTCGAGCGCGCGCTGCTCCGGGGTCAGCAGTGGCAGCACGGCGCGCACCACGAATGGTGTTACGATCACCACGTGGCCGATCAGCAGAGCCAGAAACGTGCGGACGATGCCAATCGCCGCGCAGAACTGAAGCAGGGCCGCGCCAAGCACGATATGGGGCAACAGCAGCGGCGACATCAGGATAGCCGCGACAAACGCCTTGCCGGGAAATGTGTATCGTCCGATCGCCAGCGCCGCGGGCAGGCCCAGGCCGATTGCGATCACCGTTGCGAGCGTTGCAAGGATCGTGCTCGTTCCAAAAGCATCGACATAGCTGGAATCGGCCAAAACCCTCGCATACCAGGCGAGCGTGAGCCCCTTCGGGGGAAACGCCAGAAACTCGCTTGCTGTCAACGAGCTCGCCAGGATAACGACCAGCGGCAGCACGAGGTAGCCAAGCGTCAGCCATGCCACTCCGGTCAAGATAAGGCGCGCAATCATGTCATCGCCTCCGACTGGGGTCGAGAGACAACGCGATCCAGATCAGCGCCAGCGTTGCGATCAGCAGCGTCATGCTGAGGGCACCTCCGTAGTGGAAATCGAATACGGAGCTGTACTGCTGGAAGATCAGGATCGAGAATACGGTTACCCGGCCGCTGCTCAGCAGGGCCGGCGTAACGTAGGCACTCACGGCCAAGGTAAAAACAATCACTGCCCCCGATGTGAGACCCGGAATGCTGAGAGGCCATGTAATTGTTCGGAAGGTCTCGGCAGGGGTGGCGCCAAGATCGGCTGCGGCCTCTTCGAGTTTACTGTCGATCGTAGCCAGGGCGTTGCCCACCATCAGAACAATGAATGGCAGCAAAATGTAGACAAGCCCGATGATGATGCCGAGCTCCGTCCCGAGAAATCGGATCGGACGTTCGACAAGTCCAGCATGAACGAGGGTTTCATTGACGAGACCGGAGCGGCCCAGGAGCACAATCCATCCGAACGAGCGGACAATGTTGCTGGTGAACAGAGGTATGATCAGCAGCACGACGCAGCATCGGCGCAACCAAGTGGCGCCGACTAAGCGCACGAGATAGTAGGCGAGCGGATAGCCGAGCAGCACAGTCACGCCGGTCGTCACAATGGCAATTCGCAGCGTCAGCCATAGAATGTCCCAGTGATAGCTGTCGAACAGAACGCGCGCATAGGAAACGAACGAGACGCCGCTGCCATTGGACCCAGTGAGACTGGCCATTAGCACCAGCAAAAGCGGCGCTAAAAAAAAGGCCAAGAAAAATAATAGTGGTGCCGCCAGGAGAACCCACGGAATTTCGCGTGAGGGTGTCATGATGAGGCTGGTCCCTCCTCGAGGATGTGCACCTTTTCGCTTGACCACCCGACAAAGACGGGTTTGCCAGCCTCGAACTGGGATCGCTCGCCGCCGAGACGTCGCATCAGGAGTGGCTTGCCACTGGCATCGACGTAGACAAGCAGCTGCCCCCCGATGTCTATCACCTCGGTTACGGTGGCAGGGACCGCATCCTTTTCGGCCTCTCCGTAAAATAGGATGTCCTCGGCCCGCAGAACGCCCGTGTACTGCCGGCTGGCGGTTGTGCCTGAGTAGGGGAGTTCCGGGCCGCCGATGCGAGCCCGCAGCAGATGCGAGCCGACGGGCATGAGATCCAACAAATTGGCCTCGCCGATGAACTCCGCTACGAAGCGCGAGTTCGGACGCATATAGATCTCCTGCGCCGTCCCCACCTGTTCGACACGCCCCGAGTTCATCACCACGATCCGGTCGGCCATAGTCATGGCTTCTTCTTGATCGTGAGTGACGAAAACGAAGGTAATACCGAGCTTGTGCTGCAGGCGCTTCAACTCGAGCTGCATCTGCTTTCGAAGTTTCAGATCGAGGGCTCCAAGCGGCTCATCGAGCAACAACAGACGCGGCTGGTTCACTATGGCTCGCGCGAGGGCGACGCGTTGTTGCTGACCACCGGACAGCTCTCGCGGGCGCCGAACTTCCAGCCCATCCAGACCGACCAGTCCCAGCGCACTGTGAACAGCCTTCGAGATCTCGGTCCGCGCCATACCGCGCCGGGCCGGCCCGTAACCCACATTTTCGGCAACGCTCATGTGAGGGAATAGCGCATAGCTTTGAAAGACAGTATTGAGCGGGCGCTTGTGGGGTGGCAAAGCGGTGACATCGGTCCCGTCGATCTCAATCTGGCCTGCGTCCGGCCTTACGAATCCCGCGATACAGCGCAAGAGCGTCGTTTTTCCGCACCCCGAGGGACCGAGCAGGGCGATGAACTCGCCGTGCTCCACCTCAATTGACACTCGGTCGAGAGCGCTGACTCCAGCAAAGTGCTTGGTTACTTCACGAACACCCAGCAATGGCTCCATTGGTGCGCGGTCGGTCACTGCGCGGTTCACTTCCGTGCAATTTCCCGATTCCATGTATCGACGATTTTCGCTCTTTGCGCGTTGACGTCAGACCAATTCGAGAGTTTGAGGTTCTTTACCGAGCCGTGCTCTCCCCACGGCAATTTGGCCGCAACCTTGGCATCCACCGAGACCCCCTTTACGGCCGGACCAAGGTAGAGCTTCTGCGCAAGGCAACCGGCAGAATCTGACGTCAATGCCTGGTCCACGAACTTCTCTGCCAACTCGCGATTCTTGGAGCCTTTCACCAGGTGCAGCCGGGCATCTGTGGCCCATACTCCTTCTTTCGGCACGACGAAGCCAAGCGGCAATCCCTTGTCGATCAGATCCCAGGCGGCGGCATTGAAGTGTGCGCCAACGATCATTTCGCCTGTTTGAAATGCATTTGACGCTGCACCGGATGCATCGAAAAAGAGCCCGGCGTTCAGCGCCTTCACCTTTGAGAAAGTCGCGGCGAGATCATTGGCTGGATGTTGCCACATCTGATGGAAGAAGAGGAGAAGTGGGACCCCGGCCGAATTGGACGGAGATGGCAATGCCACCAGTTCCTTGAACTCCGGCTTCCAAAGATCGTCCCAAGACGTTGGGGCCACTTTGATCTTGTTCGTGTTGTAGACAATGCCGACCGAGTAGTAGCCCGTGCCGACCGCGAAGTTGATGCCCGCTGCCTTGTAAATTGCCTCTGCGTTCACGTTCGAGAGGTTTTTGATCCGTGCAGGATCAAGGTTTTCGACCACGCCCTCGGCCGCTGCAACCTCGCTGATGCCGCCATCCATCCAAGCGGCATCGATCGATGGCGAATCCTTCTGCGCCTTGAGTTTCCCAAGCGTCACCGTCGAAGTGCCAACCTCGCCGTTGACCTTGATCCCTGTGGCTTTCGTAAAGGGTTCGGCAATGCAGGCCTTAAAGGCATCCCCCCAATTTCCACCGTACCACGCCACAGTGATCTGCCGCTCCTGTGCCCAGGACGCCGTCGCGGTTGACAGCACTGCTATCACCGCGGCCACTCCAGCCTGCAGCTTCGTCATTAGGCATTCTCCTATCGCCGTTGCCGAGCAGAGGTCTCATGCTGGCTTCATTGTAGGATTGCCAAAAGCGATGGGACGTGAACAGACGCGACATGGACTTGAATGTTTTGGTATGGCGTGATGCAATCAACCATCAGTGACCAGGGCGGTATCCGATGTACGTGACGCCATCCAATCGGGTGCAGCGCAGACAGAAGTTGAGGGTGGGGTTCTTGTTGGTCGACAAGTTCACACTGAACGCGTTCTCAGGCTTCATCGATGCTCTGCGTCTTGCCAGCGATGAAGGCGCTCGAAGCCGCCAAATCCTATGCGGATGGGATGTCATGGGCACCGGGCCAGTCAAGGCGAGTTGCGGGCTCAATGTCATGCCGACCAGCCCGCTCGTCGAACCGTCCGCCTACGACTACATCGCGGTCTGCGGTGGCAACGGCTATCTCGATCGAGCGCACCCGAAATGGCTCGATCGCTATCTCAAGCGTGCCGACGCGCTCGGCGTTCGATTGGTCGGCGTTTGCGGTGGCACATTCAATATCGCGTGGGCTGGCCTCATGGATGGCTATGCCGCTTGCGTGCACTGGAACGTTTTCGAAGCATTCCGAGTGGAATTCCCCGGCATCGACGCACGACCCGACCGCATATTCCTCGATGCTGGGGATCGCATTACCTGTGCTGGTTCTGCTGGGGCCACCGATCTCGCTCTGCATCTGATCGCGCGCCATTGCGGGCCAGAGCGGGCGCAACAGAGCATGCGGCATATGATGTTGCCAGGGGTCAGGCCATCGGACTTTCCGCAGGCGCATTTCTACAGCGATCTCTCGGGCGTCAGGGATACGGGTATTCGCCGCGCAGTACAGCTCATGGAGCAGACACTCAACAGCCCTGCACCCATGTCGAGGGTTGCTGCGGTCGCCGGGATGAGCCTGCGACAACTCGAGCGTCGGTTCTCGGCCGAGCTTGGAACAACTCCCGCCAGCTATTGCCGAGAGCTGCGTCTGAAGTACGGAGCCTGGCTCCTACAGCATACGACCAGCACGATCGCCGATGTTGCGAGTACCTGCGGCTTTGCTGACAGCGCGCATTTCAATCGAAACTTCAGGTCACGGTTTCAGCAGACTCCGGGAGCATATCGGCGCATCAAAGTCGGCAAGCATGGGACCGAGACCCTGACGAGGTCCGCAAGACCGACGTTGGTCTCCTGATCTATGGCTTGCCAAGCGGCGCCACCCGCTCGGCACCAAGGCGCACCTTGCGCTGTCCCTTCTGTTGTGGACGAGGCCGGCCTATCTCGTTGCTCCGCGCATGGCCTTCGTAAGGCCGGGGCGGCCACAGCCGCGGAAAACGGCGCGACGACGCAGCAACTGATGGCTGTCTTCGGTTGGCTCTCTTTGGCAGAGGCCGAGCACCACACGCGCGCCGCTGAGAAAGCGCGGTTGGCGCGCGCCGCTATACCGTTGCTGGTCAAGTTGGACAAGTGAAGAACGAAATGTTTCCCACTTTTTGGTCGCCCGTCGAGTGGGAACAATACGTTGTTTTTCTGTAGCCTTATCAATGGGGCCCTTGCAGGATGGCGCTCCCTACGGGAGTCGAACCCGTCATTTCGGATTGAAAATTGCTCGCTGTCTGAGCTTCGCCAATGCGTCAGCCAGCGAAACGGCGCTCGACTCCCCCCAAACGGTATCAATGTCTGACGCGGCGGCAAATGGAAGCTCGTCGGTACCGCTGAGCTACGGCAGATAAGCCCTGAATGCTGCCGGACCAGCTGCAGCGCGGGAACGGCAAGGGACGTGCCATAAGGAGTCCATCGGTCGCGCAGATTGCTCGAAAGCGGAATGTCCGCTCGGGGGCCTCAGCTCCCGACCATCATCTCAGCCTGTCTATTGGCCTTCGATGGGACGTCCCGATCGACCGATTGGCTCGTGCGAGCGACCTCGAGCGCAATTGTGGCCCTGCTCGACAACGGCGGCATTTACAACTTCAACTGCGCCCTCTACGTTTTGCTTGCGACAAATTGTTGCAGCAACGAATGCGGGCCAACCCGCATCAGGTCTTTAGGGGAGGGTTGAAATGCCGAAGGGTCTCTTGCGGCTGGCCACGGCCGCCGCGATTGCGCTGCTCGCCACAAGCGTGGCGCCGAGCATGGCGCAGGACAAGAAGGTGCGGGCGCAGATGGCGGGCGCGTTCCCGAGCACCATGCTGATCCTCGGGCCAGCCCAGGCGCGCTTCATCCAGATGGCCCAGGAGATGTCGAGCGGCTCGATCGAGATCAAATTCTTCGAACCGGGCGCGCTGATGCCGGGCAGCCAGTATTTCGAGGCCGTAAGCAACGGCTCGCTCGACATGGCCTATACCGCGAGCGGCTACTTCACTGGCAAGGATATGGCGTTTGCCATGTTCACGACTGTGCCGTTCGGTCCCGATTCCGGCGAGTTCCTGGCATGGTTTGACTACGGCGGCGGCAACGAGCTGATGCGCGAAATGCTCGGGAAGTACAATATCTATCCCATCAACTGCGGTCTCATCTCGCCCGAGGCCTCAGGCTGGTTCAAGAAGGAGATCAAGACTCTCGACGACCTCAAGGGCCTGAAGATGCGCTTCTTCGGCCTCGGTGCCAGCGTGATGCAGAAGCTCGGCGTCGCGACCCAGCTCCTGCAAGCCGGCGACATCTTTCAGGCCCTGCAACTCGGCACGATCGACGCGACCGAGTTCTCGATGCCGACGATGGACCTGTCGCTTGGCTTCCACCAGGCGGCCAAGTTCTACTACTTCCCCGGCTGGCACCAGCAGACCTCGATCGGGCAGCTCTACATAAATACCAAGAAGTGGGAGGAGTACTCGAAGACGCAGAAGGCCATCATCGTCAACTCGTGCAAGGCCAACATGCTGGACGAGCTCTCTGAGGGTGAGGCCAAACAGTTCGGCGCCATGAAGGAGCTGGAGTCGAAGGGCGTTATCATCAAGAAATGGGGCCAGGAGTTCCTCAAGGCCTTCGAGGAAAAGTGGAACGAGGTGGTGAAAGAGGAGGTGGCCAAGAGTCCGAATTTCGCCAAGGTCTGGGACTCCTACGCAAAATTCCGCGGGGACTACAAGGTCTGGCGCGAGCACGGCTACATGAAGTGAGACCGGCGGGCGCCGCTGCAGAGCGGCGCTCGAATTGTTTCGCAAGCATGATGGCGCCGCCCGACGGCTGAAGTCGGTGGCGACCGCCACGCTTCTCTTGCTCTTGATGGTGTGCCCGCATGAACGGATTGCTGTCTCTGGCGCGGCGCACGCATCGGTTTCTCGAAATGCTTGCCAACGCCTCGATGTGGCTGCTCATCGTGCTGATGTGCGTGACGTGCTTCGACGTCGTGTGCCGCAAGCTCGCCCCCGTCTATCCCGATACGTTCGCGTTCATTCCCTACTCCAAGCTGCAGGAGTTGGAGTGGCACATCCACACCGCCCTCTTCTCGTTCTGGATGGGCTACAACTATGTCATTAACGCGCACCCGCGGGTCGACTCCTACGTCGAGAACCTGTCGCTCCGAAAACGCGCCTGGATCGAGCTGACCGGCATCCTGCTGTTCGCGATCCCCTACACCTGCGTCGTCATCTACTACGGTTGGGATTTCTGGTGGCAGTCGTGGATCTCGAACGAGGTTTCGGACGCGGCCCTCGGTCTCTCGCACCGCTGGATCATCAAGGGCGTCTACTTCATCGGTCTCTGGCTGGTGCTGCTCGGCATCCTGACCGTGCTGATCCGCATCGTGGCATTCCTGTTCGGCGGTGTGTCGGCCGCGGACGCCGACATCCGTCTTGATCACGTCAAGGTCGACGTCTGAGGGAGACTGCGTATGCTCGACCTCTTCGTCGACAATTTGGCCCTGCTCATGTTCATCACGATGTTCTTCGTGATCTTCATGGGCTACCCAGTCGCCTTCGTGCTCGCCGGCACAGGCCTCATCTTCGGTCTGCTCGGCTGGTATTTCGGCGTCTTCAAGCTGATCCAGCTCTCGACCATCAATCTGCGCATGTGGGGCGGCGTTGCTTCGGACCCGATCCTCGTCTCGATCCCCATGTTCATCTTCATGGGAGCCATTCTCGAGCGCAGCGGCTCGGCCAAGGACATGCTGTCGGCGACCGAGATCCTGCTGCGTCGCATGCCGGGTGGCCTGGCCGTCGCCGTGATGGTGATGGGGACGATCCTCGCGGCTCCGATCGGTGTGGTGGGGGCCGCCGTCGTGATGCTCTCGGTCATCGCCATGCCGCAGATGATTGCCTCGGGCTACGACAAGCGGCTCGCCGTCGGCACGGTCGCCGCGGCCTGCACACTCGGCATCCTGATCCCGCCGGCCATCATGCTCGTCGTGCTGGCGGAGATGCTGCAGACCTCAGCCGGCGCCATCTTCGCCGCCGCGACCATGCCAGGGCTCGTGCTCTCGGGCCTATATCTCGTCTACATCATCGGCCTCGCCATCGTGCGCCCTGACATGGCGCCGCGCATTCCAAAGGAGTACGGACCGCAGACCCGCCGCGAGTTTTGGCACACGATGTGGCACGGCCTCGCCCCGATGACCTTCCTCATGGTAGCCGTGCTGGGCTCCATCTTCGCGGGCTGGGCGACGGCAACCGAGAGTGCGGCCGTAGGCTGTCTCGGCGCCATGGCTATAGCCTGGTCGAACAATCGCATGACCATGAGGATGCTCAAGGAGGCGATGACGGACACCTGCCGCAACAATGGTCTCGTCTTCCTCCTGTTTCTCGGCGCGACGGGCTTCTCCTACGTCTTTCGCGCGCTCGGCGGCGACGACCTGATGATAGCCACGCTCGCCAAGTTCGGCATCGACACTAAGTGGGAGATCCTGATCTTCATTATGGTGCTGATCTTCCTCCTAGGGTTCCCCTTTGAGTGGATCGAGATTTGCTTGATCGTGATTCCCGTTTTCGCTCCGGTGCTTCTGAAGCTCGACTTCACCGACCACCTCGGCGACAAGGCCTACTTCATGCCCTGGTTTGCGACGCTCGTGGCGGTCAATCTGCAGACGGCCTTCATGACGCCGCCGTTCGGGGCGACCCTCTTCTACATGAAAGGCACGGTGCCGCCTGGCATTTCCATGTCCGACATCTACCGGGGCATGTACCCCTTCGTGTTCCTGCAGGTCGTCGGCCTGATCCTGTGCCTCTACTATCCAGGCATCGCGCTCTGGTTGCCTAGAATAGCGGGATTGCTCGATTAGGGGCGCTCTTCCAACTAAAGGATTGCGAAAACCATGCTGTCGATCGTCGTGATCGTGGCGCTTGCTCGTGGGAGATGTCGGTTTTCAGGGACGCTCACGGGCGATCAGTGCGCGCGGTGAGTGTAGCTTGCCGGCCTCGTCGGGTCGCTGACAGCGATGGGCGCGCGCCACCTAGTTCACAGCTGCTCGCCGTCGACTTGCCGCGGCGACGTCGACAAGACTCAGCCAACTTCCATAAACGGCCGCTGGACGGAAGCGTTCACTGATCTTCGCTGCTTCGAAACCAAAGCGCGCGCGCGCGTCAGGCGTTGCAGCAAATCGTCGTAGCGCGCCAGCGAGGGCATCAACATCCTGAGCTGGCACCAGCCAGCCGTCGCGGCCATGCTCAATGAGGGTACGCGGACCGCTCGGGCAATCGAAGCTGATACATGCGCGACCCATTTGCATTGCTTCCGTCAACACATTCGAAAATCCTTCATATCGAGACGACACGACAAACAAGTCGGCACAAGATAACCACCGGCCAATGTCGGGCACAAAGCCAGGCATGAGGAACGCATCGGAGAGATCGAGCGCCGCGGCGCGCCGACTCAACGCTTCGCGCTCAGGCCCATCACCCAGGATGGCAAGCTTCCACCCCGTGCCCTTAAGGTTCGCGCGGTCGAATGCCTCTAACAGGAGATCGAAGCCTTTTTGTTCAACCAGTCGTCCGACAGCCAGAACAAGAGGTCGCGGGATGTCGGGTACTACGTTTTCGTCTGACGGGCTAAGATCTTCAACACGCCTTATGGCATTGGGTATCACCGTTACTCGACCCGAACCAAGCCATCGTTCAAACCACGCCGCGGTTTCATGAGTCAGCACAACAACCGAAGTTGCCATGGGGTAGGTGAGGCGCCGCGCGACCGCCCATAAACGCGAGATTGGTTCTAGGGCAGTATGGTTGCGCTCGGACACAATGACAGGAATACCGCTCGCGGTAAGGCTTGCTAGGGTCCTGATATTGGTCTGTTCAAGAAATGCGATAACGACATCAGGACGAAACGAGAGGATCATCCGGCGCATCGCCGTCAGATGCCTCCGAGTAAAGATGACGGAGTGCAGGAGGGAGCGGGCGGGGCGGCGAATTTCCAGGCGTTGACGGACGACGCCGGGCGGGACGTTGTAGGCATCGGGGTCTTCTCCGGACAAGGTTAGCAAAAACACGTCCCTTCCGGCGGTTTGCAGATGACGGCACAAATCGCATACGACTCGCTCAGCTCCCCCTCCGCCCAGCGAAGAAATAACCACGACGATCCTCTGAGCTTGCTTCGCTAGGGCGTTTCGAGGCGGCGAAATCAAGAGTTGCATGGCTGTTTTGGGATCCTGCCAACTTCCGTTAGTTCGATCTGCCTCAATGCAGACTCAGATGTCTGCGAAGTAGTTGGCAGCAAACTCTCAGCATCGTTGCGGTTGCGCCTCTGCTATGGAACGGGCGGAATATGTCCCGCTGGTGGCCACGCCCGTGCAAAGGCTACCGTGCTACTGAGCTGTCCAGTTCGATTCCCGAAACGGCGTGAGCCGTTATTCGCAGATCGGCTGCATGGGGAATGACTCTACTAGCCGGTGGGCGCACCCCGCCCGTCTCGGCGAGCGCACCAACGCTGTCAAACAGTTCGCTCCACTGCCCGAACACTAGCTCCGGTCGCCAAGCGCGAACATGCTTGCGTGCAGCCGCTCCCAGCGTCGCGCGTAACCTCGCATCACGCATAAGCCTTGATAGCTGCTCGGCCAGAGATTCTGTCGGGTCAGGGCCAGACGCAATTAGCCCGGTGCGTTCATGCAGGATTAGTTCTTCCACACCGCTGACCTTGGCGAAGGCTGTAGCCGGCAATCCAACCGCGAGGCCTTCTCCCAAGCTCATTGGAAATCCCTCGTATAGCGAAGGAAGTGCAAATACGTGTGAACTGGATAGCTCCTTCTCAACATCCTGCGTAAGCCCCGGCAGGAATACGCGGTCGGAGAGACCACGCGCGTGGATAAGGGCTTGGAGCTCGGTTCGTTGGGGGCCCTCGCCGAAGATAACGAAGTCCCATTCGGGAAACGAAGAGGCGAGACTTGCGAACGCCTCGATGCCGACGTGCTGGGCTTTTTGCGGTACCAAGCGCCCGACGCTGATAATGCGGTAGCGTCCATTTTTCGCAGGCTGTCCTGGTTGCGCTTTGTACACCGCGGGCCTTATCGGATTCGGGATAATGGCTGTCCGGCCTGCAAGGGCTTCGCCAATTGCGCCAAAGGAGCGCTGCGTCAATACTGTTATCCGAGTTGCGGTTGGATAAGTGAGATGACGAACGAAGTCGCGCAAGCGCCCCAAATCTTCGCGCTCCGCGTCGATGTCATTATGCTCAGATGCAATCACGGGCACCCCGAGCCCTCGGGTTGCCATCAATACCAGTATGTTCATCACGGTGAGATTGCTGAGCACGAGGTCGGGTGCAATTTCCTTGATTGCACTTCGCAGTTTCAGCGTGCGCTGCGCGATCCTGCACGCCCGAGTTAGCCGAGCTTCAGCCGGCAACTGACCGATCCGGATTTGTTGGATAGCCGGGTGAAGTTTGTAGAATGGCTCTTCATCTTTGGTCGTAAGAGTAAGCAAATGGACTTCATCGCGGCGCTTCACGAGATAGCTGCACAGCTCGGCGACGACTCGCTCCGCACCACCAGCACGCATGGTCGGAATGACGCACGCAATCTTGAGATGGGAGCCGGGGCCCCTGTGGGACATGCGTGCCTCTGATGCAGTCTCAACGCTGCTCACTTGGACGCCCTGCACAGTCACATTAGCGAATCACTTACATTTACGCTGCTGCTGCACAACAGCCAAGTCAAAGCCTAGCGAGAGTTCGCCTCGCCAACAGCTTGTCCCCAGATGCTCACCGAGTGGGCGTTTCAAGTTTGCACGAAGGGCTGACATTTGTCGGACCTGTTGATATGGACGCCGCAGTCCCTCTTGAGTCCTGTTTTCAGTCTGCGGTCCCTGTCTATCGGCCGAGGAAAGGCAAACTTGGAACAAACAGCATATGCCCGCGCGCAAACGTCGGCGTTGTTCTCTTCGGACAACCACAATCTCTGGCGTCTGGGATATGAGCTGGCGGAGAGTCATCCACTGCGCACTGCCTCTCTGGTTGTGGCGAGTGTGGCAGCCGGAGTGCTCGAAGGAATCGGCATCATTGCGCTTCTTCCTCTTCTCGCGTTGGCGGATCCGGCTGCATCCGCGTCGTCCGCCGGTCGACTGCTTGAGCAGATGCTTGCCCAACTCGGGCTTCAGCCCGACTTCCCCACCCTCCTCTCAATCATCGTTGCAAGTATCGCAATGAAGGGACTGGCGATGATTTGGGTCGCCAAGGAAACGGCGCGCGCAGTCGGTGTTGTTACTAGCGACCTGCGGCGGCGGCTCATCGCGGCACTTATGGCGGCCCGCTGGCGCTTCTTCGCGACGCGGCCGGTTGGAGACCTTGCCAACCTGATGACGCTGGAGGTCGAGCGCGCCGGCCGCGCATACGAAGGCGTGTGCCGTGCACTTGCCTACGCAATACAGGCCACAATCTATCTTAGCCTCGCCTTTCTCGTCACCTGGCAGATTGCACTAGCTGCCCTCATTGGCGGCGGGATGCTTGGGTTGTGTCTGAGACGGCTTATTTGCACCGCGCAAGAGGCGGGCCGCCGGCAGACCGCGCTGTCGAGTGCGATCGCTGCTGAACTGGCCGATGGGTTGCGTGGCATCAAGCCGCTCAAGGCGATGGCCCGCGAAGCCGGCCTTGCTCAAATACTCGGGCGCGCCGTGGAGTCGCTCAACATAGCGGTTATTCGTGCCACCTGGTCCCGCCATGCGCTCACAGCACTTGCGGAGCCCGTCATTGCGATATCGATCGCGGTGGGGCTGTACGTTGCACATCGGTTTTGGGCCATTCCACCGACTACACTCATCGTGATGGCCGCCATCTATTTTCGCATTCTCACTCGGGTCGCAAGTATGCACCAGGAATGGCAAAGCGCGATCACCTGGCAAGCGGCACTTGACGCTTTGAGGCGAAGCCTGCATCTCGCCGAGGCTGATAAGGAGCCAGTACGGCATGGCGCCATCCCCCAACTCCCAGCTGCGATCGAGCTCCGAGGGGTCTCGCTTGCGTATGGAAAAGTGAATGTGCTGCATGACCTTTGTCTGATTCTGAAGGCTGGTCGTGTCACAACCATTGTTGGTGCATCCGGCGCCGGCAAGTCGTCGATCGCCGATCTCATAGCCGGCTTGATCGTGCCCAATGACGGAAGCATCGTAATTGGCGGCCTGGACCTCAGCACCATCGATCTCGCGCAATGGCGCCGGGCTATTGGTTACGTCCCACAAGAGCCGTTTCTCTTCAATGATACCTTGCGATCCAATGTGGTTCTCGGCGACACCGCACTCACGGATCAGGAAGTGATCGCTGCGGTTGTCGCCGCAGGGGCACCAGAATTGGTCGACGGGCGATGCGCAAATCTCGACTCGCATGTCGGCGAGGCAGGAGCCTTGCTTTCGGGCGGTCAGCGTCAGCGCATTGCGCTTGCTCGTGCACTGATTCGTCGACCAAGCCTTCTTGTGCTAGACGAACCAACATCCGCACTCGATCCAGCGACTGAAAAGGCGATTTGCGAAACCGTACGGTCTCTCGCTAACCAAGCTACAGTGTTAGTTATGACCCACCGGATCGCTTGGCTCGACGTGTCGCATGCCATTTACAAGCTTGCCGGTGGGGGCATTTCGCTAATCGGCGATGGAGTGGAGAAGTCTGTTGACGTGACGCGTGATGATGGTGCCCCAACTTTACGCCGTGCGATTGTCTAGGAGGCGCCTGACGACAGCTCACTCCATGGCTGCAAAGAGCATGGCATGCAAGGTCGAAGCCCGCAGACTATTGGCAGCAATTTTCGAGTACAAAATTGGACGAGGGCAAACGTCCGCTGAAGAGACCAAATACTCCAACATAATCATGGCGCTCCCTACGGGAGTCGAACCCGTCTTTTCAGATTGAAAAGCGGCTTAGGTGCTAGTGATTTCAATGTCCATTTCGACTCTTCGTGCAATGTTCCGGTAGTGCAGGATCAATCAGTTGTATCCGAGTCGAAACGAGTGAACTGCTTTGCTTCGTGTGGCCAAGCGCGCCGAGACTTGCATATGCTCATTGATCTTCGTTCTGAGAGCTGGGATGTGCACCTACTCCGGCCAGCCGATGGTTTCCGCGAACACCATGCGTCCCGACGCAGTGATCTGTCTGGCCAATCGAGTATGCTGGTGAGGGAGAAGCGTCCGTTTAGGTGCCAATGCTGGCTGCGGTTGAAACTGAACCTGGTCTGGTCACATCGGCAGCCGCGCCTTGAATCCGATGCAACCGCGAACCTCGCCGAGACTCCACTCCGACGATCAAGACGTGTGGTCGCCTCGAGATCGTTTCCGAGCCATGTGCCGGCTGCGCAAGGGTGGAAATCGGTGTACCAGCCGTAAGTCGTGCGGATTAGGCGTATGGGCCGAGAACAATCTCTATTCGCGGAAACCTCCTCGCGACGCTGACGTGCGTGCAAAGAAAAATCTTTCAGGCCGAGATGTGCCGGAGCGCGGGATTTTCGCAAGTAGGCTGTCGACGGGCTGAGGCACCTTGGGCCAAAACCTACCGGTCGGGTGGTGGAATGGGCACGGCAGCTTTACTCCCAACAGCAGAGCTCGATTTTGCGCCATTTTTTTGATCCATCGAATTCCGCCCGCATTCGCTGACCCCAATATCGCAAATGGGTCTGCTTTCGATCGAGGCTGACCGAGGTTGGACTGCACGTGAAACGCGAGTATCTCAGTGTCCTCGGCTGGTGGCGATAAGTCCATCGCGTGCGCTTTCTCGGCGTCAGAGCCGGCAAAAGGTCCGCCTTGACAGGATGAGGCACGATCGTCGGCACGCCTCCCGGAGCGGCGACCTTCGGCCGGGCAGCGGTGCACATCCTCCTCGGCGATGTAGGCGAAGTCCTACCTGCAAAAACGGCCGTCTGCTTTCGCGTCGACGTCATCGGCTTCGGGAGAGTCACGGTAATGCCGGCCTCATGGCACGCGAGGATCTCCGGGCTGCTGAAGTAGCCGCGATCGGCGACGGCACGCGCAGGTCCTCTCATAACGTCGTGGTGCCATCATCCGGCCTATCCAACCCCGTCCAGTCCGGGATGATCGGTCGGACGCGTGCCACGTGGCCAGTCAAATTTGCGATCGCTCTCCTCAATCGGCACATCGTTGATGCTGGCCTCGCGCTGCTGCATGTAGCCATCGGCGTCAAACTCCCACTGCTCGTTGCCGTAGGAGCGAATCCACTGCCCGGCGGCATTGTGCCACTCGTACTGGAAGCGGACGGCGATGTGGTTGCCGTCGAACGCCCACAGCTCCTTGACGAGGCGGTAGTCGAGCTCAACGGACCACTTGCGTTTCAGGAACGCGACGATCTCGTCACGACCGTTGAGGAACTCTGATCGGTTGCGCCACCGGCTGTCGAAGGTATAGGCGGCGGCAACCCGCTCCGGATCTCTGGTGTTCCACGCGTTCTCGGCCATCCGCACCTTCTCGGCAGCCGTCTCACGCGTGAAGGGCGGAACGGGCGAACGCACAGCCTAAATTTCCTTGTAGCCGAGCGCGGGGATGCCCTGCTCGTTGCCGTAATACTTGTACGGAAGGAACTTGCCGGACATCGTGATTTTCACCCGGTCGCCCTTGGGATCGGGCTGGCGCTCGACCAGGAAGTCGAAATCTATGGCCGACATGATGCCGTCGCCGAACTCTTCCTCGATCAGGGCCTTCCAGGCGGGGCCGTTGACCATCACCATTTCGTAGAACCGGTAAATGAGCGGATCCGTCGGCGGCATGGGCGTTCCCGTGCCGCGGTAAGGCACCTCGTTGAGCATCGCCTCCTCGGCCGCCGACAGCTCGAACAGGGCCGCGGCCTTGCGCGCCAGCGGCTTCACGAGCTTCATCTGCCCCAGGAGAGCTCCGATGACCAGCACGGGCGACATGCCTCCGATTTCGGAGGTGATCATCTCCCAGCTCCATCCCTTTTCGCGCTTGATATCGAGGATCTTCTCCGTCAGGTCTTCGCGGCGCATGGATCTTGCTCCTTCTTAAGTTGAACGGGACGTCCGGGCGATGATGCGAGGTGCTTTCGGTGACGAGAGCCGCTGCCGCCGCAGGCCTCGCGAGCGGTGCGGCGCCGGCAATGCCTGCCGATCTATTGCAGCGGGACCGGCGTCACCGAGCGGGCGGACCACGGGTGGCTGGCGCGGATCGCCTGTCATGCCCTTGGCATTGGCGAGCTCGCGCGAGCGTGTCACCAGGAACTCGAGCAGGTGGTTGCGTAGCGGATAGTAGTTCGGGTGCTTGTGCAGATCCGTGCGCATCCGTCCGGCCGGCAGCGTGTTCTCGACGACCTCGGCGATGCGCGCCTTGGGCCCGTTGGTCATGAGCAGGATGCGGTTGGCCAACAGCAGCGCCTCATCGATGTCGTGCGTGATCATGAACGTCGTCTGGCGCGACTTGGCGCGGATGGCGACGACCTCGTCCTGCAGCGAGCCGCGCGTCAATGCGTCGAGCGCGCTAAAGGGTTCGTCCATCAGCAGCACCTTCGGCTCGATGGCAAGCGCACGGGCGATGCCGACGCGCTGGCGCATGCCGCCGGAGAGCTGAGCCGGCTTTTTCTGCCCAGCGTCTTCGAGATGCACAAGGCTCAGATAGCGCTCGGCATGCGCGCGCACCTGCGCTCCGCTCCAATCGCGATGGCGGGACGAGACCGCCAGCTCGACGTTGGCCTGCGCCGTCAGCCAAGGCATCAGCGCGTGGCCTTGAAAAATGACGGCGCGGTCGAGGCTCGGGCCTTGGACATGCTCGCCGTTGACGATCACGCGCCCTTCGTTCGGTTGATCGAGACCGGCAAGGATATTGAGGATGGTCGACTTTCCGCATCCCGAATGTCCGATGATGCAGACGAACTCGCCGTCGGCGACGTCGAACCACACGTTCTCGAACACCGTCACTGCGTCACGCCCGCCCGGCGACAAGAACCGCCGCGCCAGGCCCTGGACAACAATAAGCGGCCGCGACATCGGCGATCCCATCAATCCGCGTACGAGACGAAACGCTGCAGTCGCGCCATAATCTGGTCGAGGACCATGCCGACGAAACCGATCAGGAGGATGGCGTTGATCACGTTGGTAATCGACAGGTTGTTCCACTCGTTCCAGACGAAATAGCCGATGCCCGTACCGCCCACGAGCATCTCAGCCGCGACGATGACGAGCCAGGCGATGCCGATGGAAACGCGCATGCCGGTCAGGATGGTTGGAGCCGCCGCCGGCAGGATCACGCGCCACGCCGTTCGCACGTTGCCGAGCTCCAGCGTTTTGGCGACGTTCAGCCATTCTCTGCGCACGCTGCTGACGCCGAAGGCCGTGTTCAGCAGCATCGGCCATAGCGAGCAGATGAAGATGACGAAGATGGCCGAGATGGATGAGTCCTTGATCGTGTAGAGCGCGAGCGGCATCCACGCGAGCGGCGAGATCGGCTTCAGGACCTGAATGAAGGGGTCGAGTGCCCGGCTCATTAGCGGCGACATGCCGATCAAAAAGCCCAGAGGCACCGCGACGAGAACCGCAAGTCCATAGCCTGCAAGGACACGCAGGATGGAGTACGCAAGCTGGATGCCGACGCCCTTGTCGTTGGGGCCCTTGTCGTAGAACGGGTTCTTGAGGTGCGCCCATAGCGTGGCGCCGACATCGAGCGGTCCAGGCATCGCCGACTTGCCACTCGTTGCAGCGGCGCCCACCAGCTTCGCATATTCCGGGTCGAGGTTTTGCACCTTGCCGGTGCCGCCGACGGCGAGCTGCCAAGCCAGCAGAAACGCAGCGAGGATCAGCACCGAGACGATACCGGCGGCGAGCGACGGCGACTTGCGCAGCATGGCGCTCAACCTCTCTTGATGGCAAAGCTCTCGATGTATTCGGCGGGCTTCTCGGGATCGAACGTCTTGCCCATGATGACGAAGGTCTTGGTGGTCGTGGCGGGCGGGGTGAGGCCGGCCTCCTTCATGAGGCGGGCCGCATCAGTGGCGAGGAAGACCTGGCGGGCCACCTGCTTGTAGTCGACGTCGCCTTTGATCTGCCCCCAGCGCTTCATCTGCGTCATGATCCAGATGGCAAAGCTTTCCCAGGGGAACGGATCGAAATCGATGCGCCTCGGGTCCTGCTTCACGTTTCCGAGCCCGTCCGCATAGGTGCCGGTGAGCACTTGCTCGACCACCGTCACGGGCTGATTGAGATAGTTGGTTGGCGCGATAGCTTCGGCGATCTGCTTGCGGTTCTCTGCTTTGCTGGCAAACGCCGTCGCTTCGATGATGGCCTTCAGCAAGGCCGCGTAGGTGTTCGGCGTCTGCGTGACGAACTCCCTGCTGGCGGCGAAGGCACAGCACGGGTGCCCATCCCAGATCTCCTTCGACAGGATATGGATGAAGCCGACGCCGTCGAACACCGCCCGCTGATTGACGGGGTCCGGCGCGAGAAAGCCGTCGATGTTGTCGGCGCGCAGATTGGCGACCATTTCCGGCGGCGGCACCGCGCGGATCTGCACGTCGGTGTCGGGATCAAGTCCTGCCTCGGCCAGATAGTAGCGCAGTAGGTAGTTGTGCATGGAGTAGTCGAACGGTACCGCGAATTTGAAGCCCTTCCAGGATTTCGGATCGCGCTTGTCCTTGTGCTTGATCGACAGTGTGATGGCCTGCCCGTTGATGTTCTCCACCGCCGGCATCGTGTAGGGGATCGGCTGTGAGCCTACGCCCATCGAGATGGCGAGCGGCATCGGCGACAGCATATGCGCCGCGTCGTATTCCTTGTTGATGGTCTTGTCGCGGATGACCGCCCAGCCGGCCGTCTTGATGACCTCGACGTTGAGCCCCTGCTTGGCGTAGGAGCCCATCGGCGCGGCCATGATGATCGGCGTCGCGCAGGTGATCGGGATAAAGCCGATCTTGAGATCGGTCTTTTCCGGTTTCAGGCCCTGGGCCAGTGCATCGCTGACGACGCCGAGAGGTAGGATATTGGCGAGCGCACCGGCTGCGGTGGTTGCACCAACAGACGTCAGGAATGCCCGCCGCGTTGCATCGTGGGGGAAAACCGCCCGCAGCACCCCCTGCTGAACGACGCGCTGATACAGATCCTCTGACGTCCCCCGGTCGTGCTCGGCTTGATTAGCGTGCCGCCCGCATGAGCATCCTGGCGCCGCCAGATGAGTTTTGGCATCGAGCGGATCGTCGAACAGTCCCATGTGCCCCTCGCTTCGCTGACTTGACAGGCGTGTATGAGCAAGGGGCGTGCCAGATCGTTAACGACGATAAACCTGCTGAAATCGGCCGATCCAAAGGGGGCAAACTTGACATTCGGCTTGGTACGATTTCTCGTAGTCGACCTACGATTATGTATTCCGTCTGCCGCCAGCAGCATGGCTATTCTCCGGGCCGATGCAGGACGGGGGCGGCTCGGGTGACGGTGCGCCGGCCGCGCTTGAAGACGTAGAGCACCGGTGCAAGCTCGGCGACGGCCTGCTCCGGGCTCTCAGCGTCCAGAACGACCAGATCGGCCGACTTCGATATCTCCAGGCCATAGTCACGCAAATTCATCAATCGTGCCGAGCGCGTGGTGATCATGTTCAGACACTCGCGCGTGTCGGCGAGCGAGCCGACATGGCAAATATTGGCGTAGATGTTGGCCATGCGGATCAAGGAGCAGTCGCCAAACGGCGTGAACGGGTTCAGGACGTTGTTGGTCGACAGCGTGCAGTTGACGCCGTGGTGCAGCAGCTTGTGCGCCTCGGCGACGCCACGCGGTTTGTCTTGCGTTGCGTTCCGCCCCATGAGGTAGAGGTCGGTCGAGGGCAGCACGATGAGCGCCACGCCTGCATCGGCGAGGCGAGTCGCGCACTTGGCGAATTGCTCGGGCGGCGCCGCCGCAAGCTTGGTGACATGGCCGATGGTGACGCGACCGCCGTATTTGAAACGCTCGGTCAGTTCGCAGACATAAAGCAGATCGAGATCGTCGGGGCTCGGCCCGAAGTCGAGATGCATGTCGATATCGATATCGAATTCGCGCGCCATCTCGAACACGCGGTCGATCTGGCCGTGCGGATTGCTGTCGGTGTAGGGCGCGGCGCCGACCACCGAGCCGCCGGTCTTCAGAGCTTCGACGATCAGCTCGTCCGTGCCCGGATTGTTGAGCAGGCCCTCCTGCGGAAAGATGCAGATCTGCAGATCGATCGCCCACTTGTATTCCTTGACGAGCGGGCGCACGCCCTCCAGGCCGCGCAGGCCGATACCCGGATCGACCTCGAGCTGGGTGCGCATGTGCGTGGTGCCGTTGAGGATGCACTTTTCCAGCGTCTGCCTGGCACGTGTGTAGACGTCCTCGGGCGTGAAGGACTTTTTCTGCTTGGCCACTTCCTGGATGGCTTCCTCGAGGTCGCCGCGCTCGGCCTTGCAGCGGCCCAGAATGCGCGACTTGTCGAGATGAATGTGCGTCTCGATCAAGCCCGGTACGATCAGCCTTCCACCCAGGTCGATCACCTCGCCATCGGCGGACAAATGCGGCGCGATGGCGACGATCCGGCCCTTGTCGATGCCGATATCCGTGGTCTCGCCATCGCCACCGAGCGGTCGTGCGTTGCGCAGAATGAGGTCCATGCTGTCTTGCCCTCCCAATCCTTCAAGTCTGCCCGCTGACCGCACCAAGATACGCCTCAGCCAACGCCGGATCCCGTGCCAGATCGGCAGCGGAGCCCGCCTCGGCAATCGCGCCGGACTTCAGTACATAGGCGCGATCGGCGACCGAGAGCGCCATAGCCGCCATCTGATCGACGAGCAGGATCGTCATCCCCTCATCGCGCAACTCGGCAAGGAGATCATAGAGTCCGTCGACCAGCTTCGGCGCCAGACCCAGCGACGGCTCGTCGAGCATCAAGACCATTGGGCGCGCCATCAGTCCGCGCGCGATGGCGAGCATCTGCTGCTCGCCGCCCGACAGCAGGCCAGCGCGCTGCGCCTGCCGCTCCCGCAGGCGCGGGAAGCGCTCGAGCAGCCGCTGCACCAGCGCCTCATCCTTGGCGTCACCGCGCGCAAAGCCGCCGAGCCGGATATTGTCGATGACGGACAGCTCCGGAAACACCTGCCGTCCCTCGGGGATCAGGACCAGGCCTTCGGCCGCAATGCGGGACGCTTTCAGCCGCTCCACGTTCTGCCCCAAGATCACGACGCTGCCGTCGATGGGCCGATTGAGCCCGCTCAGCGCGCGCATCAGTGTCGACTTGCCGGCTCCATTGGCCCCCAGCACTGCCACGAGCTCGCCGTCAGCCACCTGCAGATCGATATCGCGGATCACGCGGATCGGGCCGTAGCCGGCGCCCAAGTCCGTCGCAGCCAGAATAGTGGCCGGCGGCGTTGCCGCCGGTAGCGGCGTCTCGCGCCCCCGCGCTGCCAGCGCCTGATGCCCGAGATACGCCTCGAGCACCTGTGCGTTGCGGCCGACATCGGCAGCCGTGCCCTCGGCGATCTTTTGGCCCGCATCGAGCACGACGATATGGTCCGAGATGCCCATCACGAGCTTCATGTCATGCTCGACCAGAACGACGACGAGGCCGGCGTCCGCAACGCGGCGCAGAAGTTCGCCGAGCCGCTCGGTATCGGCGGCATCGAGACCCGCCGCCGGCTCGTCCAGCACCAGAACCGCCGGCCGCGTCGCTAGCGCCCGCGCGATCTCCACCAGTCGCTTGTCCACGTGCGCCAGGGAGCCTGCGATCTGATCGAGATCGTCCGTGTAGCCGACGAAGGCCAGAAGACCGTCTACTGCCGCATCGTCCGCACCGGCATCATCGCGCGCGAACAGCGAGCGTGCGCCGAGTTGCCCCTTGCGCAGCGCGATGCGCACGTTGTCGCGAACGCTAATGTTGGAGAAGAGCTGGGTCGTCTGATAGGTGCGGCCGATCCCGGCCTTGGCAATGGCATGCGACGAGCGTCCCGCCACGTTGCAATTGCCGACGGTAACCGAGCCGGTCTGCGGCCGGTAGAAGCCGCACACGAGGTTGAGCACCGTGCTCTTGCCGGCGCCGTTCGGCCCGATGAGGCTGGTAATGCGCCCCGGCGCCGCCTCGAACGTCAGGTGCCTGACCGCATGCACGCCGCCGAAGCTCACGGACAGATCCTTGGTCGCAAGCGTCACACGCTCGCCGGAGGCGAGAGCCGGCAGCGGTCCGCCGACCCCGGCGCCTCGCGCTTCGGGTGCAGATGTGCGCCCAATCCCCAGCCGCGACGCAAGCCCGACGATCCCTTCCGGCGCGAGCCTCAGCACGATCAGCAGCAACAGGCCCACAAACAGCAGGCGGTATTGCGCGAGCGCCGACAGCACCTCCGGCAGCAGCACCACAACCAGCGCGCCGAACATCGGCCCACTGGTGCGATCGGCGCCGCCGATCATCACCACGAGCAGGAACACGATGGACTGGAAGAACGGAAACGACTCCGGGCTGATGAAATCGCTCATCGCGGCGAAGGTACCCCCGGCCACGCCGGCCACGGCGGCGGAGAGAGCAAAAGCAACCGTGCGGATACGCACCGGATCGAGCCCGATCGACTGCGCGGCGATCTCGGAGTCACGCACGGCCCGCATGGCCTTGCCCCAGGCCCCGGCGCTCAGGCGCGCATAAAGCCAGAACGTCCCCGCCATCAGCAGCAGGACAAGAACCGCGATCTCGCGCTCGGAAAAGCGGTGTCCCGCAAAACTCGGCGGCGGGATGCCCATCAGGCCGTTCCAGCCGCCTGTCAGTCCACGCCATTCCGCGAGGCCCTGCTCGACGATGAAGCCGAAGGCAATCGTCACCATGGCCAGATAGGGCCCGCGCACGCGCAGCGCCGGAATGGCGAGCAGCAAGCCGGCCGCGGCCGCAATTGCACCCGCCAACGGCAGAGCCATCCAGAACGAGAGCGATGTCGCGGTCGTGAGGATGCCGACGGTGTAGGCGCCCAACGCGTAGAAGGCGACGTGCCCAAGCGAGATCTGGCCGTTGAGGCCGACCAGCACGTTCAGCCCGACGCCGACCATGGCAGTCAGGCCGACCAGCGCCAGCACGTAGAGGTGATAGTTGTTGGCTTTCGCGATGATGGCTGCGACAGCCGCGACGGCGACAGCCACGGCAAGGGTCCTCGCGCCCGTCATACCTTGCGGACCTCGGCCCGGCCGAACAGCCCGTTCGGCATCACCATCAGCGTGATGATGACCAGCAGGAACGTCATGATCTGCGTGTAGATGGAGCCGAGCAGCGACGTGATCAGCGCCTCCGCAACGCCATAGGCGAGGCCGGCCAGCACGACGCCGCCGGCGCTTCCCATGCCGCCCAGAATGGCGACGGCAAACGCCTTGATGCCGAACAGCGTCCCCATGGTCGAGGAGATCGTGAACAGCGGCGCGACCATCACGCCGGCCACGCCCGCCAGCAGGCCCGACAGGGCAAATGCGGCCGTGGTCACGCGCTCCACGTCGATGCCCATGAGCTGGGCTGCCGTGTTGTTCTGCGTGACGGCGAGCAGAGCCTTGCCGTAGCGCGTCCTCTGAAAGGCGAGATGCAGCGCTGCCGCCAGGGACAGCCCGACGATGGGCATCAGAATTTGCAGGAGCTGGATTTTGAGGCCTGCGATCGTCACCGATTGCGTCGTCAGCAGGCCTGGTGGCATCCCGCGCGGGTCTTTGCCGAACGTGAAGAGAACGACGTTTTCCAACACGATGCCGAGCGCAACCGTCGCCATCAGCCACGAGTTGGAGCCCCGGCGCACGAACGGGCGTACGGCGACCTGCTCGACGAGGACGCTCCATACGGCACAGCCGAGAAGGGCGGCGGAAACGGCCATGACAAGAGGCCAGCCCAGCGTTACGTAAAACGCAAAGCACAGCACGCCGCCGAGCATCATGGCCGCGCCTTGCGCGAAGTTGACCGTGCCCGATACTGCGTAGGTGACATGGAAGCCGAGCGCGAGCAGCCCATACATGCTGCCGAGCCCGAGCCCGGTGACAAGCGCCGAGTTGATCATCCCGGATCTAGGCCTCGGTCAGCGGGGCAAGCGCAGATCCGTGACGGTCCGCGATCGCGCCCAACTCCGCGTCGCTCACTGCGTCGGGACGATCTTGTCACCGTCATATCGCACCATGATGTAGTCGCTTGGCCCAAGCGCATCGTGGCTGTCGGCGGAGAACGGCTTGTCATAGGTCTTGATCAGCCCGTCGACCTTGCCCTGCAGGCTCTCGAGCGCCTCTCGGACCTTATCGGCGTCCGTCGTGCCGGCCTGGGCGATGGCCTTCGCCAGCAGATGCATGGCGTCATAGGCGTTGGCCGTACCGACTGGCGCGAAGATGTCCTCGGGTCCTTTGATCTGCGGGTACTTGGCTTTGAGTGCGGCCAGCACGCGCTCTCCGGTCGGCGTCAGCTTGCCGAAGAAGGAGTAGGTCTGGACGAAATGAGCTTCGCTCGCGGTTGGGCCGGCGAGCTCGGGAAAGCGTCCGCCGGAAATGCCCCAGTGCGACACGACAGGAACTTTCCAACCCATGCGCTCGCGTGACTTCATCATCTGCGCGCCGGGCGGCGTGTTGACGACGAGGATAATCGAGTCCGCGCCCTTGTCCTTGAGCCGGCCGAGCTGGGGCGTCATGTCGACGTCGCTGCTCTCGAACTTCTCGATGCCGGCGATCTCGACCGCAGCATTGTCCTTGTCGGCGGCGACCAGACCCTTCTCGTTGGACTCGCCCCAGGGATTGTTGATGAGCATCAGTCCCGGCTTCTTGGACCCGAACATCTTGCTCGCATAGTCGAGGAGTTTGATGTCGACCAGCGCATCGACGGCCGACACGCGGAACACGTAGTTTGGGCTGGCGCCGTTCCGGGTGATGCCGGTTCCGGCGGCCCAGACGGCCATGTAGATGACCTTCTCCTTGTTGACGAGTGGCACCGTTGCCAGCGCCACCGGCGTATCGATGCCGCCGAAGATAGCGGCGACTTTCTCCGTGGAGATCAGTTCGCGCGCCGCGACGACGCCCTTGGGCGGTGTCGACTCGTCATCGCGCTGAATGAGCTGAAGCTTGCGCCCGCCGAGCAGGCCTCCACCCGCGTTGATCTCGTCGAGGGCAATGGTCAGCCCGCGCGTGATCGCCTCACCGGACTGCGCAGAGGCGCCCGACAAGGCAGCCACATGCCCGATCTTGATCGGCTCTTGCGCGGCCGCAGACTGCGCGGCCGCAGATGCGATCGCAACGACGGTGGACGCCCAGGCCAAGCGCCGGGCGGCCACCTTAAATGAAGTGCTCCACATCTACCCCTCCTCACTGAATACACCCCGGACCGGCACACTGCAGGCAAGATGCGCGCCGGGAGACTGTTCGTTGTAGCAATCGCATGCGCGCTGCGCTCGCCCCCGCCCGCACAATCGGCAGGCAGACTGCTGCACGAAAAATCAGCATATCAGAAAAGTTTGCGGCTGAACGCCAGGAGATCGACATCGGCGCCGCGTGTGCCCAACAGCGACAGTCCGAGCGGCAGGCCGTCGAGCGAGGTCGTCGGCAAGCTGACCTGCGGCAGCCCCGTGTGCCCGGAGATGCAGAGCAGGCACATGGCCTGATTGCGGTATTCCACTTCAATCTTGTCGGCGGGCGTGCCTTTCAACGGAGCGACTCGCGGCGAGGTCGGCAGGCAGAGGACGTCGCCGGGCTGCATGAGATCCGCCAAACGCGCCCGGATCTGCTCACGCCGCGCCAAGGCCTGCGCCAACATGGCAGGCGACACGGTCGCGGCCCATTCCAGACGCTCCTTCACGCCCGGCCCGAGTTGTGGCCGGCTCGCCGTTACCCAACCGCCCAGCGTGGCCCAGATCTCGGCGGCCTGTATGGTGCGGAAGGTTTCGAACCAGCTTGCCAGGCCTTCGTCGCTGACGATGACGTCCATCGCCGAACCGATCTCGGATTTCACGCGCTCGACGGCCGGCATCAACGCCTGGACGACCTGATTCTCGACAAGACCGAACGCGTCCTTGGCAATGAGTAGCCGTTTTGGCCGCTGCGGCCGGCTCTGATCGCCCAGCAGGACGCGGCCGACGCGCTCGAAGACATTGGGGCTGCGTGCGAGCCAGCCCGCAACGTCGAAACTCGGTCCAAACGGCAGCGCGCCTTCGAGGGAGACGCGGCCCCACGTCGGGCGCATGCCGAAAATCCCGCAGTAGCTCGCCGGGATGCGCACCGAGCCACCGCAGTCCGAGCCAAGTGCAAAATCGACCAGTCCGCCGGCGACGGCGGCAGCACTCCCGTTCGACGATCCACCCGGCACCCGTCCCGGCGCGTTGACGTTGTCTGGCGTGCCGTAGTGTGCGTTCTCTCCGGTCAGGCTGTAGCAAAGCTCGTCGCAATGAGCTTTTGCGATCATATCGGCACCGGCATTCAGTAGCAGCTTGACCGCCCGCGCGGTGACCGTCGCCGGCGAATGCGTTCGCAGCCATTCTGGCTGGCCAAACCCCGTTCGCACACCCTTGATGTGAAAGGCATCCTTGGCCGCGAACGTCAGTCCGGACAGCGGCCCGCGCGCGTACGCCCTGCGTTCGGCGTGATTGTCGCGGCAGAAGGCGCCAAGCGGGTCGTGCGGTGCGCTCCAATCGGACATTGCCGTCAGACTCGTTGGTGGGAGAAGCATCGCAGCATGACTCAGATCACGCCAAGCTTCTCGACTTCCTCCCGCACAAACTGCTTGATCCGGCGGTCCAGCGCAACGAATTCTGGGCTTGTCCGATCACGCGGATGCTCCAGCTCGATGTCGAGCACCTCCTTGATCGAGCCCGGCTTGGTGCCCATCACGACGATCCGGTCCGCGAGAAAAATCGACTCGGAGATGCTGTGCGTGACGAAAATCACGGTTTTCCGCTCATGCTGCCAGATGCGCAGCATTTCCTCCTGCAGAACCTCGCGGGTCTGCGCGTCGAGCGCGCCGAACGGCTCGTCCATGAGCAGGACGGACGGGTGATTGGCGAGCGCACGCGCTATCTCGACGCGCTGCTTCATCCCGCCCGACAGCTCGCTCGGAAATTTCTGCTCGTGCCCGCTCAGTCCCACCAGCTTCAGGTATCGCTGCGCGGTATCGACCTGCTGCGCGCGCGGCTTGCCGCGGATGAATGGACCGAACGCCACGTTCCGCAGCGCTGTCCGCCAGGGGAATAGGGCATACTCCTGGAACACGACGCCCCGATCCGCTGAGGCCCCGCGCACCTCGCTTCCGTCGACGAGGATGCGGCCCGACGACGGCGTGACGAAGCCCGCCACCATGTTGAGCAACGTAGATTTGCCGCAACCCGACGGTCCCAGCAGGCAGGTGAAGCTGTTCTCGGCGATTTCGAGCGAGACGCGCTGCAACGCGATGTTGGCATCGAATTGCTTCGACACGCCCTCGATGCGGATCTTGGGTGTCATGGCCGGCTCAGTTCCGCACCGGCTTGCGCCAGCGCAGCAGCCGGTTCTCTAGGCGCCGCAAAGCAATATTCACGATGAAGCCGATGATGCCGATGACGGCGGCGCCGAGCAGCATCTGCGAGACTGTCCGACATCAGCACTTGTGAGTCAGATTTAGCGGCTTGAGGAACGGAGGATTTCGGGCTCATCGTGACCACCTGAGGAGTGGAGCATGAGAGCTAAATCCAGCACCCCTGGGACAGCGTCTGAG
>JBJXDX010000022.1:0-11605 GCA_046154585.1 Hyphomicrobiaceae bacterium | reverse complement strand
AGGCCGGCGAGTGGTTCCGCCTCGGTCGTCTGCTCATCGAATGCTCCTGATTCGCAGGCACAACCGTGCCCGCTGTCAGGCAGACAATCCACTCACCCTACCGTCCGAAATTGTGGAGCCAGCTCTCCGAGACGCAATGAGGGTACGCGTCCAACGAGTTACACGACACCATCGCCGCATGCAAACGCACCGAGTTTCACAGCGCACCGGGCACAGGGTCGGGCCTGGAGACTCGGTCAACGCTCGCGGAGGAGATCGTGTCCACCAAGCTCACACAGTCGACCGTCAACAGCCTGCGGGAGAAGCATCCGCCCGGCTTCCAGGTCTACGATGCCGCGGTGCCCGGCCTGCGCATCGTCGTCGGTGGGCGGTCGGCAAGCTACAAGCTCGTCGGGCGGATCAACGACGGGTCCGAGCGCTACGTGTCGATCATCGTCGGCCGTACCGACGAGTTGCCGCTGAAAGAGGCACGGGACAAGGCGCGCGAACTCCGCCTCCTGATGCGAAGGGGCCAGGACCCGCGGGTCGCCAAGAGGACGGTGCCGACCCTGCGTGAGGCATGGGAGCGATACGAAAAAACGCGAAGCCGGGACCTAAGGCCTCTGACGGTCCTGTGGTACCGAACCAAGGTCAACGGCTGGCTCAAGCCGCTACTCGACGTGCCCATGGACAAGATCGACCGCGAGACGGCCCGACGCCTGCACGAGAAGATCACGCTCGGCGGCCACCCCATCGCAGCCAACGGGGCCATGAGGGCACTAAAGGCCCTCTATAACGACGCCTGCCGCGGCTTCGACCTGCCGCCGAACCCGGTGGCTCGTGGGGTGCGCCTGAACAAGGAGCGCGCTCGCGACTGGGCGATTTCCCCTGACGATCTCCCTGCGCTCTGGCGGGCGCTCGACGCAATGCCCGACCGACTCGAGGCCGCGTGCTGGCTGACGATGCTGACGACTGGGCTGCGGAAGAATGATGCGCGCTCGATGGAGTGGGCAAACATCGACGCAGACGGCGTGCTGTTCGTGCCGTCTCCGAAGGGCGGCCCCGACCGGTCGTTCAAGACCCCACTCCCCCGGCTGCTGCTGCAGGAACTCGAGCGCGTGCGGCAGGAGACCGCCGACGTGAAGTCGCCGTTCGTCTTCGCAACGCCGATCACCCTCTGCGGGCACATCATGGACCTGCGCCGCAGTGAGCCATTCCCGTACGCGCCGCACCAGATGCGCCACACCTACCGCACCGTCGCGCTCGAGGCCGGCGTCTCGTTCGAGACGATCGTGGTCTTGATGAACCACCGCCCTGCGGGCGTGAGCTGGAACTACGTGACGCGGGCGCACCTCATCGGCCACATGCGGACGCAGCAGGAGCGCATCGCCGAGGCGCTGCTGTCATACCGCAATCGTTGAACGCCGGTACATCCCGGTGCAAACGAGGGTTCTTCACCGAGGCGCATGTGACCATACTCCTCGCACGACAGCGCAAACGCGCACGAACGAGGAGACGTTGTATGCGTGCGAGACACCACGAGAACCTGCTCGAGGACCGCCTCGACGACGTCGCCAGGCGGCTGAGGGCGATCGAAGAGCGGCTCGATGCGATCGACAAGCAAGACGCCGATGCTTCGGCCGCCGAGCGGCAGCAGGCGAAGCCGTACCTCACGGCGCGCGAGGCGGCCGGCTACCTCAGCGTGTCGCGATCGCTGCTCAGCCGATGGCGCTGCGATACCCCGGGAGGTCCGCCGTACCGCAAGGTCGGCCGCCGCGTCGTGTACGCGAGTGCTGACCTCGACAAATTCCTCGAGGAGCGCTGCCGCTCGCGTCCGCTGCTGAACCACTGAACTATCCCACGCGTTATAAATCGGCCAGAGTGTAGAAAAGCGGAATTTGCCAGAGGCAGCGGGGGAAACATTGCTGAGACGCCGGATACCACTACTGCTCGGTGCGGTGCTGTGCCTTTCACCCGCTGCGGCCGAGGCTCAGGTGTACGAGTTCATCAAGGTCTGCAAGCGCACCGTCTCCATCCAGATCGCGTGCATCATCGCGGAGAAGGGCATCGAGAAGGTCCTCGAGAAGGGGGCAGACGAATGGCTCGCCTACTACCGTGAGACCAACAAGATGCAGGCGCCGCCACCACCACCGGGGATGGCGAGGCCGCCGAGGACGGGCGAGGTCGACGAGCTGAAAAAGGGTGGTGCGGATTGGGGCCGCCTGATGCGGTCGCTGGATCGCGCGGTCGGCACTAAGCCTCTGGACGCCAACGGCATGGAAGCCATCCTGAGGGCAAGCTGCGCCACGCGCGTCAGCTTCATCTGCGGCCAGTTCGGCATGGCACAGGCCCGAGACGGCCTCGAGCGCAACTGCGGGTCTTTCAAGACTCAGGAGGACTGCGAGGACCGCATGCTCTGCACTTGGAGGGGGTCCGAGTGCGCGAGGGCGAGCACCAAGGACCTGCTCTCAAGATAGTGGAGGAAACGAAAGGGACGGCGAGCGATTGCCGTCGCGCCGTCCCCTAGCCTTCAAGGCAGATACGCTCAACTCGAACGGCCATCGTAACTTGAGGCAGTAAACACACGGTTGACCGATCTGGTTCCGGCAGGCGATCTCGGCGCTAGCACTCCCTTAGCATCCCTCGCGTTGGCCGACCTTCCGGGCTGAAGGTTATGATGAGGCGCAGGGGCACTGCTGCTCAGCGGGAGATTTGTGTGGTTTCCGATCGTGTCAAAAAAAAGTACGCCAGAGCTAGGGGAAGCTCTGGCGCCTCTGTCCGAAGGCCTGCTGGGGAGCTCGTTCCCGTCCCAAGGGGAGTGACAGGAAAGAGCACAGACCCTCGCCACTACAGCCCATGGACGTTGAGGAACCGATAGTTCCGGTTGAAAAATCGGGACAGGTTGCTGGGTGGGTTAAATAAGCGTTCCAGTAACTGTCCATCCGATGCCAAGTGGTTGGGCCGGAAGGATGCTGGAACCGGCGTTCGCCTCAACTTGTTGTTTAAGCCCTCACCGTAAGCCAAAGCGTCCCTCGTTGGAGCGGTGAGAGGGGTAGGCGACCCCCATCGCCCGCCCTGCTTCAACTTCGCCCCCGTCTCGGGGGTGCTTTTTTTGCGCCGGGCGAGAGGCAGCCGCCCGCTAGCGATCCGTTAGCACCCACGCGTTCAAACGAACGATCGATAAGCGCCACTTGTGAAATTGCTCTGTTGTCCGGACCGCAACCTAGCTGCAGCTCTCCTTCGTCTGGTCCATGAGGGAGTCGACCTGCTCCAAAGTCATTCCACTTCTCGACTCCAAAAGATTCTTGCCAGCAGGCGTGTTGCGCAGCACGTCGTATTCCTTCTTGAACATCC
The DNA here is from genome assembly GCA_046154585.1 of Hyphomicrobiaceae bacterium. Lineage (GTDB taxonomy): Bacteria > Pseudomonadota > Alphaproteobacteria > Rhizobiales > Hyphomicrobiaceae > CADEFX01. Next base: position 8,272 of record JBJXDX010000022.1, on the reverse strand, counting down.
GATACAGGCGGCAGATGGCGGCAGGATGGGTGCCTGCCTCGACCTTTGCGCCCTGGAGCAGATGTTCGGAGGTGACAAAGCGCAGGTAGATCGTAAGCAGCCCAGGAATGACCGACTCTCCGGCACTGTGTATCAGCCTGACGGCGAACGCATCCGCGTCGAACTCCTGCTGGCGTGATTGCTCCAGGGTTATGTCTTTGTAAGGCTTATGCTCGAGTGCCAGGTGGCCCAGCTCATGACCTACTACGGTTGCCAGGCTTGAGGTCATTAGTTTCGCGATTACGTCCTTATCCCCATCCTTGAACTTCGGAGGTGGGAGATTCGCAAAGATCCAGAACGATTTGATCGGCAAATCGTCGCCGGCTATTTCACCCTTGCGGATGCGAATAAACACGTCGTTGGACCGCTCACTCAGATATTGCAGGTAGGGATTGAATTGCGGTGCCGCCGAGGGATCATTCTCGACATATATGTAGGCATGCGCCTGTAGGTGAGCCTCAAGCACCACCTGAACGGGTATGAGAATTTTTTGAGAATTGTAATCCGCATATGCGGTGAAGCTTGAATGAGGCGATACGTAGACCTTTTCAGAGTTCAAGAGGTGTCGCTTTGAGGAGGGAAAGTGGGGCTCGAAGGCCTTTAGGATCACTTCGATGGACCTTTGCCCGGAATCCATCAGGCTCTGCAGATACTCTGCCTGGGTCACTTCCTTCTGCGCAATCGAAGAAATGGTCGACGGTGGTGATGACAGGGCCACTGCGCTAAGGGCCAATGTCGACAACAGAACTCGCGACGGTCGGCGCGATTTCATCGTGCGAGTCTCAGGCATCGCAGCTCTCCCTTAGGCCACTGGCTTCGCAAGTAGAACCTACGCCGACTAGACATTGCTACGGCCTGTACTCGCTCTTCCCGTTCTGTGGGCCGCGCGTCAATTGTTCTTCGGAATGTTTACAAGTCCCCGCCCTCGAACAAATTTGAGAGGTGCGATGAATGATGGGGGGTTCTTGTTGAAAGCTTCGAATTCAGCGGGACTGCCTAGCTCAAAGAATTCTCGTATCGCTTGTTCATATTCATGCTGGGGCTGCCCTACCGCCTGGGCCGCCGGATCCAACCCAGCGAAATACGACTCTCCGAGGTCTTTGACCGCCTTCTCATAGGTGTAAGCAAACGCCTGACACACCGGCCTTCCGGTGTTAGCTTCTCGGATCGCTCGTCCAATGTTCACGTCACACGTTTTTCTCCGGTCCATCGCAGATTTGGCCAGCTGGGCAAACTTGACGCTCCTATCGCATTCGCGAGTGCCGTGAAGATCCCCGTCCTTGTTGCATCGTAGGTACTCGCACTCTGGCGCCTGCGGATCGCGGACGCGACCCAGACATTTGCCGTAACATCCATCGTGGTCATCGCACGCTTTCCGAAACGTGCACCTCAAGAGCGGAATTGAATCAGGAACTAGGTAAGTGTTCCAGCCGCTGCCACAGCCGTTCGGCGCAGCCGCAAGCAACTTTGCGTTCTCCTTGGCGTCCTCACAATACGCAGGTGCTGTGCAAAGGATGAAGGTAAGAACAGCGGCTGCAAAAAGTTTGGTCATCAGCGCCCCCAAGGCGGTCAACTTGTGCGCGGTTACTCTCGTCTGTGGCTCGACCGACGTCCAAAGGACGAGCAATCAAGTCGGGTGATGAACCTAGCCAATGTGAAATAAGTTTGTTGCACGAGATGAAGCGGGTCCCATCGACCCCGGCAAGCCATCCACAGAAATTGATTTGCGATGGATCCGGACGCGAAGGCGTGGGCCGCTAACGGGAACAGCCTATTCTTTTCCACCTGCCAAGTTGGCTGCTGTTGGCTGCTGGTTAGCGCCCACGTAAGCTGCTCCTTTGCCGATGAGGGGTAGTTTCATGGAAGCGCAGATACTCGAGTTCGCCCTGCGCCACTGGCCGGTGGTCGCGACCATCGCGTGCAGCATCCCGATCGCTGCGCTATTCCTCGGCATCCAGCTCTGGCGCTACGGCAAGGACATCAGGCGCCTCAACCGCTTCGAGACGATCGCGCAGCTGGCACACTACGCGGACAAGCAGGAGGCAATGACGGTCGCCTTCGGCGAGGCGACCGCGGCGTCGAGGCAGATGAAGCAGGCCTGCGAGAAGGCGCTGGCCGACCTCGAGGGAATACGCGACTACCTCACCGACATGCAGGAGAGGATTGCGTCCCGACACGCCCCCGAGATCATGCAGGACAGACTGGATCAGGAGGGCGGCGTGGGTGGGTCGGTGCCGTTGGAGATGCAGCGCGAGCCGGGGGTCCTCTGGAGCCGGCGCTCGCAGGTGGATACAGCCGACCCGGACGTGCTCTACCGCAGCATGATGGCAGCTTGGGACAGGTTCCTGGGCGTCTTCAGGCAGAAGCTGATCGACGCCGGAATATCCCCCAACATGGCTCGCATCGGCAAGATGACCTACGCCTTGACCGACAGGCGGCGCAGGAACCCGCTGCCTCTCGAGACAGCGGACCTCGTGAGTGCGCTCAACAGCCAGTACCGCCGCTACCTCGCGAAGCAGAACACCAAGGCCGAGTGGATGGACAGGCAGAAGCACGACGACTTCGTGCGGCTGGTCGAGACGGCAATCAAGGAGCTCGGAGGCGAGGGACCCACAGGCCCAGTACCCAACGGTCAGCAGCCCGATCAGCAGGAGCGGGCGCCGATGTGATCCGACGCGTGCGCGGCGAGAAGCGATGATGCCGCGCTCGCGATGATTTTTTCTCCGCAATTTTTCTGCGCAATTTTTTCTAGTGGTCTAAGGCAGCCAGCCCCCTGCCTCTCGAACCGGATGATTTCTGCGACGCGTGCGCGTCCATGCGTCCGGCCGGTCGTCGTCCGATCCCCATCTCAGGATCGTCGATCATGGGATGCGGCGGGGCGGTAGGCGGGGAAAGCCTTCCGTGCCATGGGCTTGGCCGGCGCCGCCATGATGGAGCGGGCTCGGATGCCACATCCTAGGCCCGACGGCGCGGCCTATTTCTATATTCGCGCGAGCGCGCAGCCCTTGCCTCCTTGATCTCCCTCTCGATCCGCTCGACATGGGCAAGGGTGCCGGCCAGTGAGGATGCACGAACGTACGACCTTATCTCATCGATCCTGTGCACCTCGAGCAGCCTGTCCTCCATCTGCCTCAGGCGTGCAGAGCCGAGATCCCTGAGCCTTCGGAGCACCGTGCCGCTTGCGCCGGTAGCCAGGATCTCACCGAACGCGCGTCTACGCTGATCCCGCAGCCTCTCCACCTCATGCTCCATATGCCTCGCCTCTCATGCTCACGCGCGTACACGCGACATCGACGCTGTCATGCTTGCCAGGATGTGGCTGACACACTGAGCTGGGATGCATCCTCTGGTCCAGGCGGTCCAGGCAACAACGCACAAACTGTCTGCACATAATGGTAGTCCTAGGGGCGGTATCTAATTTTTGTATGCGTAGCTTTTAAGTAATTGCCTGGACCGCCTGGACCACCACCGTCTCCCATGGTCAGTCCCCGTACTCCAACAACTCGAGGGGATCTTCTGGAAGGAGTCCTACGCCCTTCAGAACCCTGCGTCTTCCGCCGTCCTTGCGCTCCTTGGACTCCTCGATGACCCCGCTTGCCGCGGAGAAGACGTCCCTCATGAAGTGGGATATGCCGCTGTGGTATGGAATTTCCTGCGCGTCCCGCCAGTGCTTGAACGCCTTGAACAGATCTTCCTTGGGGACCTCATGCTCTTCACCCAGGACGCAGCGCTGCTCAAGGAATGCGCCCACGGGGCTCGCCGCGGCCCGCATCGTCTCCATGATCTGCTGCCCAGACTGAGGCTGAACCAGCCGCCCCCTCTCCTCGAGCTTGACGAGTCCCTCGAGCGCCCAGTTGAGGATGCCGGGCAGCTCGGCTACCAGCACCCCCTTGAGCCCCGTGTCCTCTTGACCCTTGAACGATCGCGTCATCCTGAGCACGACCAGCCTGGCCTGCAACGCCGTCGACGTGTCGCGGATGTTCGGGATGTCGTTGGAGAACATCATCAGCCGGGTCGGCAGTACACCCACCCATGGAAGCTTGTACTTCCGGTTAGCGGACACCTGGTCCTCGCCGGATATGCGCAGCAGGTTGCCGAGAACCTTCTGTGAGCTGGTCCGCGTGCCGAGGCGTACGTCGGAGAAGATAGCCAGGCTCTTTCCGATCAGCGGCTCCAGCCCGAAGTCGCCCCCAAGGTCGTCGAGGGTTGGCCCGCAGCAGTTGTCCGAGCCGAGCAGCCCCTGGAAAACGCTCTGGATCACCCCCTTGCCGCTCCTCGTGGGGCCGAACACGAAAAGGATCTTCTGCAGGTCGGTCCTGCCCGAGGCAGTGAGGCCGGTGTACATTTGGAGCGTCTCCAAGGTTTCCACGTCGTCACCCCAGACCGAGGCTAGGAACGCCATCCACTTAGGCGCACGCGCGTTCGGGTCGAAGCCGAACGGCAGCGCATGGATGACGAAGAGGCGCTCCGTGTGCGGGAGCAACCGCCGCCCGTCCAGGTCAAGGATTCCATTCAGCATCGGCACGAGGCGCCTCGCGTCTGGATCACCTGGCAGGCGCTCGAGCCAGCACGGTGCATCGCACTCCAAGAGCGCTAGGCCCTGTGCCGCCTCCTCAATGTTGTCGACGAGCTGCTTGTTGGGACGTACCTGCTCCGTACCGTTGGACGCGGCGTGCTCCTGCTCCTCCGCCCACTCCCAGACCATGCTCCTGAACTTGCCAGGTCCCAGCCTCACGTAGTGGGAAGCGCGGTGCTCATACCAGTCGCCCCGCCAGTACTGGAGGCTCGTCCCAGCGAGGAGTGCTCTCGCCATGCCCCTGTGGTCGCCTTTCGGAAACGGTCGCGGAAGCAGCCCCGCCTCCGCGGTGGCCGGCGACGCAGCAGGTGCGATCGTCGCGCGGGCCCGAGCTACCGGCGCGGCGACGGGAGCGGCATCAGGCAGCGGGTCGTGCTCGAAGTCCGCGCTCGCATCGTTCGGGATGAGGTCTCTTTTGCCGGCGTCTATGAGCTCTCTGTAGAGGGTGCGCTCGGTTACGGCCCCGGTCTTGTTGGCGCTGAGGCTCCTCCACCTAGCCATGATGCGGTCGGCGTGCGAGCGGTACATCGGGTCGCTGGTCGAGAAGTCGATGAACTCCTCCACGTCCTCTCCGCCAGTAGCGGCGTGGCAGGCCATCATCAGCCGCAGCCAGCGCTCCTGATCGCGGTAGCTCGTGGCGTCCAGGCCGCGCAGCATGGCGGCGAGTTCTTGAGGCGTATGCCGTGTCGATGATGATGTTGTTGTTGACGACGATGATGATTGGGCAGTGGTGCGCATCAGCCGTGCGACGAGCGCGTCGGTCGACATTGGCCTTTCGCTTGGCGTGGGTGTCAGCCACTCGTAGATCAGGCCGGTGCCGGGATGCCTCGAGCCGGCCGCCACGACCTGCGACCCTGGGCCCTTGACGTCCAACCCACGAAGCCCGCGGAGGGAGCCGACGACCGCTAGCCCCTCCGGAATGCGGATGTAGTAGTGGAAGCCCCCTCCGCCCGTCTTGACCGTCGGGCAGGCCTTGGCGTCCATGCCGCACTCGGCGAGCAGCTGCCGAGCCGGTGAGTAGTCGGGTGCGTATCCCGCCGGGAAGTTTCGGGGGTCCTCGTCCAGGACGCAGTCACCGTCGAGGAGTACGATGCCGACGTTGCAGCCCTTCAGCAGGTGCGCTGGTGGGTCGAACCCCGGCGGAGGCCCGTTCTGCCAGCTTGTGAGCGTCGGCACTTTACCAAGCGCGAGCCCACCGGCGGCAGTCGCGTCCCATTTCCCGAGCGGAATGAGCTGCTGGAAAAGTCCCAGCATGTCCGTCTCGAACAGCTCTGTTGGTTTTCCGACGAGCCCGTTCTCGCTATCGTCCGTCATCGCATGATCTCCTCGTGCGTCTTTGCTTGGTCTGGGACTTCCGGCGCCGCAGGCTTCGTCCGCCTGCGGCGCCAATTTTCGTTTTGCAGTAGGCCGCGAATTCTCGGTCGATCGAACTCTTGATGACCTCCGCTAAGGCAGGTGGTCGAGAACGACGGCTAGCGTCCGCCTGGTCGGCTGACCCTCCCTGAGCGCGCGTCGGATGAGCGACCAACGCCGATCGATGTGGGCGAGCTCATCGGCGAGCGATTGGGCCCTCATGCGGTTGAGCACGTGTGGGAAACGCTCCAGCCTCACGTCTGCGGTGTCGTAGGCCTCGAGATATACGCGGTGCAGCCTGCCGTGGAGCTCCGCGCGTCCCGCCTTTGCCTTTCGAAGGGCTTCGGCGCCGGCGTCTCCAAGGATTCGCGCAGCTGCGGCCTCCGGCGTGGAGTGGCGAGGCATCAGTTCTCCTACGCGCACCCTGCGAAGGTCCCGAGTCGCTGACATCGCACGGTCAGACTCGGTGTCTGCCTTGTTGAACGCCGCTCGCGCCCTCTGAATGATGCCTTCGTCCGTCGTCTCGATACGGAGGATGACGCCGAAGAAGGTCACGAGCGCGACCTGTCGACCAAAGCGCGGGGCGATTTTCGAGTGGCGCTCGTTCGCAGGGAAGAACTCCAGGGTAGCGGAGGTTCGACACGCCTCCGCTCCTTGCTCTGCGCTTTTCACGGGGTCTTCTTTACCGTTGGTCATGGCTTCGCCGTTCCCAGAAATGTGTCGTGGGTCTGAACTGGTTGGATGTTGCGAGGAGCTAAGTGGGCGGGGGGCGCTGTCGGCGCTGCTCACTTTGCCAACGCATCACGTCGGCAAGCCGCCAGTATGAGGTCGCACCAGGCCGATGCCTGCAGATCGGTCGGGGGAAGCTTTTCGATTTCGCGATGCGGCGCAGATTATGGACCTTGAGCCTCAGTAGTTTTGCCGCATCCTTGAGACTGACGAGTGGCACATCAGGTCCGATGCCCGCCAGCATTCTGGCCCGGCGTTCCCTTGTGTAGCGTCCGTGCTTCGCCACCCAGCGCTCGACATCCTTCAGTCTGTAGAGCCGGTGGTAATGTTTTTCCCCGTTTCCCGGCGGAGAGATTGGCCTTACGAAGAATTTGTCTCGGGCATCGCGCGCTAGGTCCTCGGACCCCGGATAGCCGGTCAGCTCTCTGACGCGCCGCCAGTCGATCGTTCCTTTGGGTAGCTGCTTCATTTGAATCACCGCTTCCGTCATCAAGTGGGGCGGTGTCTACATGATCCGTGCGCTAAAGTATTCTCCGGTTGAGCTTGACACATTCAGTAGACTGACCATACGGACTCGCACGACCTAGCCCGGCAAATTCCAGTGTGAGACCGCACGGCAGCGCCGCGGTGACTTGCGCCAGGCGTAGAGCTGAGGGCGCCTGTCGGCCGTCACGTAGTCGACGCGGAAGCTCATGTGGCTCGCGTCGATGGCCCGCTGCGTGAGCGCATCGCGCTGCGCGTCGCCTCCGTTGAGGAGCACGAACCTCTCCAGCACGCACTCCCACGGCGCCGCCCTCACGGGGTGCGCCACGCCCTCGATGTCGAACCAACCTCCGTGCTCGTAGACTGCGCCGTCGAAGGCTTCCCCCCAACGCCCGCTGGTCCGCCGCGAACGCCTCCCTGACCCTGTCGGCCTCGGACATGCGCCGTGCTGGCGGCTGGTTGTGCGCGTACGCGATTGCCGCATCCATGACAGCTGCTGCCGTCGTCATCGTCCTTCTTCTATAATGTCGCCTGCGTCTCTTCATGTCGGCGATCTTGCTGCGGCGCAGGCACATCAAGACGCCAGCGATGCGCCGAGTTCGGACCTCTCGCGGAAATGCTGGCGTCGATCTCATGCCAGTGGTGCCCATCTTCATCCGCCGAGCACACACGCTGGCTTACGCGTCGGCGGCCGCGTCTCATGATCTGCATCGACACGACAGAGCGATGAGAGCGGGAGACAGATGAGCATCAGCGTCAAGGACGTGCGGGCCAAGATCGAGCGCTTGAGGTCGCGGCTCGTCGCCGCCGCCTCGGATGTCGAGGAGACGTCGAGCGCGCTCGCGAAGGCTGAGATCGAGGGACGCGAGGCGAACGGCAAGCTCGCCGCACTCCAGGGCAGCATCTTCAGGCGGGACGTGCTCGCCAAGGAGGTGGAGCGCCTAGAGCGGGTAGAGCTGCCCGGGGCCGAGCAGGCCGAGAGGGAGAAGGAGCGGCAGAAGCAGCTCGCCCTCGCGCGCCGCATACACAAGAACAGGCTCGGCCCCGCCGAGGAACTGGACGCTGCGTTCGCCGCCGCCGAGTCGGCGTGGC
>JBJXDX010000021.1:0-50726 GCA_046154585.1 Hyphomicrobiaceae bacterium | reverse complement strand
CGCCATCGGTCTTTATGTGAAGCTGGGCTTCACGCAGATGGGCCGGCGCAAGGAGTACTACAGCCACGCAGGCGGCCAGCGCGAAGATGCGTTGCTGATGGTCCGCAACCTCGCCTAGGCGAAGCCTGGCGGCGGCACGAACCCGCCGATCTCGCGCTCGACGAGCCGGCTGAAGGCGATGGCGGTCTTGTCGCGACCATGCGCGGCGATGGCCTGGTAGCCGACAGGAAGGCCGGCTTGCGTCAGTCCGGCCGGCCCCACTGTCGAGGGCAGGTAGACGACGCCCGAATAGCCGGCCCAGAAAAGCTGGTCCGTCGTCGGCACGCGCTTGCCGTTGACGGTGATCCGGCGTTGCCAACGCTCGCCCTTCTGGTCGTGCGGCCACGCGGCGGAGGCTGCGACCGGGCACAACAGCACCTCCCAATCCTTGAAGAAGGCATCGAACGCGAAGCGCAGCTTGTGGCGCTCGTTGTTGAGCGCGATCCAGTCCTTGTGGGAGAGGCCGACGCCGCGGACCATCTGATCGAGATAAGGCTCCTTCTGCGCGCCGTGCTCCGCGAGTGCCGCTGTCCAGCGTTCCATATCGGCAACGGGCGTGCGGCCGGACGTGGCGGCGCGCAGCAGCAGAACGTAGAGCTCGTGCAGGCGGCGCGTATCGATCGCCGGTTCGATCTCCTTCACCTTGGCGCCTTTCTTGGCGAGTTCGTCAACCAGAGCCTGGAGCTTGCCGGCGTATTCGCCGTCGGTCTCCGCATTGCGGTCGGAGAGCTTCACGGCAATGCGCATGTCCTTCAGCGATTTTGCGGGCGATTGCGGAAGCTCGAGCCGCCAGCAGGCGTCGTCGAGCTCGTCGGGGCCCGACATGACGTCAAGCATGATGTCGAGGTCGGCGGCGCCCCGCGCCAGCGGTCCGGTTACGGAAATGTCGGTCGGGGCAAACACCCCCGGAAGCGCATGGCGCCGCAAAGGGATGATGCCGTATGTGGGCTTCAGGCCGAACACACCGCAATAATGCGCGGGATTGCGGATGGACGAGCCGATGTCGCTGCCCGCGTCCACGCCCGTCAATCCGGCGGCGAGTGCGGCTGCCGAGCCGCCCGAAGATCCGCCGGGTGTGAGCGCCGTATTCCAGGGATTATTGGTGGTTCCATAGACGTCGTTGTAGCTCTGCCAATCGGCGAGAAGCACGGGTACGTTGGTCTTGCCGAAAATGTTGGCGCCGGCTTTCTCGAGGCGTTCGACGGCGAGCGCCGACGTGTCGGTGATATTGCCTTTCATGTCCGGAAGTCCCCACGTCGTGGGCGAGCCGGCGACGGTGTAACTCTCCTTGATCGTCATGGGCAGGCCGTGCAGCGGGCCCCAGACGTCGCCTTTGGCAAGCGCCGCATCGGCCGCCCTGGCGCGGGCCCGCGCTTTCTCGGCATCCATCCAGATGACGGCGTTGAGCTTGGGGTTGTGCTTGTCGATGCGGGTCAGGAAGAGTTCGAGCAATTCGGTCGCGCTGATCTTCCGGCTTCTTATGAGATCGGCCAACTCGGTGGCAGACTTGAAATGAAGCGCGTCCATGCTGATCCCCGATGACGACGGCGAAAGGGCCGGAACGCTACGCTAGCGCTAACCGTGTTCCCTTAGCCAGTTGCACGTTGTGGAACTTATCGCGCCGTCCTCGGTTCTTCCCGCCCAACGGCAGGGCAGGCGCCCGGTGGAGGAGAGACATGAGCACGATACTGTTGATCATACTGATCCTGATTCTGATCGGCGCGCTGCCGAGCTGGCCGCACAGCTCCGGATGGGGCTATGGGCCATCCGGAGGCATCGGCATCGTTGTCCTGATTCTGATCGTGCTGCTGCTGACCGGCAGGATCTAAGGGTCAGCGCGCGTGCTGGGCTTGGCCCAGTGCGTGCGCAGCGGCGCCTTCGCCGGCGATCTTGCCGAAGACGGCGCCGGAGGTGAGGCCGGTGCCACCAGGGTAGTTGTGATAGAAGAGGCCGCCGACCAACTCGCCCGCGGCGAAGAGGCCCGGGATGGCCTGACCGGCCGTATCCTCGACTTCGCAGCCGGTCGAGATCTTGAGGCCGCCGAAGGTGAAGGTTAGTCCGCACGTCACTTGGTAGGCCTCATAGGGCGGCGTATCGAGCACGTTGGCCCAGTTCGATTTGGCGACCTTCAGATCGCGCGTGCCGCGGCCGTCCTTGACCGCGGGATTGAACGGTACGTCCGTCATCACCGCGGCGTTGTAGGCCTTCAGCTCGGCGAGGCATTTCTCGGCGTCCACGCCCTCAAGCTTCTTCACGAGATCCTCGAGCGTATCGGCGGACACCTTGGTCACGCGGCGGATGCGGTACTCGTCGCGCAACAGATGCAGCACCTTCTTGTCGAAGATCTGCCAGGCCATCATGTCGGGTTGGTCCTTGATGACGTGGCCGTAGCGCGCATAGGTGTAATTGCGGAAGTCGAAGCCCTCGTCGACGAAGCGCTCGCCGCGGGCATTGACCATGATGCCGAGCGGATAGCTGTGCTTCTGGAAATTGTCGCCGACGGAGAGGTCGCCGAAGGGCGGCGCGTTGTAATCCCAGCCGACGGCGTGACCGCTCGACCAGTGGCCCCAGGGCATGGCGCCGATGTCGAGCGCCATCTTGATGCCGCCGCCGGTGTTGTAGCGCGTGCCGCGCACCTTCGCGAGTTCCCAGCCGGGGCCCATGTAGCGCGCGCGCATCTCGGCATTCGATTCAAAGCCGCCGCAGGCGAGCACCACGGAGCCTGCCTTGAGGTCGGTCGTGCGGCCCTTGTGGCGCACCTTCACGCCGATGACGCGGCCCGTGTCGTCAGTGAGCAATGAGACGCCCGCTGTCTCGTAGCGGATGTCGATGCCCTTCTTCTGGCAGATGTCGTGCTCCATATCGACGAGGCCCGGGCCACCGCCCCAGATCTCGATGCACAGGCCGCCCCAGAACTTGAACTTGCCGTCGACCTTGAAGGCCTGCCGGCCCTGCGAGGTCTGGAACTTCACGCCCTGCTTCCTGAGCCACTGCCACGTCGAGAGGCTGTTGTGCACGAGGATGTCGCACAGCTCGGGGTCCGTGCGATAGCGCGTCATGCGGTACATGTCGTCGAAGTATTGCTCTGACGTGTACGTGCCGAAGTCCATATTGGCGAGCTCGGCCTCCGACAGGTCGACCAGCGTCTTGACGTCGTCGGCGCCGTTGTAGACGAGGCGCGTCGCGCCGGCCGTGTAGGTCGAGTTGCCGCCGCGTTCCTCGATGGTTGCGGCCTCGAGCATGATGACGCGTGCGCCGGAGTCGCGTGCCGCCAGGGCGGCCGACGCCGCGGCATTACCCGCGCCGACAACGATGACATCGGCATCCGTGGAAGTGGTCGTCATAACGGCAGTTTCTCCTTGCAACAGCTTGCACCGCTTCTGGGCACACGATGCAGAATTCGGTCAGTGGATCTCGTCCATTTTTTGCAGGGCAGCGGCGAGCTGCTCGACGTTGAAGCCCGGCTTGCGGGCGATATCGAGGATCACGGCCTCCTTGCGCGCGAGCAGATCGCAGGCGGCCTGGATCTTGGCGGCGGCATCATGGGGGATGACCACGGCGCCATGACGGTCGGCATGGACCAGATCGCCCGAGCGCACCAGCATGCCGGCGACACGGATCTCCTTGCCGAAGTCGGCGAGATGCACGTGGGCGTGGCTCGGCGCGATGGAGCCGGCGAGCGCCTGGAAGCCCGGCGCCCATTGCGGGATGTCGCGGATGCAGCCGTCGGTAACGACGCCGAGGCAGCCGAGGCCCTTGTGCACGGCGCTCTGCACCTCGCCCCAGAAGGCGCCGAAGCCGACGTCGGCGCCGTCGAGATCCTGGATGACGGTGATGGTGGGGCCGGGCTTGGAAGCCACGTACTCGTAATAGGCGACGCGCTGCTTGCGGGCATCCTTGCTGTTCAGCTCCGAGGCGTGCGTGGTGCGGATCGTGGCGGTGCGGGCGTAGCCGACGATGGGTGGCAGGTCGGGGAAGGGACACTCCAGATGCTTGGTCGTGTAGCCGGTGAGGCGGCGCTCGGGGGCCACGATCTCGAGCGCGTTGCAGATGGTGGGTGTGTCGAAGCTCTTCAGGGTTTCGAGCAAGTCGTTGCTGTGCTGCACGGGCGTGTCCTCGCAATGAATGTTCTTGTTGTCAGTCGAGTGTGCGTTGAATGCGGGCCGCGTCGACGCCGACCTTCTCGGCGGCGGCGGCGATGGCCTTCCAGGTGTCCTCTGGAAGCGGCACGCCGTCCTTCAGGCGTTTGGCGCGCGTGCGCTCCTCGGGCTCGCCGGGAACAAGCACCTCGCCGCCAGGCGTCGCGGGGCGGGCGCTTTTGACGTAGGCGACGTAACGCGTGACGTCCTCCGGGAAGAAGCCATCGGGATCGATGCGCGCCGGATCGATGTAGAACGACAGCATGCCGTTGGCCCACTTGCGCGCCTCCTGGGTCGCGCCGGTGCCGGTGAGCGAGCCGCCGAGGATTTCGCACATGAGCGCGAGACCGGAACCCTTGTGCTCGCCGAAGGCGCGAATGGCTCCGGTCCCCTTGCGATAGGTGCGCGGGCCGGTGGGCGTGTAGTCGCCGTAGAGCACGTGGGGGTCGCCGCTGGTGCTGCCGTCCGGGGCGATCAGGGCATCGTCGGGGATCTTCTTGCCGCCGAAGCTGGCATTCAAAACCTTACCCTCGGCCACGATGGATGTCGCGAAATCGAGAACGAGCGGGCTCTGCCCCTTGCGCGGGATGCCGACGCAGTAGGGCGCCGTCGAGAAGCGGCGATCGACGCCACCGAACGGGGCGACGAGGACGCTGGAGGCGGCGTTGACGTAGTGGATCGAGATGAGGTTTTCCGCGGCGGCCATCTCAGCCCAGTCGCCGACGCGGCCGACATGACCGGAGTTGCGCAGGGCAACGGCAGCAAGGCCCATCGCCTTGCACTTGCGGATGCCGATCTCAACGGCCTGCGGAGCCACGGTCTGGCCGAAGCCGTACTGGCCGTCGAGCACGGCGAGAACGGGCGTGTCGGTGACGACCTTGACGGTGCGGTCGGCGACGAAATCGCCTTCCGCCAGCCATTGCAGGTAGCGCGGCACACGCTGCACGCCGTGACTGTCATGGCCGGTGAGATTGGCGATGACGAGATACTTGCCCATGCGCTCGGCTTCGGCGGCGGAGCATCCGGCTTTGCGGAAAATGTCCCGTACCAGCTCTTCGAGGGCCTTGGCCTTGACGTGGATCATGTCTTTCAGGTTCCGGGCTTGGCGTTCATCTGCTGGCGCGCGCGCATCATGCCGATGTAGCCGCGATTGTGGGTGGGGGTGACAAGGATCTCGTTCAGGCACACGTGCGGCGGCTGCTTGGCCACGAACACGACGAGGTTGCCCATGTCCTCGGGCTGCACCATGCGCGCCAGGGCCTCGGGAGGCTCGGGCGGGTCGCGGAAGGTCATGATGGGCGTCGCCACCTCGCCGGGGCAGAGCACGCTGGAGCGGATGCCGTTGGTGCATTCCTCCAAGTTGATGGAGTGGCTCATGGCGACGACGCCGTGCTTGGCGGCGATGTAGGTGGGGCCGGGAATGGGGCCGACGAAGCGCCCGGCCCACGAGGCTGTGTGGATCAGCACGCCATCCTTCTGCTTGCGCATGATGGGGAGCACGGCCTGGACGACATAGAAGGCGCTCGACAGGTTGCCGGCGATGAGGGCGTCGATGCCCTCGGGCTTGAGGCGCTGCCAGGTGCGGTCGGGGATGTTGACGCCGGCGTTGTTGACGACGATGTCGAGCCGCCCGTGGTCGGCCTCGATGCCGTTGGCGATCTTGGCGACGATATCGGATTTCGTCAGGTCGCCGGCGCGGACTTCGGCTATCCCATCCGCAGCTTTGATGCGCTTGGCGACCGCATCAAGCGGCTCCTTGCGGCGGCCGGTGAGGATGACTTTTGTGCCTTCCGAGGCCAAGGCCAGCGCGGCGGCCTCGCCGATGCCGGTGCCCGCGCCCGTCACCCAGGCGACCTTGCCTTTGAGGTCCCTCACGTCGACACTCCCCAGAAGTATGGATTCACAAGTCGCGACCGCGAGTGCCAAGATTAGACAAGCTGGAGGCTGGCGGGAAGCGTGAACACGCCGCGTTCAGAGTAGACGGAGATAGCCGGTGGACCCCAAGAAACTCGAGGCGCTGCGGCGCAGATATGCCGATGCCAAGGGCGGCGACATCTATGACCCGGATTTCAGGGCGGTGGCGCAGGCCGTGTTTACGGCGCCGGATCAGCGCACATGGCCGTTTGCGAACCCGGCAACCTTGTTGGGGGCACCGTACCGTCCCGATGCGGCCGGCATGGCCGATTTCGGCGGGCTCGACGTGGTGCTGGTCGGCGTGCCGATGGATCTTGGCGTGACCAATCGGGCCGGGGCGCGGCTTGGACCCAGGGCGGTGCGCGGCATCGAGCGGATCGGACCGTACGAGCATGTGCTGCGCGTGGCGCCTATGGGCCAGCTCAAGGTGGCCGATATCGGCGACGTGCCGATGCGGAGTCGATTCAGCCTGGCCGATTGCCATGCGGATATCGAGGCGTTCTATGCGCGGATCGCGAAGGCCGGGGTCATTCCGCTGTCGGTGGGCGGCGATCATTCCATTGGGCATCCGATCCTGAAAGGGCTGGACGGCTCGCGACCGGTTGGCATGGTGCACATCGACGCGCACTGCGATACGTCGGGCGAATACGAGGGCGCGAAGTTTCACCATGGTGCGCCGTTCCGTCAGGCGGTGCTCGACGGTGTGCTCGATCCGGAGCGGACGATCCAGATCGGCATCCGGGGGGGCGCGGAGTACCTGTGGGAGTTCTCCTACGAGAGCGGCATGACGGTGCTGCATGCGGAGGACGTGCTGTCGATGGGCGTGGATGCCGTGGTGGCCAAGGCGCGCGCCGTGGTAGGCGACGGGCCCGTGTATGTCAGCTTCGATATCGACAGCCTGGACCCGGCGTTCGCGCCGGGCACGGGGACGCCGGAGGTGGGCGGGCTGACGCCGCGCGAGGCTTTGGGGATTCTGCGCGGCTTGAAGGGCATCGATATCGTGGGCGGAGATGTGGTCGAGGTGGCACCGCAGTACGATGCCAACACGACGACGGCGCAGATCGGGGCGCAGATGCTGTTCGAGCTGTTGTGCCTGGTGGCGCTACGGGAGGGATAGTGCACATCCATTGCAGTCTTGTGTTGGTGGCCCCTAGGTCCCGGCTCGCGCTCGCTATCGCTCGCTTGGCCGGGATGACAAATTTTGCGTGAGGAGCTGCCAAGCCCACGGTTGTCAACCCGGGCAAGCGCGGGCCATGATCATGCCGGAAGCGTAGTGCGTCTATTCCCGCGCGCGACCCGGGACCCAGAGTCAGTGCGGCAGGCAGCAGCTAGAGGGAGCTAGGCTTTTGACTTGGCGCGTTCGAATTCCAGGTCGCGCAGGGAGCGGCGGCGGATCTTGCCGGTGACGGTTTTGGGGAGGTCGGGGACGAACTCGACAGAACGCGGATATTTGTAGGGCGCGGTGATCGCCTTCACGTGGTCCTGCAGCTCCTTCGCGAGCGCGGGCGAAGCGGTGACGCCGTCCTTGAGCACGACGAAGGCCTTAACGATCTCGCCGCGATCGGGATCGGGGCTGGCGACGACCGCGCACTCCTGGACGGATGGGTGCTCGAGTACGGCGTTCTCGACCTCGAGCGGGCCGATGCGGTAGCCGGCGGAGTTGATGACGTCGTCGGCGCGACCGGCGTACCAGTACCATCCTTCCGCATCGCGCGTGCCGCGGTCGCCGGAGAGATACCACGTGCCGTCAGGGCCATCGACGTAGCAGGCGGCGGTGCGCTCGGGGTCCTTCCAATAGCGGAGCATGAGTTGCGGGCTCGGTGCCTTCAGCGCGACGTGGCCTTCCCCGCCGTCGGGAACGCGGCAACCTTCATCATCGACGATGGCGATGTCCATGCCCGGTTGGGGGCGGCCCATGGAGCCGTAGCGCAGGGGCTCGGAGGGATAGTTCAGCACCATCATCAGGGCTTCGGTCTGGCCGTAGGCTTCCGACACTTTGCAGCCGGTGGTCTTCTCCCACCGCTCGGCGATGACGGGGCTGACGGCTTCGCCAGCGGAGATGGTGCGCCGGAGCGCCGATATGTCGAGGTTCAAGAAGTCCTCGCTGGCGAGGCGGTTGAGCTCGGTGCCGGAGGCGCAGAACACGGTGACGCGATGCTTCGCCAGCAGGCCCACGCGCTCGGATGGGACGTAGGGGCCATCGTACATGAAGGCGCACGCGCCGCAGCTCCAAGGCCCCCAGATCACGCTGGTGCCGGCCTTGCTCCAGCCGGTGTCGGCGGTGCACCAGATGCGATCCTCGGGCGTGAGGTCGAGCCAGTAGAATGCGGCGATACGCCAGGCATAGAGCCCACGCGAGGCGTGCAGCACGCCCTTCGGATGGCCGGTGGAGCCCGACGTGTAGTACATGATGGCGGGATCTTCGGCGGCGACGGTCTCGGGCAAGAAGCTCCCCGTTCCGCTGTCGATTACTTGCTTCCAATCGTGCCAGCCCGGCGCACCGCCGATGGCCACGCGGATGGGGATCTGATCGAGCACGCCGGCGAACTTGCCGATCTGCTCGGCGCGGCAGATAGCGGCCTTCGCCTCGGAGTTCTGGACGCGATATTCGATGTCGCGCGGTGTCAGCATCTCGATGCAGGGGATGATGATGGCGCCGAGCTTCAAGCAGGCGATGAGGGAGATCTGCCATTCCGGAATGCGCGGCAGCATGACGACGACTCGATCGCCCTTGCGCACGCCCAGGCGGCGCAGAGAGTGCGCCAGCTGGTCGGACAGGCGCGAAATGTCGGAGAAGCGATAGCTGGCTTCGGCGCCGGCGGCGTTTTCCCAAACGATGGCAAGCCCATCGCGCTCGGCGGCCCAGGCGTCGACCACATCGACGCCGAAGTTGAACGTCTCCGGGATATCCCAACGGAATTCGCGGACGAGATCGGCGTACGGCCTCTGCCGCGCCACGCCGAAGAGATGCGCGTCCCTCACGGTCGACTCCGTCAGTGAGCCTTGGGCTTTCGTTCGCCGGCGACAATGCGCCGGCCGAGGGCGTGGCGGTGGACCTCGGATGGGCCGTCGTAGATGCGGAAGGCGCGCACGTCGCGGAAGATACGCTCGACGATCGTGTCGGAGGTGACGCCGAGGCCGCCGAGAATCTGCAGCGACCGGTCGACGACGCGGAAGATGGCCTCGGAGCAGAATACCTTGGCGATCGAGCTTTCAGTGGAGGCGCGCTGGCCCTGATCGAGCAGCCACGCGGTGTGCCAGATCACGAGGCGGGACATGTGAATGTCAATGGCGTTGTCGGCGAGCATGAAGCTGACGCCCTGGTGCTCGCCCAAGGGCTTGCCGAACGACTGGCGCTTGCGTGCGTACTCGGTAGCGATGTCGTGGGCGCGGATGGCCGAGCCGAGCCAGCGCATGCAGTGTGTGAGGCGTGCGGGAGCAAGGCGTACCTGGGCGTAGCGGAAGCCCTGGCCGACCTCGCCCAGCACGTCGTCGCCGGAGACGCGCAGGTTCTCGATGTCAACGACCGCATGTCCGCCCATGAAGCTCGAATCCATGGTGCCGAGCACGCGGCTGATCTTGAAGGCGGGATTGGGAAGCTCGGTGAGGAACATGGTGGCATCGCCGGGGCCGTCGCCGGTGCGCGCCATGATGATGGCGAAGGCAGCGCCTTCCGCACCGGTGATGAGCCATTTGCGGCCGTTGATGACGAAGCCGTTGCCGTCAGGCTCGGCGCGGACCTTGAGCATGGCCGGATCGGCGCCGGCGCCGCCCTCGGGCTCGGTCATGGCGAAGCAGGAGCGGACTTCTCCGGTCGCCAGGCGCTTCAGATACTTTTCGCGCTGCGCGGGCGTGGCGACCACATCGAGGAGGTGGATGTTGCCCTCGTCCGGCGCATGAAAGTGCAGCGCGATGGGGCCGAGGATGGAATAACCCGCAGCCTCGAAGATGACGGCCTGCTCGAAGTGCGAGAAGCCCTTGCCACCGAAGTCCTCGGGGCTGTTGATGCCAAGCAGGCCAGCGGCCTTGGCGGTGGCATTCAGCTCGCGCCGCAGGTCTTCGGGGATGCCGTGATGGCCCCATCGCGGATCGGTCTCGTATGGGATGATCTTCTCGCGAACGAAGGCGCCGACGCGATCGCGAAGCTCGGTGGTGGTTTGGGGAATAGCAAAGTCCATCCGGGGGCATCTCTCCCAGGCAACGGTGGAACAATCCCGCGCGTTGCGATTGGTTTATGGTCGCCAAGTCTAGTGTCCCCATTCCGAAGTTCGCAAGAGCTCTCGTCTGGGTCGGAGAGCGAACTTCGGAATTAAAGGGACACTAGAATCATAAACTTGCTCGTGTGACTCAGATCGAGAAATACGCTCAGAGGCGACCGGTAGATACAGCGAATTTCTCGATCATCACGCTAGAGGGCGATCGCTTCGCATGGAAGCAACAAGGCGAGATGCAATTTGGCGGCCGGATGGAGGCGCTATTGCCAGCGCAGCTCCGGGGGCGAGAGCAGCATCTTCTGGTCTTTTTGCGTCGGCGCGCCGGTCAGCGTCGACAACGTGGTCTCGGCGAGGACGCCCGTGATCTGGGTTTGGGCCTTCTCGCGAATGACAAGGCCGGTTTTTTCAAGGACCAGTGCGCCGTCCGCCCAGACCCGCAGGGCGCCGTTTTTCGCACCCGGTGTGTTGAGAACGATTTCCTGCTCCAATGCCACCCATTGTCCGCGCGGCAGAATATAGGGCTTGTCGCCCGCCACGCGGCGCGGTTCCAGCCAATCGGCCATCTGCGCGCGCAGCTCGAGTCCGCCCGACTCGCGCCATACGATGCGACTCGAGACGGAGGTGGCGGTGCCGTCCTGGTCCGGTGTGTTTGTGACGAAGCCGGGGAGGCGGCCGCCCTTGGCGAAGTCGAAGGCCTTGGGCAGGAAAACGGAGTATGTCAGGCATGCCGCGGCGGGCTTCCCGGCGCTTTTGGGCATCCAGGAGAAACCCATGCCCATTTTGCCGTCGGCAGGCGTCGTGGAGGCCTTCGCGGGTGTGAAGCGGACCTCGATGGCCTGCTTCGCAGAGCCACCGTGAGCTTCGACAACGCGGGTGTTCTCAATCAACCCCCAATCGGTTCCCGCGGACCGGGCCTGAAGGTCGGCCGGCGTCAGCAGTTCGCCGCCGGGTCGCGCCAGCGAAAATTGCGTGCCGTGCTCGTAGCGGGTGCTGCATACGGCGATGTCGTCGGCCAGAAATGTGTAGCGCACGACGCCGACCAAGGATGCGCCGACGATCAACAGCGCCGCGCCGTTGAACAGAATTCCGAGCCTGGACGGCATCTGCATGAATGAATCTCGGGCGTCGACGCTTCAAACTTTGGCCAGCCCGGCACGGCAACCTATGCCTATCGGGATTTAACCCAGTTTGGCAGCAAGCCCTAAAAATTCGCTAAACCCCGTGGCGCAAGTCGTCTGCAATCAAGCTTAAAAGACGATAAACCCGGAACTTTCAGAGCTCTGGGATGGTCTTTCCCGGATTCATGATGTTCAGCGGATCGAGAGCAGCCTTGATCGAGCGCATGACCGATACGCCTGCGCCGTGCTCGGCTTCGAGGTACTTCTGCTTGCCCTGGCCGACGCCATGCTCGCCGGTGCAGGTGCCTTCCATAGCTAGGGCGCGGGCGGCGAGGCGCTCAAGGAAGCCTTTGACGGCCTCGATCTCTTTGGGGTTGGACGGGTCGAGCATGGGCGTGGAATGAAAATTGCCGTCGCCGACATGCCCGACGATGGGCGCGATGATCCCCGAGCGGCGAATGTCCTCCTGCGTCTCCAGGACACATTCGGCCAGCCTGGAGATCGGTACGCACACGTCGGTCGCGAGGCCTTCCCGGCCCGGCCACGCCGTCTTGTTGGCCCAATAAGCCTCGTGCCGGGCCTTCCAGAGGCGGCGCCGATCCTCTTCCTTCTCGGCCCAATCGAAGCGGATCGCACCTTCGCTGCGCGCGATGTCCTCGAACAGCTTCACCTGGTCGCGCGCGCCGGCCTCGGTGCCGTGGAATTCCAGGAAGAGCATCGGCCGTTCCTCGAGGCCGAGCTTGGAATGGATGTTGATGGCCTTGACCTGCATCTCGTCGAGCAATTCCATGCGGGCAAGTCCGAGGCCGAGCTGGATGGCCAGGATCACTGAATTGCAGGCGCCCTCGATGGTTTGGAACGGGCATACGGCGGCCAGCGTCACCTCGGGAATGCCGTAGAGGCGCACGGTCAGCTCGGTGATGACACCCAAGGTGCCCTCGGAGCCGACCATCAGCCGGGTCAGGTCGTAGCCCGCGGACGACTTGCGCGCGCGCCGCGCCGTGCGCACGAGCGATCCATCCGCCATCACGGCCGTGAGGTTCAGGACGTTCTCGCGCATCGTGCCGTAGCGCACGGCCGTGGTGCCTGACGCGCGCGTGGCGGCCATGCCGCCGATGGTGGCTTCCTCGGCGCCCGGGTCCACTGGGAAGAAGAGCCCCATGTCGCGCAGGTAATCGTTGAGCTTCTTGCGTGAGACGCCCGGCTGGACGACGCAGTCGAGATCGCGCTCGTTGACGGCGAGGATGTTGTCCATCTGCGCAAAATCGAGGGAAAGGCCGCCATAGGGCGCATTGACGTGACCCTCGAGCGACGTGCCCGCCCCGAACGGAATGATCGGCACACGATGTGTGCGGGCGAGATCGACGATTTCGCGCACCTCGTCCGTCGAGGTCGGCCAGACGACGGCATCGGGTGGCTCGTTCGGCAGCCAGGTCACCGTGTTGGCGTGCTGCCGTCGGATCGCCTCGCCGGTTTGTACACGCTCGCCGACGCGCTGCTTCAGGATGGCAATGGCTGTTGCCGTACCACTGCGCGCCGCGTCCACTGTTGCTGCCATAGACGTCTCCTCAAGGCCGTTGCGGCCTGTTCCCGTTGACGCGGATCGTAGGTTTTTAGGGAAATGTTGCCTAGGGGGCTGGTGCATCGCCATTTTGTGATATAGCCGGCGAACCCTCTGATTTCAGAAACGATCTTGCCTGCTGTGGCTATCTACTCGACGCGAGCATTTTTGACAGGGCGTTTGGGAACGACGGAATCGGCCGCGTCGTTCAGTTGATACGGCGCGCGCGATGATCCGTTCCGAACGGAGCAGAAAGCGCAGCAGCATAAGGCGGAACAGTCCATGGAGATCATCATGAATCGGAGAACGCTTCTTGCCGCGGCGGCCGTTGTGCTAGGCACGATGGCTGTGGCCGGACCTGCCGATGCTCAACGACGCGATCGGGAACAGCGCGGATGGGAGCTGCTTGGGACGAAGAAAGTCGGTTTCATCGTGGACCGCGATGTCGTGCAGGTCGGCCGCTCGGAGGGGCGTTTTCGCGCAGTGAAGATCAGGGTCAGGAACGCGCCGATCTTCATGAACGATCTGAAGGTGGTCTACGCCAACGGCGAACCCGACGATCTGCCCATCCGCGCAGACATTCGCGCCGGTGGCGAGAGCCGGGCCATCGACCTCAAGGGCCGCGAGCGTGCCATCCGCGAGGTGCAGATGGTCTATCGCTCCAGGCCAACGTTCAAGGGATTTGCCACTGTCGAGGTCTGGGCCCTGCACTGACAGACTTGTGACCGTTCGAAATTGTTCGAAGGGCGTCCCGCGGGGCGCCTTTTGACTTGCGGGCAGGGTCGGGGCTACAGAGACTGCTTCCGAGTTCCGTTTCCCACTTGCCGGAGCAGCCATGAAAACCCGCGCCGCCGTGGCCTTGGAAAAGGCGAAGCCTCTCGAAATCCTCGACGTCGATCTGGAGGGCCCCAAGGCCGGCGAGGTGCTGGTTGAGATCAAGGCCACCGGCATCTGCCACACAGACGAGTTCACGCTGTCGGGCGCCGATCCGGAGGGCTTGTTTCCAGCCATCCTGGGCCATGAAGGAGCGGGCATTGTGGTGGATATCGGCCCGGGCGTGACGAGCGTGAAGAAGGGCGATCACGTCATTCCGCTCTACACGCCGGAATGCCGGGTCTGTCCCTCGTGCCTGTCGCGCAAGACCAACCTGTGCACGTCGATCCGCGCGACCCAGGGACAGGGTCTCATGCCGGATGGGACGTCGCGCTTCTCGCTCGATGGCAAGAAGCTGCATCACTACATGGGGACGTCGACGTTCTCCAATTTCACGGTACTGCCAGAGATTGCGGTGGCAAAGATCCGCGAGGACGCGCCGTTCGACAAGGTCTGCTATATCGGCTGCGGCGTGACGACGGGTATCGGCGCCGTCATCAACACGGCGAAGGTGGAGCCGGGCGCCAAGGCCATCGTGTTCGGTCTGGGCGGCATCGGCCTGAACGTTCTTCAAGGGCTTCGCCTGGTTGGCGCCGACATGATCATCGGTGTCGATATCAACAACGACCGCAAGGCGTGGGGCGAGCGCTTCGGCATGACCCACTTCGTCAATCCGAAGGAGGTCGGCGGCGATCTGGTGGCGCATCTGGTCAACATGACGAAAAGCGGTGCCGATCAGATCGGGGGTGCCGACTACACGTTCGACTGCACCGGCAACGTGACGGTGATGCGCCAGGCCCTCGAGGCTTGCCACCGCGGCTGGGGCCAATCCATCATCATCGGCGTGGCGCCGGCAGGGGCCGAGATCGCGACGCGGCCGTTTCAGCTCGTGACCGGACGTGTTTGGAAGGGCACGGCTTTTGGGGGTGCGAGGGGACGCACGGACGTGCCCAAGATCGTCGATTGGTACATGGGCGGGAAGATTCAGATCGATCCGCTTATCACCCACACCATGCCGCTGACCGACATCAACAAGGGCTTCGAGCTGATGCACACCGGCAAGAGCATCCGGGGTGTCGTCACGTACTGATCGACGACGCCCGCCTGTTTTTTCATCGCGTGCAGCTTCGATCTGTCGCTGGATTAATGCCGTGGGCTGCATCGCGGCCGGGGCGCCGGCGTGCTATGCGAATCGCGGGGGACAGGGCCGTCTCACACTCAGGAGCGGCAAAACAGGGGCAAGAGCCTGTGCAGAAGTATATCGCGCCCGCCGCAGCGGGCAGCATGGACCTCCCTTCGGCTGCCAGTCTGAAGGCGCGGGTCCGCGACTTTGCAAAACGGTGTGCAGAGTTTCGCGGAGCTGACGAGAAACGGGCGCTTATCCAGATCCTGACCACGGCCGTCCCGTTCGCGCTGATCGTGGGGCTGATGCTGGGTACGCTCGAGCAGGCTTATTGGCTGACGCTGCTGCTGGCGTTTCCAGCCAGTGGCCTGGTGGTCCGGTTCTTCATCATTCAGCATGACTGCGGACACGGGTCCTTTTTCCGCAGCCGCTGGGCCAACGATACGATGGGCCGGGCCATGAGCTTGTTCACCGTCGCTCCCTATGGCCTGTGGCGCCGCGTGCATGCCAAGCATCATGCGGGTTCAGGCAATCTCGATCGGCGTGGGTTTGGCGACATCAAGACCTTGACGGTCAGCGAGTATCTCGCGCTGCCGCGCACTGCGCGGTTCCGCTATCGCATCTATCGGCATCCCGCATTCCTGTTTTTGATCGGCGTGCCGCTGTTCTTCATGGTCCTGCAGCGCCTGCCATGGGGACATGGTCTGTCAGCGCGCGACGCGTGGCGCAGCGTCGTGGGGCTGGATATCGCCTTGATCGTTGTCTATGGCGCCGTGGCGTCCATGATCGGGCTGAAACCTTTGCTCATGGTCGGGTTGCCGATCTGTCTCATTGCGTCGGCGGTTGGAGGCTGGCTGTTCTACATCCAGCATCAGTTCGAGGATGCGCATTGGAGGCCCGACGAGGAGTGGGATTTTCAGACGGCGGCCGTTTATGGCTCCACGTACTACGCGCTACCGCCCCTGCTCAATTGGTTTACCGGAAATATAGGCCTGCATCATATTCACCATCTCAACAGCATGATCCCGAATTATCGCCTGCAAGATTGCCTGGTGGCGTGCCCGGAACTCGAAACCGTGAATCGGTTGACGCTTCGCGAGAGCCTGGAATGCGTGCGGTTCGCGCTCTGGGATGAAGGCCGCGGCAAGCTCGTCGGATTTCGCGATGTCGCCGCCGCGAGAAATTGCTAGACCGTTTCGTCTAGAGCGACTACGCGGACTTCGAGTTCTCTCATAGCCAAGCTATAGGCGTGGTTTCTTTGAGCGAAGCCGTCAATCGGCCGCTAGAGCGCGGCAGGGACTATATGCCGTGGATTGCGGCCGCCGGCATTGCCGTGGCTGCTGCCGTCCTGAGCCTCAAATATCTCGCCTATGTGCGCACGGGCAGCGTCGCACTGTATTCGGACGCGCTGGAAAGCGTCGTCAATGTCGTGACGGCGGTGACGGCCCTGGTGGCCATCCGCATCAGTGCGCGCCCGGCGGACCGCCACCACCAGTTCGGCCACCACAAGGCAGAGTATTTATCTGCCGTCGTGGAAGGGGCGCTGATCATCGTCGCCGCAATCCTCATCCTGCACGAGGCCTGGGAGGCCTTGCAACAGCCGCGCGCGATTACGCAGCCGGCGATGGGATTGGCTCTCAATGGCGTGGCGACGGTCATCAATGCCGCGTGGTCGGTATGCCTGCTGAAATTTGGGCGGCAGCTGCGATCGCCAGCGCTGAGGGCCGACGGCCTGCATCTGTTCGCAGACGTTGCAACTTCAATCGGCGTGATTGTTGGTCTGGCGCTGGCTGCGGCGACGGGGTGGCGGGTGCTCGATCCGCTGCTCGCGGCTGCGGTAGCCGTCTACATTCTTTACACGGGCTGGCGGCTGACGCGCGACTCGGTGAGCGGGCTGATGGACGAGGCTGTTCCATCCGACGAGTCCCGCCGCCTCCGCCGGATCATCGCCGACAATGCCGACGGTGCCATCGAGGCGCACGATCTCAGGACGCGCGCGGCCGGGCGTGCCACGTTCATCGAGTTTCATCTGGTCGTGCCCGGCACCATGAGCGTCGCCGAAGCGCATCGGATCTGCGACAAGCTCGAGGAAGCTATCGGCGATGAGGTGCCGGGTGCCGAGGTGCTGATCCACGTCGAGCCAGAAGGCGAGGCGCGGCATCGCGGGATCGTGGTGGTTTAGAGCTTAAATGTCAGCGCCAGCTGCCGCATTTGACTCTGGCTCCCGGGTCGCGGGCACGGCCACGGCCCGCGCTTGCCCGGGATGTCATTGTTTGTGATGCAGCCGCGCCAATCCACCTTTGTCATCCCGGGCAAGCGCGAGCCGAGGTGCTGGCAATTCTCGATGCGCGAGCACTCGCGCGCGCCCCGGGACCCAGAGTCAAGCGCGGAGCAAAAAGAGGAGTTGGATGATGGGCGAAAGGCGTCCTGCGGCTACGCCTTCGGCACCAACTCGGCCCAGAGGTCGTATTCGTCGGAGTAGGTGACGGTGGCGCGGACGAGGTCGCCGGGCTTGAGGCCGATGGCGCCGGGCAGATGGACGCTGCCGTCGATCTCGGGCGCGTCCCATTGCGAGCGGCCGGAGGCGCCGTCATCGTCGGCTTCGTCGATGAGCACGTCGATGGTGCGTCCGACGCGCTCGGCCATGAGCGTGCGGCTCACCTCCTGCTGCGCGGCCATGAAGCGGTGCCAGCGCTCCTCCTTCACCTCTTCGGGCACGGCGCCGGGAAGGTCGTTGGCGGCGGCGCCGTCGACGGTCTCGTACTTGAAGCAGCCGGCGCGGTTGATGCGGGCCTCGGCAATCCAGTCGAGCAGCATCTGGAAGTCGGCGTCGGTCTCGCCAGGGAAACCGACGATGAAGGTAGAGCGGATGGCGAGATCGGGCACCTGGCGGCGCCAGCTCTGGATGCGGGCGGCGGTCTTTTCCTGATGTGCGGGACGGCGCATGGCCTTCAACACGGCCGGCGAGGCGTGCTGGAAGGGGATGTCAAGGTAAGGCAGCACCTTGCCCTCGGCCATCAGCGGCAGAACGTCGTCGACGTGCGGATAGGGATAGACGTAATGCAGGCGCACCCAGGCGCCGAGATCGCCGAGCGCCTTGCTCAGATCATAGAACTTGGCCTTGAGCGGCGCGCCCTTCCACGGGCTTTCGGCATACTTGATGTCGAGGCCGTAGGCGCTGGTGTCCTGGCTGATGACCAGCAGCTCCTTGACGCCGGCCTTCACCAGACGCTCGGCCTCAGTCATCACATGCGCAGCGGGACGGCTGGCGAGGCGGCCGCGCAGTGACGGGATGATGCAGAACGAGCAGCGGTTGTTGCAGCCTTCCGAGATCTTCAAATAGGCGTAGTGACGCGGCGTGAGGTGCAGGCCCTCGGGCGGCACGAGATCGACGAACGGATCGTGCAGCGGCGGCACGGCATCGTGCACCGCCTCCATGACGGCCTCGTACTGGTGCGGGCCGGTGACCGCGAGCACGCCCGGATGCTCGGCGAGGATGCGGTCCTTCTCGACGCCGAGGCAGCCAGTGACGACGACGCGGCCGTTCTCGGCCATGGCCTCGCCGATGGCGTCGAGGCTCTCCTGCTTGGCGGAGTTCAGGAAGCCGCAGGTGTTGACGACGACGACATCGGCGCCGGCGTAGTCGCGGGCAATCTCGTAGCCCTCGGAGCGCAGGCGCGTGATGATGCGTTCGCTGTCGACGAGGGCCTTGGGGCAGCCGAGCGAGACGAAGCCGACTTTGGGCGCGGATTTGCGGTGGGCGCGGGCGGCCCGTTGCGGGGCTTTCGGGCGGGAGCGGGGTTTCAGGATGGGGGTGGCCATGGGCCGGGCTTGTAGCGGGTGGCGGGCTGGGTGGCAATTGGGGGGCCGGGGCGGCCCGCTGGCGCGAGCGCCCGGTTGCACCCAGAATGCTCACTTAACAACTCGTAGGCGTCTCAGATGAGAAGGAGTTTGTCCGCCTACTCGCCCGCCTTCCAGTGCGATAGTCGCCAAACCAAAAACCAAACCATCCAATTCGTTTGGATAAAGTTGCAATTCCTCGCAAACATTCGCCTTGGAAACACCTTTTGATCTCAAAAGCTCGAACACTCGCTCGAGAATGCGCGAACGCTCTCTTGTAAGTCCATCAGGCTCTCCGCGTCGATACCCCCGCGCTGCCAAGTCAACGCAAAGCATTTTGTAGTGCCAATCCGAGATGCGCTTGAGCTTGTTGAGCCGAAAGGCCATTGCCATTGCTGACACGCCCCAATGACGCTTAACTTTCAACAGTTCGAGCATTGTCGGCAACCCGCGAAAACTCGCCACCACTCCACGTTCAGGCATCAAGAAGGCGGCAGCAAAAGCATTTGCTTCGTCTTCCGCCTGCCTTCCTTCCACCGTGAAGCGCCTATGAAGCACCAGATGACCTAGCTCGTGCGCCGCATCATATCGACCGCGCTCGCCGGATTTGGCCGTGTTTAAGAAGATGAAGGGCAGATCATTTCTCCAGAGAGAAAAGGCATCTATCTCCTCAGCCATCTCACCGAGACTAAAAATTCTGATGCCGTGTGCTTCGAACAGATAGATTATGTTCTTGATCGGCAACTCACCCAACCCCCAGTGTGCACGAAGAGCGGCTGCGGCACCGTCTGGGGTGGCCTGACTTAGGTCGGGAACGTTGACCCTGGGGAGATCCAGCCGTGTCTCAAGCCAATCGTTCAACAAGAACGCTATCGCTCCCGCTCCAAGAGCGGCATCCCGTTGCGCGGCCGTTCTGCGAGACAGTGAGCGGAAGCTGGCGGTCTCGGCGGAAGGCACATCAACATCGGGACCGACAAAGAAGTCTGGTGGAAATCGGAGCGCACGTGCGAGCGCCGCTAACGTATCGGACGCGGGCGCGTACTCCGCATCCTCAAATGCAGAGATGGAGCGCAGATCGACGCCGATGGCTTTGGCCAGCAAAGTCTTGCTCATCCCTCGCCGCTTGCGTGCCAGGGTTAATCGAGACGGATTGAACATTTTGTCTCTATGCTTTTAGCTGCACATCCACGTCGGGCTGCCGCGCATAGGGAGGCAACTCCGGAACCCGGATACCGTCGATCGTGATCGACGAGAAGATGAGGCGCTTGCGCCAATGGTTTACGAAGTTGTCGTCGCCAAACGCTATGGGCAGGGACAGTTCGAACCTAATTTCACCCGGCGCGATATGTGACAATAGCATCCACGTAATACGTGCCTCCGCGTGGCCGTCGGCAACGGGCGCCTTGAACTCTTCGAAGAGTTCAAGCTGGTTGGCGTTCACGGCGATGGCACGGCGAGTCAGGCTGCCGCTGTCGTATTTCGTCGATGGCTCATTGATCTCGCTGGCGACATTGATATCGCCGGCAACGACGGCGATGGCTGCAAGCCCGTCGGGAGAGATTATGAGTTCCTGATTGCTCGCGCAGTCGGGTGTCCACCCGCAGGGAACGACCAGATCGTGCCGGAGCGAGCTGATTGACTCCGCCCGGTGCAGAGTGCCGGGTAGCGTTTTCGGATGGAACTCGTCACACGTGACCCGCCGCAGGTAGCCACGCTCCACGCTCTGCCTCACCACGTCCTCGGTCAGGCCTGCGCCGATCGCTACCAGTTCGCGCGCTACAAGAGCCGGTGCCTTGATAAGTTCAGCCTTCATACGGTCCCCGAATCAGCTTCCGATTTCCCAACATCAGTAGATGTGGAAAAATCGGAAGCACAAGGGGTGACGAGCAGTATCCACACCTGCCTTTGCGCCGGTCGTACCGGAGGTGCGTGCCTATCGAAGGCGTGTGTCAGACCGTAAATCCGTAGAGCCGCGCCGCGTTATCGGCGAGGAGTTTGCGCAGGTTGGCTGGGCTGCCGGCCCAATCGGGCGCGAGCGAAAGAAGCGCGCCGTAGTCGATGGGGCGGTAGCCGATCGGCGAATGGGCGCCGGTGGTGCCGGAGTGCTCGCCGAGCCAGGGCCAGTCCGAGCCCCAGACGGCGCGGTCCGGATTGGCCTCGATGAGCGCGCGGGCGATTTTCACGACGGCCGCGTTGCCCATGAGGTCGGGCGAGATGCGGAAGGGACCGGAGATTTTCACCCAGAACTTGCCGGAGCGGAGCAGGCCCAGCAGCGTGTCGAAGCCGGGCTGGCTCGGACCGGCGGCGGCATTGGGCTTGCCCATGTGATCGATGACGATATCGACCGGCACGTCGCTCAAGAGACCCGCGTTCTCGGCGATGGTGGCGAGCGGGGCGTAAATCTGGATGTGCCAGCCGAAGGGCTGAATGCGGCGCGCGATGGCCGTGATCGTGTCGCGGAGTGACGCGGCAGTCGGCCCGCCGCCGCTGAGGATGTTCAGCCGGATGCCGCGCACGCCGCCCTCATGCATGCGCTTGAGGTCGGCATCGCTCTCCGTGCCCGCGATCACGGCGACGGCGCGCAGGCGGTCGGGATGGCTGCGCACGGCATCGAGCGTGCAGCGGTTGTCGGTGCCGTAGCCGCTCGGCTGCACGATGACGGCCCGCGTCACGGCGGCCATGTCCATGCGGGCGATGAGGTCGGAGGTGACGGCGGGCGGCGGCGTGTAGCTGCGTGTGGCCGCCAGCGGGAATTGATCGAAGGGGCCGAAGACGTGGACGTGGCTGTCGCACGTGCCATAGGGCACGTCGAAGGTCGCGGGGCCGGGCGCGTGCATTGGAGTCGCCTCTTATTCTTGGGCTCAGACCGTCAGGACGATCTTGCCGAGATGCTTGTTGGCCTTCATGTGCGCGAGTGCGGCGGCGGCCTCGTCGAGCGGGAAGGTGCGGTCGATGGGCAATGTGAGCTTGCCGGCTTCGATGGCGGGCCACAGGTCGGCGCGCATGCGGCGGTTGATCTCGCGCACCTCCTCGACGGAGCGGGTGCGGAAGGTGACGCCGATGTAATCGATGCGGCGCAAGGCGTGGAGGTCGAAGTCGAACTCGGCCTTGGCGCCGCCGAGGCGTCCGACATTGACGATGCGGCCGCGAATGGCGGTGGCTTTCAGATTGCCGTTGGCGACGCTGCCGGAGATCTGATCGACGATGAGATCGACGCCCTTGCCGCCGGTGGCTTTCAGCACCTGGTCGGCCCAGCCGGGATCGGAGGAATCGATGGCGAGGTCGGCGCCGAACTCGCCGAGGCGCGCGCGGCGCTCGGCGTTGGTGGACGAGCCGATGACGAGGCGGGCGCCTTTGTATTTGGCGATCTGCATGGCCATGAGGCCGACGCCTGAGCTGGCGCCCTGGATGAGGATGGCTTCGCCGTCCTTCAGGCGGCCATTGGTCACGACCGCGTCGTGCATGGTCTGCAGGGCGACGGGCAGCGTTGCGGCCTGCGGGAAGGTCATGTTGTTGGCAGGAATCTTCGACGTGCGGCCGAAGTCGGCCACGGCGTACTCGGCATAGCCGGCGGCACCCGAGCACATGACGCGGTCGCCCGGCTTGATGTCCTTGACGGCGGAGCCTACTTCGGCGACTTCACCGGAGAACTCCATGCCGACAATGGTGCCGGGGCCGCCGGTGCTGCCGTGCATGTGGCCTGCGGCCACACCCAGATCGGCGCGGTTGAGGCCGGCGGCGCGCACCTTGACGAGGACCTGCTCCGGGCCGGGGGCAGGTTTGGGGACGTCCTTGATTTCGACGCCATTCGTGCCGACGACGGCAGCTTTCATGTCGGTGCTCCTGCTGTGGGTGCGTGCCGGTCAGGCGGCGGCCTGCTCGACTGTGGGTGCGTCGCCAGCGACGGTGGTGCGGCGCATGTCGCGCGGCTCGTTCTCGTTGAAACGGCGCACGCGGTGCATGGTCTGGCGGTTGTCCCAGATGACGAGATCGAACTGCCGCCATTTGTGCGCGTGGGCGAATTGCGGCTGCGTGGCGTGCTCGGCCAAATCGCGGATCAGGGCGCGGGCTTCCGGCATCGGCCGGCCGATGATGGTGCCGATGTGGGAGGATAAATAGAGCGACTTGCGGCCGGTGACCGGATGCGTGCGCACGAGGCGCTGGCGCACGGGCTTGAACATGGCTTTCTCTTCGTCCGTCAACTCGGTGAAGCCGAGGAGGCCGCGGGAATAGATCAGAGAGTGCTCGCAGACGAGACCCTCGATCTCGGCTTTCGTCTGGTCGTCGAGGGCATCGTAGGCGGCCCGCATGTCGGCAAACTCGGTGTTGCCGCCGCGCGTGGCGACCGTGCGCGCGGACAGCAGCGAATACTTGGCCGGAATAGCCCGGAACGAGCTGTCGGAATGCCAGAGCTGGTTGCCGAGGTTGAACATGCGGCGGCGGTCGTCGCGGGCGAACGGCTTGTTGTCCTGGTCCAGGTTCGAAACGTCGACCATGCCCTCTTTCAGGCGCTTCTCGTTCTGCTTGGTGATGTTGCCGCCGGCGGCGTTCTCGATGGCGCCGAAGTTGAGCGTGAACGCCATCTGCTGGTCGTCGGTCAGCTTCTGGTCGTGAAAGACGAGGACGGCGTACTTGTCCATGCCGGCCTCGATGGCGGCCACCTGCTCCCGGCTGAGGGGCTTGGTGAGATCGGCGCCCGAGACCTCGCCGACGAAGACGGGATGGAGCTGGCGGATCGAGATCGTCATCTGGGCGCCTCCTCGTGCTTTTGATTGAGGCATATCCTAGACCAGCGTCCAACGGGGTCAACGCATCGCGGGCGGGGTCAACCTCGGTTTCGGAGTGTAGGAGACAGGCCCGGCTGCCCGACGATGCCTTCTTCCTGTGTTGCAACTGTTCTAATTCTGAACTTCAATGGGCTCAGATCATAAGAGAATTCGTGACAAGGGAGGACGCGCATGGCCACCGTTTCCATGACGGTGAACGGCAAGACCGTCACCAAGACCGTCGATTCGCGCAGGCTGCTGGTCGAATTCCTGCGTGAGGACCTGCGTCTGACCGGCACGCATGTGGGCTGCGACACCAGCCAATGCGGCGCCTGCGTGGTTCACGTCGACGGGCGCGCGATCAAATCGTGCACGGCACTCGCGCTCTCCTGCGAAGGCAAAAGGGTCACGACGATCGAGGGACTCGCCAACGGCGCCGCCCTGCACCCGATGCAGGAGGCCTTCCGGGAGCACCATGCCTTGCAGTGCGGCTACTGCACCCCTGGGATGATCATGGCGGGCGTGGATATTGCCGCGCGTAACGGGCCGGGCGTCGACGAGCATACGATCCGCAAGGAGCTGGACGGCAACATCTGCCGCTGCACCGGCTACCACAACATCGTCAAGGCCATTGCCGCCGGCGCGGCTGCCATGGGCAGCGTCCGCCAGGCCGCAGAGTAGTCGGGAGAACGCCAATGACAGCCACCGGCATCGGCGCTTCGGTGCGCCGCACGGAAGACCACAGGTTCATCACGGGCAAGGGCCAGTACGTCGACGACATCAATCGCCCCGGCCAGAGCTACGCCGTGTTCGTGCGCTCGCCGCACGCGCACGCCACGATCAAGAAGATCGACATCAGCGCAGCAGAGAAAGCGCCGGGCGTGCTCGGCATCTATACGGGCGACGATCTGGCGGCGGACAAGGTCGGCGGCCTGATTTGCGGCTGGCTGATCCACTCCAAGGACGGAACGCCGATGAAGGCGGGCCCGCATCCGGCCCTGGCGCAGGGTAAGGTCCGGTATGTCGGCGACCATGTGGCGGTGGTGATCGCCGAGACCCTGGCCGAGGCCCGCGATGCGGCGGAGCTGGTGGCCGTCGACTACGACGTGCTGGCGCCGTGCGTCGATCTCGCCAAGGCCCAAGCGAACGGCCAGCCGCAGGTACATGCCGAGGCGCCGAACAATACGGTGTACGCTTGGCACCTCGGCGACAAGGCGGCGGTCGATGCGGCCTTCGCGCAGGCCAAGCACATCACCAAGATCGATCTCGTCAACAATCGCCTGATCCCCAACGCCATGGAGCCGCGCGCGGCCATCGGCGAATACGATACGGGCCAGGGCGGCTTCACGCTCTACACCACGAGCCAGAATCCGCATGTGGCGCGGCTGGTGCTGTCGGCGTTCATCGGCATCGCGCCCGAGCACAAGCTGCGCGTGATTGCGCCCGATGTCGGCGGTGGGTTCGGATCGAAGATCTTCATCTATGCGGAAGAGACTGTGTGCGTCTGGGCCGCCAAGAAGGTCGGCCGGCCGGTGAAGTGGACCGCCGACCGCACGGAAGCCTTCCTGTCGGATGCGCACGGCCGCGATCACGTCACCACAGCCGAACTCGCCGTGGGGGCCGACGGGAAGATCCTGGCACTGCGGGCCAAGACCAAGGCCAATCTCGGGGCGTACCTGTCGACGTTCTCGTCGTCGGTGCCAACGTATCTCTACGCACCGCTGCTGTCGGGCCAGTACAACATCCCGGCGATCTATTGCGAGGTGGACGGCGTCTACACCAACACGGCGCCCGTTGACGCCTATCGCGGGGCAGGACGGCCCGAGGCGACGTTCGTCGTGGAGCGTCTGGTGGAAGTCGCCGCGCGCCAGCTCGGGACGGACCCGGCGGAGTTCCGGCGCAAGAACTTCATCACGGCGTTCCCGCACCAGACGCCGGTGATCATGATGTACGACGTCGGCGACTACGATGCCGGCATGCGCAAGGCGCTGGAGATGGCGGATTACGCCAACATCGGCAAGCGCAAGGCCGAGAGCGCGAAGCAGGGCAAGCTGCGCGGTGTGGGCTTCTCGGCCTACATCGAGGCGTGCGGCATCGCGCCGTCGAAGGCCGTGGGGTCTCTCGGCGCCGGCGTAGGCTTGTGGGAGTCGGCGGAGGTGCGCGTCAATCCGGTCGGCACCGTCGAGGTGCTGACGGGATCGCACAGCCACGGGCAGGGCCACGAGACGACGTTCGCCCAGCTCGTCTCGCATCGCCTGGGCATTCCGATGGAGCAGATCTCGATCGTGCACGGCGACACCGACAAGGTGCAGATGGGCATGGGCACGTACGGCTCGCGCTCCGGTGCCGTCGGCATGTCGGCGATCTCGAAGGCCCTCGACAAGGTGGTGGTGAAGGCGACCAAGGTCGCGTCGCGCTGCATGGAGGTGCCGGAGGCCGACGTCGACTTCAGCGACGGCGTGTTCTCGGGCCGTGGAACAAACAAGTCGATGGCCTTCGGCGAGGTCGCGCTGCAAGCCTACGTCGCGCACAAGTTCGACAGCTCGGAGATCGAGCCCGGATTGAAGGAGGGCGCGTTCTACGATCCGAAGAACTTCACCTTCCCGTCGGGCGTGCACATCGCGGAGG
This sequence comes from Hyphomicrobiaceae bacterium, assembly GCA_046154585.1. GTDB lineage: Bacteria > Pseudomonadota > Alphaproteobacteria > Rhizobiales > Hyphomicrobiaceae > CADEFX01. The sequence goes on along the minus strand of JBJXDX010000021.1, from coordinate 24,511 downwards.
TCGAGGTCGATCCGGAAACGGGCGTCACGCGCATCGATCGCTGGACGGCGGTGGACGATTTCGGGATTCTCATCAACCCGATGATCGTCGAGGGCCAGGTGCATGGCGGCATTGCCCAAGGTGTGGGTCAGGCCATGCTCGAGGGCGCGGTTTACGACGAGAACGGCCAGCTTCTGACAGCGAGCTACATGGACTACTGCATGCCGCGCGCCGACGATCTGCCGTCCTTCAACGTGGCCATGACGAGTACGGCCTGCCCGTCCAACCCGCTGGGGATCAAGGGATGTGGCGAGGCCGGGGCCATTGCCGCACCTGCCGCGCTCATCAACGCGATTACCGATGCGATCGGCCATGAAAATCTGGCCATGCCGGCAACGCCGCAAACCGTCTGGCGTGCAGTGCAGAAGTCGCCGTCCAAAATGGCCGCCGAGTAGGGAGGATCAGCCATGTATGCCTTCGATTATCATCGGCCGGCCACGGTACGCGATGCGCAGGGTCTGCTAAAGGACGGCGCCAAGCTCCTGGCGGGCGGACAGACGCTGATCCCCACCATGAAGCAGCGGCTGGCAAATCCTCCCGTTGTGATTGACCTCGGGGCCATCGGCGAGCTGCGCAGGATCGAGCATGCAGGCGGTGCGCTCGTGATCGGCGCCATGGCGACACATGCCGAGATTGCGGAGTCGAAAGCCGTAAAGTTAGCGTTGCCGGGCCTGGCCGGCGTCGCAGGCGGGATCGGCGATCCGCACGTGCGCAATAGCGGAACCGTCGGCGGATCGGTGGCCAATAACGACCCCGCCGCCGACTATCCGGCTGCGGTGCTGGCCCTTGGCGCGACGATCATCACCAGCAAACGTCAGATCGCAGCCGACAGCTTCTTCAACGGGCTATTCACGACGGCGCTCGGCGAGGACGAGATCATAACGGCGCTGTCCTTCCCACTGGGCGCCAAATTCGGATACGCGAAATTTGCCAATCCGGCGTCCAGGTATGCCCTGGTGGGTGTGGCGGTGGCGCAGCGCGGGTCCGATGTGCGGGTGGCCGTAACGGGGGCGGGTAGCTCGGGCGTGTTCCGCGTGCCGGCCATGGAGGCGGCGCTGGCCAAATCGTTTGCGCCGGATGCGATTGCCGGTGTGAAGGTCGATGCCTCGGGATTGATGAGCGACATCCACGCCGACGCGGCCTATCGGGCGAACCTCGTCAGCGTGATGGCCAAGCGCGCGGTGAAGGCTGCGGCGTAGCGCTCTGCGGGCTTTGTTTATCCACAGACACGGCCAGGTTGTGGATAACTGAACGGCGCCGAGAACAACATTCAAGATGAGCCGTTGTTGTCGTAGCTGCCGCAACGGCTCGGGGGAGGTCAGGCCGGCAGCCTACTGAAGGTACTGCGTAAGTAGCGTTGCAGTTGCGTAAAGAGTGATCTGCGTAGCGTACGATCGTGTGGCGTGTTTAAGCCCCGCACGGAATTCTTGGAAGCCCGTTTCGCGTATCGGCTTCTGGCAAGAGATCGGGCTCACCCCTCGGTGAGCTCGATTTGTTTTTGCGGGCCGCGCACAAGACAGTTGAGCGGCTGCACGGGTAGGCTGCGCGTGCGCTCGAGCGGCCCCTGTATGACAGATCGATGTCGATAGCCGCGACTGCGGAACCCGATTCTGCTCGCCGAAGCGTGACTTGGCCCTACCCGTCATCGTGTTCATACTGTAGGTCTCTTAGTCTGGACGGTGGTCGAGCGTCGGCCCATTGGTCGGGACCACGCCGCGCCTGCCGTTTGCCGAAGGCTGCCGAAGTGTCTCAATGAATGCAGTCACGGAACCCGGGCCGGTCCCTGCACCTGCCCGCACCAGAGCGCGATCGTTTCGCATGGAAGCACCAGGCTTCCAAGCGGAACGTGAATCGCACTCTCAACCTATGGAGTGGAGCAGGATTCACGTTTCGGCCGATATGCACGATGTAAGGCAACGCGGTTTAATCCGAAACGATCCTGCTCCAGCGAGAATGAGCACGTGAAACAGCAATTCTGGACTCTGCCCAACACGATCACGTCGCTGCGCGTGCTGGCGACGCCACCGGTCATTCTGCTCCTCGTGAGTGGGGAAAAGTGGGCGCTGTGGGCGGCGCTCTGCATCATGGTGCTGTCCGAGTTCTCGGACTGGATCGACGGCGTGCTGGCCCGGCGCCGGGGGCAAGTCTCCAACATCGGAAAACTGCTCGATCCTATGGCTGACAGCCTATACCGCGTATCGGTCTTCACAGCGTTCACGGCCAACCACTGGATGCCGCTGTGGATGCTGTTGATCATCATCAGCCGTGATGTCAGCGTTTCCTATCTGCGTGTGCTTGCCGAGCAAAAGAAAGGCACCATGGGTGCGCGGCAAAGCGGCAAGTGGAAGGCGGTCGCGCAAAGCATTGCGCAACTCGTCGTGGTCGCCGGCTATGCGATGTGGGGGCCCGAAGTACCGGAAATGCTTGCAATGGTCTTGAGTTTTGTTCTGCTGGTTGCCACGGCCGTTACGGCCTATTCTCTCCTGGACTATGCGGCGAGCGTCTTCCGCGATGCGAGCTAAGAGGACGGCTGTGTGACGGTCTTCGATCGGTTCAACGATTACGGATTCATTCATCATCGCGCGTTGAACAGCCGTCCGAACCTCGATGAGGCGCTGCGGCTGGTGGCCGCCTATCCGGCCCGAACCCATATTCTCGAGGGCGACCTGTGCTGGGACTTTTCGTCCGGAAACGAGATTTTCTACTTCCGGCATCCAAGCTACGTCGTCGACACGCTGCCGCCTGCGCAAATCCGCGCGAAGCTGGACCAGCAAGTGCTGCTGGGCCTGGCCGATCTCAGCGCCGTCCAGGCGACAGGGGCGTTCGTCGTATTGGAGCTGAAAGTCGGGCGTGGCGACACGCGAGCGGCGCTCGGAAAGCTCGTGCGCATTATGGAGGACCATTTTGCCGGCCGATACTGGATCGACGGATTCTCCCTGAGTATGCTTGAATATGTGAAGAGCTTGAATTCCGACGTTCCGGTGACACTGCATACGGAGCTGGTCTACCAGCAGCACGTGCTTGCGGCAGCCCCCGAATGGCCGCCCGCGCGGCTGAAGCGCCTGTCAGATCTGCAGACCGTGGACGGAATTGCAATACGCCGGCGGGGAAGCAACAATTTCATGTCCAGGGCCTGTCGCGACGTTCATGATGCGAGCAAGGTTTTGATCGCGTCCCGCATCCACACGCTGGACGAGTTCGAAAGCTCCAAGCGGTGGGGCGCCAAGGCAGGCTATATTCATGGGGACTTCGACGCGCTGGTCAGACGCAACGACAAGATTGACGGGCTAGTGTCCCGATTCCGAAGTTCGCCTGATCTGGATGCTAGGTCCGGGAGCGAACTTCGGAATCCAAAGGGACACTAGATTCATAATCCTGCTAGTGTGTTTCAGGTCGAGAAATTCGCTCCAAGACGTGCGGCAAATGCCGGCGAATTTCTCGATCATCACACTAGCGGAGTTTGCTCGTGCGGAAGGATACGGCCGTTGAAACCGCCGTGGAATGGATCTGACGTCCCATGAGTCTCTCTGATGGGCGAGAGTTGAGGCAGATGGAGCCTTCGAACGCCCTGTACACGATCCCCAACGTTCTCAGCATCGCGCGCGGGCTGCTCGGGCCAATCGTGATGGCCCTCATCACGCTCGATGCGCACTGGGCCCTCGTTGCGGCGCTCCTTCTGATGATCGTGGCGGAAGCGTCCGATTTCATGGACGGCGTCATTGCGCGCCGCCTCCATCAGGAGTCCCAGCTCGGCCGCCTGATCGATCCGATTTGCGACAGCATCTATCACCTGTCGGTGTTTCTGGCCTTTCTCTACAACGGCTGGATGCCGGCGTGGATGCTGTTCATCGTCTATTCCCGCGACCTGGCCATTCCATATCTGAGGGCGTTCGCGCGGCAGGCCGGGCATGACATCTGGGTGCGCAACAGCGGCAAAATCAAAACGGCCGTCCACGCCGTGGCCCAAATCGGCGTGGTGCTCATTGCGCTGGGGCTGATCGGCAAGCCTTCGGTCTTCGGGCTCGAGGTGTCCCGCCTGCTGCTGTTCCTGGCCGCCGCCGCATCGCTGTACTCTCTCGTTGACTATGCCCAGGCGGTCTTGAAGCTCTTGCGAAAGTAGCGATGGCGCAGAGCGGGTGTGAGCCTCGGTGCCAGTGAGGGTGCATGGAGCTGCTTGAGGCGTCGGCGGCAAAAGAACTGGCGGAAACCGCGTTCGTCCTTTGCGATCTCGACGACACCCTGACGCTCGATGGCGTCCTGCCGTCGGCGAGCTACAAGGCGCTGGAGGATCTCGGGCGGAAGGGGCGCCAGGTCATCATTGTCACGGGCCGTCCGGCTGGCTGGTGCGATCTGATTGCGCGCCTGTGGCCGGTGGCGGCCGTGGTGGGCGAGAACGGCGCGTTCTATTTTCGCTATGACCGGCAGGCGAAGCGCATGCTGCGGGAATTTCAACGCTCCGCCGAGCAACGGCGTGTCGATCAGGTCCGGCTGGCCGTGATCTTCCGCACGATCCAGCAAAAGTATCCGGACGTTCGACTGGCCGCCGACCAGGCGTTTCGCATCAGCGACTACGCTGTGGATTTCTGCGAGGACGTTGCGCCGCTGCCGGAGAGCACCATCGCCGATATCGTGCGCCTCTTCGAGGAAGCCGGCGCGACGGCAAAGGTCAGCTCCATCCACGTCAACGCGTGGATCGGCGATTTCAGCAAGCTGCAGATGTCGCTATCGCTGCTGCGGACCTTCGGTCTGGACGGCGATCAAGCCCGCAAGCGTGTCGTCTATGCCGGAGATTCGCCGAACGACGAGCCGATGTTTGCGTATTTTCCGTTGTCCGTCGGCGTCGCCAACATCCGGGCGTTTCTGCCGGCGATGAAGGCGCATCCGCGTTGGATTACAGCGCAGCCCGGCGGACTTGGCTTTGCCGAGCTCGAGGCCATCATGTGATGAAAAAGGAAAAGCGCCTCAGGGGAGGACAGAGGCGCTTTTCTTATCGAGCGCACCCCGCCGCAGAGGCAAGGGCGCAAACGGAATAACGCACGGCCGGTCGACTGGTTCCACCAGGGGTGCGTTCCTCAGAGTTTGGCCGTTTGCGCGTGATGACGGGGTTGTTTTCGCATGGCGGCAGCCGAGCTGCTCGTCAAACGAGCGCAGCCTCTCGTCGGAGAGTGCGGCGAGGCCCGAGAGGATTGTGCCGGCCGGTCTATTCTGCCTCGGCCAAGGGGCAACAGCGTTCCTGAACATCCGGATGATGGTTCGGTATGCCAGCGCCGCAGCAGTCGTCATGGGTCCCCTCGTGCGTTCCACCCACTGATGTGTCGCATCTGACGCGCGCGTACATGAATCGAAGTGTACGTGTTGAAAGTATGGTGGGCGCAGGGTCGAAAAGTTTTCCCCCGAATTTTCGTGGCGCCGTGGAACTTTGGCGGCTGGCGAGGGCCGCATGAATGTCTTGCGCGGAACCCGGCCATTCCGGCACATTGCCGGGCCTGCTCACCCCCCGACCGGCACACTTCCTGGGATTGACCTTTGACCACCCCTCGCTCGCTCCGCGTTGCCGTCGATGTCGGCGGAACTTTCACGGACCTACAGATTCTCGACGAGCGGACGGGGCAGACGTTCGCCGCCAAGACGCCGACGACCCCTGCCGATCCCTCCGAAGGGCTGATCACCGGGCTGCGCGAGGCGGGCGCCCGCTTCGGCTTCACGCCGGCCGAGGTCTCGGCCCTCATGCATGGCACCACGATCGGCACCAACGCCGTGCTGCAACGCAAGCTGCCGAAGGGCGGGCTTGTCACGACCTTCGGCTTCGAGGACGTGCTGGAAATCGGCCGGCATTTCCGCCGCGATGTGTACGCGAACCGGGCCGAGCCGCGGGCGCTGCTGATCCCGCGGGCGCTGAGGATGGCGGTGCGGGAGCGGACGAGGGCCAACGGAGACATTGAAACGGAGCTCGATACCGGGCATCTCGGAGAGATCGTCGCCAGGCTCAGGGCGGCCGATGTGCGGGCCGTGGCGGTGTGCCTGCTCCACGCGTACGCCAACGGGAAGCATGAGAAGGAGATCGGGGCCTTTCTGGCCAAGCACGCACCGGAGATGGACGTAGCCCTGTCGCACGAGGTGAGCCCGGAAATCCGCGAGTTCGAGCGCACATCGACGACGGTGCTCAATGCGCTGCTGATGCCGGTGGTGCGCGGGTATCTCGAGCGGCTGCGGGCGCGGCTGGCCGACGCGGGTTTCAAGGCGCCGGTGTATCTCGTGCAATCGAACGGCGGCGTGACGAGCCCGGAAACGGCGGCGCTGCAGCCGGCGCGCCTGCTTCTGTCCGGTCCGAGCGGCGGAGCGCTGGCGGCAGAGACGATTTCGGCGCGTCTGGAGATGCCGAATCTAGTCGCAGTCGATATGGGCGGCACCAGCTATGACGTGTCGATCGTGCACGCGGGGCGCACACGGCAGATCACCGAGGGCAAGGTCGACGGCCTGCCGGTGCGCCTGCCGATGATCGATATTCGCACCATCGGCGCGGGCGGCGGCTCCATCGCGCGCGTGGAGGGGAGCGGACGTTTGCGGGTTGGACCGGCGAGCGCCGGCGCACGGCCGGGTCCGGTCTGCTACCGGCGCGGCGGCAGCGAGCCGACGGTGACCGATGCCAACGTTGCGCTGGGGCGCATCGACCCGAATTTCTTCCTCGGCGGATCGATGGATCTTGATGCGGACGGCGCGCGGGCGGCCATTCAGGAGAAGGTTGCGGGACCGCTAGGACTGACGACGGAGGCGGCCGCGGACGGCATCAGCGAGGTCGCGGTTTCGCAGATGGCGGGGGCGATCCGGCTCTCGCTGTTCGAAAAGGGGCTGGACCCGGAGGATTTCGCCCTGCTGTCGTTCGGCGGCGCAGGCGGACTGCATGCCTGCGAGACGGCGGAGGAGATAGGCATCGATCGCGTGGTGTTCCCGAGCGATCCGGGAACGCTGAGCGCCTGGGGCATGCTCTATTCCGATGTCGTGCACAGCCTGACCCGGTCGCGGCTGGTGAAAGCCGATGCCGCCGCACTGCCGGTGCTTGGAGACCTTTGCGCGTCGCTCGTAGACGAAGCGCAGGCGGTGCTCGCACGCGATGCCGTTGCCAAGGACGCGCAATCGTTCCCGCTGTTTCTCGACATGCGCTATCCGGGGCAGGCCTACGAAATCCAGGTGCCGCTCGATAGGCCGGCAGATCTGGCGTCCGCGGTCGCCCGATTCCATGATCTGCATATGACGCAATATGCCCACGCGGAACGGCACATCGTGCCGGAGATCGTGGCGGTGCGGCTCGCAGCGACAGGACGTCTCAAGAAGCCGGTGCAAAGACCCTTCAGAAGCATCCAGGGGGGCAAGGCCAAAGGTGTGCGGCGGCTGTTCACCGCCGGCGCGTGGCAAGAGACGCCGGTGTGGGACCGCGCCGCGATCGGGACAGGCGCCCGTCTGCAGGGTCCGCTGATCGTCGAGGAAGAGCATGCGACGCACGCCATACCCAAGGGCTGGACGTTGGGCGTGACCGCCGGCGGCGACCTGATCGCCAGCCGAACCGCGGAGGCCGTGTGATGAAAGCGCTCGATGCCGTTCAGCTCGAGGTGATCCGCAACGCGCTGGTGGCGGCGGCGGAGGAAATGGGCGTCACGATCTGGCGCACCAGCCGGTCGTCGGTGGTGCGCGACCTGCTCGACTATTCGACGTGCATGTTCGATGCGGACGGGCTGAGCGTCGCGCAGGCAACCTGCATTCCCGTACATCTGAATTCGATGTCGAGCTGCCTGACGGACATCATCGAGAAACACATTCCGCTCTCCGATTGGCACGAGGGCGACATCATCATCACCAACGACCCGTACGCGGGCGGGCAGCATCTGAACGACGTGCTGACGTTCAAGCCGACGTTCGTGGATGGAGAACTCGTCGGCATCGCCGGCGTGCTGGTGCATCACCTCGATGTCGGCGGGGGTGCGCCGGGGAGCTACTACGCGGCTGCGACGGAGATCTATCAGGAGGGATTCCGCATTCCGCCGATGAAGCTCGACGAGCGCGGGCGGCGGAACAGGCAGGTGATCGAGTTGTTCCTGCGCAATACGCGCGAGCCCGTCAATGTCGGCGGCGATTTCGCCTCGCAGCTCGCCGCGCTCGATATCGGCGTGGCCGGGCTGACGCGGATCGCGCGGCGCTATGGATCAGCGCGGCTGCGCGAGGCGTGCCGTGGAATTCGGGCGCAGTCGGAAGCGGCGATGCGCGTGGCTATCCGCGCCGTGCCGGACGGCGTTTATGCGTTCGAGGATTTCGTCGACGACGACGGCATCGATCGCGAGACCAAGCTCAGGATCGCGGTGCGGCTCACCGTGGCGGGCGACCAGATCGAGATCGACTTCGCCGGCTCGAGCCCGCAGGCGGCGGGGCCGGTCAATTGCACGCTGAACATGACGCAGTCCGGCGTGTTCTGCGGCGTGCTGATGGCGATCGGCAGCGATATTCCGGCGAACGCGGGATGCTACGTGCCGGTCAGGATCACGGCGCCGGAGGGGCTGTGCGTGACGGCGCGATCGCCGGCACCGGTGGCCAATCGCATGGCCACGGGGCATCGCATCGTGACGACCGTGCTCGGGGCTTTCGCGCAAGCGCTGGCGGGACAGATTCCGGCGGCCTACTACGGGGTCAGCTACGCCTACGCCACGAACCTGTTCAAGGCCGACGGCACGCGGCAGGTGTATTTCGACCTGACGTGCGGCGGGTGGGGCGCACATCCGCTCGAGGATGGCGCCAACGGCTTCTCGTGCGGCCTGCACAACATCGCCAACGCGCCGGTCGAAATGCTGGAGAACACGTACCCGGTGACGTTCGTGCGCTACAGCCTGGTGGCGGATTCGGGGGGAGCCGGACGCACGCGCGGCGGGTGCGGGCTCGATCGCGCCTTTCGCATCGATGCGCCAGACGGGACGTTCGCCGGCAATTTCGATCGCTTCAAGGTGCAGCCGTATGGACTGGATGGCGGCGCGCCGGGGGCGGGTGGCGCGGTCACGCTGAAGCGCGCAGGTGATGCGGAAGGGCAGCGGCTGCCGTCGAAGGTCGCGAGCCTGAAGATCGCCAAGGGCGACGTGATCTGGCTGACCACGTCCGGCGGCGGCGGCTACGGCGATCCCAAGCGGCGCGATCCCGATGCGGTGCGCGCGGATGTCGAGAACGGCTATGTCAGCCGTGAGGCGGCGTGGCGAGACTATGGCTTCGAAGGGTGAGGTCTTCGCGGTTGCAAGACGGAAGACTGGCTGCCGCACAGACCCTGGGTCCCGGGTCGCGCGCGGGCACAATCGCCGTGCCCGCTATCATTGCCTCGACCCGCGCTTGCCCGGGATGACAAAGGTGGTGAGCACGGCCGCGCCTCATCCAAGGTTTTCATCCCGGCCAAGGGAGCGGGAAGATGAAGACCACTACTCCGGCATTACAGAATGGTCGCGTCCAGCTCTGATGTCATCCCGGGCAAGCGCGGGCCAACGCGCTGTTAGAATGCGGTGCGTCAAATCCCGCGCGCGGCCCGGGACCCAGTATCAAGTGCGGCAGCAATCCGATCCAAATTCGGTCAAAAGCCTCACGGCCGTGGCAGCCAGCGGCGCGGCGTCTCGTGCAAATCGTCGAAGGCGGCTTCGAAGATCGGCGAGGCGAGGATCGCCTGTACGTGCAGGGTGCCGGTGCCGCTGTTGCGGAAGCCGTGCTTGCGACCGGCCGGCACCACGAGCGACTGCCCAGTAGTAAGCGTCGCCTGCTCGGCCTCGAGCCAGACGTCGGCCTGGCCGTCGAGGACGGTCAGCAATTCCTCAACGGCGTGCAGATGCGTCGGCGCGCCTTTGCCCGGATCGCAGCGCTGCTCGAAGACGCAGAGCTGCGTCGTGCCCGAGAGTGCGGATGACCACATGCGTGTGAGGACGCCGGGGCGCCACTCTTCCCATTCGTGACGCGCCTGATCCAGGATCAGCATCGATAGGGCCTCCGTCTTGGTCCGGCGCGATTTGCGCATGGGGCGGGCTGCGGTTCAAGATGATAGGGTGCTATCTTAACGTCCGTCATCCTCGCGCGAGCGCGGCGAAGCTGCGTGGAGCGCGGGGATCCAGCATAGGAAGCGCCGAAGGCTCCATTCTAAGGTGTCTTCGACGACTCTTATGCTGGGTCCCCGGGATCGCGATACGCCTTTGGCGTACGCGACCCGAGGATGACGAATAAATATAAACGAAGCACCAGCCTGTGCCTTGCAGCGGAGTGGTGTGTGACGCGCGGAGGATTCCCCATGAAATTCGGCTTGCATCTTGGCACACGCGGCATTGCCGCGGACCCCGATAACCTCGGCAAACTGGCGCAGCAGGCCGACCGGCTCGGGCTGTCGCATCTGGGCTTCAGCGACCATGTCGTGTTCACGCGCACCACGGCGTCCGTCTACCCCTACAGCGAGAGCGGCAAGCATCCGGTCAGCGGCACAGGGTACTGCCTGGAGCAGCTCTCGTGCCTCACTTATGCGGCGGCGGTCACGCGCAACGTGCGGCTGCTGACCTCAGTGATGGTGGTGCCGCACCGGCCGCCGCTGCTGGCGGCCAAGACGCTGGCGACGGTCGATGTGCTGTCGAAGGGGCGGGTGACGGTGGGCATCGGCGTGGGGTGGTTAGCAGAGGAGATGGCGGCATTAGGCGCGCCGCCCTACGAAAAGCGTGGTGCGGCATCGGACGAATACATTCGCGCCTTCCGCGCGCTCTGGAGCGAGAAGGAACCGAGCTTCGCGGGTGCGTTCGTGAGCACGCGCAACGTGGTGTTCGAGCCCAAGCCCGTGCAGCAGCCGGGTCTGCCGATCTGGGTTGGCGGCGAGGGGCCGGCGGCGCGGCGGCGCGCCGGCCGCATCGGCGACGGCTGGTATCCAACCATCCGCAATCCGAAGGAGCCCCTGGATACGCCCGAGGCGCTGGCCGTGGGAATCGCAGATGTGCGGCGTCACGCACAAGAGGCCGGGCGCGATCCGGCGGCGATTGATGTGGTTCTGTTCGTGCCCGGCTACAGCCTGGGTAAAGAGGCGCAGCATCGCGACGGTCGTCGCGTGACGTTCACGGGCTCAGCGGAGCAGATCGCGGAGGATGCCCGTGCGTATGCGGGCGTGGGCGTGCGCGAGATCGTCGTGGGCTTCGAGAGCGGCGAGCTGCAGGACGCGCTGGATCGGATGGAGGGGCTGGTGCGGGAGGTGGTGCCGAAGGTGGGGTGAGCAAAAAGGGCATTGGCGACAGGCAGCGAGCTTATAGCGGAGATTGCGGGGGATCATCTATGGCCGCACCGGCGGGGCGTCGTATCCCGGTTTGGCGGACGGTTGTTGACGCGTACGCTGTCACATTCTCCAATCTGGGTTACTTGGCGCAAATATCTTGGGCATGGGTTCTACTCACGATCCTAATTCACATTGCCTTCAACTACGCTGACATCCTGCTTGAATGGCAGACGGCGCCTGAGGCATGGGTGCGCGTCTTCTACGTGCTGGCGTCCTGGCTCATAATGACACCGCTAGCCGCGTCAATTTATGTGGCATGGCATCGCCTACTGCTTCGGGACGAAAGTTGGCCATGCGCCTGGTATCTTCGGTTCGATAAAATCGTAGTGCGCTACTTGGTACCTTCGGCCGCAATGAGCCTGATTATGTTTGGCCCCTTGCTTGTTGTCATGGCGGTTTGGAAGCCCGACGCAACCGAAGACCCCCCTGACTTCTTGGTGCCGATTGTCTTTGCGGCGTTGATCTTCGGCTACCTGCTAACGACCAAAGTTTGGCTTATTCTTCCAGCCCGTGCCCTCGAGCGACCCTTAACTTTCCAAAACGCTTGGACGGCAGCCGGCGGAAATCTTTTAAGGTTGGCTGTCGGCGCGCAGATCGCACTCCTACCCGCTTGGATACTTATCTTTCTGCTCGCTTGGGCCGACTACCCTGCGCTACTTCAAGATCGCCCGGCTGTTCGGCTAGTCGCTGAAGCGTTGGAAGATGTAGTTCTGGGGTGCTTGTTGGTTATGCCGATGGTCAGTTTTCTATCATTGGCCTACCGGGAACTACTTGAACGGGTGGACTGGACTGATCGCTAGACGTGAAGCATAGCTGCGTGCCCCCGGAGCTACGAAGGCGCGGCTGTGCTGCGCCCAGGTGGTAGAGCCGGAGCTGCATTCAACCCAATCCCCGCACGATCGCCAGTGTCGCCGACGGCTCGGGGCGTACCGTGTAGTCGGGGTCGACTTCGGCGGAGCGGACGAGGCCGGTGCGGTCGATGACGTAGCGGGCGGGCATCGGCAGCTCCCAGGCGGGGTGGCCGGTGTTCTTGGGCAGGTCGATGCCGAAGCTCTGATACAGGGCCTTCAGGTCGTCGGGCAGCGTGAAGGCAAGCCCGAACGATCGCGCGATGGCGAGCCCGGTGTCCTGCACGATCGGGAAGGTCAGCCCCTGCTTGGCGGCCATCTGGCCGGAGATATCAGCGGTTTCGCCCGAGAACACGACGAGCTCGGCACCGGCGGTTTTGATATCGGCGTAGATTGCTTGCAGAGCATCCAGCTCATGCCGGCAATACGGTCACCACTGTCCTCGGAAGAATGACAGCACCAGCGGCCCCTGCTGCAGCAGGCCGGCGGAGGCGATATGGCGTCCGTTGTGGCTGGTGCCGGCGAAGGCGGGCATCATCTGGCCGGCCTTGAGCACGGTGTCGAGAATGCCGGAGGCGCGCAGATCGTTGGTGGAGCGCTGCATCAGAGCCCGCTGCTCTTCAGTCCGGCGTTTGGCGGACGCGGCGCGCGTCTCGTCGAGCTTGTCCTTGAGGGGCATTGAACCTCCTGAGAAACCTCTGGTTTTGGCCAACTTAACACTGCGCGGCAAAAGCAGGCGACAGAAATGCATTGCCGTTATGAGATCCATAACAATGTAGTTCTTGAACAAATTTCCAAACTCGGCATGAAAAGCCGATTGTCGGGGGTGATGCCCGTGGAAATGCATCAGGTGCGATATTTCGTGGCTCTCGCGGAAGACTTGAACTTCACGCGCGCCGCGGAACGATGCCATGTCTCCCAGCCAGCGCTCACGCGGGCGATCCGGTTGCTGGAGGCCGAGCTTGGCGGCCAGTTGTTCCGCCGCGAGCGCTCGCGAACCCACCTGTCCGAGCTTGGACGCATGGTGCTGCCGCACATGCGGGAGATCTTTGCGCGGGCCGACCAGGCCAAACGGCAAGCGTCGGAGCTGGTCGACCTGAAGCGGGCTTCGCTCCGCCTCGGGCTGATGTGTACTATCGCGCCCGCCAGCCTGCTGGGTCTCATCAAGACGCTGCGGCAGCAGCATCCCGGCATCGAGCTCCAGCTCACGGATGCGACGGCATCGCATCTGCATGAGTGCCTCACCAATGGCGAATTGGAGATCGCGCTGTCGTGCACGCCCGATGACGTGCAGGACGAGCGGCTGCATCGCATTCCGCTCTACCGGGAGCAGTTCGTCATCGTCTTGAACCCGGAACACCGCTTGGCGAATGCCAACGCGGTTCGCGTCTGCGATCTTGAGGGCGAGGACTACCTCGACCGCATCAACTGCGAATATGCGCAGGTCGCCGAAAGGATCTTTGCGGAGCGGGGCGTGTCGGACCGCACGGTCTATCGCAGCGATCGAGATGATTGGATTCTGGCGATGGCAGCCGCCGGACTTGGCTACGCGTTCATGCCGCAGCACTGCGCCAACCATCCGGAGGTGGTCGTGAGACCTCTGATCCAGCCGGAAATCTGGCGGGAGATCAGCCTCATCACCGTCCGGGGGCGGCCGCACTCGGCGGCTGTTGGCGCGCTCGTGTCCGAGGCGCGGCGCTGGTTCGGGCGGACGCAGTCGATCCAGGCCAAAGGCCGTGGCGACGAGGCTCGGTAGGAGCCCCATCGTTTCGGATCGAAGCTTTGCAGGCGTGCCCTTACTCGATCTTGATCTTGGCAAGGTCGATGAGCGCCGCCATGGCCTTTGTATCTTCCTCCCGGAACTTGACCATTTCCTCGATGGTCTGGATCACGGGCGCCGCCCCGGCCAGGCGCAGCTTTTCCTTCATCTCGTCGGTTTGCGAATGCTTGACGATCTCGGCGTTGAGTTTCTGCTGGATGTCCTTGGGCGTGCCGGCCGGAGCCCAAAGACTGAACCAGATAGCAACATCGGCGCCGGGATAGCCGAGCTCGGTCAACGTTGGAGCGTCCGGAAAGTCGGAGCTGCGCTGAGAATGATTGACGTTGAGAAGGTTCAGCTTGCCGGCCTTGACATGCGGCAGCGTGACGGGCTCGTTCATCATCTGCACGTTGTTGCTGAGGATGTCGATCAGGGCATCGGCGCCACCGCGATAGGGCACGTGAAGGATATCAATGCCCGTCTTGTACTTCAGCATCTCCAGCCGAAGGTGAGGCGCTGTGCCCGGGCCTGACGAGCCAAAGGCGAGCTTGCCCGGATTCTTTTTGGCGTAGTCGACCATCTCCGCAAACGTCTTCACGCCGATGGAGCTGTGGATCACAAAGCCGGTCACGACATCTCCGACGCGCGCCACCGGCTCGAGGCTTTTCGGGTCATAGGGGACCTTGCGCAGGAGCGGCAAGTTGACGGTCGTGGTGTTCGATGAAATCAACAGCGTGTAGCCGTCCGGTACTGCCTTCGCGGCGGCCTCGGTGCCGATCAGCCCACTGGCGCCGCCTCGGTTTTCAACGACGAACTGCTGGCCGAAGATCTGGCCGAGCTTGTCCGCCCACGGACGGGCCACGACGTCGGTTCCGCCGCCGGCTGCAAAAGGGACAATGATTTTTACGGGCTTGTCCGGCCATGTCCGGGTCTGAGCCGTGGCCGGCAACGATACGCCGGCGGCGATGGCGCTGGAGCCCAAAGCGATAAAATCACGACGATGCATGCGGAACTCTCCTCCCCATTTTTTTCACGGTCGCAGGGCCTTGAATGGCTCAAGCGAAGTGCGATTGGAGATTCAGGCCCGCATTCGAAGGCTCTATTTTTTTACCGAAGCCCAATCGCAGCTGGCGAAAGCATAGGCACGGACAGCGCGCTTTGTCACGGCAAAGTCGTTCAGATCCTGCTCTAGTGTCCTGATTCCGAAGTTTTGCCTGATGTGGATGCGAGGTCCGGGAGCGAACTTCGGAATCCAACTGGACACCAGCATCATAGACTTGCTTGTGTGATTCAGATCGAGAAATTCGCTCCAAGATGTGCGGCAAATGCCGGCGAATTTCTCGATCATCACACTAGCCGGCTATCCGCTTCATGCTCGCATACGCGTGGCGCGCGCGCTCCGCAAACGAGAGGTGCGCGGCGCGCGGATTGGGCGCTTCGAGCGCGATGGGCGTTTCCGCCGGGAGCGCCGCCAGAAAGGCGCTGATCGGCAGGGCTCCCTCCCCCGGATACATGCGATCCTCGCGGGCTTCGTGGCGAAGCTCGGAGATCGTTTGCGGTATCGCGGCGGGGGCGTCGCAGACGTGGGCAAGGTTTATCAACCCAGGCGCAACGCGGGCCAGGTCGCCTGGACTGCCGCCGGAGCGGCTGAGATGCAGGAGGTCCAGAAGCAGGCCGGCATTGGCGGCGCTCGCGGCTTGCAGCATGTCGACAGCATGCGCGAGCGTGACGACCTGTGTGTAGGGGATGAACTCCAAAGCGGGCCGGATGTGGAACGGCTTGGCCGCCTCGCAGAGACGGGCAAAATTTTCGATCGCGCGACTCCGATCAGGATCATCGCATATGACCACGACATAGCGCGCGCCGAGCTCTCCCCCGAGTGCGAGTGCCGGAACATGATCGGCGACTTGAAAGTCCGGTGTCAGCCAGAACACTTCGAGGTCCAGTACTTTTGTGCCCGTGGCCGCCAAGCGGCGCTTGATCTCGCGCTCCATTTGGACATTGCCGACAACGGGCATCCAGGCTGGGCGAGGCTCTCGCGCAATCACGCGGAGCCCGACGTAGCTGAAGCCTGCCGCAGCCGCCGCATCGATCAGGTCGACGGGACTGCCGTCGATCAGCGTCAGGTGAGCGAGGGATAGGATCTGGGTCACGCCGCCCCAAAATAATTCTGGTTCTGATCATGATGGATATTGGTACCGCCTCCCCGGCTCGAACGGGGGACCCCTAGATCCACAATCTAGTGCTCTAACCAACTGAGCTAAGGCGGCATTCCAGGCCGGCCATGGTATTTGACCGGCAATTTCTTGGCCAGGGGACGCTCGGCGTGGCGCGCCGAAGCGCCCACGGTCGCGCTCGCAACGGGGGCCGGAAGGGCCTCCGCGCGCTGGCCGGTGAGGTACCAGATCAGGCCGGTCCAGGCAAGCCGGGCTGGCTGCCGCCGATAATGAGCCTTCGGCACTTCTCATGCTGGATCCCCTAGTCGGCGTTATGGCGCAGCCATGCTTCGCATGGACGGCCTACGCCTTCACCGCTCGAGGATGACGTTAATTAGCGCTACTTCGCCTTGAGCAGGCTCTCGACGTTGAGGAGGACGAACTCGTTGTCGTCGGCCTTGTTGGGGTCGCGGCTGGAGGAGAACGGCAGGTTGTTGTCGTTGCCGACGATGATGTGCCTGTCGTCGACCACGTCCACGTTCTCGATCGTGAAGAAGGGGAAGGTGAGCACGCCGTTGTTGAGCGGCTTGCGCGCCTTCTTGTCCGGGTCCTGGATCTTCAAGAGGTCGATGTGGCCTATCTTGCGGACGGGGCCGTTGGCGTTGGCGTTCGATAGCTCGATCTTCACGATGCGCTTGAACCTGGCGATGTCGTCGAAGCAATTTTCAGCCTTCTTGCCTTCGGGGCAGGCCTTGTCGGCGGTGCCCTCTTTGTCGTCGCGCTCGATGACGAGGGCGGTGGTGGCGTCGATCATGTTGAAGTCGCCGATGGCTTCGGCGCCGGCGTCGAGCGGATACTTCCAGTGGCGGCCGGTCCATTTTTCTTCAGCAATGGAGAACTCGAGGATGCGCAGGACGGTCTTGCCGTCGAGGCTTTCCCAATCCTTCTTGTCGGCATCCCACAGCGGCCCTTCGAGCATGCCGTAGATGAACTTGCCGTCCTTGGAGGCGGCGAAGCCTTCGTAGCCTTTCGAGCGGCGCAAGTTGACAGCGGTGCTCGACGCGCCGGGGTTGGGCGCAGTGACGGTGTGATGGTCGGGCGAGCGCACCGGCTTGCCGTCGGCCATGGTCTCGAACAGGGCCTCGACCTTGCCGTTCATGTCGGTGCGGAGGATGTAAGGGCCGAACTCCTCGCCGATCCAGATCTTGTCGCCGACGATCTGGAAGCCTTCGAGGTCGAGGTCGGCGCCGGTCAGGTAGCGCTTCTCGGTGCCTTCATGGGTGATGCGGAACGGGATCTTCTTGTCCGGGTCGTGCAGGAAGATGGTCTTCAGGCGCTCGACCGTGCCCTTGTCCCAGTGCATGCGGTACCGGTTGAGGAACAGGGCGGAATCGGCCGAGGTGATGCGCGAGCCGAAGCCATTGTCGGTGATGACCCAGTAGGTGCCATCCGGCATGGTCTTGATGCCGGAGTGGCCCTGCAGCGGCTGGCCCTTGAACGGCACCTTGATGCCGGTCGGCCGGCCGCGGGATTTGCCTTCAACAGACTCCAGGGCTTCGTTGCGGACCGGGCTGGTGGCGAACTTGCCCGAGATCTTGAGGTCGGCGGGCGCGTCGGCCGGGACATCGATGAACGACGCGGCCGGCATGACGACATGGCCGGCGAGCTTTGCGGCGTGCTCCTGCGCCATGGCGGCGGATATCGACAGGATGGAGGCGACAGAAACCAGAAGCAGTCGGCGAAGCATTGCGGGTTTCCCTGTGAGGACACGCAGCAAGTAGCCGGTGTCGATGTCGGGCGTGTTTCGGATATGTGACGGGCGGATGACGGAGTGCAGTGCCGATATCGATCAATTCAGTTCAGTATATTCCTGAAATCATACCATTAGCATCATCAAGACCTGCCTGCGATCACTGCGCGAAGACGAGGGCGGCGTTCGCCCGCTGGTCATTGAACCCCCGCAGGAGGCAAGACAATGAAGACATCTCAACTCTTTCTGACTTTGGCCGCAATGTCCGGCGCGATGTATCCGCAGATGACGGTCGACAGTGCGTTGCAAAAGAGTGCGCCGGCCAGCGACGGCGCAGAGCGGCGTGCCGTATCCATCCCGGTCGCCGAGGCAGGCTCCGTGGTCGCCTTCTGGAGTGAGGCCGGGCCTAGCTTGTGGTTTGCGAAAGACGACGCCTTCGACCGGCGTTTTCGCGAGCGCTTTGCGTCACTGTACGAGGCGGCGGCCCGCGGGGAGCTCAGCGGATGGCAGGCGACGGCAGAAGGCACTCTGGGATTGCTGATCCTGCTCGATCAATACCCGCGCAATTCGTTCCGCGGCACGCCGCGCATGTACGCGACCGACCCGCTGGCGCGCGAGGTGGCTGCAGCCGCCATCGACGCGGGGCATGATCGTGGCGTGCCGATCGAGCTGGCGCTCTTCTTCTACCTGCCGTTTGGTCATTCAGAACATCTGGCGGACCAGGAGCGATCGGTGGCGCTGGCGCAGCGGCTTGGGCAGCCCAACCTGTCTCATGCCGAGCGGCACCGCGACATCATCCGGCGCTTCGGGCGCTTCCCGCATCGCAATCCGATTCTCGGGCGCGCCATGCGGCGGGAGGAGCAGGAGTATCTGGACAAGGGCGGGTATGCGGGGTGATGTTGGCTACCGCATGTGGCCCTAGGTCCCGGGTCGCGCGCGGGAACAAGCACTGGGTGCACAACCATCGCCTCGGCCCGCGCTTGCCCGGGATGACAGTGGGCGTGTGCTTTTCTACCGGAGGGCGGCGCCCTTAAACGCGCCGCTGCACTTTCTGGGCAACGTCTGACAGCATGCGTCCGAGCTCTTGCGCCTGCTCGGAGTAGGTCTGCATCTGCCGCTGCGCGTGGCGGGACTGAATTTCCATGTAGTCGCGGAGATCCCGAGCCTTCGCAAGGTCGCCCACGAAGGCGAAGTTGGCCTCCATGTTCTGCTCGGCATAGCGCATCGCCTTGAGCTGAATATCCCGCGCACTCTGCGCCATCGTATCCGACGACTTGGCGACGACATCCTGCGCCTGTCGCGCCATTTCGAGAAACTGGCCGTAGGCGGAACGCGCCTGCTCCACGTTGCGCTCGGCCATATCCCGCATGGCTTCCGGGATTTCAAACTGTGGCAAATCCGCCATCTTTGTATCTCCGGTCTGTCAACGGCTTTATAGTATCACATCCGCGCGCCATGTGCATGCGCGCTGCAGTGACGATCTGGTGCCGGCAATCGCTCTGGACCGGTGACCGTGTGCGCTGGAGTCGTTCCCCCTTGAACTACATCACGAATATGCCGGCTTCCGGTGTGGTGGACAAGGCGCTTTCCGAGGTGTCGGAGCCGGCCGTGATCGTGGATTGCGCGCACTGCATCCTGCTTGGCGCCAACGCTGCGGGTCAGCACCTGTGGGGTGGCGATTTCGCCAGCCGGACGGAACCCGTGCGTTTGGATGTTGCGATGCCAGCGATCTCGTATCTGCGCGGGCTCGATACGGATGGTGATGGCACGGACTTGTGGCGCGACACGCATCTGACGTTCTGGACGCCACATGGCGTGCTGGCACGCCCGTGCAGGGTCAGGCGCTTGGTGCGAGCGGGTGACGGACCCGTGTTCGTCGTGACCTGGCCGCCGGCCATGACGGCCAGCGCCGGCATTCAGGAGACCATTCGCGGGCGCAAAGGCCCTGGCATGTCCAATGTAACGCTGCATCCCTTCAGTGCGGATGCCGAGACCTTGCGCAAGATCGCCAAGCGGATACGCGACAAGCCGGACGCGGATGCGATCGTGCCGGCGCAATGGTCACCGGACGAGGCACCGTCCCCCTTGGCCAGACCTGCACCAGCGGGAGACGAGCAGGCCGATCGCGAGCCCGATGCGCTGGCCAAGCTGGCGCACGAACTGCGCACGCCCCTGGCTGCGATCATCGCGCTGGCGGAGATCATGACCGAGCAGCATCTGGGCGCACTGCCGAACGAGCGCTACCGCGGCTACATGCGGGATATCCGCGACAGCGCCCGGCATGCGCTGGGCCTCGTCGACGGGCTGTTCGCGCGCGGCGACCTGGAGAAGGACCATGACGAGCTCTTCTTCTCACAGGCCGATCTGAATGAGATCGCCCGGTCGTGCGTCTCGGCGCTGCAGCCGCTGGCTGACAAAGCGGGCGTGACGCTTTCGGCTGTGCTGATCGAGGCGATGCCGCGCGTGGTGGCCGATGTCCGGTGCCTGAAACAGATCCTGCTGAACCTGCTCTCGAACAGCATCAAGTATGCGGGCCGCGAGGCACACGTCACGGTCAGAACGGGCTTTGAGCTGGCCGGCCGCGCGTGGATCGAAGTGGAGGACACGGGGCCGGGAATTGCGCTTGAGGTCATCGACCGCGTCTCCCGCCCGGGGCCCATGCCCGCTGTGCGGCCCAAGCAGCGCGCGCGAAAAGGTCTTGGCCTGCCGCTGTCGCGCCGGCTGGCGGAGATCAATGGCGCGCGGCTGGAGATCGCGAATCCGGATGGTGCCGGTGCGTGCGTTCGCGTGGTGTTTGCGCGCGACAGAGTGGTGCCGGTTTAGGTGGCCGTTACGCACGCACCGGGTCCCGCGTCAGTTCAGCGTCACGACCAAGATCAAATACTCCGACCTCTCAAACCTGCGTTCCCGGACAGGGCGCATCGGCAGGTGCGCGCTGATCCGGGGTCTTCACCTTTCGCGATCATGCGCAGGCTCGTGATCTTATCTGGCAAGCGCCATGTCCATTCGCTGTCGGGGAAGATCCCGGATGGCCGCGCGTCGCGCCGAAGGCGCGAGCGCGCCGCCTCCGGGAATGCAAGGGGAAGGCATGATGTCATGCAGGAGGCGTGCTTCGCTTGGAGGTATCAGTGCGCGCGCGCGAGGATGAAAGCCGATGCGCTGAAGACGTGACGCCGGCGAAGAGCTTCGGAAGCACGTTAGAATTAGACGTTTTCTAATATAGGCGGCGCTTTCCCTTCTTCGTTGACTTGGCGATTTGCATCTTGTTGTTAGGCCGCGCGCCGGCTCGATGGCCGAGAGCGCCACCCGACGGGTGGACATCCTGATACCGGGGCCTTGAACCTCGATTATTGGAGTTGCGACATGACAAACACTTTGAGTGCATTTCGGCGCATTCAAACGCTTTCCGTATCTGCCGCGTTCATTCTCTCTGCATCAGCCTTTGCGGCGACGGCAGCGGAGGTCAACATCTACTCGTCGCGCGAACCCCAGCTCATCGAACCGATGCTGAAGGCGTTCAGCGACAAGACCGGCATCAAGACCAACGTGGTTTTTGTGCGCGACGGCCTGAACGAGCGGCTTGCCGCGGAAGCGCGCAACAGCCCCGCCGACGTGATGCTGACGGTCGACATCGCTCGGCTGACGGAGGCCCATGCCGCGGATTTGACGCAGCCTGTCGTTTCCCAATCCGTCAATGCGATCGTGCCGGCCAACCTGCGCGATCCCGAGGGGCATTGGGTCGCCCTGACGCTGCGCGCGCGTGTGATTTACGCCTCGAAGGATCGGGTGAAGCAGGACGCGATCACCTATGAGGAGCTGGCCGACCCCAAGTGGAAGGGCAAGCTGTGCAGCCGGTCGGGCCAACACGCCTACAACACCGGTGTCGTGGCATCGATGGTGGCGCACAAGGGCGCCGCTGCAGCCGAAACCTGGCTGAAAGGCGTGAAGGACAATCTCGCGCACAAGCCGGCGGGCGGCGATCGCGAGCAAGTGCGCGACGTGTTCGCCGGAAAATGCGACCTGGCGCTGGGCAACACCTACTACATGGGCCTGATGCAGACGAACGATAAGAACCCCGAGCAGAAGGAATGGGCGAGCGCGGTGAAGGTGCTGTTCCCCAACGCTGGCGATCGCGGTACGCACGTCAACGTGTCGGGTGTGGCCATCACCAAGAACGCACCCAACAAGGACAGCGCGATCAAGCTGATCGAATTCCTGGTGTCCGACGAGGCGCAGGGCATGTACGCCAGCATCAACCACGAGTATCCGGTGAACGCGAAGGTGGAGCCGTCGGCTACGGTGAAGAGCTGGGGTACGCTCAAGGCGGATTCGCTGCCGCTGGGCGAGATCTCGAAGCATCGCAAGCAGGCGTCCGAGATCGTCGACAAGGTGAACTTCGACGCCGGTCCGAGCTCGTGACATTGGTTTCGTGAGGCGGCGGCAAACGCTGCCTCACGCTTTGGCTCATAGCCACCCTCCATGACGGACATCGCGCCAGAGCATTCCTTGCAGCATCGCATGCGAGTGCTCTCCGCGCCTGTGCAACGCCTGTCGCAGTGGCGCGCACGCCGGCGCAGCTCGCCGGCCTGGAGCATAACCGTTGGGGTGATCCTGGCGGTTGTCGTGCTGCCGGTGGCTGCCCTGATCTGGCTTGCGCTGACGGCCGGCGACAATGTCTGGCCGCATCTCCTGCGCACGGTGCTGCCGGCCTCCATCCTCGATACGGCGCTGCTGCTGGCGGGCGTGGGCGCCTTGACGCTGGTCACGGGCGCCGGCACGGCGTGGATCGTGACGATGTACCGGTTTCCGGGGCGCGCCGTGCTCGACCGGTTGCTCGTCATTCCGCTCGCGGTGCCGACCTACATCATCGCCTACTGCTATGCGGACCTCATGGATTTCACGGGACCGGTGCAGCGCGCCTTGCGGTCGGTGGCGGGCTGGCACACGGTGCAGGACTATTGGTTTCCGGAGATCCGCGGCATCGGCGGCGCCATCTTCGTCATGTCGTGCGTACTGTATCCCTACGTCTACATGACAGCGCGCGCGAGCTTCGTGCAGCAGTCCGTCTGCACGCTGGAGGTGGCGCGCACGCTGGGGCGCTCGCCGCTGGGGGCGTTCGTGTCGGTGGGGCTGCCGATGGCGCGGCCGGCGCTCGCGGCCGGCGTGCTGCTGGCGCTGATGGAATGCCTAAATGATCTCGGCGCGGTGCAATACCTCGGCGTGCGGACGCTGACAGCGAGCATCTATGCGACGTGGCTGCAGCGATCGAGTCTTGGAGGCGCGGCACAGATCTCCGTGGTTTTGCTGGGCCTCGTGCTCATCCTGTTCGCGGCGGAGCGGATGGCGCGCGGCAACAGCCAGTTTTACAACACCAGCCGCCGGCAGCGGTCAATTCCGTTCGCCGATCTCAGCGGCTGGCGCAGCGTTGCCGCGATAATCCTGTGCTTCCTGCCGTTTGCGTGCGGGTTTCTGCTGCCGATGCTCGTGCTGTCGGCCAGCGCCATCAAGCATGTCTCCGAGGCGATGGAGGCGGGCTTCTGGAAGGCGACGGTTAACAGCCTGCTGCTGGCATCGATCTCGTCGCTGGCCGCCGTCGCACTGGCCGTGGTGCTCGGCTACGCGCGCCGCGTGGCACCGAACGGCTTCACCCGGCCGGCGGTGCGCATGGCCGGCCTCGGCTATGCCGTGCCGGGGACGGTGCTCGCATTGGGCCTGCTGATCCCGCTCGCGTTTGTGGACAACCGCATCGACGATCTCTTCCGCAGTGCATTTGGGATCTCGACGGGCCTGCTGATGACGGGCTCGCTGGTGGCGCTAGTGCTGGCCTACACGGTGCGGTTTCTGGCGGTATCGCTGGGCGCGGTGGAGTCCGGGCTCGAACTCATCTCGCCCAACCTCGATGCCGCTGCGCGCACGCTCGGGCGCTCGCCGCTGGCGACGCTGGTGAGCGTGCATGTGCCGCTGCTGCTGCCGTCGCTCGGTGCGGCGGGGCTGCTGGTGTTCGTGGATGCCATGAAGGAGCTGCCGGCGACACTGCTGCTCCGGCCGTTCAACTTCGAGACGCTGGCGACACACGTCTACAGCTTCGCGCTGCTGGAGCAGTTCGAGGGGGCGTCGGTCGGCGCGCTGGCGATCGTGCTAGCCGGATTGGTGCCGGTGCTGCTGCTGCACCAGGCGGTGGCGGGTGGCCGGGCGGGGCAGCGGGGCGCTGAACGCCAGTGATATGTGCGTCAGATGTCGAAAGGAGGATGCACTCCGTTGAATCTCACATGGTCAAAGCGCGCCTTGAGCACGTCCGACATTGCTTGGTTGGGGTAGGGATCACACACTGTCACGATGGTCTCGGGCCTTAGAGCTCCAAGTATTGTATCGATTTCCGGTCGGTCGCACTCCCAATAGGACAGGCCCGCTACAACGCAATGATCAAAAGTTGCGCCATGCTCTCGAAGGTAGTTATAGCCGCCACGGATGTACTGGAATCCAGCTATTGCCGAATACTCCAAAGGGAGGACGATATCGAGAGCTGGCTCCACAATTTCGGACGGTAGGGTGAGTGGATTGTCTGCCTGACAGCGGGCACGGTTGTGCCTGCGAATCAGGAGCATTCGATGAGCAGACGACCGAGGCGGAACCACTCGCCGGCCT
>JBJXDX010000020.1:0-4743 GCA_046154585.1 Hyphomicrobiaceae bacterium | reverse complement strand
TGCGGAGTTCCTGGTGGACCTGATCCAGCCGATTGCGATGGAGGAGAAGGTTCGCTTTGCCATCCGCGAGGGCGGCCGCACCGTCGGTGCCGGCGTCGTCACCAAAATCATCGAATAGAGGGAAATGGACCAAGGCGCCCAACCGAACGGGCGCTTTTCCGTTTTGAAAGTTGACCCATGAACGGCCAGAATATTCGCATCCGGCTCAAGGCGTTCGATCATCGCATCCTCGATGCGTCGACGCGTGAGATCGTGAACACGGCGAAACGCACGGGCGCCGAGGTCCGCGGGCCTATTCCGCTGCCCACGCGCATCGAGAAGTTTACTGTGAACCGGTCGCCGCACATCGACAAGAAGAGCCGCGAACAGTTCGAGATGCGCACGCACAAGCGCCTGCTGGACATCGTGGATCCCACGCCGCAGACGGTCGATGCGTTGATGAAGCTCGACCTGGCCGCTGGCGTCGACGTCGAGATCAAGCTCTAGGTTTTGCGAGAGAAGCGTCGCGCAGGCGGCGCGCCATCTCATCAGGAGGGGAATGCAACCGATGCGTTCCGGAGTAATAGCACAGAAGATAGGCATGACCCGGGTCTTCACCGAGGCGGGGGAGCATATCCCCGTGACGGTTCTGAAGGTCGACAATGTTCAGGTCCTGGCCCATCTCACGAATGACAAGAACGGCTACACCGCGGTGCAGCTGGGCGCCGGCACGCGCAAGCCGAACCGGCTGTCGAAGGCCGCGCGGGAAAGCTTTGCGCGGGTCCAGATGGAGCCCAAGCGCAAGGTGGTCGAGTTCCGCGTCACCGCCGACAACCTGATCGAGGTCGGTGCCACGATCACGGCCGATCATTTCGTGAAGGGGCAGCTGGTCGACATCACCGGCACCAACAAGGGCAAGGGGTTCCAGGGCGCGATGAAGCGCTGGAACTTCGGTGGTCTGCGCGCCACCCACGGCGTGTCCGTGACGCACCGCAGCCACGGCTCCACCGGCCAGCGCCAGGATCCGGGCAAGGTGTTCAAGGGCAAGAAGATGGCCGGCCAGATGGGTTCCGAGCGTGTCACGACGCTGAACCTCGAGGTCGTGCAGATCGATCCGGATCGCGGCCTCGTGCTGGTGCGCGGGGCGGTCCCTGGGGCCAAGGGCGGCTGGGTGCTGGTGCGCGACGCGGTGAAGAAGGCTCTGCCGAAAGATGCGCCGAAGCCAGGTGCGTTCCGCGCCAGGGCCGCCGGTTCGGCCGAGACGCAGAAGGAGCAGGCGTGATGCAGACCCAAGTCACGACGCTCGATGCGGCTTCCGCCGGTACTGTCGAACTCAGCGATGCAATCTTCAACCTGGAGCCACGCGCGGACTTGCTGCAACGCATGGTGCGCTGGCAGACGTTGAAGCGCATGGCCGGAACGCATCACGCGCAAGACCGCTCCGAAGTCGCGGTCACCGGCAAGAAGATGTACAAGCAGAAGGGCACCGGCGGCGCCCGTCACGGCGACAAGTCGGCGCCTCAGTTTCGTGGAGGCGGCAAGGCCTTTGGTCCCAAGCCGCGCAGCCATGAGATCGGCATGCCGAAGAAGGTCCGTGCGCTGGCGCTGCGCCATGCGCTTTCGGCCAAGGCCAAGGCCGGCGAGCTGATCGTGCTCGACAAGGCGGAGTCCACCGACGGCAAGACCAAGGCGCTGCGGCAGAAGTTCGAGAAGCTCGGCCTCACCAACGCCCTGTTCATTGACGGTGCGGAGCTCGAGCCCGGCTTCACGATGGCGGCGCGCAACATCCCCAACATCGATGTGCTGCCGGTGCAGGGCATCAACGTCTACGACATCCTGCGGCGCAGGAAGCTCGTGCTGACGAAGGCCGCCGTCGAGGCCCTGGAGGCACGATTCAAATGAAGATGAATGCTTATGACGTCATCAAGTCACCGGTGATCACCGAGAAGGCGACCATGGCCTCGGAGGCCAACCAGGTGATTTTCAAGGTCGCCAACAAGGCGTCCAAGACAGAGATCAAGACGGCCGTTGAAAAGCTTTTCAACGTCAAGGTGAAAGCGGTCAATACGCTCGTGCGCAAGGGCAAGAAGAAGGCATTTCGTGGGATCCAATCGATCCAGCGCGATACCAAGAGGGCCATTGTGACGCTCGAGGAAGGCCACTCCATCGACGTGACGACAGGCCTCTAGGAGTCGAACGATGGCACTGAAAACATTCCGTCCGACCTCTCCCGGCCTGCGCCAGCTCGTGCTGGTCGACAAGAGCCAGCTGTGGAAGGGCGCTCCGATCAAGATGCTGGTCGAGGGCAAGACGCGCTCGGGCGGTCGCAACCACCATGGCCGCATTACGATGCGCCACATCGGCGGCGGCCATAAGCAGTCCTACCGGCTCGTCGACTTCCGGCGGCGCAAGTTCGATGTGCAGGGGCGGGTCGAGCGACTTGAGTACGATCCCAACCGGACGGCGTTCATCGCGCTCATCCGGTATGACGACAGCACGTTCGCCTACATCCTGGCGCCGCAGCGGCTGGCCGTCGGCGATGCCGTCGTCTCCGGCGAGAAGGTCGACGTGAAGCCTGGCAATGCGATGCCGCTCGCCTCCATGCCGATCGGCACCATCGTGCACAACGTCGAGCTGCGGCAGGGCCGCGGCGGGCAGATTGCGCGTTCCGCAGGCGCCTATGTGCAACTCGTCGGCCGTGATGGCGGCTGGGCGGTGTTGAAACTGAATTCGGGTGAGACGCGCCGCGTGCGCCAGGAGTGCATGGCCACGGTCGGCGCCGTCTCCAACCCCGATCACGGGAACATTTCGATCGGCAAGGCCGGCCGCACGCGCTGGCAGGGCAAACGCCCGACCGTGCGCTCGACGGCGATGAACCCGGTCGACCATCCGAACGGCGGACGCACCAAGGGCGGCAAGCACTGGGCGACCCCATGGGGCAAGCCCACGAAGGGCTACAAGACGCGCAAGAACAAGGCGACGGACAAGTACATCGTCCGCCCGCGTCAGGCGAAGAAGTAACGAGCGGATAGGAGCACGAGCACGTGGCACGTTCGGTTTGGAAAGGTCCGTTCGTTGACGGCTATCTTCTCAAGAAGGTTGAGAAGGTGCGCGCGTCCGGCCGGAACGAGATCATCAAGATCTGGTCGCGGCGCTCGACCATTCTGCCCCAGTTTGTCGGGCTGACGTTCGGCGTCCACAACGGTCAGAAGCATATTCCGGTCTCCGTGAACGAAGACATGGTCGGCCACAAGTTCGGCGAATTCTCGCCGACGCGGACGTTCCACGGCCACAGCGGCGACCGCAAAGCGGTGAGGAAGTAAGATGGGCAAGGCCAAGCGAGAACGCAGTCTCGCCGACAGCGAGGCCAAGGCGGTGGCGCGGAATCTGCGGATCTCTCCGCAGAAGCTGAACCTCGTTGCGGCGCTGATCCGCGGCAAGAAGGTCGATAAGGCGATTGCCGAGCTCGAGTTCTCGCGCAAGCGCATCGCTGGCGACGTGCGCAAGTGCGTCATGAGCGCGGTCGCGAACGCCGAGAACAATCACGGGCTCGATGTCAACGACCTGGTCGTGGCAGAGGCCTGGGTCGGAAAGAACCTCATCATGAAGCGCTTTCATGCACGCGGCCGTGGGCGCTCCGGGGCAATCGTGAAGCCGTTCTCGCAGATCACCGTCGTCGTGCGCGAGGTTGCCGCCAAGGCAGCTGAGCAGGCGTCCGCAAAGGAGCAAGGGTGATGGGTCACAAAGTCAACCCCGTCGGCCTACGCGTAGGCATCAACCGCACGTGGAACAGCCGCTGGTTCGCGGGCCGCGGCGAGTACGGCAGGCTGCTGCATGAGGACATGGCGATCCGCGACCACATTCTGGAGATGCAGCGCCAGGCCGGCATCTCGAAGGTCGTGATCGAGCGCCCACACAAGAAGTGCCGCGTGACAGTGCATAGCGCACGCCCCGGAATTCTGATCGGCAAGAAGGGCGCCGACATCGAGAAGCTGCGCGGACAGCTCGCCAAGCTGACGTCATCCGAGGTGCACCTCAACATCGTTGAGGTGCGCAAGCCCGAGATCGACGCGGTCCTGGTCGCCGAGACGATTGCGCAGCAGCTCGAGCGGCGCGTTGCCTTCCGCCGCGCCATGAAGCGCTCGGTGCAGTCGGCACTGCGGCTCGGAGCTCTCGGTATCCGTATCAACGTGTCGGGGCGCTTGGGCGGTGCGGAGATCGCCCGCATGGAGTGGTATCGCGAAGGCCGCGTGCCGCTGCATACGCTGCGTGCCGATATCGACTTCGGCTACGGCGTGGCGCGCACGGCGTACGGCATCATCGGCGTCACGGTCTGGATTTTCAAGGGCGAGATCCTGGAGCACGATCCGATGGCGGCCGAGCGTCGCGCCGCGGAGGCTCAAGAGGGCGGCGGTGGCGGCCGTCGGCGCGATGGCGATCGCGGTGATCGCGCCGAGCGCGGTTAGGATTTCGAGGACAAGACCATGTTGCAACCCAAGCGCAGCAAATTCCGCAAGGCCTTCAAGGGGCGTATCCATGGCCAGGCCAAGGGCGGCACCTTGCTGAACTTCGGCTCGCACGGCTTGAAGGCCGTGGCGCCGGAGCGGCTGACCGCGCGTCAGATCGAGGCCGCACGCCGCGCCATCACGCGCCACATGAAGCGCGCCGGCCGGGTCTGGATCCGCGTCTATCCGGATGTGCCGGTGACGAAGAAGCCCGCCGAAGTCCGCATGGGCTCCGGCAAAGGCGGCATCGAATACTGGG
>JBJXDX010000019.1:0-13873 GCA_046154585.1 Hyphomicrobiaceae bacterium | reverse complement strand
ACGCTCTCGGCCATGGCTTCCTCCTCAGCGACGCAACATCATTGTTGTTTCTATTTTGCCTGACGCTCCAGCAATAAGAACGACGCGTGATCCATAATCTCCTTTCGCGAGAACAACGGAGTGGGCGCCTGCGGTACACAGTCGCCGTGCGCACTACAGGAATACAATAACAACGCACAACGCCGAAACGGGGATTTGGGGCTCAGACGCAATAATTGACGACGCGGTGAACGTTGTTGTCAATGGCACCGTGCAACATCACATGTACCTGCTGCCGCGGCCGCCCACGTTTGACCGGATACGACCGCCCTGGCCTCCGCAAGGACATCTGCTACAACGATACACGGACGTCCAGATGGCGGGCGCCTGGGCGAGCCGCGGCCTGTGGCACGCGTGTCAAAGCCGCTCACGTCGCCCGCAGATTTAACGGAGCGGACCATGGATAAGAGCGAATTCGATGCGAAATTGAGAGCGGATGGCTACACGGAAATCGAGACGAAGTCGGTGGCTCCGCGGCCGGCGAACGATGGCCATGGCCATGCCTTCGCAATACGCGGTCTCGTGCTTGCCGGCGCCTTCACCGTCATCCAGGGCAGCAAGCCAACCACGTATCGGCCCGGCGAGGTATTCATGGTCGCGGCCGGACACGTGCATTCCGAAGAGGTGGGCCCGGAAGGCGCCCAAATATTGGTGGGGCGCAAATATTGAGGGGCAGCCGATGTATCAGCTGATCAGCGCCACACCCAGCCCTTATGCCCGCAAGGTGCGCATTGCCTTGATGGAGAAGGACATCCCGTTCGAACTCCTCACGGAGGTGCCGTGGGACAGCACGACAAGCACGCCGAAGTACAACCCGCTCGAGAAGCTGCCGGTGCTCATCTGCGCAGATGGCTCCTCGGTGTACGAGTCGCGGTTCGTCCTGGAATACCTGGAGCTCAAGCATCCAACGCCGGCACTGTTGCCGAAGGACGTTGACGGCATCCTGGCCGCCAAGCGCCTCGAAGTGTTGTGCGATGGAATTTGCGACGCCCTGGTGCTCATGTTCTTCGAGCGCATGCGGCCCGAGGCCTCTCAGAGTGTCGAGTGGACGGCGCGTCAGCGTCGCAAGGTGGATGGCGGCCTCAAGGAAGTCGCGCGCCTGATCGGCGCCCGGCATTTCGCCGTCGGGGACGGCTTTAGCCTCGGCGACATCGCTGCGGCAACGGTCGTCGCCTACATGAGCGTACGCGGGCCGCAGATAAACTGGCGCGAGCAATATCCCAACCTGGCGGCCCATGGCGATCGCATGGAGCAGCGCCCGTCGTTTAAAAAGTCTCGGCCGGTGCCACAGATGATCTCGGATAAGATCGTGTGAAGCCATACGTTCCAGGTCTTGCGGACCGCATTATGGACGACCGGGTGACGGCACCGGCATCGCGCTCAACTAAGGCTGGAACATCTAATATCAGGTGAGCGATACGTTCGCGTTTCGGCGTAGAAGCATTCGGCCTCATCGAGAATCCGCGCGACCCGCCGCCGTTCGAAGGGCAGGAGCACCGGCCATCAAGCTTGCGGACAACTTCACGATCACGCCCGACATCGGCGTCTTCTTCGGCCTGACGCGCCACGACCGACGTGACATTCAAGCTCACCGCGAACTCTTTGCTAAATGCTCGATCTGGCGCGGACCGGTGCTCCAGAATACAGCACGATTACCATAGCGCTCTGGCAATTTCTGCTATTCCATTTGGGTGCCCTAGGACCAAATGGTCGGGCGAAGCTTCACGCTGGGTTTACGCTGGGCTGACGACGCCGGCGCACTATCGCAAGCGTCGAAGGCGTCCTTCGACATGCCGGCGATCCGGGTGTCCCCCAATCCCCGCTCGCCTCTAACCCCTGGAGGAAGCCATGAAGTACATCACAGCCTTCGTATTTGCCCTATCCGTACTGAACGGTCCGGTCAGCGCCAAAACCCTTTGGGATCAGGTCTCCGACACGGCCCCGAGATCGGGCGTGTTGGAAGATCTCAATCTCACCGCACCCAAGAGCGTGTTCGAGACCGTGAATGAAACGGCACCTCGGTCGGATGGTGTCTTTGGCGAAGTCGAGAAGAACGCCCCATAACGACCAGGGCACCATCCAGGTCGCGGCCGGATGGTGCCCACGCCGCACAGACCTTAGCATACGTCGCGTTGGAGGTTGCTGCCATGGAACACTTTCCCCAGACTTGGCTGCCCATCATCGGCAAGCATCTGCGCAGGCACCTTGGACTGTCAGAGGATACGCCCCTGCCCGAGAGCGTGCAGAGGGCTCTGGCGAAGCTGCGGCTGGATGAGACAGCCCGCCTCAACACTTGCGGCGGCAATTAAGCTGATCCGAGCGGCCTAATCTTGCGAGAAGGCGGCGCGTGCAATTTGATCGGTCCGCAGAAGGGTAGTTGCCTACGGTAGCTTCCGGCACTCTCCGTTCTCGGCACGACAGAAGTTCGTCCGTTCTCGAGGGAAAGCTACCGGACCGATCAGGTGATGCGTTTACGTGCGGTTGACCCTTCTCGGACATAGCTGATGCGTGAGCGCATCTGACCGACACTTGGCTCCCGGTGGCATCAACTTGCCCAAATGGCTCCTGAGAGCGGCAGCGATCGTGTCGAGGACAACATAAGCCCGGTCGGCCGCCTTTACTATGCGGCTCGGCCACCATGTGCTGCGCCCACGCAATATCGCAGAACGGCACTCACGTCTCGGGGCCCAGGCAGGTCCGCGTCAGCTCAGCGGTCAGGCATGCAGCCTCTGCCCCCTCCTTGCGCAGAAGGTCACGCGTTCCTACCATGGATGCCATACTAGATTGGCCAGCAGAACCCGTGCGCCTTCCCGAGCGAACAGAAGAGCCGTTGCGCGCCCGTTGCCAACGCCATCACCCGGCCGCTGTCCCGCACCGGTGATAACCGCGACCTTGTCCTTGAGCCGCATCCGTGACGCTCCACCACCTATTCGAGCTGAATGATAATGGCATCAAAGGGCACGCTCGAGGTAACAGTGCTCACATGCCCCTTACCCTTCACGTCCTCGAGAAATTTCAGACGTGTCGCGCATGATTGCGGGCGAGGAAACTCACATCGGTGTACTCCCGTTGCAGAGGAGCGCGCATTGCAGCACCAATGACCGTCACCTCGCGGTTACGACAGGGCCTGCCGTCATCACCGAAAGACACTTCGCAAAAGAAATCTTGATCGGGATAGGGGGGAGCCTCGCGGCTCCGCCCCTCCCACACCACCGTGCATACGGGTCCGTACACGGCGGTTCGAGCCGCGATGGCTAGCGTTCCTCGACCAATGACGGGAGACCGAGCGATCGGAAGTAGGCATTGATCAGCCCTACGGAGAGGGCTTTGGATCGGGCAATATGCCAGGGTCCGAGTCCACTCCCGGCAGTATTGGCCGCCAGCCGTGGAGAGACCCTGAGGGCGATCAGTGCCGCCCGGCGACGGCGTGGTGTTTTCCACTGCCGCCACAAAGCATGTGGATAGGCGTGGAATAGTTGACCGGCTGGGCTTGGGTGTCGATCGGGGTCCAATCCAGACCCAGATCGGCGCGTAACAGCGCCAAGCCTTCCGGCGCTACGCTGCGCTGCGCGCCTCCAGCCTTGGCGCTGCGTCACCACAACCTAGAGGGTGGTCAACTCTTCGACGCCGATCCTGGTCAATCCTTCCGAACATTGCGTAATTGCGGGTTGCTGCTCTCTCCGAGCCGACGAGGCCCGATAGGTTCGGCCTCAGGATAGTGGCCACGGAGAGAACAGCCATGCAGCAGTATGTCGGATTGGACGTGTCGCAGAAAGAGACCGCGATTTGCATCATCGACGACACGGGAAAGATTGTGTTCGAAGGGAAGGCGAAGTCCGAACCGGGCGCTCTGGCCAAGGTGATCGGCAAGCGCGCTCCCCAGGCCGCGCGGATCGGCTTCGAAACCGGGTCTATGGCTTCCTGGTTGTGGCATGAGCTGAAGCGGATCGATTTGCCGGTCGTGTGCGTCGATGCGCGGCATGCGCATGCCGCCCTGTCGGTGCGCATCAACAAGAGCGACCCCAACGATGCGCGAGGCCTGGCGGAGCTGATGCGGATGGGCTGGTATCGGGAGGTGCGGGTTAAGAGCGTAGAGAGTCAGCTCGTGCGCTCGCTGCTGGTGGCGCGGGCGCGCCTGGTCGCCATTCGCCGGGATCTCGAGAACCAGGTACGCAGCTTGCTCAAAGAGAACGGACAGTTGTTCCCGCGCGCAATTGGCCGGCAGTTTCGTGATCGCGTTCTGGACCTAGTTGAAAGCCACCCTTTGAGGCCTGTCATCGAAAGCCTTCTAACGGTGCATGAGCATGTTGGCGAGCAGCAGGCCATGTTCGATTCGCGCGTGCGGGCCCTGGCAAAGACAGATCAAACGACCCGTCGATTGATGACCGTGCCAGGCATCGGTGTCGTCACGGCGCTCACGTTCCGCCACACCATCGATGATCCCTCTCGCTTCCGGTCGGCTACCAGCGTGGGTGCCTATCTTGGGCTGACACCCCGGCGAAAGCAGTCAGGAGAACTCGATTTGACAGGACGCATCTCCAGATGGGGAGACCGGCTCCTGCGATCGTATCTGTTCGAGGCGGCGAGCGTGCTCATCCACCGCACAAAACGATGGTCGCCGCTGCAGGCGTGGGGCCTGCGCCTCGTCAAGCGCATCGGCCTCAAGAAGGCGAAGGTCGCCATCGCCAGAAAGATGGCAATCATCCTTCACTGCATCTGGAGCGACGGAACCGAGTTCGATTGGGGACTTGCAACGAGAGCATAAGGAGATTCCACCAATCCCGGCCGCAAAGCGATGCCGGCTCTGTTCCTGTCGGGACGGCGGTGCAGGTGACCTCGATCAAACGGCTGACGGGCGAGCTTTGCACGTCGTTCGGAACGGTGAGGCGCCCACCCCGGACACAATAGTGAGGGGTCGACCTCGGAAAGGACCATGACCCCGGCAGAGATCAGCGTGCCGCCGTGCTCGCGGCCGTCAAGGACGAGCCTTCGGTGGCGCGGAAGCACGCCATCCTTGACCACCGCTGCGCGCGACGCCGAAGATTCCACGTAGGCCGGGACGGAAGGATGGCCCCAGCCGAACCAAAGGATGGGACTAGAACGAGGAGACGTTCGGAGTTGACAGCCACCCGCAATTAAAGGGCCGTTTGACATACGGGCGAGCTTGTTGGCGAGTGCGATCGCCAGCACGTTGTGATGCAGGCGTCTCTTCGCCGCTTCGATCCAGGGTTTGAGCCCGTGTCGTTCCCAGCTCTGCGGCTTCACCAGCACCACCCAGGCCGCCTGAGTGAAGAGAACGCGCAGGTAGCGATTGCCGCGCTTGGAGATCTTGCCGAGGATGGTGCGGTCGCTCGATCCGGTCATCGAGGCGTCGCCAATCGCCAGCCAGATGCTCGATAACGCGCGCCATGCGGGGAGATAGCACGTCCGTCCGCGTTGCAAGGATGGTCGGCAGATCGACGCGCAGGAAGCGAATGCCCTGCCGCACCGCGATGCCACGCTCCAGCATGAAGGCACGGATCTGGTTGATGATGCCGGTTCGCTGCGACACCAGTCGTTCGCGCACGCGATGCAGCGCCTGCAGGTCGAGTTGTTCGGCGGTCTTGGTGGCAACAAACTTCATGGTCGGCCGTTGGACGGCTTCGGCGATCGCCTCGGCATCGTTGAAATCGTTCTTTTGGCCCTTCGCATAGGGCCGCACGTACTTAGCCGGCATCAAGCGAGTGTCGTGACCAAATACCGCGAGCTTGCGGGCTAGGTGATGCGCGCCCACGCAGGCCTCCATGCCAATGAGACAGGGTGGCAGGTTGCTCAGCCGAGTCTCGACTTGGCTGCGCGACCACTTCTGGCGCAGGACGATCGCACCACTACTATCATGGCCGACCACGTGGAATGAGTTCTTGCCTATGTCGATGCCGACCACGGCGATCTTTGCACCTGCTGTCTCGAGCATGGGC
This sequence comes from Hyphomicrobiaceae bacterium, assembly GCA_046154585.1. Lineage (GTDB taxonomy): Bacteria > Pseudomonadota > Alphaproteobacteria > Rhizobiales > Hyphomicrobiaceae > CADEFX01. The sequence goes on along the minus strand of JBJXDX010000019.1, from coordinate 7,877 downwards.
GTGCTCCTTGTGATGCAGCCCCAGCCCAGCGTGGCTCGCTGGCGGGGCAGGAGCACGGCCGGATCATCCCATTAACGGAAGTGGCCGGCTCGCAGCAACTCACCGTCGCCGGCTTGCGGCGCGCGAGCTTGACGCAGGCCAATGGTGAGCCTCTGATGGCTTCCAGTCCGACAGTACAGTAATTCATTACCCTTGCGCCCTGCCCAAGCTGTGGCTCACCAGTGCACATGATCCCGACCGGCAAGCCCTCCTTCAAGCCGATCGATTTGGCACCACCCTTGGTTCGGCGCCGCGATCTCGGAGGCGGAGCGTTCGAACTTTTCTCGCCCGTGCCTCTTCGAACCCACGCTAGGAGCATCAGCCACCTGCTGAGAGAGCAGGCACAGGCGCATCCGGATCGCGATTTTCTCGCCGAGCGTGATGACTCAGGGTCTTGGCGACGCCTCACCTTCGCTGCCGCCAGCCGCCGCGCGGACAGCATCGCCCAGGCATTGCTCGATCGCGGATGCGGGCCAGAGCGGCCGCTTATGATCCTATCAAGCAATGGCATTGACCATGCGCTCTTGACCTTCGGCGCTTATGTCGCCGCTGTGCCCGTTGTACCCGTCTCGGTAGCCTACTCGTTGATGAGCCACGACCACGAAAAGCTCAAGCACATCTACGCCGCGATCCGCCCGCGTATCGTCTATGCGGCGAGCGGCAAGCTCTTTTCAGGGGCACTGGCGGCTCTCGACCTCAGCGACTGCGAGCTTGTGGTCGGCGCTGATCCGCCCGACGGCATGCGTGCCGTGCCGCTCTCGAACCTTCTGGCTGTCACCCCGACCGAGGTCGTGGAACGGGCCTTCACCGCGATCACTGGCGACACCATTGCCAAGGTGCTGTTCACCTCTGGTTCCACGGGTATGCCGAAGGGGGTCATCAACACGCATCGCATGATGTGTGCAAACCAGATGATGATGGAACAGACTTGGCCCTTCCTCAAATCGCACCGCTTGGTGCTGGTCGACTGGCTGCCGTGGAACCACACGTTCGGCGGCAACCACAACGTCAACCTCGCGCTGGCCCAGGCCGGCACCATGTACATCGATGCCGGCCGACCGGCGCTGGGCCTCATCGAGCGGACCGTGCGTAACCTCCAGGACGTTTCCCCTACCGTCTACTTCAACGTGCCAGCCGGTTACAGCATGCTGCTTCCGTATCTGGAGAAGGACGAGCGCTTGGCGCGGAAATTCTTCGCCGACCTGAAGCTCATCTTCTATGCCGGAGCGACGCTCTCGCAGGATCTGTGGGAGCGCCTGGAAGCACTCTCCATGCGCACCACGGGCGCACGCGTACCGATGCTCTCCAGCTGGGGCTCTACAGAAACCGCACCCATCGCCACGGCTGGCCACCGCGTCATCGAGCGTGCTGGCGTGATCGGCCTGCCACCACCGGGCGTGGCCCTCAAGCTCCTGCCGTCGGGGGATAAGCTCGAGGTGCAGGTGCGCGGCCCCAATGTTTTCCCGGGCTACTGGGGCCGGCCGGACTTAACACGCGAGGCCTTCGACGACGACGGCTTCTACCGCATCGGCGATGCCGTGCGGTTGGCCGACCCCGATGATCTGACGCAGGGCCTCGTGTTTGATGGGCGCATCGCGGAAGACTTCAAGCTATCGACAGGGACATGGGTTCACGCTGGTGCCCTGCGCGTTGCGGCGCTGGCGGCCGCGGCGCCTGTCTTGCAGGACGCTGTCGTCATTGGTCATGACCGTGACTTCGTCGGCCTGCTTGCCTGGCCGAACCTCTCGAGTATGAAGGACATCTGCAGCGACCGCGCCCGACATGACCAGTTGACCACGCTAGCCGCGTTGGCTGCTGTACGCGAGCACTTGCGCAAGGGGCTCGACCAGCACAACCGGGCCCACGCCGGGTCCTCGACGCGGATAAGGCGCGTGCTCCTCATGAACGAGCCGCCATCGATCGACGCCAACGAGATCACCGACAAGGGCTATATCAATCAGCGGAAAACACTCGAGCGGCGGTGGACGTTAGTGGAGCATGTCTATACCGAACCGGCGCCGCCAGATGTGATCGTAATCGAATGACGCGACCTCGATTGTGTTGGGGCTTTGGCAGTATCGTGAACGCTCCGCGCGAGCGTCAGCAGGATGTTTTTCTAGCCTAGCGCAGGGATTGCAGCGTGTCATGCTCATCGAAGACAGTCTGAGGGGGTCTTGTGGCAAGTCGCCCCGTGCCACGTTGGAGCGAACGACGCCTGCTCGAAGTGCCGAAGGCGATTTTCGGTAATCCGCCGCGCCTCAGGATCTTCGCGAGGTTCGCCGTTTGGCCAAATAGTCAACGGCCTCTGTTGGCACTGACCGTTTCGCCGCGGCGCACCATTCCGTCAGCCGCTCAGGGCATGAATGCGTCGCCGCTGACGTCGTTCAGCAGCGGATGGCTATGTGTGTGATTGCCAACGAAGTGACCTGCAGAGGTCCACGTGTCGAATATTTTCTCGGTCTGCGGATCGACATCGAGCGGCCAGGAGTTGGCGAACGCATAAACACCTTCAACCTTGTGGCGATCGAGGCCCTTCAATGATGCCCTCGGCAACGGAGATGGGAGTGTAGCCCTCAGGCAAAGTCAAGTGCGGATAGACCGGGAGATCATCCATCGTGAAGGCAATGCGCATGGCCGTTCCTGTTGGCTGCAAAGGGGGATCGCGTGCCGTCTGTGGGTAAATGGGCACGGACCTGACGGAGACGGACGGTCACCTGGAACCGTCCGTAGGCTCGGCGTGACCGAAACCAAGAACGGCAATGCCGGCGCGATCAATGTGCAGTGTGCTTGGCGACGGCGCCCGCGAATTCGACAATGGTTCCCAGGCGCTCGTCAGCAATAATCAGGCGGTAATCCGCATGCTAACCGGTCCTTCCGAGATGACGGGCACCGGGGCGTTGATGCCAGATGCGTTCTTCCCGATCCACTCGCGGGCAACGGTGACGCTTTGATCGGCGCCGGCCTTGTCCTTGCACAACGTGAAAGTCGTGCAGCCGTCCGGGGTGCGCATGAGGCCCCACGACATGAGCCCCGGAACGCTGCGCAAGATGGCCTCGACCTCGGACTTTCGCTCTTCGTGAAGGGCGGCGAGCTTCTTTGCTCCATCGCCTGAGTATGAACGTAGCACGCCGTACATGACGACCTCCATAGTTCACCTGTGGTGCGATCGAAACGATTGCACCAGCGGCACGGTAGCATGGCCACCAAACGGGGCATAGGCGCTGCTAAGTGAACTTTCATCCGCCTCATCCGCAAGCTGCCGATCTGCGCGACACTCGACGAGCGTCGATGCGATAGACCTGAGATCAACGGTCATGCCATGGTGTCGGTAACGTCGAGGCGGTGGCCAACCTGCAACGACCTCCGCCAGATGGGAGGAACGCATGACTGCATACCTGCTGGTTGATCTCGACATCCATGATCAAGAGGGGTTCCAAGCATATCGCTCCCGCGTGCCCGAGTTCATCGCGAAGCACGGCGGCGAGTATCTCGTTCGCGGCGGCAGTCGGGAAGAGATCGGCGGCTATGTAGGGGTGGTCCACCCTTCGCCGGGGCATTCCTCCACCGACCCGTTCGGGCCATTGCCGACCGCCTACCTGCCAGCCACCTCACTACGAAGCGGATCTAATTACGGGACGATCTTGGAGGTACCCACTCGCTGCCGGGAAGGCAGGTCGCAAAGTCTGCCCTTCGGCGTGACAGCTATCAGGCCCAACCCAACTGGCGAAGTGAGAAGTCGGCGTTCCAGATTTTGGTCATGTGCCGGATCCTGTCGCCGTCAAACTGCATGACATAGGTGTAGTCTGCCTCAACGCGCTTGCCTGTTGGTGGAACAGGTCCACCCTGACCAGTCTGCGTTCCCGTTTACACTGCTGCGGCGACAACAGCGTTACGTTCGGTGTCAACGCCCCAGGCCTTCAGAGTGTAGGCCCCATCGGAATAGGCCCGAATAGCCCCCTCATCCAGTCAGCGTAAGCTTGAATTGTTCGAACCTCAGCAAGTGCATCTGCCTGGCACGAAAACGTGGCGTCTGAGTTGCAGTACGCCTTGCACTCATCCCAACCCTTGCCCGCTTCAACGGCCTCGAAAAATGCTTTAGCCGTTTGCTCCATCTTCGTCATCGGATGCTCCTTTACGACCTTGTCTTAACTCACTTCAGCCAACGAACCTTTGCATTCAACATCCCTCGGTCTTTTCGAACAAGACCATTCGATGGTCGGCTGCGCGATGCACTCTCGAGGATTTGATAAGGAGGCCAATTTACGCGTGCCGAGGAACATGAGATTGCTGCACTTGCTCGGGACAACATTACTTCCGTCATCGAGCCATGCCTCGCCCTGTCCTTCGAGGACCGTGACCGTTTCCACGTAGGGGTGCGAATGGAGCGCCGTCTTGTAGCCGGGTGGCGAGGTCTGCACCCCTACGCGGATCGGCGTCGATCCTTGCCGGTCTCCGACGATGGTCTGGTAGGTCGCTCCGCCCTTGAACGGCTCATGCGGGATGTCAGAAAGCTTCACGATGGGCATGGGCCGTGCCGAGGCGGATCGGGTTCTATCCTGCCTTTCCCTTGGATTTTCCGCCAGCGAGGGTGCATGGGCAGTGTTGCCGCGTCAGGCCACACCGTCCACTGCAACAGCAATCGTCTTCGACGTCTTGGCCTTCGAGCACTCGGCGGCACAGGGGCTGCAACGAAAGACGCATAGCCTTCGAGGAAATCGGCAATCTGTGGACTTGCCCCGGTTTTGCAAAACCATTGGGATTGTCGCGGACGAGCGGGTAGCCGGGAAGATCTACGAGCAGATTGGGAGTTTGGAAATGGAGACCGTCCCACCGCTCAGTCCGCCAGCGCTCCGCGATCCTGCCGCGTTCGACGATGACATATTTCTGCCCCCGTTTCGAGAGCTCATGGCTCATGACGACGCCCGCCTGGCCAGCACCTATGATCAAAGTATCGACTTTTTCCACGCAAGACTCCGACCTAGTCCGGGCCGACGCCGACTCGAATATCTCGTCTGTCGCGTCAGCCCCTGCGCGGCTTACCCAAACACCTCGCCCCGTGCGACGGCATCCAGCACTTTTGGCAGGCTTGCGTTTAGCCGCCAGTCTGCCGTGTGTAGTCGTCCGCGTCATACCAGCCGTGCGACGCCTTCACCCTGTAGTCCGGATCCAAGTCCCATTCCTCCCATCCGGAAACGCGCAGTGGCCTCTTCGTCCCGGCATGGGTGCCCGTGAACGTCCAAAGGTACACCACGTGATCGCCAGCGCAGCGCAAACCGTCGCAAACAATCTTGATATCAGGGACGTCGCTGAAAAAGCCCGCCGCCATTTGGGCAACGCGATCTCGCCCCTGCCAGGGCTCGCCGCGATTGATGATGATCCCTCCGTCCTTGGCGTAGAACTCCGCCACAGCTTGTGCCGATCCGGAGTTCCAGGCCGCCGTATAGGCGTCGGCCATCTGCTTGGCCTTCTTGGGATCAATCGTCATGGGGCCCTCGCGTTGGTGACTTTCCGTCCGTGGGTTCGCTCGCTTCTGCAGCAGGATTCCTGCACGTCACGTGGCAAGCCTCGAGGTCGCGGGCGCCGTCTCGAGTCAGCCTCGCACGACGGCAGGCGGAAGGCGAGGCGCTTGGTGAAGATCCTGTACAATCGATCTTTGCCGATGGCAGCGTCGTTCGGATTGCGGCGCAGCAAGAATTACCGAGCAATCCTGGCGGCTGGCGCACCCAAAAAGCATACGTGGTCGGATCATCCGTATCTCGGGACGGCAGCTCGTGGCACTTTTCGGATCTGGAGAAGCGGTCCGAATAACGTCAGTTTGCGGACGCTAACCGGACGTTTGATGGATGCAGGCGTTTTCGTCCGAGTCTGACCGATGCTGTCGAAAAAGGACTTGAGCAGGCCTGCGAAGCGTGATTCCGGTGGCTGATCGATCGGCGGCAGCGGGGGCGGGCGATGATGGGGCGGCAGCGGCGCGATCAGGGCCGACTGTTCTATGAGTTCCGGCTGGAAGATCGCATCCCCGAAAACCATCTGCTGCGCCGCATGAACGTGTTCGTGACGGTGGCGCTCGCCGACCTGCACAAGGAGCTCGAGCCGCACTATAGCGACATCGGGCGTCCTTCGGTCGATCCCGAGTTGATGATCCGCATGCTCATCGTCGGCTACTGCTACGGCATCCGCTCGGAACGTAAGCTCGCCCAGGAGGTCGAACTGCATCTGGCCTACAGATGGTTTTGCAAGCTCGACCTGGACGACAAGGTCCCGCATCACTCGACGTTCTCAGAGAACCGGCTGGGACGTTTCCGCGAGAGTGATCTGCTGCGCTACATCTTTGAGCGCGTGGTGTGGGCGGCTATGGCGATGGGACTGGTCAAGGGTGAAGGCTTCGCTGTCGACGCGAGCGTGCTCGAAGCCAACGCCAGCCGCTATCACGGCAAGGCGCCCGACGAACTCGATTGGACCGACAAGCAGCGTCAGACGCGCGCGGTAGCCGAGTATCTTGCGGCTCTCGACGAGGCGGCCGAGCCCAATCCCGATCGCAAGCCACCGAAGGTGATCTCACCCTCCGATCCCTCCTCGGCCTGGACGGCCAAAGCCAACAAGCGGGTGCAGTTCGGGTATGGGCTGAACTACCTGATCGATATCGACAACGCGGTGATCGTCGATGTGGAGGCGACACCGGCACGTACCTACGATGAAGTTGCCGCCACCAAGACCATGCTCAACCGCACCGAGGCGTGCTTCGCTCTGAAGCCGAAGCGGCTCGCCGCCGATACGGCCTACGGCACCGGCAGGTTCCTCGGCTGGCTCGTCAAGGAGAAGAGGATCACGCCTCACATCCCAGTCTGGGAGAAGGGCGATCGAGTGGATGGCATCTTCTCGCGCTCGGACTTCATCTGGGACAAAAAGCTTGGGGCTTACATCTGCCCCGACGGCAAGCTGCTCCGGACCAGCGGCACCGTGCATGACGGACGCACGCTGCTCTACCGCGCCTCGAAGCGCGACTGCGACGTCTGTCCACTCAGAGCGAAGTGCTGCACCAGAGCGGAGGCGCGTAAGATCCCGCGCGATCTTCACGAGGATGCCCGTGATGTCGCGCAGCGCAAGATGACGACCAAGGCGTTCGCCAGATCGCGTGACGAGAGGAAGCGCGTCGAGATGCGCTTCGCGCACCTCAAGACCCATCACGGCTTCGAGCGGCTGCGTCTGCGCGGCCTCTCAGGTGTCCGCGATGAGTTCCACCTCGCGGCCATCGTACAGAACCTCAAGACGCTCGCCCTGCGTCTCGTCAGGCCGCCGCCAGACCTCGCCGCCGCGTCAGTTGCGTTGCGTCAGTGCGGGTAGCGTCCGTTACGTTAACGACCCCGAACCCGTCCACAACAGGGCGCACGATAAAGGAAAACCCTTTGCGCGAGTTGAAATCAGATCAACGGCTCAGGTCAGAGGCTTTTTCGACAGCATCGACCCACAAGAGAAGTTCCGACGGCTGCTACCGCGCACACTCGCCGTTGAGAAGACTTACGCGTGACCGACTTGCTGCAACGGAGCGCACGTTTTCGCACGCCGCCGTGCCGCCTGAAACTCACTATTCGTGTAAAGTGGCTTTCCTGAACAGGAGGGAACGTCATGACCAACTCTCAGGAAAAGCGCATCAGCCGCGCCGCACAGACCAAGGGCTATCGTTTGGAGAAAGTCGGCAAGGGTCCGCACCTCGTAAATGTAGCCGAGGGTTCACGAATGGCCTCCGGCATCTCTGGCGCCGAGTTTTCCTTCTCGCTCCAGGAAGCTGAAGACTGGCTGAGTCAAGCCAAGCGCGGGCAATCAACTCAGCCTTAGAT
>JBJXDX010000018.1:0-25050 GCA_046154585.1 Hyphomicrobiaceae bacterium | reverse complement strand
CAGTCCTGAATCTCCGATCCGACGGAGTAGGATCCCTCGGCCAGCAGGTTGTGCCGAACATCCTGTTCGACGCCCTGAGCATCCTTGACCTTGACGACGCGCTCCACGCCGAACCGCGCGCGGAACGTGCCGCCGCCGTCCATGACGTGCAGATTGGTGTTGTAGAGCGTGTGGGTGCCGGGATGCTTGAGTTCTGGCGTTCCCCAGCACGGCCAGGGCAGTCCATAGTAGTCACCCTTGCACGGCCCGTCGCTCGCCCTGAGCGTGACCAGGTCGAAGTCCTTCTGGTTGGCCATGTGCAGCTTGAGACGCTCGGGCGACTGGCCGCAATAGCCGGTCGACCATCCGCCGCGATTGATCTCGCGCAGCAGGTCCTCGGCGACCGGCACGTTGTTCTCGACCTTGATGTTCTTGAACATCTGATCGGCGAGTCCGAGCTTCTTCGCCAGCAGATACATGATCTCGTTGTCGTCTTTCGCCTCGAAGATCGGCTTGACGATCTGCTCGCCCCACTGCAGCGACCGGTTCGACGCGGTGCGCGATCCAGCCACCTCGTAGCTCGTAGCGGCAGGCAGGAGGTAGGTGTTCTCCTTGCGGTTGCCCATGATGGCCCAGGTGGTGGGGACTGGGTCAGCGACCACCAGCAAGTCGAGCTTATCGACGCCGGCAGACGCTTCCGGAATGCGGGTCACGGTGTTGCCACCGTGCCCCATGATGAACATCGCCTTCAGGTTGTCGGGTTGGGCCACCTGGTCCTTGGGCAGCAGCGTTGCGTCGAACCAGCGGGTCGATGGAATGCCTGGCGTGTTCATCATCTTCACCGGCCTGCCGTCCGCTCCGGTGTGGGTCGCAAAGCGCGACTCCATCCACGCGAAGTCGACTTCCCAGACGCGGCTCCAATGCTTCCAGGCCCCCTCGGCGAGGCCGTAGTAGAGCGGCAGCGTCACGATATCGAGACCGAGATCCGTGGCACCCTGCACGTTGGTGTGGCCGCGGAAGATGTTGGCTCCCGTGCCGAACTTGCCAACGTTTCCTGTCGCCAGCAGCGCCACACAGAACGCGCGCACGTTGGCGGTGCCGACCGTGTGCTGGGTGGCGCCCATGCACCAAATCAGCGTGGATGGCTTTTCCGTCGCGAACATCTTGGCGACGCGCTCGAGCTGGGCGCCGGGCACGCCAGATACGCGCTCCACCTCCTCCGGCGTCCACTTCTCGACTTCCTTGCGGATGTCGTCCATGCCGTAAACGCGCTGACGGATGAACTCCTTGTCCTCCCATCCATTCTTGAAGATGTGCCAGAGCATGCCGTAGATCACGGGAATATCGGTGCCTGAGCGGAGGCGAACGTATTCCGTTGCGTGCGCTGCGGTCCGCGTCAGGCGCGGATCGATAACGATCATGTTGGCTCGATTGAGCTCCTTGCCCTCGAGCACGTGCTGCAACGACACCGGATGGGCTTCCGCAGGGTTGCCGCCCATGATGACCATGGTCTTGGCGTTGCGGATGTCGTTGTAGCTGTTGGTCATCGCGCCATAGCCCCAAGTGTTGGCTACGCCCGCGACGGTCGTCGAATGACAAATGCGCGCCTGGTGGTCCGAATTGTTCGTGCCCCAGAACGCGGCAAACTTGCGGTTGAGATAGGCCGATTCGTTGGTGAACTTGGCCGAACCCAACCAGTACACCGAATCGGGGCCGGACTTTTCCCGGATCGCGGACAGCTTGTCGCCGATCTCGTTGATGGCCGTATCCCAAGAGATACGTTGCCATTCGCCGTTCACGATCTTCATCGGGTAGCGCAGCCGACGGTCACCGTGCACGATCTCGCGCGTGGCCGCTCCCTTGGCGCAATGAGAGCCGCGGTTGATAGGGCTGTCCCAGCCGGGCTCCTGTCCAACCCATACGCCGTTCTCGACCTCGGCCATCACGGTGCAGCCGACGGAGCAGTGCGTACACATGTTCTGGCGGATGATGCCCTTCGCGGGCGCAGGACCAGCGCCTGCAGCTTCAGCCTTGCGAACGCTCGCCAAGGGCAGCGCCCCGAGCGTCGCCAACGCCCCCGCCGTCAGGCCGGAACGCCTGAGGAAGTTGCGGCGGTCCATGCCGCCGCTCGATTGGCTGGTAAGTGCCGCGGCAAGCGGACTGCGACGCGCCTGCCGTTCGCTCCTCTTGATAAGCACGGTGGCCTCCTCAGCGCTTGGCGGGATATCTGTTGACCCGATAAAAAGTCTTGACGTGCTCCGTTTCGCGGTAGCGCGCCTTTAGCTTCTCGTCGCTGCTCTCGCTATCGGCCCTCGCCGCGGTTGCGAGCGACCCAGCGCCTGCAGCGGCCCCAGCGCCTGCTCCGAGCGCGCCGAGGAACGCCCGGCGGTCCACCCTTGCCTTGTCGTCCTTCGCCATTGCTTGCCTCCCTTTATCCGGATCTGGTTCGCGCCTACCGCGGCAGCGCGAAGGCCTCCGATTCTATTTCCACGAAGGTTCGACCGACAGCGCCGACCCGGGCGTAGAAATCAGCGCGTTGCGAGCGCTCCAGGTCGCCGAAAAAGCGGCCCACCCAGGGAGCCATGTGCTTCTCGAAGATCCGGCGATCGGTCCCCGGCTCTGCCTCGATCGCGCCGCTGGCAAGTCCCGCCATGACCTCGCACAGGATCGCAGCGTGATCCTCTGGCTCCGACGTTCCTTCAGCCAACTCGATGCCCAGGCGTTTAAGGTCCGCACGCAGGCGCGCGAGCGGGCGCTCGTACAGAAAACCGGTCAGGTAGTACGACGCATAGGGCAGAAACTCGCCGCGGCCGAGCCCGACGAAGAGGTCGAAATACTCCCGGCTCACGCGTTCCACGTCCGCGCGGGCAGCCGCTTCGCCGAGGGCTGCATGCGCCACACCGATCGGGCTGGGCTCGCCGCGCAACCTGGACAGGCGATGGAGCAGTCGGGCATCGGGACTGTTGGCCAGCAGAGTCGCCAGCAGCGCGTATTCCTGCGCACGCGCCAGCTCAGTCTCGTCGGCGCTTGGGGTAGACTGGCCGCCAAATAAATCAGGGCGCAGGACGACGCGAGCGACGCCCGTAGCAGCTTCTACCGACAGCACACGATCAGCCGGAACGCTATTCCAATTGGAGACGGATGGCTGGGAAATACCAAGGCGCCGCGCGAGTTCGCTTACGCCGCCGACCGCGCTGATCGCTTCCTCTAGCCCCTGGTCGCGCATTTGCCTGTTTCTTAGGCGGAGCGGCGCCTTTTGGAGTTGGAACAATTCAAATCGTAAGGCTAAGGCAACCCCATCGTCAATAGCCAGAGGCTATGGAACACATCGTTTAGCCAAAGCCTATGTGCACATCATTTGTGCAGTGCCGAATAGTCTGCTGCACTGGGATGCGCCTTATTTCGGTAGGGCACCGCCATGCGTCCGGCGGCCGTGGATGTCACCGGTTTCTTTCGCGGGCAAGGCCGGCTGGCCATCATCCACTTCTGCAACACGGTCCTGGCGAGCACGTGCCTGTTCTTCCGGCATGGCGGTGTTCGTTGGCAGCGCGGCAGTGACCTCGCGCGGCGCTCCGTCCCGCGCTTGTGCGCTGTCCGAGGCTAACGCAACCTCATCGGGCCCTCCGACCTTAGTTGAATCGGCGAGTCGCCCCATCGCCTGCGCAACAAGTTGACGGACATCGTCGGTCGCTTCAAGCGGCCCGAAGCCGGGCATTGCTGTCGGATCGGTGAAGTCCCACTGATTTTCCGCAAGTCCTATGAAGTCGCGGATCGCCGGATCAGCTGTCCAGGCGCGCCGGAGCGCCGCCCGGGTCAAATCTTTCGGCACGCCGGCCTGCAGAAAGGCCTTGATGTCACTTCCGGCCATAATGGAGTCGATCGACGGCAAGCTCTTCGGATCGAAAGGAGTTTCGGAGGATGCTTTCTCTCGATCGGACTCTGCCCGCGGATCCGTAGACGTATCCACTGCCGGCGCTGTGTCCGCAGGTTGCGCGGCGGGCTGAACCGATGCGGCCTCCTGCTGTTCCGTGGCCGTCGCACGCTTGAGACGGGACCAGCGAGCGGCAAAGCTTTCAGGATCACTCATGGCCCTTGCCTCGCCCGCCCTTGCGCTGGGCAGGCCCATCCGCCTGGCCATGATCGCGCTGCCGCTTGAAGAATGGTCGCTCGACGTGATGCTCGGTCAGGAACGTCTCCAACGCCTCGGCAATGGCCGGCGGCATGGATACCGTCTCGACTAAATCGTTGCCGGCCTCCGTCATCGCCTCGCCCTCCGCCGGATCGGCCGTCACCGCGAGCACGTCGTAGGGCGGGTCCATGTCTGTTGGCCGCAGCACGACCCACAAGGCCGGTGCTCCACATCGGAGATTGCTGAGATAGTTCGCTGTCTCCGTTCGGTGCAGCTCGATCACTCCCGGCCCAGCATAGAAGGTCGTCACCCCGCCATCCTCACACAGCGCGGTCCACGGTGCCGCCGACGGCACACCCACCAGCACGGATGCGGGCCGCCATACGAAGTCGAGCCAGGGGCTGGCCGCCTTGTGTCGCTCGACCAGCACGCCGACTGGGATGCTGACCAGCGCGGATGATGTCAACTCACGACCTCCAGTTTGCGGACCGGGAGACCGGTCACGAGGTTCTGCGGTTTCAGGCGCAACACCTTGTCGGCGGTCATCGCGGTGATCAGATAGACCGGATCCCCGCTCATCTTCTCCAGCACGTCGGCCGGATCGCCGAAAGTCAGCCGATAAAGTCCCACGATGCTTGCTCGCGTCGGCTCATCGAGCTCGTCGCCGTTCCACAAGATATCACCGATGCGCGTGGCATCAGCATCGAGACCGACGTACCAGGTGAGCGTCACGTCCCGCAACTCAACGAGCAGTTCGATGTTCACGTCGATCGCTAGCAGGTGGGCGACCCAGCTCTCGGCCACCTCGCCCAGCGCCGAAAGTCCGCGCCGGCCGGCGGTAAGGTCGAGCGCCGTGTCGAACAGATCGCTGCGTCCCCAATAGGCGTGGGCATTGTCCTCGCTGAGAACGTCGATTTCGGCTGTCGCCGGCAGACCCAGCATCGAGACAAGAGGTGACAAGGGTTTGGCGTTCAGACCCGCAACGGTCTCCTCGTCGGCGGCCACCAGCGAGCCGTCATGCACCGTCAATTTCTGCGGCCGGAAGAACATCTCCGCAGCGCGCAGGACGAACGCGTCCTGGCATCCGTCGAGCACGTTGCGCAGGATCACATGCACCATCTGGTTCAAGAAAACGTGGGGAAACCTGAGATTGCAGCGGACGATATCGAGATAGGCGGCCTCCACCGTGCGATGGCTCGTCAGATGATCGCGGAAGGCGATCATGATCTCCCAATTCTCCCGCGCATCGGCGTCGACGATGGCGGCAATCCGCGCCTGGCCGACCGGCTGTCGCGGATCGGTCAGTAAGGCACGATGCAGGGCGCGCTCGGCCGTACAAGCCTCCTGCGCCGGCACGATTTCCGGCCTCGCCAGATAAGCCTTCAGGAATTCATTCGTAACGACCAGACCGCCGCCCGCGTCGCGATCGAGCAAATGGTGGCCGCAGGAGAGCCAGAAATCGCGCGCCGCGCTCATCCTTGCTCTCCCTTGCCCAGCGTTCGGAGGTCGACGTGCTCTTCGGGTTCGTCCTCGCCTACAACCTCGAGAAATGCATATGCGCGCAGCGGCTTGGGGCCGATGCTCGGGGTCAGCGTGCGAAACGACTCGCGGATCGCGCCGTCCTCGTATTTGCGGGAAACGGCCGCCAGCATGCCTTTCGGGTGATCGCTGAGCGATGCGGCGAAGGCGATTTCCTCTTCGGCGGCCGGACGTGCGGCCGTGAGGTCGGGAGCACCGAAGTGCTCAACGAGCCGCTCCGCCAGCAGCTCGATCGCTGCCAACCGTTGCTCCTCGCTTGCCTCGACGACTTGTACCAATGTCGACCAGCCGAGCGAGTCGATTCCAAGAAAACCCGACCGGAAGGCCGCGCGCGCCTTGCCTGTGAGCGTCGCGATCTCGTCGTGGGCAAAAGCGAATGCCCCCGGGACCGCCCATTCGCCGGGCTCTGCAGCCTTTTCGAACACGAACGTGTCGGACGGATCGAGACGGATGGTGCGCAGCAGTTTCATGAGTGCGGCGCTCCGGTTTTCGGGTCGAGCCAGGTGGGCGTTGCAAGCGCAGACGCAAGGACGTGCCTGTCCGGCTCCTGCTGCCCGCGCCATCGCACCAGCAGATCCCCATTGCGGTCGAGCGCTGGAATTGCACCCTTCTCGGTTGTCAGGTGGTGCAGAAACTCTCTTGTCACTGTCGTGAACTCACCGGTCCGCCAAGCATCGAGGGCAACCATCAAATGCCGCGTGAAGCTTTCGACCAGCCGGCCGGACCCCAGATCATCGAAGCCTTCCTCATCGAGCGCCGAGGCGAGCGGCCGCAAGCCGGCGTCCTTCTCGCCCATCGCGACCGTGCGGATGCTCGCGCCGAACACCAGCCACTCGGGTGGCTCCGTCTCTCCCGCCCGCGTTGGCCAACCCAGCCGCCCTCCACCGACCAATCCGCCCTCGACATGGATGGCGTCCGGCCAAGTGAAGGTTATCGTCCGCTCTGGCGGCGCATGCGCCGCCAGCGCATCACGAAGGGCCACCATGCCAGCGTAAAACACCCGCCGTGCCACCTGCAGCGGCTCTTCCGGCTCGAGCACGACGGCGAATTCCGCCAAGTCGAAGCGTCCGACGTGCACCACCGTGCCAGCACCCTCTTCGGCCGCAATGGCTGTGGCGTGCTCGAAGGCATCGCCCATCTCCCTGAGCCGCACCAAACGGAAAGGCGGGGGCAGGTCGAGTGCCGGCGCTTCTAGCTTGCGCTCGCGGCTTTGCATCTGCAGCGAAACTCCAACCACCAGGATTCGCGCTTCTTCCTTATAATCAATATAATCTACGCAGGTGGCGGCCAACAGCCTCATGCTGCGCACCGACTTGACGATCGTGAGGAATGCTCGCGAAATGACCAATCCCGCCAGGACCATAGCCATCTGCTCATGCGAAGGCACGATGCCTCTCGATGAGGCCGCAATCCGCAGTGGCTGTCCGGGCTCCGACGTGACCACCGCGCATCACCTGTGCCGGGGGGAGATCGCGCGGTTCCGGGCCATCGCACGGAGCGGCGGTGCGTTGACCGTGGCGTGCACCCAGGAATCGCCGCTGTTCGACGAGGTTGCGGCCGAAGCCGGCCGCACCGCCCCGATTGCGTATACCAATATCCGCGAAACAGCAGGGTGGTCGCGTGACGCCGCCGGTGCCGGACCTAAGATGGCTGCGCTTCTGGCTGCGGCAGCCGAGCCGCTTCCGGCGGTGCCCGTTGTCGGTTTCGAAAGCGAGGGCGTCGTGCTCGTCTACGGATGCGACGAGCGGGCTGTCGATGCCGGCCATCTCCTCAAGGACCATCTCGACGTCACCGTTCTGCTTAAACCGCCCGCCGCCATCGCGCCGCCGCGCAGCAGCGCGTTCCCGGTGGCCAAGGGCGTGATCCGCACGGCCAAAGGCTACCTGGGTGCATTCGAGATCACCGTCGACGACTTTGCGCAGCCCGCGCCCTCGTCGCGCAGCGAGCTCGTATTTGGTCCATCCCGCGACGATGCCCAGTCGCGCTGCGACATCATCCTCGATCTCTCCGGCGGCACCGCCCTGTTTCCGGCCGCTGATCTGCGGGACGGCTACCTGCGTGCGGATGCGAACGACCCGGCCGCAATGCTCAGGGCCGTATTGAAGGCCCGCGATCTGGTCGGCACCTTCGAGAAGCCGCGCTACATCACCTTCAGCGATGACCTGTGCGCGCATTCACGCTCGCGCATCGTGGGTTGTACGAGGTGCCTCGATGTGTGCCCAACCGGCGCCATCACGCCGGGCCGGAACCACGTGGCAATCGATGCCCACATCTGTGCCGGCTGCGGCGCGTGTTCCGCAGTATGCCCGACCGGCGCGGCAGCCTATGCGCTCCCGCCTGCCGACGCCCTCGTGCGCAAGCTGCGTACGCTGTTGCTGACCTATCACCGCGCCGGAGGCGAACGTCCCGTCCTGCTGGTGCACGATGCGGCGCACGGCGATCCGCTGATCGATGCGCTCGCCCGCTTCGGCGACGGCCTCCCCGCCAATGTGCTGCCGCTGGCCGTCAACGAGGTGACGCAAGTGGGCCTCGAGGCCGTGGCCGCGGCCTTTGCCTACGGGGCATCGGCTATGCGCTTCCTCCTGCGCGCGCGGCCGCGTCACGATACTACCGGGTTG
This sequence comes from Hyphomicrobiaceae bacterium, assembly GCA_046154585.1. GTDB lineage: Bacteria > Pseudomonadota > Alphaproteobacteria > Rhizobiales > Hyphomicrobiaceae > CADEFX01. The sequence goes on along the minus strand of JBJXDX010000018.1, from coordinate 16,785 downwards.
GCGCGCACGCTCGCGCTCGCCGACATCGTTCTGCAGGGCCTTGGGTTCGGGACCGATCGCGTTGCGACGGTCGAGACAGATGATCCTGAAGGGCTGGGACAAGCTCTCCGCGCGTTCGTCGCGACGCCCGGCACGCCGCGGCCGGCCAGCTTCCTGCCCTCAGGCGGAAAGCGCGGCGTGCTTCGTTTCGCGCTCAGCGAGCTTCACAATGCGGCACCTGCACCCGTCGACGTGATCCCGCTCCCTGCACTCGCTCCGTTTGGTGCCGTCGAGATCGACGCTGCCGGCTGTACGCTGTGCCACGCGTGCGTTTCGGCTTGTCCTACCGGGGCTCTCACCGATGACCCCGAGCGGCCGGTGTTGCGGTTCGTCGAGGACGCCTGTGTGCAATGCGGATTGTGCAAGGCGACCTGCCCGGAGAAAGTCATCGCGCTCAGGCCGCAACTGGACTTTCGAGCGGCGCGAATGGCCGCGCGCGTGCTCAAGGAGGAGGAGCCGTTCTCGTGCATCCGCTGCGGCAAGCCGTTCGGCGTGAAGAGTACGATCGAACGCGTGGCGGCGAAACTCGAGGGCACGCACTGGATGTACAAGGACACACCCGGGCGTCTCGATGTCATTAAGATGTGCGACGACTGCCGCGTCGCGGTCGTGTCGGAGCAGGACTTCGACCCTTACGGCGCCCCGCCCCGCCCCGCGCCGCGCACATCGGACGACTACCTGCGCGAGCGCGAAGAGGCAAAAGACAAGGGCTGAGCAGCTACTGTTTCGTCGCCTTTTCGAGAAACTTCACCAGCGCTGCACGATCCTCGACGCCAACGCGCTGCTCCGGCATCTTGGTACCGGGCGTGTAGGCCGCCGGCCCGATCTCGAAAAGCTTGGAGATGGTCTCTGGCGTCCACACGATGTCGAGATCTTTCAGGGCGGGCGAGAAGTCGTAGCCCGGCAGGCGGGCGATCCGGCGGCCAAAGATGCCGGCCAGCGTCGGCCCGGCGCGCGGCCCCTCATCAGGCTTCAAGGTGTGGCAGGCGACGCAGGCCCGGAAAACCTCGGCGCCGGGATCGCTCTTGTATGGACCCAGTGGATCGGCAGGCCCACTCATCGTCACGTCGCCCGCGTGCTCGCCCGTGAGGGCGCTCCAGCGGCGTATGAGACGGTCCGTGCCGCCGGTGAGAAGCGTGCCGTTGTCGGGCAGGAAGGCGACCGACCATGCGGGCATGCCCGGGCCCACGAGGGTGCGCTCGAGCTTGCGGCCTGCGCGGTCTATGACGGCAACGGCGCCGCGAACGCTGGAGGCTGCCACAAGCTTGCCGTCGTCCGATACGGCAAGCGCGATGATCGGCACGGCCGCCGCATCGACCTCGCTCTGTCTCTCACCGGCGGATGACAGGAAATAGACCTTGCCCGTGGCGCCGGCTGCGACGATCTCACCATCGCGTGCAACAGCAACGGAATTGAGCGGAGCCGGCAGCGTGACGATTACGGGCGAGCCGCCGCCCATGGGCCATATGCGCAAGGTCAAGTCATAGCCCACGGTAACAACAGCACGACCATCGGGCGTGAACGCAACGCCGTTGATGTTCTGTTGGTGGCCCTCGAGGACGCGCGCCGAACCGCCGCCGAGCGGCCAAAGTCGGGCCGTGGTATCCCAGCTCGCGGAGGCAAGGGTTCGGCCATCGGCCGAGACGGCAAGGCTGACGATCGGAGCGGCATGACCTTGCAGCACGGTCGCCGGCTTGTCTTGGCCCGGCTGCCAGATGGCAATGCGACCATCCTCGCCACCCGTGGCCATGCGCCCGTCTTTCAGAACCGCGGCCGCGTTTACCGCTCCCTCATGAAAGCGGAGCACCTGTTCAGCGGTGCCGGACGCGAGCGACCACACGATGGCCGTTGTATCGAAGCTCGCGGAGATGAGCTGCTTTCCGTCCGGGGAAACGGCAAGCGCGCGTACCGGCCCGCCGTGGCCTCGCAGTTGCGCCTGTGCCGGAGCGATAGTCCACGAGGCTGCAAGAAGCAGAGCAACCATCGTGGCGTACCGCGCGGTCAGCTTCAATCGGCCACCTCGTCGACGCTGGCCTTGCGCGCGTGCTTTCTGTCTTCCTCGCCGACGCTCGCCAGATCGGCATCGAATTTGATGCGTTGAGTTCCCGCCAACGCAATGAACCGTTTGCCGCGCGCGCGCCCGATCAGGGTGAGATCGGCTTTCTTGGCGAGTTCGACGCCCCATGCCGTAAAGCCGGAGCGGGAGACAAGGATCGGGATGCGCATCTTGACCGTCTTGATGACCATTTCCGACGTGAGGCGGCCGGTCGTATAGAAGATTTTGTTATCGGGACGAATACCATTGAGGAACATGTAGCCGGCTATCTTGTCGACGGCATTGTGCCGCCCGACGTCCTCCATATAGAGCAGCGGCCGGTCCTCTTCGCACAGCACGCATCCGTGGATCGCGCCCGCCGCAAGATACAGGCTTGGCTGTGTATTGATCTTGCGGGTCAGCGCATAGAGCCAGGAGGTTTTGATGACCGCGTCGCCGACAAACTGGACTCTGTCGAAATCCTCCATCAGATCACCAAAGACCGTGCCTTGGGCGCAGCCGGAGGTCTGCACTTTCTTTTTCAGCTTTTCCTCGTAGTTGGTTTCGCGCTTCGTGCGCACGACAACCGTGTCGATGTCCTCGGCGACGTCGATGCCCGTGATCTCATCGTCGGAGCGCAGCATGTTCTGGTTCAGCAGGTAACCGACCGCGAGCAGGTCGGGCCGATCGCCGATCGTCATCATCGTCACGATCTCTCGCGCGTTGAGGAACAGCGTCAGCGGCCGCTCGACGACGACAACGGTATCGACAGTATTGCCCTCGTGATCGATCCCGGACACGGCAACCGATAGGCGCGGATCGTCGGGCTCCGGCCGTATCGTGAATTCCTCGAGCGTTCTATCCGGCATCCAGGCACACTCGTTCCGCGCGTCCCGAGCAAACCCTACTACAGCAACATCTCATAAGCGAGGAAGGGCATCATCGAACCGGCTTTTATATCGGCCTGGTCCTCGGGCAAAACAACCATGCCATCGGCATCGGTCAGCGACGTAAGAATCCCGGCGCCCGACTTCGGGAACAGGCGCGCTTCCGTGCTGCCATCGGGAAGGCGCACTAAGTGGACGCGAACAAATTCTCGCCGGCCGAGCTTCTTGCGATAGTCGAAGCCCATTCTCACGGGCGCCGCGCTCGGGAACTCCGCAACAGCCCCCGACAAGCGGGCAATGACGGGACGAACGACGCAGCAATAGGTCACGAAGGCGGCTACAGGATTACCCGGCAATCCGACGAACGGCGTCCCGTTGACAACGCCCATGGCGACAGGCCGTCCGGGCTTGATGCCAATGCGCCAGAAAAAGAGCCGGCCGGCCGCCTCGACGGCGGCCTTGACGTGGTCCTCCTCGCCCGTGGAGACACCACCCGTCGTGACGATGAGATCGCAATTCTGTGCAGCGCCGATGAGACGCTCGCGCAGCGAAGCCGGGTCGTCCCGGATGATGCCCAAATCTAAGACGGTCACTTCGTCGCGCTGCATCAGAGCCTGCAGGAGAGTGCGATTGGAGTCGTAGGTTGCGTTCGCCGGCAAGGACGATCCCGGCTCCTGCAGCTCGTCGCCTGTGGAGAAGATTGCAACGCGCAATCGACTGCGCACGGGGAGTTCAACATTTCCGACCGCCGCCGCCAAGGCGAGGTCCTGAGGGCGCAAACGTCGCCCCGCCGGCAGGAGCACCGACCCCACCGCCACATCCTCGCCGGCGAGGCGCACATTGGCCCCGCGTCGCAACCCATGCGGCAGCGTGACGTGCTCGTCGTCCCAGCGCGTATCCTCTTGCATGAAGATGGTGTCTGAGCCTTTCGGAATCGGCGCGCCCGTGAACACGCGCACCGCGCGGCCGGCGACCTCGATGCCCAGGGACGATCTGCCGGCCGCGATGCGCCCCCCGATGGGCAATCGCGTCTCACCGTCGGGATCGAGGTCTGCGAAGGTGACCGCCCAGCCATCAACCGCTGAATTGTCAAACGGCGGCAGCGGCTGCGGCGCCAACACGTCCACAGCCAAAACACGCCCATCCGCTTCGCCGAGTGGCACGGGCTCCGCGCTGGCTACCGGCCTCAGCGTGCGCTTGATGAGCTCTATCGCCTCGTCGACGGACATGAGCTGGCCGCCGAAGGCAAAGCAGTCATCGCTCAGTTGCGCCATGACACTCCAATTCTCATCACGGCAGTTCCGATCGGCCTCGCCGCCAGCTCGAAGAGATCGGCTTGGCCTCCTCCGCCCGCGGCGTTATTCGGCCGCCTGCTCTGCCGCCGCACGCTCTACGCGAGCCGCGCAGAATTTGAATTCCGGAATGAGCCCGAACGGATCGAGCGCCGGATTGGTCAGCAGATTGGCGGCGGCCTCCGCGTAGCAGAACGGCATGAAGACCATGTTTTCCGGCACGTCGCGATCGGCGCGCACCTTCACCTCGACCGCACCACGTCGCGTTTCCACGCGAATGAAATCCGCAGGACTGAGCGAAAGCCGTCGCATGTCCTTCGGTGACATGAAGGCGACCGCCTCCGGCTCGATCTGGTCGAGCACATCGGCGCGGCGCGTCATGGAGCCGGTGTGCCAGTGCTCGAGGACGCGGCCGGTCGAGAGCACCATGGGATACTCGGTGTCAGGAACCTCGTCCGGCGGCACGATATCGGCAGGCACGATCCTGCCCCGGCCGTTCGGGGTCGGGAAACCGGTGGTGAAAATAATGTCGTTGCCCGGTTGATCGACGCCGTCGACCGGGTAGGTCACGGCACCTTCCCGCTCCAGGCGCTCCCAGGTGATATTCTTGAGCGAACGCATCACCTGCGTCATCTCGCCAAAGACGTCAGCAGGGCCCGCATAGGTCCAGTCGAGGCCCATCCGCTTGCCGATCTCGTTGATGATCCAGAGGTCCTGCCGTGCCTTGCCCGGCGGCGGCACAACCTCCCGCGCCAGTTGGATGCGCCGGTCGGTGCTGGTGAAGGTGCCGGATTTCTCGGCGAATGCCGAAGCGGGCAGGATCACGTCGGCGTGGAAAGCGGTCTCGGTGACGAATAGGTCCTGAACCACCAAATGCTCGAGCATGGCGAGACCTTCGCGCGCATGCTGGAGGTCCGGATCGGACATCGCCGGATTCTCACCCTCGATGTACATGCCCTTGATCTTGCCGTCATGGATCGCGTTCATGATCTCGACGACGGTCAGTCCCCGCTTGCGGTCGAGCGACGAGCCCCAGAACTCCTCGAACACATCGCGCACCTGGTCCCGCTCGACGTGCTGATAGTCGGGGTAGAACATCGGGATGAGGCCGGCGTCGGATGCGCCCTGCACATTGTTCTGACCGCGGAGGGGATGCAGGCCTGTGCCAGGCCGTCCGATCTGCCCGGTCGTCAACGCCAGCGCGATGAGGCAGCGCGCGTTGTCGGTGCCGTGGACATGCTGGCTGATGCCCATGCCCCAGAAGATGATCGCCGATTCCGCCGTGGCATAGAGGCGGGCCACCTCCTTTATGGTCTCGGCGGGAATGCCGCACATCTCGGACATCTTTTCCGGAGGGAAGTCCTTGATGCGCTCTTTCAGTTTGTCGAAGCCTTCCGTATAGCCGGCGATGTACTGCTCGTCGGTCAGGCCTTCGGAAATGATCGTGTGCAGCATGGCGTTGAGCAGCGCGACATCTGTGCCGGGCTTGAACGCCAGATGATGCGCCGCGTGACGCGACAGCGTCTGGCGGCGGGGGTCCATGACAATGAGCTTCGCGCCGTTCTTGGCTGCGTTCTTGATGTAGGTCGCGGCCACCGGGTGATTGATGGTCGGGTTGGCGCCAATGACGATGATGACCTTGGCATCGAGTGCTGCCTCGAAGGGCGCGGATACGGCTCCCGAGTTCAGGCCTTCCATCAAGGCCGCGACGGACGAAGCGTGACAAAGGCGCGTACAGTGATCGACGTTGTTCGATCCGAAACCCGTGCGAACGAGCTTTTGGAAAAGGTAGGCCTCTTCGTTGGAGCCCTTGGCAGAGCCGAAGCCCGCCAGCGCCTTGGGGCCGTCCTTGTCTCTGATGGCCACGAGGCCCCGGGCCGCCTCGTCCAATGCTTCGTCCCAGGTCGCCTCGCGGAAATGTGTCCAGGGATTGGCCGGATTGACCTGGTCGTTGGCATCCTTGGGGATATTGGGCAAACGGATCAGCGGCACCGTGAGGCGGTGGGGATGGTGGATGTAGTCGAAGCCGAACCGCCCCTTGACGCATAACCGATTGTGATTGGCCGGGCCGTCGCGCCCCTCGGCATAGATGATCCGATCGTCCTTGACCTGATATGTGACTTGGCAGCCGACGCCGCAGAAGGGACAGAGCGAATCCACCTTTTTGTCGGGCCAGCGCACGCGCGTCTGATTACTGTCGAGCAGTGCGGACGGCATGAGTGCGCCGGTCGGGCAGGCTTGTACGCATTCCCCGCACGCGACGCACGTGCTCTCGCCCATCGGATCGTCGAAATCGAACACGATCTTCGAGGCATGGTTGCGGTACGCCATGCCGATGACGTCGTTGACCTGCACCTCGCGGCAGGCACGCACGCAGAGCCCACACTGAATGCAGGCGTCGAGGTTCACGCGCATCGCTGGGTGACTTGGGTCGGCACTCCAGCGGTCTGCGGCCGGGAAACGACTCGACTGCAGGCCGAGTTGGTCGGCCCAGTGCCAGAGCTTCGAATCGGGATCGTGGGAGGTCTGGCGCGCCGGCTGGTCGGCCAGCAGCAACTCCATCACCATCTTGCGCGCCTTGATCGAGCGGTCGCTCTGCGTCTTGACCTTCATGCCGATGGCGGGCTTGCGCTTGCACGATGCGGCGAGCACCCGCTCGCCTTCCACCTCCACCATGCACGCCCGGCAGTTGCCGTCCGGCCGGTAGTCGGGCGCGGGGGAGTAGCACAGGTGCGGCAATGTCGTGCCGAGCCGTTGAGCCACCTGCCAGATGGTCTCGGAGGACGATGCCTCAACCTGGCGGCCGTCCAGTTCGAAGGTGATCTTCTGGGTCATGCAAGCGCCGCCTCGGTCGCGAATTCTTCAGGGAAGTACTTGATGATGCACATCAGCGGGTTCGGCGCCGCTTGCCCGAGCCCGCAGATCGACGCATCGCGCATGTTGTCGGCGAGTTCGGTGAGAAGAGCCCTGTCCCACTCCGGGAGCTCCATCAGCTTGACGGCCTTCTCCGTCCCGATCCGGCACGGCGTGCACTGGCCGCAGCTCTCCTCCTCGAAGAAGCGCATCAGGTTGAGCGCCGCCGCATTGACATCATCCTTGTCGGACAGGATCACGACCGCGGCCGAGCCGATGAAGCAGCCGTACTTTTCGAGCGTGCCGAAATCGAGCGGAATATTGTCCATCGATGCGGGCAGAATGCCGCCGGAAGCGCCGCCGGGCAGATACGCGCGGAACACATGGCCTTCCGCCATGCCACCGCAGAACTCCTCGATCAACTCGCGCACGGTGATGCCAGCGGGTGCCAGCTTGACGCCCGGCTCGCGCACGCGCCCGGACACCGAGTAGCTGCGCAGCCCCTTACTTCCGTTGCGGCCTTGGCTCGTCCACCACTCACTCTCTCTTTCAATGAGGTCGCGTACCCAGTAAAGCGTCTCGACGTTGTTGATGAGCGTGGGCAGACCGAAGAGCCCGACTTGGAACGGGTAGGGCGGCTTGTGGCGCGGCAACCCGCGCTTGCCCTCGAGGCTTTCCAGAAGCGAAGACTCTTCTCCGCAGATATAGGCGCCCGCGCCGCGCCGCATGTGTAGGGTGGGACCGCCGGGTGGCAGCTTGGCGATCTCGCGGGTAAGGATTTCCCGGCAGACCGGATACTCGTCGCGCAAGTAGATGTAGACGTCGGTAGCTTCGACGACGTGCGCGCCGATCAGCGTTCCCTCGATGAAGCGATGCGGATCACTCTCGAGAAAGAAGCGGTCCTTGAAAGTGCCGGGCTCGCCCTCATCGGCGTTGATCGCCATCACGCGGGGATCCGGTTCGCCGCGCACCGCGCGCCATTTGCGCGCCGTCGGGAACCCCGCGCCGCCAAGGCCGCGCAGGCTCACCGCGTCCAGCCTGGCGAGCAGGTCCTCGACGCTCAGCGCACCGCTGCGAACCCGCTCAAGCACCTTGTAGCCGCCCTGGGCAACGTAGGCGTCGTACTGGATGTAGGCGGGCAGATGCGGATGCGTATCGTGGGCCGCGACTGCGGCGCCGACGCTTTCAGGCGTGGCGCGATCTACGAAGTTGTGGCCCACCTCGGCCGCGGGTGCCGTGTCGCAGCGCCCGACGCACGGCGCCCTCACCACGCGCACGCCCGGTCCCAGCCTGCTTTTCAGCGTGCCCAGCAGATCGTCAGCACCATGCAGCGCACAGGTGATGCCGTCGCAGATGCGCACGGTCAATGGCGGAACGTCAGGGTCGTCTTCCTTGACGATGTCGAAATGGGCGTAGAACGTCGCCGTTTCGAAGACCTCGGCGAACGCCAACTTCATTTCATCGGCCAGTGCCGCCAGATGGGCCGCGGAGATCCGGTGATAGGTATCCTGGATCAAATGCAGATGTTCGATTAGCAGGTCGCGCCGCCGCGGCCGGTCCCCAAGCAAAGCAACCATCTCGGCCTGCGCAACAGGATCGATCTGCCGTCCCTTCGGCACCGGTTTGGCCCGCTTACGGCCCTCGCCCGGGTGCTCGAAGCGTTGGACTTTGGTGCTGGCGCTCTTGTTCGACATTCCAGTCTCGTGCGTTGAGGCATGTGCAAAGTGAGCACCGGCAGCTCCCCTATATAGTAACAGTAGGGGGCACCCCTTCGCATCCTAACGAGCTGCCGCCGATTTGCACGTGGCATGCAGGCATTTAATGATAGATATCAGCTATCGCATCATCGAAGGTATCGATCACGAATTCCACCGCTCCGAGATCAAGCGCCGCGCTGCTCACAAAAAGAAAGCGCGCCCCTTGAGAGCGCGCTCGCGACACCGAGTGCTGGTGTCAGTACGCTTCATACTGCTCGCTTGGCAGAGTCTTTGCACTGATCATCATTCCCATCACGCCGATCGAGGACGATGCTGGCGACGACTGGCCTAATCCAGGCGATGCGGCAGTGATGACATGCGCGCTCCAGATCGCCGTCAGAACAGTCACTGCGGTGATCGCTGCGATGAAAGCTGTGCGCATTGCTTTGGCTCCTGTTCGGTTTGAGACGTCCACCCCTAACCGGGTTAGCGACGCACCATCTGCGAGATGCCAAGCCACTGCTGTTACCTGAGTTACAGTTTTGGATAGGCGCCGTGCCGCCAAGGTGGTTCGAACGTGCATACGGCTGCACATTCACGCCGGCATAACGCGCGACTGACGTTGAGGTGACGACGGAAGGCTCGAATGCCATTCGAGCCGGCAAGACGCCACCCGTGACCTTGCAGGCTTCACCCGAACGAATACTGGAGCCAAAGTCATGCAGAAGATCGTCATCGGATTGTCAGCTCTTCTCCTCGTCGTCACCGGCGGCGCGCGCAGTGTTGCGCAGGATCTTGCCGCCGAAAGGGGTTCTGCCAGCTACCCAGACTGCAACTACGTTTGCGTTTATGCCGCCTCGGTGGACGAGCCATGGAGTGCCGATCACAGCCAATCGCATTTCGTGGAACCGCAGCCCGAAAGGGAACGCCGGGCCAGCCACAGAAGGGCGATCTCCGACATGGAGTCAGAGGTCTTGAGCGCCATGGCGCGACAACGGGCCGGCCGGTGAGATACCCGGACATTGCCAGGCGAGGTAGGTGGGCGCGCCGGTGCGGCGATCGGGGAGCTCAACGTTGCGGCCTGCCGAGTCCGTAAAGCGGCGCGCGGAGCGTGCCGGGCAGGGCATCACCAGCGGCGAGAGCGAACGTACGGCGATCGATCAGTGTCCGCATACTCGCTCCCGCATGCTGCGCCTGCCGGCGCCTTCAGTTGGTTGCCTCGCCGGCGCTCGGGAAGAAGAGCTGCTCGCCGTTGATCTTGTGCGATGCGATCGCGGCTTGGCCCTCCTTCGAGATCACCCAGTCAATGAATGCCTGCCCAAGCTCTTTCTTCACGTGCGTATGCTTCTCGGGGCTCACCAGGATGATGCCGTAGTGGTTGAACAGCCGCTTATCGCCCTGGATGCTGATCTCCAGCGCATCGCGGTTCTTAAACGACAGCCACGTTCCACGGTCAGAGAGCACGTAGGCGCCCATGGCGGCCGCGGTATTGAGCGCGGCGCCCATGCCCTGGCCGATCTCGCGATACCAAGAGGGTTTCTCGCCCGCAGGATCGAGGTTCGCCGCCTTCCACAGCGCCAGCTCAGCGGCGTGGGTGCCGCTCTTGTCGCCACGCGAGACGAATGGGTTCGCCTTCGCTTGGACGGTCTTGAACGCCTGCACGATGTCTTTGCCACCCCTGATGCCGGCGGGGTCGGTCTTGGGACCGATCAGAACGAAGTCATTGTACATCACGCCGAAGCGGCGCACGCCGAAGCCTTCGGCGACGAACGCCTCCTCTTGCGGCTTGGCGTGCACGAACACGACATCTGCGTCGCCGCGCCGCCCCGTATCGATCGCCTGGCCGGTCCCCTGAGAGATCACCTTCACATCGATGCCGGTCTTGGCCTTGAACAACGGGAGGATGTGGCCGAACAGACCGGAGTCCTGCGTCGAGGTCGTCGATGCGACGACGATCGACTTGTCCTGCGCAATAGCCGCAGAGGCAAGCAGCAGCGAACTTGCCGCAAATGCAATGAGCAGACGATGCGCCTTCATCCAAGCCTCCCTTCTCAAATAACAAGATTGCCGGCGAGGAAGCGGCGCGCCTCCTCGCTCACCGGATCGGCGAAAAAACGGTCGGCGGCCGTGTGCTCGATCATCCGGCCCTTGGCGAGAAAAACGACGTCGCCGGCCAGCCGGCGCGCCTGCCCGATGTCGTGTGTGGCAAGCACCACCTTGACGCCCGAGGCCGACACCTGCGCGATGATGTCCTCGACGAGCTTGGTCGAGGCGGGATCAAGGCTTGACGTCGGTTCGTCAAGAAGAAGAACCTGTGGCTCGGACGCGAGCGCTCGCGCAAGGGCGAGGCGCTGCTGCTCTCCGCCCGACAGGCGCCGCGCCGGACGAACGGCCAGCGGCGCGATGTGAGCGAGATCGAGCAGGCGACGGACGTTCGCCTCGTTTGCAGGTTTGCCCGCAGCCCTCAGGGCGTAAGCGACGTTGGCCGCAGCCGTTCGCCGCAGCATGACCGGTTTCTGAAACACGATGGCCCGGCTGCCCGCCGGTGCAGCACCGCCGCCGAAGGTGATCGCGCCGCTGGCCGGCGCGATAAGACTCATCGCCAGCTTCAGCAGCGTGGTCTTGCCGCAACCGTTCGGACCCATGAGCACGGTGGGTCGGCCGGGCACCAGCGTCACGTCGACGCCCTGGAGAATACGTGTCGTGCCCACCGCGAGGCTGACTGCCTCGAACTTGATTGGCAGCGCCGAAGTTTCGCGCGCAGCAAAGGCGAAGTCTCCGGCGACCCCGACGGCGCTATCCAGCATGGCGCTCCGCCCATTCTCGCACGCTCCAGGCAAGCGCATTCACCGCCAGAATGAGTGCGATCAGCACGATGCCGAGGCCGATCGCCAGCGGCAGGTTGCCTTTGGATGTTTCCAAGGCGATCGTCGTGGTCATCACGCGCGTGAAACCGTCGATGTTGCCGCCGACGATCATCACGGTGCCGACCTCGGCTGCCGCGCGGCCGAAGCCGGCAAGCAGGATCGTCACGAGCGAGAAACGCGCATCCCACAGGAGCGTCTGCACCCGCCCGATCGGCCCGACCTCCATCGCAGTCAACTCGTCGCGGTACTCGGCCCATAAATCTTCGATCAGCTGCCGGGTCAGCGCTGCAATGATTGGAGCGACAAGGACGGCCTGCGCGATCGTCATCGCGGTCGGCGTGAACAGAATGCCGTACTCGCCGAGTGGTCCCGACCGCGACAGAATAAGAAAGACCATCAGCCCGACGACAACCGGCGGCAGCCCCATGAGACCATTGAGGATGACGATCACGAGATTCCGGAAGGGGAACTGGGTCAGCGCCACAGCCGCGCCGAGCGGCATCGCGACGAGCGCCGCCAGCAGTGTCGCCGACACCGTCACCGTGAGCGACAACCGCACAATGGCGAACAGCGTGCGATCGCCGGCCAGGATCAGGTCAAGGGCATTGGCACCGTCCATGCGGCGACCCACCGGGAGTGTTGACCGTTATCAGAAGTCGTGTTTCTTTCGCTAAAGTCAAGCACTGGAACATACGCAAGAATATGCAGCCAAATGCAACCCTCGAACTGCTCACGACTTCCGAGGCCGCCGACTACCTGCGGATCAAGGAGCGCAAGCTTTACGAGTTGGTGGCGGATGGCGCGATCCCATGCACCAAGGTCACCGGCAAGTGGCTGTTTCCGCGTGCCGACCTGGACCGCTGGCTGCTCGCCGGCATGGCGCGTCCTCTTGGCGTTGTACCAGCCGATCCGCCGCCCATCGTGGGCGGCAGTCACGATCCTCTGCTACAGTGGGCACTGATCAAGAGCGGAGCAGGCTTGGCAATTCTACCGGAAGGCAGCGAGACCGGTTATCGGCGGTTCCTCAAGGGAGAGGTCATCGCCGCCGCCATCCACTTCCACGATCTGGACGATCTCGGCAAGGACGCCAACGTTTCAGTCGTTTCGCAGGAACCGACGCTCTACGACGCGGTACTCTTGCATTTCTGCTCGCGTGAGCAGGGACTGGTGGTGGCGAGAGGCAACCCGCTCGGTCTGCAGGAGGTGTCGGACTTCCCTCGCGCCAAGCCGAGATTTGCTGTGCGGCCGCCGGGGGCTGGTGCGCAGCAGTTCCTTATCGCGCTGATCAAGAAAGCCGGGATCGCCGAGCGCGAACTCAACATCGCGCTGGTGGCACCGACCGGTCCGGACATCGCGCAGGCGATCCGCGCCGGTCATGCCGACTGCGGCATCGCCACGCGCGCGATCGCTAAGGCCGCGGACCTGAGTTTCGTTCCTCTGGCAGGCGAGAGCTTTGACATTCTCATGCGTCAGCGCGACAGCTATCGAGAACCGCTGGCCTCCTTTGTGAAGATGCTGCGCTCGGCCGAGCTGGCGCAGCGTGCTGCCGAGCTCGGTGGGCTCGATGTCTCCAAAGCCGGCTGCATCCGATGGGCGCCATGAGCACGCCCCTGAAGCCTGTGCGCGATGTCCTGCAACCCATCCTGCAAAGGCTGGCTCCCGTCGCGCCTCGCAGCGTGCCGATTGAGAGCGCGCGTGGATTGACGCTGGCAGAGCCGCTGTGCGCGTCGGCGCCAATCCCGCAGCGCGCCATCGCGCTTCGATCGGGCCTGGCAGTCACCTCGCTCGATCTGGTTGGGGCATCGGCCCAATCGCCGGTCATCCTGGCGCGCTCCCCGCCACCGGTTGTTGCGGGCGATGAACTGCCCGACGGCTGTGATGCTGTTGTAGATCCCGCCGCAGTAACCGAGGCGGGATCGATCCTGCTTATTGCCGACGAGGCAACGCCCGGGATGAACGCCCGGCTATCCGGACAGGATTTGAGATTTGGCGCCTTCGTCATGCCGGCCGGAGCACGAATTACCTTGGAGACGATGCTGGCCTGTCGACTGGCCGGCATCGACACAGTCACAGTCAGGCAGCCAACTCTGTCGGTTCAGATTGAAGATCGATCCCGCGAGGCTTGGTTGCGTCACCGCTTGATCACCCTTGGCTGCAAGGTAGTGAAGCACGGGAACCCCGCCGACGTCCTTATCCGAAGTACCCGACAGGCCGAGCCACGTTTGGCGCTTCGACCCGGCGACACCTCTTGGATCGAAGCACGTCCCGACGGCTCGGTACATATCGAGGTGCCCCGACGTTTTGACGGTCTCATCGCTGGCTACTTGGCTCTGGTTATTCCGGTGGTCGCTGAATTTTCGGCACAGCGCATCTGCGCCATCAAGCGACCTCTAGCGCGCAAGATCGCATCCGCCATCGGAGTGACCGAGCTGGTCTTGTTGCGCAGCAGCGAAGGCAAGCTCGATCCGATGGCAATTGCGGACGTCACGCTCGTCGCGTTAGCGCAATCCGACTCCTACCATCTCGTCCCGGCGGGTGTCGAAGGGCATGCGATCGGCGAGGTCATCCGTGCCATCCGGATCGAAGACCCCTTCGACCTCTCCCATCAAGAGCATTCGTCATGACATCGAAGCAACAGGCCGGCAGTATCGCACAAGACCAGTTCTTGAAGGTCCTTTCGCGCGATGATGCCATCGCGACGTTTCGTAAGGCGCTGAAGCCGACCACTCTCGGAACCGAGAGGGTAGCGCTCGGTCGCGTGCTTGGGCGTGTCCTGGCGGAAGACGTCACTGCGCCCGTGGACGCACCGCCATTCGACAGATCCGTTGTCGACGGTTTCGCCGTCTCGGCAGGCGATCTTGCCAATGCGTCGGCCGGGGCGCCGGCGACATTGACACTGACTGGCGAAATCGTCTCGTGCGGCAGGGCACCGACCAAGGCCGTTGCGCCTGGTCGTGCGACACCGATTGCGACCGGCGCACCAATTCCACGTGGCGCGGATGCCGTGGTCATGATCGAGCACACCGAACCCGACGGCGACGACCAAATCGTGGTCATGCGTTCCGTTGGCCCGGGGCAAAACATAGCGTTTGCAGGGTCCGATATCGCACGGGGTCAGACGCTGCTTCGTGGCGGTACCGTGGTCGGCGCACGCGAGATCGCGATGTTCGCGGCTGTCGGTTGTGCCGATGCAACGGTCTGGCGCAAGCCGCGGATCGGCGTCCTGTCGACCGGCGACGAGTTGGTCCAGCCGGGCGAACCGCTGGCACCAGCCAAGATCTATGACTCAAATGCACCCGTCATCGCCGCGGCTCTCGAGGAAAACGGCTGCGAGGCGGTAAGATTCGAAGCGCTCCCCGACGACGAAACACGCCTCAGCGCCGGCATTCAACAAGCCTTCAAGACCTGCGATGCGCTAATCCTTTCCGGGGGAACGTCGAAGGGTGCAGGCGATTTGACCTATCGGATCATTGACCGATTGGGCCGGCCGGGAATTGTCGTTCACGGCGTTGCGCTGAAGCCCGGCAAGCCGCTGTGCCTGGCCGTTTGCGATGGCAAGCCTGTGGTCGTTCTGCCGGGCTTCCCCACGTCAGCGATGTTTACGTTCCACGATATTGTGGCGCCTGTCCTGCGCATCCTGGCCGGCCTCCCAGAACGAGCGGAACGAAACCTTACCGCACGCATCCCGATGCGCATCGCCTCGGAGCTTGGCCGCACCGAGTTCGTAATGATGGCGCTTGCTGCATCCGAGGATGGGTTTGTTGCACACCCCGTGGGCAAGGGCTCGGGTGCGGTGACGGCATTCTCGCAGGCAGACGGCTTCGTTGCGGTTGATTCACTCGCTGATTCCGTGAGCGCGGGCGCGACGATGACCGTGCAGCTGTTCAGCACGCAGCTGCGCGCTCCCGATCTCGTCATCATGGGCAGTCACTGCGTCGGTCTCGACTCAGTCGTGGGCGAACTGTCGCGGCAGAGGCTATCGGCGCGCGTCTTGGCTCTGGGCAGCCTGGGTGGACTGAACGCCTTGCAGCGCGGCGAATGCGACATCGCGCCGATCCATCTCCTGGACCCGAAGAGCGGCGCCTACAATCGGCCGTTCCTTTCCCACGGGATGAGGCTCGTTTCGGGATGGCAACGCATGCAGGGCTTCGTGTTCCGAAGGGGGGACACTCGCTTCGAAGGCAAGGATCTCGCGGCATCGGTTGCAACCGCCTTGGGAAACAAGGACTGCTTTATGGTCAACCGCAATCAAGGTGCCGGCACACGCACCCTGATCGATGATCTGCTCAAGGGGGAACGGCCACCGGGCTATTGGAACCAGCCACGTTCCCACAACGCCGTGGTCGCTGCCATCGCGCAGGAGCGCGCCGACTGGGGCATTGCGATCAAGCCGGTCGCGGACGCACTTGGTCTCGGGTTCATCCCGGTCGCCGCGGAGCACTACGACTTCGCAGTGCAAGAGAGATCGCGCAACATGGCGGCAATCGCCGCATTCGAGGAGGCACTCTCGAGAAGCCAACAAGCCCTTCGTGATTTGGGCTTCGAGCCAAGCTAGCACGATGGTTAGCTCTAGATCGAATAAGTTGGAATCATAGGTATTCCGATGGCCGGTGACGTTCTCTCTCACAAACGGTTCCGAGACGAGGAAGAAGCCTACAAGTGGGTTGAGGCCCACCATTGGCCGAAAGGTCCCGTTTGCCCCGCTGCAGCGGCCAACGGGTCACCAAGCTGCAGGGCAAGAGCACCCGCATCGGCGTCCACAAGTGCAAGGACTGCCGCAAGCCTTTCACCGTAAAAGTGGGCACCATCTTTGAGGATCGCCGCATTCCCATGCGGCTGTGGCTGCAGGCGATCGCCCTGATGTGCGCCTCCAACGGTGGAGCCTTTGCCGTGTTCGTCGCCTGCGTAGGCGGCATCGCGAAAATCACCTCGGCGCGGCAGAACCTCATTAGGCTATTCAGCTCAGAGGTTCGCGCAATCCAATTTGGTCGTACGCATCC
The DNA here is from genome assembly GCA_046154585.1 of Hyphomicrobiaceae bacterium. Taxonomy (GTDB): domain Bacteria; phylum Pseudomonadota; class Alphaproteobacteria; order Rhizobiales; family Hyphomicrobiaceae; genus CADEFX01. The sequence continues at coordinate 115 of JBJXDX010000018.1, read as the reverse complement.
GGCGAAGACCGCAGGGGTGAGTGCTCAGGCGGCTTGAGCGGCACCGGCCTTGGCGGCCTTCCAGTTCCAGGGCAGCAGGTCGGCGATCTGCTTGGCGGGGTGATCGGCAATGCGG
>JBJXDX010000017.1:0-68829 GCA_046154585.1 Hyphomicrobiaceae bacterium | reverse complement strand
TGGACTGGCGGCAGGCTGGCCACACTCGGGCACGGGCTTGGCGGCCCTTGGATGACGCGGCCTTCCCGCCGCCGCCGCGCCTGGAACCTTACCAGACTTGGCAGATCGCAAGTTACAAGGATGACACCTTAGTCGAGGAAAGGCCTCGCATCCCGCCCTGCGCCCTCAATGCTGTTGCGTCGAGCCCTGTGCCGCGCCGGTGAGCTCGCGGATGCGGCCGGTTTCCCAGCCAATGAGGGCGCGCTTGCGGGTGAGGCCCCAGTGATAGCCGCCGAGCGTGCCGTCGCCGCGCAGCACGCGGTGACAGGGCACCACGAAGGAGATCGGGTTGCGGCCGACCGCGGAGCCGACGGCGCGCGACGCCGTGGGCTGGCCAAGATGGCGGGCGATGTCGGTGTAGCTGACCGCCTTGCCCATGGGGATCTTCATCAGCGTTTCCCAGACGCGCACCTCGAAGTCGGTGCCGATCAGTACGAGGCGGATCGGCTGTTCGCGCGTGCGCCCGGGCGCGTTGAAGATCGTGCGAAGATGCGGGCTGGTGCGCCCCGTGTCCTCGACGAAGCGGGCCTTGGGCCAGCGGCCAGTCATGTCGGCCAAGGCTTCGGCCCGCGTCTGGCCCTTGTCCTCGTCGACGAAGGCGAGGCCGGCAAGGCCGCGCTCGGTGGCGAGAAGCAGCGTGTCGCCGAACGGCGAGTCGTGGAAGCCGTAAGCGATCTCTAGGCCTTCGCCGCGGCGCTTGAAGTCGCCGGGGGTCATGGCTTCATGCGTGAGGAAGAGATCGTGCAGGCGGCCGCCGCCCGACAGGCCGACCTCGTGGGCAGCGTCGAGCACGCTCGCAGAATCGGTCAGCAGGCCGCGGGCATGGTCGACGGTGATGGCCTGGACGAACTCCTTGGGGCTGAGCCCGCACCAGCGCTTGAAGAGCTTCTGGCAGTGGGCGGGGCTGAGGCCCAGGTGGTCGGCGAGCCGCTCGAGGCTCGGTTGCTCCTCCCAGGCGGTGGAGAGGAAGGCGATGGCGCGGCGGATCTGGTCGTAGTCGCGCGAGGGCCGGGGCGGCGCCGGGGCTGCGACGGTTGCGGGCATGATTTCCTGAAGCATGGCTGTCTCGTTCGCTCGATTGCTGTTAGTGCGCAACCTAGGCATTCGACCCCTCCATAGCGACCCGATTCCTGGCATGGTTTTGTAAAGTTTGTCCGGCCTGGATTGAAGCACAGACAGGAACTGAGCAGGGCTGCCGCACCGAATTCTGGGTCCCGGGTCGCGCGCGAGAACGGTGTCCTGCGCCCGTGCCCAAGGGTTTGCCCGCGCTAGCCCGGGACGACATCGGTCGGAAGCGCTCGGGAAGATACTAAATCCGGGCGCCGCCACGGGCCTGTGCGAGGGCGCCGGTGAGCGCCTGGGCGAAATCGTGGCGCTCGTCATCCGTCAGGAAGCGTCCGAACGACATTTCCTTGCCGCGTAAATGCAGCCGGAGATCTGTGCGGCCGTCGCGGGCCTGGGCGAGGCGGACGCGGGCCCAATAGGGGTTGCAGACGAATCGCTCCGTGCGGCCGGAGGGGTGGACGCGGGTGATGGTGAGCTCATCGGGGGTCACCTCGACGGTCTCGTACAGGCGGCCCGCGCGATAGTTGAGCCGGAAGGCGACGTAAACGAGGAGAACATCGAGGCCAAGGAAGCCGACCACGGGCCAAGCCCCCATGAAAAAGAACACGAGGCCCGCCGTAAAGCTGATGAGGCTTAGAATCGCCATCAGCACCAGGAAGCCCTTGGCCCCCAGCGAGCGATGCGGCCGGAGCACGGCGCGGAATGCGCTTGGCTCTTGCGTTGGCGGTGTGTTCTCGGTCATCACAGGTCAAGAAGTCTCGTTAGGCGCGGATTTTAGAGCACGAATGGCCAAGCCAGCAAATCGCGAGGAATCGGTGGCGAAGGCCGCGCGCCGGGCGAGGCCGAGAGGTCGCAAGCCGAAGGTTTCCAAGGAGACCATCGAGGAGATTTTCCGCCGGTTTCAGGCCGCCGATCCGGAGCCCAAGGGCGAGCTGGTGTATATCAATCCGTTCACGCTGCTGGTGGCCGTGGTGCTGTCGGCGCAGGCGACGGATACCGGCGTCAACAAGGCGACGCGCGCGCTGTTCAAGGCGGCCGATACGCCCAAGAAGATGGTGGCGCTGGGCGAGGATCGGGTGCGCGAGTACATCCGCACGATCGGGCTCTATCGCAACAAGGCGAAGAATGTGATCGCGCTTTCGGAACAATTGATCGCGCAGCACGAGGGCCAAGTGCCGCGCGAGCGCGAGGCGCTGGAGTCGCTGCCCGGCGTCGGGCGCAAGACGGCGAACGTGGTGCTCAATATAGCTTTCGGCGAGCCGACGATCGCGGTGGACACGCATCTGTTTCGGTTGGCCAACAGGCTCGGCATTGCGCCGGGCAAGACGCCGATAGAGGTGGAGCAGGGATTGCTCAAGGTCGTGCCGGACAAGTATTTGCTGCATGCGCATCACTGGCTGATCCTGCATGGGCGCTACATCTGCCAGGCGCGCAAGCCGAAGTGCGGCGAATGCCTGATCGCCGACCTATGCATCTCCAAGGACAAGGTGGGCAGCACGACGGTGGTGTCGTGACGGGGTCGGCCTCAAATCCGGCGACGAGCGTGGTGATTGGACTGCTGGATCAGCTCGCGCCAGGTGACAGGCCGCTGGTCGTCGAGGAGGCGAGCGGACAGCTTCAGGCGGCGCTGTCGGCACGCGGGTGTGCGGTGCTGGCGTGGCTGCGCAACGTGGGCGCGGGTGGTGAGGCCAAGGCATGGCCGCCGGCGGGGCCGTTCAGCGCGGTGTTCGTGCGACTGCCGAAGGCCAAGGGCGCGCTCGATCTTGCCTTGCATGCTGCGGCGTCGGCGGTGCCGGGCGGCGCGCCGATGGTCCTGTTCGGCGCCAACGATGAAGGTATCCGCTCGGCTGGGTCGCGTCTGGCGGCGGTGACGGAGGATGTGCAGACGCTCGATACGCGGCGCCACTGCCGCGTGCTGATGGGGTTGCGGCGCGGCACGATCGAGGGGTTGAAGGTACGGCTGTCGGACTGGCGCGCGGTTGGCGAGATCGAGATCGGCGGGGCTCGGCGGGCGTGGGTGTCGTATCCCGGGTTGTTTGCGGGCGGGCGTTTGGACGACGGCACGGCGATGCTCCTGTCGCATCTGCCTGAGCTGCCGGCGGGTGGGCGCGTGCTCGATTTCGGCTGCGGGACGGGCGTGATCGGCGCAGCAATTTTAGCCAAGCAGCCACAGGCCGTCGTCGATCTTATCGATGTGGATGCGCTCGCCATCGAAGCCGTGCGCGAGAACGTTCCGCCCGGCAGGGCCATGCTCGGCGATCGCCTCGCCGCGGTTGGCAAGGGGCGGTACGACGCCATCGTCTCCAATCCGCCGCTGCATACCGGCGTGGAGGAACATCACGGGGCGATGCAGCGGCTTATCCGTGATGCGCCGGGGCGGCTGAACGGCGGCGGTGTGCTGCAGCTCGTGGTGCAGCGGCGCGTCAAGGCCGGCGAGCTGATGCAGGAGGCATTCGGCAATGTGGCCGTTGTCGCGGAGGATGGGCGCTACCGGGTGCTGCGGTCGGTGCGGCGCTGAGTGTGGGCCGCTGTTCCGGGATTGCTAGACTGTCATTACAAGCAATATTTTTTGCTTGATAAGCAAATTTCTACCGATCACACTGCGGCCTTCGCGATCCCATCGAGGCCTACATGAGCCGCATCGCCACCAAGAGGCAGAGCCGGGAGCGGGAACGCCTGCTCCACATCGGCGAAGCGATCCGGGCGGCGCGTAAAGAGCGGCGCATGACGCTCGATGCGCTCGCCGGCGAGGTCGGCCTATCCGTGACCTTTCTGTCCCGCCTGGAGCGCGGCCAGGTGGCCTGCTCCATCGGCAATCTTCTCGAGATCGCGGCCGTGCTCGAACTGGCGCCGGCGCAGCTCTTCGCTGACCTTGAGGACGGGGCGCGGGCGAAAGCGTTTCGCGTCGTGCGCCGGGCCGACGCAAACCCATCAGCGGCCGATCGCGCGGGCCCCTATGCGTGGACCCAGCTCGCGTCAGGCATCGGCGAGCAGCGCATGGAGGCATTTCTGCTCGATCTCCCCGCCGGCGCGAAGAATGCTCCCCTGGTCACGCATCCCGGAGAGGAGTTCTGCATCGTCCTCGAAGGCGTTGTGGAATTTCGGGTGGGCGATGAGGTGGTCACGCTCGACCGGGGGGATTCCATTCACCTGCGCTCCGACGTGCCGCACATGGCCTGGGCCAAGGGGCGATCGCGTGCCCAATTGCTGATGGTGACCGCCATCGAGAGCCAGTCGGCAACCGCCGTCGAATGGTGGGCACGCATGCCGAAATCGAAACTCATGGTCGAAGCCCAAGCCAGCGAAAGGAAGACACCCGGCAAGACGAGAACCAATCGCACCTGAAGAGGAAGCAACGAAGGAGGAACCCAATGAGCAAGGACATTCCCGATACGGCTGCGAACAACGCCGCCTTGACGACCAAGCGTGACGCCTCGCGCAAGGATCACGAGCCGTTCCAGGCGCGTCACTTCGACGAGGTCGACTGGGAGACGATCCGCTGGCCGGGCGAGACCGGCAAGATGCTGTTCCATCCGCGGCCCGAGCGGCCGACCGAGCCGAATGCCGGCATCCTGCGGCTCGAGCCCGGTGCCTATCATCCCGAGCACTATCATGGCTTTGCGCAGGTGTGGCATATTCTGAAAGGCGAGTTCACCATCGACGGCATCGTGCATCGGCCGGGCACCGTGCTGTTCCATCCCGATCCGCACTTCGAAGGCGAGTTCCGCACCGACACCGGCGGCGAGATCTTCATCGTGCAGTATCCAGGGCCGACCACTGGCGAGCGGCCGATCTACGGCGGACGCTTCAACATGACGGAGCGCAAGGCCGTGGAGCAGGAGCGTGTCGATCTTTGATGCCGGCGGCCAAGGCGCGGATTCGCGATGGTGGACATTGTGTCATCGCCGGATTGCGCGAGGTTATGCGTGGACGCGCATGACCTCGCTCGCTGACGATTGGAGAGACCGCCATGCCCAAGATCGATATTGCCACCGTGCGGGAATACAAGGGCTCGGGCTATCCGGCGCCGTTCGATGCACCCTGTGCCGAACGCATACGGCAGCGGCTCGGGGATGCAGGCGGGCTTATTGATTTCGGGGTCAATCTCATGCGCCTGCCGCCGGGCAATTGGTCGAGCCAGCGCCATTGGCATTCGCACGAGGACGAGTTCGTGTATGTGCTCGAAGGCGAGCTGACGCTGATCGAAGATGGCGGCGAGACGATGCTGCGCGCCGGCGATTGCGCGGCCTTCGCGAAAGGTTCCGGCAACGGCCATCACCTCATCAACAAGTCGGGCGCGATGGCGGCTTATCTCGAAGTCGGCTCGCGCCAGCCCGCCGACGCTACGACCTGCTCCGACATCGACATGATGAGTACCAACGCCGACGGCCGGTTCGTGCACAAGGATGGCACACCCTATCCCGGGCCCTAGAACCGCGGCTTTTGACAAACTCGGGGCTCCCAGGCCACCACCTCTCGATCAGTCGCCGTGACCTGCAAATGCAAGAGCCCGTCCAGAGACGGCGGGCTCTTCGCTTCTAGGAACCAGAGACGGGTCCAATGCGTTGACGGCCGCGGGGAAATTCGGGGAGAGGGCCCGCGTGTCCGAAGAGCAGAATACGGAAGAACGGTGGCGAGCCCTCGCAGAAGAGGCGTACTCCATCTCACAGCGCCTCGCCGATCCTACCGCAAGACGCGTCATGCTGCGCATTGCCGAGGCTTACCAAGGTCTAGCAGATCGTGCTAAGCTGCTCATAGAGCGTAATAAAAAGCCCGAGTAGAAGCTAAGCCCCGCCGTGCAACCGACGCGTTGTGGGGAACCCCTCCTTCGCGCAGGTCGTTGTCCAAACGCTATGTCTATGGATATGGAACTCAATAGCCCGGCGCATTGGCGCAAGCGAGCTGAAGAGACGCGCCGCCTCGCCAATAATTTGTCCGATCCGGCCGCCAAGCAGACCGTGATGGAAATTTCGGAGTCCTACGAGCAATTGGCCCGCATGGCCGAGACGCGGGCTTTGGTAAATCCGACAAGGTAGGAAGGGTCCATTAGTCGCTAGCCCACCGGCCTGATCGGAATGCCGGCGGCGGCCATGTGTTGTTTGGCCTGGCCGACCGTGTAAGTGCCGAAGTGAAAGATAGAGGCGGCGAGGACGGCGCTGGCATGGCCCTTCGTCACGCCGTCGACCAGATGATCGAGCGTGCCGACGCCGCCTGAAGCAATCACCGGCACGTGGATGGCGTCGGATACGGCGCGCGTCAATTCCAGATCGAAGCCGGCCTTGGTGCCGTCGCGATCCATGGAGGTGAGCAGGATCTCGCCGGCGCCGAGGGAGACGACCTCGCGCGCGTAGTCGATGGCGTCGAGCCCGGTCGGCTTGCGGCCGCCGTGGGTGAAGATGTCCCACTTCGCGGGCTGGCCGGGCGCGGAGACTTTCTTGGCGTCGATGGCGACGACGATGCATTGGGCGCCGAACTTCTCGGCGCCTTCGCGCACGAACTGGCGCCGGGTGACGGCTGCCGTGTTGATCGAGACCTTGTCGGCGCCGGCTTCGAGCAGCTTGCGGATGTCCTCGACGGCTCGCACGCCGCCGCCGACGGTGAGCGGCATGAAGCAGCGCTCGGCGGTGCGCTCGACGATGTCGAAAATGGTGTCGCGGTTCTCGTGGCTGGCGGTGATGTCGAGGAAGCACAGCTCGTCGGCGCCGGCCGCGTCATAGGCGGCGGCGGCTTCCACGGGATCGCCCGCGTCGCGCAGGTCGACGAAATTGACGCCCTTGACGACACGGCCGTCCTTGACGTCCAGGCAGGGGATGATGCGCACCTTGAGCATGGGCGTACTTCTGCGACGGGTGCGCAGCCGAACGCAACAAAAAAGCAAGGCCGCGGCGTCGCGGGCCTTGCTCGATGGCAGCTCCCAAAGGGGCTGTGATCAGGTCTTCATGTCCATGACCATCTGCATCGCCGCCGGATAGTAGCGGAAGCCGTCGCCCTGCTTGCCGATATGGCCATGGCCCGGCCACGGGAAGTGATAGGCGACGAGCGGGATCTTCTGCGAGGCCAGCATATCGAGGATGCGAACGCGCGAATTTGCCGACTGCTTGGGATCTGTGTCGTAGGCAAACTCGAAGCGCGGCTTCTCGACCAGCAGGATCTGGTGATGCGTCAGGTCGCCGACGTTGCAGAGCGACTTGCCGTCGGAGGTGATCATGTAAACCATGTGGCCGACCGTGTGGCCCGGCGCCGAGATGGCCTGGATGCCAGGCAGGAACTCCTGGCCGTCCTTGACGAACACGATGCGGTCGCGCACCGGCAGCAGGTTCTTGCGCGCGCCTTCCACGAACGGCTTCATGAACGCCGGGTCTTTCACCTCCAGCTTCTTCTCGTCGGTCCAGAAGTCGAAATCCGCCTGTGAGATGTAGATCTGGGCGTTCGGGAAGTTGGGCTTGCCGTCATCGGCCATAATGCCCCAGACGTGATCGCAATGGCCGTGCGTGGCGACCACCGCGTCGATGTCGGCGGGATCGATGCCGGCGGCTTTGAGGCTCGGAAGCAGCTTTCCGGTCGTCGGCCCGAACATGGGCGATGAGCCCATGCCCGTGTCGAACAGGACGAGCTTGTCACCGGTGTTGATGACGAGGATGTTCTGCTCGAGGACGGCGTTGGTCGGTGACAGGAAATTGTCGGTGAGGAGCTTGCTGATCTCTTCCTTGCTGGCCCCGAGGAAGGCGCCGGTGGGATCACCGAGCGGCAGCGGCCCATCGGAGATGACGGTCGCCTGCATCTTGCCGTGGTTGAAGCGATAGAAGTAGGGCGCTTGCGTGGTGCTGAGCGGGGCCTTGGCGAATGCAGGCGGAAGCTGCAGCCCTGCAAGTGTGCCAGCTCCTGCGGCGGCCGCAGCAGCCCCAAACAGTGCCTGACGACGTGACAGATTGATGTTCGACATGACGTTACCTCCACCCGTTTCATGCAGCACGCATCGTTGACTGGCGTGCGCGAACGACGCTCCGCCCAGACTGAGGCAGGATCAAGGAGTTTGTAGACGCGCAAATGAATTGTGAAAGACTACAATCCGACCACGCCACCTCTCCCGTGGGGAGAGGTCGGAACGCTTTGGCGTTCCGGGTGAGGGGTTAGAGCGACAGAGAGGTTAAAGCCCCTCACCCCAACCCTCTCCCCACGGGAGAGGGAGTTAGGCAGTGCTTCGAATTTAACCGGAGTTGTTTTTAGCGCTGGCGTGCGGAGGCGATGGCGGAGAGCGCGACGGATGCATCGAGCCTGCCGTCATACAGGGCGCGGCCGGTGATGGCGCCTTCCAGCATGGCGTACTTGGGCTGCAGCAGAGCGTGCACGTCGTCGATGGAGGCGAGCCCGCCCGAGGCGATGACGGGGATGCTGGTGGTTTGCGCCAGCGCTGCGGTGGCTTCGAGGTTGAGGCCTTTGAGGATGCCGTCGCGCTCGATGTCGGTGTAGATGATTGCGGCGACGCCGGCATCCTCGAAGCGGCGTGCAAGCTCGGCGGCGGTGAGCTCGGAACTCTCGCCCCAGCCCTCGACGGCGACCTTGCCGGCCTTGGCATCGATGCCGACAGCGACGCGTCCCGGGTGCGCCTTGCAGGCGGCGCGGACCAGGGCGGGGTCGCGCACCGCCACGGTGCCGAGGATGACGCGGCGGACGCCCTTGCCGAGCCACATGTCGATGGTGGCGAGATCGCGGATGCCGCCGCCGAGCTGGGCCGGGATGCGGATGGCGCCGAGGATGGTCTCGACGGCGGCGCCGTTCACGGGTTTGCCGGCGAAGGCGCCGTTGAGGTCGACGATGTGCAGGTACTCGAAACCCTGGGCCTCGAACTGGCGGGCTTGTGCGGCGGGGTCATCGTTGAACACGGTCGCCTCGCGCATGTCGCCGAGCTTCAGGCGCACGCACTGGCCGTCCTTCAGGTCGATGGCGGGAAACAAGATCACGGGGCTTAAGGTTCCGGTTGGGAGGCAGTGTGTTGGTTCGAAACCTAGCCCATCCCGTCATCCTCGCGCGAGCGCGGCGAAGCCGCGTGAAGTGCGGGGATCCAGCACAAACCTGTCGAAGACACCTTAGACATCGAAAGATATCGAGCCTACGGCCCTTTTTATGCTGGATCCCCGAGACGGCTTCGGCTTGCGCCTCCGCCGCTCGAGGATGACGTTTGAACCATCGTTTCAGGGCGAGGACTTGCGTCGGCGGGCGCGAGCCATCAGAGTGCTCCAATGTCGTGGCATTCAATGCCGCCATTGAGGAAGCAGGGTCAAGCGTTCCGTGCTCGCGTTCCAGTCCGTACAGCCATCCGTTGACGACCAGCCGCAGCGCGTTTTGAGCGAGGCTGATGCCGTCGACATCTGGATTGCCCGCTGGATGCGCACCCGCCGCAAGGACCTGATGCTGCGCTACGGCTGCGATCCGCGCCGGCTGTACGAGATCTGGTGGGGCGAGCGCTTCCCGGCCAGCCGCGAGAAGGCCATGCAACTCTTCGCCGAGCGTTATCCGGGGCTGGCGGATCGCACGCATTTCGGATACCGGCGGATTCCGCGGGTGGTCGAGGCGCGGGGGCAGCTGGAGTTGTTTGGGTAGGGGATCGGATCAGATATCCATGCGCAATATGATGCCGTCTGCCAAATAAAAATTTCCCAGCTTGTTGTTGTGCAAAGTGACGGAACTTTTGTCTGTGACTTTGATTAGCTTCGCCAAACTGGCAATAGCAGGGTGGCTATCAGAAACCATTTCTACATCGCTTGCATCGATGTCGGGAAACGGATTTCCGCTTTCGGCTATAGCCTCAACAACTTGCCGGTAGAAGGCGCGTTGATCCGAAAAGTTCTTAGGCGGGACAACCCAAAGCTTCCAAGTGTCGATGTCAGTGTTGTGAACCCACATGGCAGCCCGAGGCTTCAGGCCTTTCGCCTCAAGCGTGTCAAGCAGCTCGTGGCCAGCACTCACCAGTATACTTGAATCCACGGAAACACTCCTGTCGCATTGTCCGCCACCGCCTCTAAGAAACTTTGGGCGGAAAACTGATCTATTGCCTCATATCGCGTCTCCGGGTTCCATTGAGCGACGATAGCCCAGTTCGCCGCGAATGGTTGATCTGCTCTTTCCCTGTTACCAAGCTCCTGCGATAGACCTGCCAAGTTGACCAGCCGCCGGAGTTCATGCCGATACGTCTCGGCTATGAAATTTTTGTCCGGGATTACATCTGCGCTAATTTGTTTAGCGATGCAGGCCTTTAAGCCGATTTCAACTGCATAGCCGCTCAGGTAGTAAGAGTTGGACCATCGTCCGTGCTGCAGCAAGAGCTGAGCATCGGACAGCTTTGACCGAGCGATAGCTTGCAGGTCGTTCCGCCTGTAGAACGGCATAGGGCAAACCTAGTTGCTAGTTGTGCTTTGCGGCCTCAACCTGCCATTCATCCAGGCCATTAGGCATGACGTTGCTAAACACGCGTGCCTCTAGCTCTCCTGTCAAGATCAGTCGGTGGTAGTTTGCCGATGGCCCACAGGGAAGTGCCGACGCTAACGCATCCGCGGAACAAATTCAGAACATCTGCTGGACCCCGTGCCCGAATCGAGGCATGTTCTGTCTATGTTCTCGCCAGTGTGCGCGTCTCTGGCAACGGGAACATGAGCCCGCAACCTCGCTGCCCACGAGAGATCCCCATGCGCACCTTCCTCGTCTCCTACGACCTTGCCCAGCCTGACGCCAACAAGCCCCAGATCGTCGAAGAGATCATGAGCATGGGGCAGGCGTGGGCGCGGCCGCTCGACAACATGTGGTACGTGCGTGCGGAGGAGACGCGGTCGGAGATCGAGGCGCGCATCTCGCGCTATCTCGGGGGCGACGACGGCCTGGTGATCCAGGAGGCGCGGGGCGAGGCGGCGTTCCTCAACACGGGTCTGCGGTGGTTCCGGCAGCGGCGCCGCGATGTGGCTGTTGCCGAGGCCGAGGCGGTCGGGCCGAGCAACGTCATCGCGTTCCCGGCGCTGGCCCAGGCCGAGGTACCGGCGATCGAGGACATCGAACCGGAGCTGGAGCTGTTTCCGCTCAGGGCAGCCAGCTGAGGAAGTTGGCGATCAGGCGCAGCCCCAGGGTCTGGCTTTTCTCAGGGTGAAACTGCGTGCCGGCGATGTTGTCGCGAGCGATCATCGCCGTCACAGGTCCACCGTAGTCGGTGTCGGCGACGACGGTGCCGGCATCGGCGGCAACGAGCTGGTAGGAGTGCACGAAGTAGGCGTGCAGGCCCTGCGGTCCAGTCTCGATGCCGGCGAGCAGCGGATGCGCGCGCTGCGTGCGCAGTGTGTTCCAGCCCATATGCGGGATCTTGAGGGTGGCGTCATCGGGCTCGATGGCGCGCACCTCGCCGGCGATCCAGCCCAAGCCTTCAACAATCTCGTGCTCGAGCCCGCGGTCGGCGAGTAGCTGTGCGCCGACGCAGATGCCAAGGAAAGGCCGGGCCTTCTCGCGTACGGCTGTTTCCAATGCGTCGCGCATGCCTGGGACGGCATCCAAGCCGCGCTTGCAGTCGGCGAAGGCGCCGACGCCGGGGAGGACGATGCGGTCAGCGGCGGCAACGGTCTTGGCGGAGGACGTGACCTCTATCCCAGCATTGCTGCCGCCTTCGCGCGCGGCGCGCTCGAAAGCCTTGGCAGCGGAATGTAGATTGCCGGACCCGTAGTCGATGATGGCGACGCGCTGCATGGCTCAGGGCCTGGACGGGAACGGAAAACCGGCGCGCCAGCGGCCCGGACGCGGCGTCATGCCGGTCGATAGGGGTAGGGCGCCGCCGTGTGGAGCAAGCGCAGCGGCTTTAATGTAGGGCTGACCGGGCAGCCACGATTCGAAGAAGCGGCGCTCGCATTCGGCCCAATTGCGGCCAACGACGGAGCCGATCGCGGTCCACCCGTTGCGGTCGAGCGTCCAGCGGCGGATGGTGCTCGCCTCGAGGCCGAAGAGGACATGCACGCCGATGAGAATCCATGTGGTCCAGACCGGATTGGCGCCGGCGAGATAGAGAAGAAGCTGCAACGCCGCCATACCGCCGAGGTAGGCCGCAAAGGCGAGCCACAGGCGGTTGGCGAGCAGCCAGAACGGCGTGAAGAGCGCCGCGGCCCAGGTGAAGCCTTCCTTGACGAAGACGAGGCTCTCGGCCCGGTCGAACAGATCGGCCGGGGGCGTGGGGGGTTCGTGGACGGTGTAGACGGTCATGTGCGGTATCGCCGTAACTCGTGTGGGCGAAACCGAGGCGTCTCAGACCGAGAGCGTGCCCTTGGTGGACGGCACGCGGCCCTGTTGCCTCGGATCGATGGTCAACGCCTGGCGCAAGGCCCGGGCGAGGCCCTTGTAGCACGTCTCGGCGATATGGTGATTGTTCTCGCCGTACAAGGTCTCGACGTGCAGCGTGATTCCCGCATGCTGGGCAAAGGCCTGGAACCACTCGCGAAACAGCTCGGTGTCCATGTCGCCGATCTTGGGTTGCGAGAAGGCAACTTTCCAGACGAGGTAGGGACGGCCCGAGACGTCAACGGCGACGCGGGTCAGGGTGTCGTCCATCGGCAGATGCACGGACGCATAGCGGGTGATGCCCTGCTTGCTGCCCATGGCCTTGGCCACGGCCTGGCCGAGTACGATGCCGGAGTCTTCGGTGGTGTGGTGGAAGTCGATGTGCAGGTCGCCCTTGGCTTCGACCTCGATGTCGATCAGCGAATGGCGGGCAAGCTGCTCCAGCATATGGTCGAGGAAGCCGATGCCGGTGGCAATGGCTGCCTTGCCGGTGCCGTCGATGTCGACGCCGGCCTTGATGCTGGTTTCTTTGGTCGACCGTTCGACCGTCGCCTGCCGCTTCAAGGGATGCTCCCACTTGCTTGCGTGCCTGGGTGCAAGCGTTTATCAGCTTGAAACGCCCAAGGCCATATGCGCGGATGGCAGGGCTGGCGGCCCCTTGAACGGGACCGGCCGGCTTCCGACATCGCTCCACATCATGCCCGAGATGACCGAAGCAATCGCTAATTCCCCCCAGCAACCCGTCTGGCACGGCACCACCATCTTAACCGTCCGTAAAGGCGGGAGGGTGGTGATCGCCGGCGACGGGCAGGTGAGCCTGGGCGCCACCATCATCAAGGGCAATGCGCGCAAAGTGCGCACGGTGGGCAAGGGCGGCGTGATCGGCGGATTTGCCGGTGCAACCGCGGATGCCTTCACGCTGTTCGAGCGGCTGGAGAGCAAACTCGAGCAGTATCCGGGCCAACTGACGCGCGCGTGCGTGGAATTGGCGAAGGATTGGCGCACCGATCGGTTCCTGCGCCGGCTCGAGGCCATGATGCTGGTGGCCGACCGCGAAAAGACGCTGGTGCTGACGGGCACGGGCGACGTGCTCGAGCCGGAGCGCGATGTCATGGGCATCGGCTCGGGCGGCAACTATGCGCTGGCGGCGGCGCGGGCGCTGCTGGAGACGGAGATGAGCGCGGAGGACATCGCGCGCAAGGCGATGGAGATCGCGGCGGAGATCTGCGTCTACACTAACAGCAATCTGGTGGTGGAAACGCTCGAGAGTGCGCGGTGAACCTCATCGCCTGTTTCATTTGCAGCTTCAGAGAACTGACGGCATTCATCTGACATGACCAATTTCTCCCCACGCGAGATCGTCTCGGAGCTCGACCGCTTCATCGTCGGGCAGAAGCAGGCCAAGCGCGCCGTGGCGATCGCGCTCAGGAACCGCTGGCGGCGGCAGCAACTGACCGGCGACCTGCGCGAGGAGGTGCTGCCGAAGAACATCCTCATGATCGGCCCGACTGGGTGCGGCAAGACGGAGATCTCGCGGCGGCTGGCGCGGCTCGCCAATGCGCCGTTCCTCAAGGTCGAGGCGACCAAGTTCACGGAGGTAGGCTACGTCGGCCGCGATGTGGATTCGATCGTGCGCGACCTGGTCGAGGTCGGGATCGCGCTGGTGCGTGACGCCAAGCGGAAAGAGGTCAAGGCGCTCGCCGAGAAGAATGCCGAGGAGCGGGTGCTCGAAGCGCTGGTGGGTCAGAACGCGAGGCCGGAGACGCGCGAATCCTGGCGCCGGCAGTTGCGCAACAACAAGCTGAACGACAAGGAAATTGAAATCCAGGTGGCCGAAGCCGGCGCCGGCTTTCCCACATTCGACATTCCCGGCGGTCAGGTCGGCATGATCAATATCGGCGATATGCTGGGCAAGGCCTTGGGCGGTCGCACCAAAACGCGGCGCATGACGGTGGGCCAGAGCTATGGCCTGCTGGTGGCGCAGGAGAGCGACAAGCTGATCGACAGCGAGCAGATCACCGCCGATGCCATCAAGGCGGTCGAGAACGACGGCATCGTGTTCCTCGACGAGATCGACAAGATCTGCTCGCGCAGCGAGGCGGGGCGGGCGGGCATCGACGTGTCGCGCGAGGGCGTGCAGCGCGATCTATTGCCGCTGATCGAGGGCACGACGGTGTCGACGAAGCACGGGCCGGTGAAGACCGACCACGTGCTGTTCATCGCCTCGGGTGCGTTCCATCAGGCCAAGCCCTCGGATCTGCTGCCGGAGCTGCAGGGGCGGCTGCCGATCCGGGTGGAGCTGCAGCCGCTGTCGCGCGAGGACATCCGCCGCATCCTGACGGAGCCGGAGGCGAGCCTCATCAAGCAGTACGTGGCGCTGATGGCGACGGAAGGGATGACGCTGGCGTTCACCGACGACGGCATCGATGCGCTAGCGGACATTGCGGTGCAGGTGAACTCCACGGTGGAGAACATCGGCGCACGCCGCCTGCAGACGGTGATGGAGCGCGTGCTGGACGAGATCTCGTTCGATGCGTCGGATCGCGACGGGCAGACCGTGACGGTGGACGCGGCCTACGTGAAGGCGCGCATCGGTGATCTCGCGAACAACGCGGATCTGAGCAAGTTCATTCTTTGAGCGGGCGGCGCACGCTGCTCCGCGTGGGATACTGGGTCCCGGGTCGCGCGCGGGAAATTTTCGCCTCGCGTCTCGTTGCCGTGTCGGCCCGCGCTTGCCCGGGATGACAACGGCTGACTCGCGCAAAATGACGTGTACGGCATGTGTTCCGCGTGGGACAGCGTGGGCGGCGCGATTGAGCGATGGTCCGGGTGTGAGCCTGACACGCCCTTCAAACCCCGCAGGAGTGGACCATGCAGATCAAGACGAACCAGGACATTGCCGCCACGGAGTTGCGTTCGCTGAGCCAGGCCGAGCTGGACAGCGTGACCGGCGGTGCCGTCAATTGCTTCCCGATTTTCGGCGAGGATGGATCGGTGTACTCGCCGACGCTCGGCCGCCTCAACGACCCGCGTTTCCCGAAGGGCGGCAGCCCGCTGCCCTTCCCAAAGTTTCCGTTGCCGCGGTTCTAAGACTGCGACGCGTGGAAGAGGCATTGTCGCCGGCCATTGTCGGGGTGATCCCGGCAATGGCTGGCGGCTCAGTGCTTATGGCCGGCGGTTGCGCTGGAGGTCTTCGGGGCGGTCCCACATCAGGTAGTCAGCGCCGAGGACCTGCAGGTTGGGCACGCCCATCTGGCCCATCGAGAGATCGACCTCGTTGCGCATGATCTCGAGCGCCTGCTTGGCGCCGGGGAGACCGGCCGCAGCGACGCCATAGAGCGTCCAGCGGCCGACGAACACGAACTTCGCACCGAGGCAGAAGGCGGCCATGATGTCGGCGCCGCGGCGGATGCCGCTGTCGAGCATGAGCGTGACCTTGTCGCCGACGGCTTCGTTGATGGCCGGCAGTACCTCGATCGGCGAAGGCGCGCGGTCGAGCTGACGCGCGCCGTGGTTCGACACCATGATGCCGTCGACGCCGAGCGATGCGCAGCGACGCGCATCGTCAGGATGCATGATGCCCTTCAGGACGAACTTGCGCGGCCACAGATCGCGGAAGCGCTTGACGTCGTCCCAGGTCAGCGGCGCCGTGGTCTGCGCGGCGACGAGCGAGGCGACCGTCTCGACATCCTTGCCGTTGCTGGCATAGGGCGCCCAGTTTGGAAGGAGGGGCTGGCCGCCGGTGCGGACATACTCCGCAATCCATGCCGGATGCAGCAGGGCCTCGAGCTTCGTCTTCAGCGGCAGGTTCAGGGGGCGGCTGTAACCGTTGCGGCGGTTGCGCTCGCGGTTGGAGTGCACGGGCACGTCGACCGTGAGGACGAGCGTGGAGAGGCCGGCATCCTTGGCGCGGCGGATCATGTCCTCGGAGATCTTCTTGTCGCGCGCCGCATACAACTGATACCAGCCGTGATCAGGTGCTGTACGGGCGAGGTCCTCGATGGAGGCGGTGGAGGCGCCCGACATGATGAAGGGCACGTTGGCGTCGCGGGCAGCCTGCGCCAGCATCAGGTCGGCCCCGGGGCGGAAGAAGCCCAAGCCGCCGGTTGGCGCGATGCCGAAGGGATGGGAGTAGGTGCGCCCGAACAGCGTGGCGGTCTGGTCGCGGGTGCTGACGTCGACCAGATACTTGGGAACGAGGCGGACGTTGTCGAAGGCCGAGTAGTTGCGCGCGAGGCCGACTTCGTCCTCGACGCCGCCCTCGATGAAGTCGAATGCGACCTTGGGCAGCCGCCGCTTGGCCATGCGCCGCAGATCGTCGTAATTGAGGGCCTGCATTTCTTGTTTACTCCCGTCATATTTTTTGGCGGTTTACGTTGCCGGGCCTGAAAGGCGCAATCAAGCCTTATTCGTCACCCTCGGGCGGTCGAGGCGCAGCCGGAGCCGTCTCGGGGATGACTAATAAAGTGAGCCTTCCGGCGCAGGGCGATCCAGGTTACACAGGCGCCGAACAGCGGCATACGTGCAATGGTCCTAATCCTCGATAAGACATCTCCTGCGCTGGCCCACGAGGCAGCGGCGAAACCGACGCTCGCGGGCCTCGGGCGTGAGGGCTTGCACGCGGCGCTGGCAGCCGCGGGCGTGCTGGAGAAGCAGCTCCGGATGCGCGCGGAGCAGATCTCGAGCTGGATCTATGCGCACGGGGCGACGTCGTTCGACACCATGACGGACGTATCCAAGCATCTGCGCGCGCGTCTGGAGGAGCAGTGGTCGCTGGAGCGGCCGCAGATCGTCACCGAGCAGATCTCCTCCGACGGCACGCGCAAATGGCTGCTCAGACTCCCGCGGCGCGGACACGAGGCGCAGGCACCGGAGATCGAGACGGTCTACATCCCCGAGATCAATCGCGGCACGCTGTGCGTCTCGAGTCAGGTCGGGTGCACGCTGACGTGCTCGTTCTGCCATACCGGCACGCAGAAGCTCGTGCGCAACCTCGAGACGGCGGAGATCGTCGGGCAGATCCTGCTGGCGCGCGACCGCATCGGCGACTGGCCGGGTGCGGCGGCCGTGCAGGACGGCGGCATGCTGCCGGCGAGCGAGAGGAAGATCACCAACATCGTGCTGATGGGGATGGGCGAGCCGCTCTACAACTTCGACAACGTGCGCGATGCCATGGAAATGGCGGCCGACGGCGACGGGCTGGCGTTCTCCAAGCGGCGCATCACGCTCTCGACGTCGGGCGTCGTGCCGCAGATCGTCCGCTGGGGCGAGGAAACAGGCACCATGCTGGCGATCTCGCTGCATGCGACGCGCGACGAACTGCGCGACACGCTCGTGCCGATCAACCGCAAGTATCCGATCACGGAATTGCTGGAGGCCTGCAGAAACTATCCCGGCCTCTCCAACGCGCGGCGCATCACATTCGAATACGTGATGCTGAAAGGCGTGAACGACAGCGTCGCGGATGCGCGGGCGCTGGTGCGGTTGCTGGCGGGGATCCCGGCCAAGATCAATCTCATTCCGTTCAATGCCTGGCCCGGCAGCCAGTACGAATGCTCGGCGCCCGAGGTGATCGAGAGGTTTGCTGACATCGTCAATGCCGCGGGCTACGTCAGTCCGGTGCGGACGCCGCGGGGGCGGGACATTCTCGCGGCGTGCGGGCAGCTCAAGTCGGCCAGCGTCAACGTGCGGGCGAGCCAGCGGGCGCGGGCGACGGGATAGGTTTTTGGGGGACTTGATCCGTGGTGATGCGCGCGATTGGCCGGCTGATCATGGTGCCGCTCGCCTTCCTGCTCGGCACGGCCGCGGCGCTGTTCATTCTGTTCTCGCTCGGCATGGAAAAAATCACGCACGCGATGGCGGGACGCGCCATCGACGCGGACTTCTCGCAGATTTTCGAGTTTATGCGCCAGGCGAGCGCGCTGGCGTCGGCGGCGACCATCGTGCCGGCGATAGTGCTGGTCATCGTCGGCGAGGTCGCGCGCATCCGCTCGTCGGCGTACTACATCCTGGGCGGCGGCGCGGCGCTATGTGCGTTGCCGCTGATGGCGATGGCGGGGTCGCTATCGAGCAATCTGTCGCCGCTCGGCACGCTCTGGCAAGTGTTCGCGACGGCCGGCTTCGCGGGCGGGTTCGTATACTGGCTGCTGGCCGGCCGTAATGCGTGACGGGCGGCACCGGCGGCGATAGGTTGGACTTGGGATAGGGCCGTGGGCGGCGCGGCGCCGTATGGACCCGGGGCCCGAACGGCAGAAGGAGACGGCGGCTGTGCGACAGATTGTGCGCGTACTCATCGGATTCCTGATCGCCTGCATCGCGGCGGCATTGACCACGCTGCTGTTTGTCGTCACGCCGGGCGAGCTGATCGGCTGGCTGTCGCTGGATGACGGGGGTGAGCGGTTCGCGCGGTTCGGCCTCTTGTGGCTGGCGGCATCCACGCAGAGCGTGCTGTTCTCGGCTGTATTCGCGCTGGTGGCGGTGATCATCGCCGAATGGCTCGGCAAGCGCGATTGGATCTACTACGCCAACACCGGCATCATCATTGCCGTGCTGGGTTTCCTGGCCCAGTGGGCAAGCGAGCCGACTGGCCAGAATTGGTCCGTCGTGAACAGCAGCTATCCGCTGGTGGCCTTTCTGGCGACCGGCTTCGTGGGCGGCTTTGTCTACTGGATATGGGCGGGACGGCATGCCGGCCGGCCGGCGGCGGTTGAGCCGGTCGAGGCTGCTGTTGAACAGTCTAAAGCCGCGGCTCCGGCCAAAGAGGCGGTGAGTGTCGCAAAATCTTAACCCTTTGGCGTCGTGTTGCGTCGCAAAGTAATTGCTGCGACGCACAATATTGGTTATGCTCTCGTTGTCTTTTCCTCACGTCGCGCGCCTTGGTTTGGCTCCGGTGGCCCACCGGAGTTGCTCCTGCTCTCAAGGAGACTCCAATGTTTCCATTCGATCTCCAGGCCAAGCTCGCACAAACATGGTTCGACGCGGCCGCGTCGGGCTTCGCCGCGATGGGGGCGCTGACGACGCCTCCGCGCAATCCCTATCCCTGGCTTGCGCCTGCAGCCACGCTGCCAGCCAGCTTCTGGGGCATGCCGTCGCTCGCGTCCAATCCCTGGGCCGCCTGGATGACTGGGTCGAGCCGGGGCTGGTGGCAGATGCCCATGCCGTTCTATGCCAGCTGGTCTGGCCCCCTGGGCTTCGGCATGGGCGGAGCGGGCTGGCCGTCCGCCTATCGCGCCTGGGCCGGCCTGTTCCAGCCGCCAACGGCCTTCTCGATGTTCGCGCCGTCGCCGTGGCAGCCGCAGGCGACCATCACGCTGCCGTTTACGCCTGCCGAGGCTGCGGCCAACACCATGGCGCTGATCGAGGCGAGCTATCGCACCGCCGGCGGACATGCGACGGCGGCGATCTTCCGGGCCATGGACCCGCGCGCCGGCCAGATGCGGGCCTTGTCGTGGACGCCGATGCCGTTCTCGGCGCCGGCGCTCTAGTCGACCAGCCCTGGTCACAACCAAACGCCGTGGCAGATGACTGCCACGGAATTGTCCCAGCAGAGACGTGCGCGACCGCTATTTCTTCTTGGCTGGCGGGGTTGGCTTCTTCTGGCAGTGGGCCTTGCGCTTCTGGCCCTTCTTGGTCGTCGTCTCGCGATACCAAGAGCAGGCCGTGTTGGCCTTGCAGGCGGTTTCCTCGAGGCCGGCGCAGGGCGAGGCCGCCTTCTTCTCGACCTTCTTCTTGGCTGGGGCGGCTTCTTTCTTGGCGGCGTCCGGCGCCTTCTGCTGTTGCGCGTTGACGGTGCCGCCCATCAGGGCGAGAGCAAAGATCGCCGACGCAACGCCCGTTCCCAAACGAAGTGATCTCAGCACGGCAGTTTCCTCCAGCCTGTGTCAGACGGTCCCACTCTAGGGCCGCGCGAATGAACGCGGAATGACTACGTTACGTTGCTCTGTGGAGAGTCCAGCCGATGGCCTGATCTAGCCTGTCGTCGCCCCAGAACAACTCGCCGTCCTCGGTGATGAACGTGGGAGCGCCGAAGATGCCGCGCACGGAGGCCGCTTCGGTCTGCGTGCGCAGCCGATCCTTGATCTCGGGCGAGGTGCTGCGGGCAAGCGCGGCCTGAGTATCGACGCCAAGCCGGTCGAGGACAGAAGTCAGCACTGCCGCGTCGGCGATGTCGCGCTGCTCGGCGAATTCGGCCGCGAACACAGCCCGGGTGAAGGGGGCGATCCAACCTTCGGCCTCGCCGGCGAGCGCGACGCGGGCTGCGTGCAAGCCGTTGGCGGGAAACGCTTGAGGCATCTGGAACGGCACGCCGCGGCCAGACGCGACACGGGCGATGTCGCGCACCATGTACCGGCCCTTGGTGGGAAAAAGATTGAAGGGGGACGTGGTCCAGCCCTGGGCCTTGAAGATCGGCCCCAGCAGGAACGGCCGGTAGATGATCTCAACATCGGCTGGCTTGGCCGCGGCTTCGATCCGCATGGCGGAAAGGTAGGAATAGGTGGAGGCAAAGTCGTACCAGAATTCGAGCTTGCGCATGGTGTTGCCCTCCGCGAGGGCAGGAGCATAGCAGGGCAGGAGGGCTAAAAAAGAGATGCCGGCGGTTGCGCGTCAGGGGAAACGGCAACCGCCGGCGATTACGCCGCACAGTCTTCAATTGCAGCCGCGGAGGGACGGGGAAATCCGGCTGCTCTAAACTGCGGCGTCCGAACCGGCGACCTTGACGGGGGAGGCAAGGTGGCCGGGCCTTCCGCTGTATCAAACGTGGAACGGGGGTAAATTCCGTCACGCACAGTATGAGACGCATCGTGGGCAGAAAGGTTCATGCGACATTTGCACATTTCTGTGGGTTTCCCGTGGAACCAGGAAGCCCGTGACGGCCTCTCGGCGGCTGGCCTATAGTGCGTCGCAAACCGGGATATTTCAGAGGTCGGAACGGCAATGGCGAAGCGCACGCAGGGCAAGGTGAAGCGGGTTGTGCTCGCCTATTCCGGAGGGCTCGATACATCCATCATATTGAAATGGCTGCAGGAAACGTATGACTGCGAGGTCGTCACGTTCACCGCCGACCTGGGCCAGGGCGAGGAGCTGGAACCGGCGCGCAGCAAGGCGCTGATGCTCGGCATCAAGAAGGACCACATCTTCATCGAGGACCTGCGCGAGGAGTTCCTGCGCGACTACGTGTTCCCGATGTTTCGCGCGAACGCGCTCTACGAGGGCGTGTATTTGCTGGGCACTTCAATCGCCCGGCCGCTGATCGCCAAGAAGCAGATTGAAATCGCGCACAAAACCGGCGCGGATGCGGTCTGCCATGGGGCCACCGGCAAGGGCAACGACCAAGTGCGCTTCGAGCTGACGTACTACGCGCTCGATCCGTCCATCAAGATCATCGCGCCCTGGCGTGAGTGGAGCTTCAAGAGCCGGACCGACCTGGTCGAGTTCGCGCGCCAGCATCAAATTCCGGTGACCAAGGACAAGGAAGGCGAGGCGCCGTTCTCGGTGGACGCCAACCTGCTGCACTCGTCGTCCGAGGGGAAGGTGCTGGAGGACCCGGCGATCGAGGCGCCCAAGATCGTCTATCAGCGCACGATCTCGCCCTTGGATGCGCCCGATGCGGCGACTGAGATCCGTATCGGGTTCGATAAAGGAGATCCGGTCTCGCTCAACGGCAAGAAGATGGGCGCCGTGGAACTGTTCAGCACGCTCAACAAGTTGGGGCACGACAACGGCATCGGCCGCCTCGATCTGGTGGAGAACCGTTTCGTCGGCATGAAGTCGCGCGGCATCTACGAGACGCCGGGCGGCACCATCCTGCTCAGCGCGCACCGGGCCATAGAGAGCATCACGCTCGACCGTGGCGCGGCGCATCTCAAGGACGAGCTGATGCCGAAATACGCCGAGCTGATCTACAACGGCTTCTGGTTCTCGCCCGAGCGCGAGATGCTGCAGGCGTTGATCGACAAGTCGCAGGAGCATGTCGAGGGCGAGGTGCGGCTCAAGCTGTACAAGGGCAACGTGATCGTGACGGGACGCGAGAGCGCAAAGTCGCTCTACTCGGAGGATCTCGTCACGTTCGAGGACGACAAGGGCGCCTACGACCAGAAGGACGCGGAAGGCTTCATCCGCCTCAACGCGCTCAGGCTGCGGACGCTGGCCATGCGTAAGCGGCGCACGGGCGGCGGCAAATGACGCCGCTGCGGCCACCGTTCCGTCAGGCGACGCCGTCGGACGCCGCGGTGCTGGCGGAGCTTGTCAATTACGCCGGCGAGGGCATGCCGCTCTATCTCTGGGAGAAGATGGCGGGTCCGGGCGAGACGGCCTGGGACGTCGGGCGCAAGCGGGCCGCTCGCGATACGGGCAGCTTCTCCTATCGCAATGCTGTGGTGATCGAGCATGCGGGCCGGTGTGCGGGCAGCCTCATCGGCTATGCGATCCCAGCTGAGGCAGTGCCGATCGGGAGCGACATGCCGCCGATGTTCGTGCCGCTGCAGGAGCTGGAAAACCTGGCGCCGTCGACCTGGTATGTGAACGTGCTCGCGGTTGTGCCCGAGGTGCGCGGGCACGGGCTCGGTTCGCAACTGCTCGACCTTGCCGACGAAACCGGGCGCGCGCAGGGCTTGCGCGGCATGAGCGTCATCGTCTCGGACACGAACGCGGGTGCGCGCCGGCTTTACGAGCGGCACGGCTATCGCCTCGCCGCCACGCGCACCAAGGTCAAGGAAGGATGGCAGAACGAAGGGCGCGAATGGGTCCTTCTGACGAAAGACTTGTAGCGCTCTACCCGCAACGCCACTGAACCCAAGCCCACCAACAGCACACGGACAACTCGATGTTCAACAGCATGGAGTTAGGTCGCATCGCCGGCATCCCGATCTATCTCGACATGATGTTCGTGCTGGTGCTGCTGGTCTTCAGCTATCCCTACTTCACCAGCGGCAACAGCCAGATGATGTCGGCAGGGTTCGTCATAGTCATCGGGCTGTTGCTGTCGATCCTGCTGCATGAACTCGGGCATGCGTTTGCCGGCTGGCTGTTCAAAGCGCACGTGTCGCACATCGAACTGACGGGACTCGGCGGCATTGCGCATTTCGAACGGTCGCTGCCGTCGTCGGCGTTCGCGCGGTCGACGATTTCGCTGGCGGGGCCGGCGGTCAATCTCGTGCTGTGGCTCGGGCTTTCGGCGCTGACGGACACGGCCGTGGGCAGTGGAAATGTCATGGTCGCTTTGCCGTTGGCCGTGCTGTCCTCCGCCAACTTCTTCCTGATGGTGTTCAACCTGCTGCCGGCCTATCCGCTCGACGGCGGCCATACGCTCGACGCTTGGCTCGGCGCGCTGTTCGGCTCGATCTGGGCGACGCGGATCGTGGCGAGCCTCGGTCTGGTGATCGCCGTTCTTGTGGTGCTGTATGCACTGCCGAAGGCCGCCTTCTTCCTGCTCCTGGTGGCGCTGTTCATCGGGCAGGCGAATTGGGAGGCGCTGCGCGGCGTCGGCGGCTGGCGGCGGTGAGAGTTTAGGCGAGGCTGGCTGCCGCATTGGGCTCCCAGGTCGCGCGCGGGAATGGGTTCCGAAACCCTCATCACAACCTTGAACCGCGCTTGCCCGGGATCACAACTGTGTCTGAGCGAGGCGCTTCGATTTGCGATCGGCGTCGATGCTGCTCAGGCGACGGTGCGCATCAGCTCCTTCACGTCAGGCAGCGTATCGAGCCGCAGCAACATGGCCTCGGCCGACTGCGCGCGGTCGCGGCCGATGACGGGCTCGGCGAGGGCGCGGAACTTAGCGACGAGTTTTTCTTCCTGGACAATGAGATCAGTCGCGGGAATGCCGACATTTGCTTCGGCTTGGACTGTGCTGCCGTCCTTCAGCTTGATCGCGACAGCGGCGCCGTGCCGTTCCTCGGGAGGTGCGATGCGCGGCGCGATGCGAATGCGCTCGCGGGCACTCGCGTAGCGGGCATCGCGCGCGGAAGCGTCCGAATAGGTTTCGAGCGCGGCGGTGTCGATGCCGTCGAGCGCCATGCCGGTGAGATGGCGGATCGAGAACTTCACTTCGAGGCCGCTGGCGGGCTCGGGGATGTTGCACACCTTGAGGTGGCCGGGATCGACGTGCAGCGTCATGGCCTCGAGGTCGTCGAGGCCGATGTTGTGCTGGCGGCGCAGGTCGCGGATGGCCTCGATGCTCGAATGCGTGAGGTAGCAGGCGGCGTGATACTTGAAGAGGTTTTCCTCGACCGCGAATGGCGCGTTGCGATCGGGGCGCACGGGCTGAGCATTGAAGCCCGGCGCCTGCGTGGCGGCGAAGCCCTGCGGGGCTTCGATGGCGTCGTGACGGGCGGTGAAGCCGCGGGCAGCAAGGCGCGCGGCGATCAGGCCGTTGGCGGCGGCTTTGCCGGCATGCAGCGGCTTCGTCATGGTGCCGAAGTTGAGCTTGAGGCCCGAGGCCTGCGAGGCGGCAATGCCGAGCGCAGCAGCGGTTTGCTCCGCGTCGAGGCCCATGAGCCGCGCGGCGCCCGCTGCCGCACCGAAGGTGCCGAACGTGCCGGTGGCGTGGAAGCCCTTGTCGTAATGGGCGTCGCCGCACATGTCGCCCAGGCGGCATTCGACCTCGTAGCCGGCGATGAAGGCGAGGACGATATCGCGGCCGCTGGAGCCGAGCACTTCTCCGAGCGCGAGCACGGCAGAGGCGACGGGCACGGTCGGGTGGCCGTGCATGTGGCGGTTCACGTCGTCGAAGTCGAGGGCATGCGAGACGGCGCCGTTGACGAGGGCGGCGTCATGCGCGGCCGCTGTGTTCTTAAGCGCGACAAGCGTGGCGCGCGCATTGCCGCCGCCGGCGAACTCCTCGGCCAGGATGGCGGCCAGCGGCTCGCGCGCGCCGGCAATGGTGACGCCGAACCAGTCGAGGATGGCGTGGCGTGCCCAGGTGCGGGCGGTGTCGGAGATGTCTGCGTGGGTAACGCCGCTCGACCAGAGCGCGAGATCGCGGGTGGGGTGGAGATCCGGGGTTTGCGCGCGCGTGGCAGTCATGAGCAGGCTCCTTGAAAATCGCGATCACCAATCAGTGTCATCCCGGCCGAGCGAAATCGAAGTCGAAGCGAGAAGCCGGGATCCAGGGCCACAAGTGAAGGTGGCTGCCGCATTTGCTTCTGGGTCCCGGATCGCGCGCGGGATTGGCATTTGAAATCTAACATCACGGCCTTGGCCCGCGCTTGCCCAGGATGACAACAGAGGTGAGGTAGTGAGATGGCCAGGTGGTGAGTAAAATTGGGCGCCGACATCTACCACTCACCATCTCACCCTCATCGTAAATGACACGCGACGAGCTGGCCGCCGCCGAGGTCGCGCAGGGCTGGGACTTCGACCTTGCAGCGCTCCACGGCGTAGGGGCAGCGTGTATGGAAATGACAGCCCGGCGGCGGGCGCATGGGGCTCGGGACGTCGCCCTGCACGACGAGCTTCCGGCGCTTGATGGCCGGATCGGGGACCGGCACCGCAGACAGCAGCGCCTCGGTGTAGGGATGCTTGGGGCTGGTGAAAATCGTGCGCTTGTCGGCGTACTCGACGAGGCGGCCCAGATACATGACCGCGATCTTGTGGCTGATGTGCTCGACCACGGCGAGGTTGTGCGAAATGAAGAGGTAACCCAAGCCGAGATCGCGCTGCAGATCCATGAGCAGGTTGATGACCTGGGCCTGGATGGACACGTCGAGCGCCGAGACCGGCTCGTCGCCAATGATGAGGCGCGGATTGAGCGCCAGCGCCCGGGCGATGCCGATGCGCTGGCGCTGCCCGCCTGAGAATTGATGCGGGTAGTTGTCCATCTGTCCGCGGCGCAGGCCGACGCGCTCGAAAAGCTCTGCGACCTGATCGCGGCGCTCGCCTCGCCGGCCGACGCCGTGCACGCGCAGGGGCTCGCCGACGATGTTGCCGGCCGTCATGCGCGGATCGAGGGACGAGAACGGGTCCTGGAAAATGATTTGCATCTGGCGGCGGAATGGGCGCATCTCGGCTTTGCTCAGATGCGTGATGTCCTGCTCCTCGACTTTGATCGTGCCGGCGGTCGGCTCGATGAGGCGCAGGATCACCCGGCCGACTGTGGATTTGCCGCAGCCCGACTCGCCGACGAGGCCGAGTGTCTCGCCGGCCTTGATGGAGAAGCTCACGCCGTCGACGGCGTAGACGTGGCCGACCGTGCGGCGCAGGAGGCCTTTGCGGATCGGGAAGTGCTTCTTGAGGTCCTGCACCTCGAGCACGTTGCCGGAGCCCGTTGCCGCCTCGGCGCCCGGCTTCGGCTTGACGTTGTCAAGCATGGCGGGCGCCTCCGTACAGAGCCTCGGAGTTCCAGCAGGCGGCCCAGTGCCCGGGGCGTTTCTGTTCGTAAGGCGGATACTGGGCGCGGCAGCGATCGTCGGCGAACTTGCAGCGCGGGGCGAAGACGCAGCCTTGCGGCAGATCGGTCAGCGCCGGCACGATGCCGGTGATTTCCTGCAGGCGCTGCGTCGTGTCGCGCACTTCGCCGCGCATCAGGTCGAGCCGCGGGATGGAGGCCAGCAGGCCGTGCGTATAGGGATGCAGCGAGTGCGCGAACAACTCGCCGACCTCCGCCTCCTCGACCTTGCGGCCGGCATACATGACGATGACGCGCTGCGCGGTTTCGGCGACGACGCCCAGGTCGTGCGTGATGAGGATGACGGCGGTGCCGAGCTCCTGCTGCAGCTCGACGATCAGCTCGAGGATCTGCGCCTGGATCGTGACGTCGAGCGCGGTGGTGGGCTCGTCGGCGATCAGCACCTTGGGGTTGCAGGCGAGCGCGATGGCGATCATGGCTCGCTGGCGCATGCCGCCCGAGAGCTGGTGCGGGTATTCCTTGACGCGCTGCTCGGGCTCGGGGATGCGCACGAGGCGCAGCATCTCGACGGCTTTGTCCAAGGCCTCCTTGCGACTCACGTTCTGGTGCAGGAGGACGACCTCGGCGATCTGCCGGCCGATGGTCATGACCGGGTTGAGCGAGGTCATGGGCTCCTGGAAGATCATGGAGATGTCGTTGCCGCGCACCTTGCGCATGGCGGGCTCGTCGAGCGTCATCAGGTCGTGACCGGCGAGGCGGATGGCGCCGCCGACGATGCGGCCGGGCGGATCGGGAATGAGGCGCAGCAGGGAGAGGGCGGTAATGCTCTTGCCGCAGCCGGATTCGCCGACGATGGCGAGTGTCTCGCCGCGCTTGAGAGCGAACGACACGCCGTCGACCGCCTTGACGACGCCCTGCCGCGTGAAGAAATAGGTCTGCAGGTCGTCGACCTGGAGCAGCGCCTCAGCGCTCGCTTCCGGCTGAACGTCGGCCCTGGCATCCATGCGTGCGGCGGTTCCTTGTGCTGACATCACGTGCGCTGGCGGGGGTCGAGGTAGTCGCGGAGGGCGTCGCCGAGGAGGTTGGTGCCGAACACGGCGAGGCTAATGGCAATGCCGGGGAAGATGACGAGCCAGGGCGCCGTGCGCACGTACTCGGCGGCCGATTCCGACAGCATGCGGCCCCACGAGGGATGCGGCTCGGGGATGCCGAGGCCGAGGAAAGACAGCGCGGCCTCGGTCAGGATGGCGGCGCCGAGCTGGGCGGTAGCCAGCACGATCAGAGGCGCCAGGGTGTTGGGCAATACGTGGCGGACAGCGATGGAGAGCTCGCTCATGCCGACGGCGCGGGCAGCTTCGACATAGGGCATTTCGCGCAAGGACAGCGTGTTGGAGCGGATGACGCGGGCGACGTTGGGCACCAGCGGAATGGCGATGGCGATGATGGTGTTCTGCAGCGACGGTCCGAGCGAGGCCGCCATCACCAGGGCCATCACCAGCAGCGGCAGGGCCTGCATGATGTCGATGAGACGCTGGATCAGGAGGTCGTACCAGCCGCCGAAGTATCCCGACGTCAGGCCGACGGCCACGCCGATGAGGCAGCCAAGGAACGTCGAGCCGACGCCGACGGCCAGCGAGATGCGGGCGCCATAAGCGACGCGGCTCCACATGTCACGGCCCATGAAATCGGCGCCGAGAGGGTGGTCGGCGCTCGGACGCGCCAGCGAGGCGCGCGGGTTCGTGCTGGTCGGATCATAGACAGTGATCCAGCCGGCCAGGAGTGCAGTGAGCACGAACAGTGCGACGATGACAGCGCCGACGGCGCCCAGCGGATAGCGCCGCATGAGGAAACGGGCAGTGCCGAAGAAGCCGGTGGCATTGGCACCCGCCCGGTTGAGCTCTGCGCGGTGGTCGAGGACGGCCATGGATCAGTCCTCGTACTTGATGCGCGGGTCGAGAACGACGTAGGCCATGTCGACCAGAAAATTGACGATGACGACCACGACAGCGATGAACATGACGAGGTTCTGCACGATCGGATAGTCGCGCCAGCGGATGGCCTCGACGAGGAAGCGGGCGACGCCGGGAATGTTGAACACCGTCTCGGTGACGATGAGGCCGCCGATCAGGAACGCCGCCTCGATGCCGATGATGGTGATGACGGGCAGGACGGCGTTGCGGAGCGCATGGTCGTAGTTGACGGAGCTGTTGGAGGCGCCCTTGGCGCGCGCGGTGCGGATGTAGTCCTGCCGCAGAACTTCAAGCATCGACGACCGTGTCAGGCGCATGATGAGCGCGGAGGCGCGGAAGCCGACCGCCGCGGCTGGGATGCTGAGCAGGGCCAGCTCGTGCCAGATGCTGGCGGGCTTGTCGGTATAGATTGGAATCCAGCCGAGGAAATGCACGAAGCCCATGAGAATCAGCAGCGCCAGCCAGAACGAGGGCAGCGACAGGCCGCTGAGACTGACCACTCTCAAGGCATAGTCGAGGGGTGTGTCCTGCTTGACGGCGCTGATGACGCCCAGCGGCACGCCGAGGATAATGGAGAAAAAAAGCGCCAGCACCGCCAGCTTGGCCGTGATGGGGATACGCGGCAGGATCTCGTCAAGCGCCGGCTTCTCGGAGACATAGGCATAGCCCAGATCGCCACGCATCAACCCGCTGATCCAGCTGGTGTACTGCACGACGAGCGGTTGATCGAGGCCCAGCTCCTTTTCGATCTTGGCCTTCTCGGCCGGGTTCACGAGGCCCGCGGACTCGAATAGGATGTCGCTGATGTTGCCGGGCATGACGCGCAGCAGCACGAAGATCAGCACCGACATGCCGAACAGCGTCAGGAGCATCAGGAAAAATCGGCGGACCAGGTAAGCGCCCAAAGGTCGGTTCCTTCATCAGCTCAAGTGCGGTTGTGCGATGGCGCGCCGGCCGGATGCCGATCGGCATCCCGCGCTGCCACGCGCCCATCAATCATCCGCCTGCTACTTGTCGAGCCACACGTCCGTGAAGCGCCAGTTGCTGTAGATGCTGTTCTGGTGCCCGACGAAGCCCTTCACGTGCGGATGCCAGCAGGTCGCGGCGCGATCGTGATAGATGATCGGGCGGGCCAGATCGTCGTTGAGCTTCTTCTCGATGGCCCAGACGAGCTGCTTGCGCTTGTCGACATTGGTCTCCTGCGACTGCTCGTCGATCATCTTGTCGACGGTGGGATCACAGTATTGCGTGTAGTTGCGCTCCGACTTGCAGGCGTAGTTCTCGTAGAAGACGGGATCGGGATCATCGACCGACATGCCCGTCAGGTTCATGCCGATGGTGTAGTCCTTGCGCGCCGCCTTGGCGTGCCAGATGGTGGTGTCCACGACTTCCAGCTCGCCGTCGACATAGATCTGCTTGAGCTGGTCGATGAGGATGACGCCCGGATCGCGATAGATGGCGATGTCGCGGGTCGAGACTTTCACTTTGAGCGGGTTGGCGGCGCTGTAGCCCAGGCCTTCCATGATCTTGCGGGCCTCGGCGCGGTTCTTCTCCATGTCGCCGCCGTAGCCGGTCATGGTCTTCAGGACTTCGGGCGGCATGCCCCATAGTCCTTCCGGCAGCGGCAGCATGACGCCGCCGATGTCGCCCTTGCCCTCGGTCAGGATATCGATGAACGGCTGGCGGTCGATGGCCAGCGACAGCGCCTGACGCAGCTTGGGCTCACTGAATGGCGGCTTCTCGCGATTGACCATCAGGTTGCGCGGCACGTACTGCGGCTTGATCTCGCAGATCGCGTTCGGCGCCTGGGACTTCATGTCCTTCAGCAGGGGGATGGTGATGTCCTGCGAGAAGGTCATGTCGAACTCGCCGGCGACGAAGGCGAGCATGCGTGTCGAGCGGTTGGCGATGATGCGCATCTCGATGGCGTCGACGTAGGGCTTGCCCTTGACGAAGTAGTCGGGATTGCGGGCGAGCCGGATGACCTCGTTCTGCTTGAACTCGACGAACTTGAAGGGGCCGGTGCCGATCGGCTTGGTGCGCATGTCGCGCGTCGAGACATGGCAGGGGTAGACGGGCGAGTAGCCCGAGGCAAGCATCGACAGCAGCGCGGGCTGCGGGCGGTTGAGGACGAATGTCGCCTCATGATCGCCGTTGAGCGCGATCTCCTTGACGTTCTGGTACCAGATCGCGCGCGGGTTCTTGCGGAACGTGTCGGCATCCTTGCCGAGCAGCTTGTTCCACGTGCACTCGACATCCTTGGCCGTGAACGGCTTGCCGTCGTGCCACTTGACGCCCTGACGCAGCTTGAAGGTGAGCCTGGTGCTGGTGCTGTCCCAGCTCCAGCTCTCGGCGAGATCTGGCGTGATGGTGTTGACGGAGTTCACGTCCTTGGTCTGATCGTAGATGACGAGGTTGTTGTAGAGCGCCATGAACGGCAGGTTGGTGGAGACGGTCGCTTCCTCGTGGACCGAGGCGCTCGGCGGGTTGTCACGGTGGTAGACCTTGAGCGTGCCACCCTGCTTCTGGGCGAGCGCCGGGCCGCTCGTGAGGGCAAGCGATGCGAGGGCCGCTGCAAGAAACATGCGGGGGCCGACAGTCCTGGGCATTTTGCGTATTCTCCCTGTGGTCCGGCCGGCGCGACATGAGCGCCAGTCCATTGTTATCGTTGCCGGGCAGGCTAGAGCAGGATCGCTTCGGATGGAAGCACTTTGCCTCATCTGAGGCCCTCCGGCCGAAGCGTGAATCCTGCTCTAAGCTTTCTGTTAGAGGGCGATTCACGCTTCGCATGGAAGCCTGGGCTCTCATACGAAGCGATCGCCCGCTAGGCGGTGGAGGGCAGCGCCCTCGACGCGAACACGCTGGACGGACAGTAGCGGAGGGCGCGAAGGGAGGTGCGCCGAGCTAGTCTGCGGGGCCGGCGAACAGGAGCAAGTTGCCGTCCGGGTCTTTGATGATGAAGTTTCTGGCGCCCCAAGGCTGCGTCTTCAACGTCTGGAAGAATGTGACGTTTGCGGACTGGAACTCGAGGAAGAGCTGTTTGATCTCGTGGGCCGTGGCAACGGTCAGGGCAGCCGACAACAGTTCCTCGCGGTCTCTGAGCTCCGGGTTGATCACGGGGCTATCGACACATTTGAGATTGAGCTGCGCCCCATTGCGTTTTACTTGCGCATAGAAAGGCGGATCGCCGTAGGTGAACGCAATGGCGAAGCCGAGTTTCTGGGTGAAGAAGTCGAGCGATGCCTTGATGCTCGCAACGAACAATTGCGGCTCTGCGGTAACGATAGTGGCTTTCGAAGTCGTCTGTTCTGGATCGTCTGCCATGGTGGGGAGTCCTGTCTTGAGCGCCTCCCAACTTTCGAACCCGTGCTGTCTGGCCACGAGCTCCTGCGCGTCGCTCAGCTTGAAGCTGTGCGCGAGCACTTCGGGATCTGTCATGTGCCGATAGCGGGGAAGCACGGCCCTGATCTGCGCCGCGACCGGGTAATAGCGGTCGCGATGCCAGCGCAGAACGAGCTTGGCTTGCTTTCGAAGATTCTCGAAACTGGGCATGGGCGCGCTACGGTTGACGTTGCGTAGGTGGGCCTTGCCCCTTCGGCGTGACGCCGATGCGCCCTACATGCAGCGCGCCCAGGATGAGCGTGGCGATCGACAGTTGTCAAGCGCAGGGGAATGGCTCAACAGAGCCATTCCGTTCACATCAGCGGAGTGTCAGTCGCCGCTGCGCAGCAACGCGCCGCCATCGACAGGCAGTGTCACGCCGGTAATGAAGTTGGCTTCGTCCGAGGCGAGGAACAGCGCGGCGTAAGCGACATCCCAGCCGGTTCCCATCTTGCCGCGCAAGGGCACGCGGGCGTCGCGCTCGGCTTCCACCTGTGCACGCGGCTTGTTGAACGTGCGGGCGCGGGTGTCGACGGCCATCGGCGTGTTCATGAGACCCGGCAGGATGATGTTGGCGCGGACGCCGTACTCGGCGTTCTGCTTGGCGAGCATCTCGGTGAAGCCGATCATGCCGATCTTCGTCGTCTTGTAGGCGACCAGCGGGTATGTCGAGGAGAGTGCCGCCACAGACGAGATGGAGAGGATCGAGCCCGTACGTTGCTGGCGCATGACCGGAAGCACGTGCTTCACGGCCATGATGAAGCCGCGCAGGTTGATGGCGTTGCAGCGGTCGAAGGCTTCCTCGGTGATGTCGAACGGATTGGCGTCGCCGCCCGCGATGCTGACGCCGACATTGTAGTGCAGAGTGTCGATGCGACCCCAACGCTTCACGGTGTCCTCGGCCATCGCCTTGAGCTGCGCCTCCTTGGTGACGTCGGCTTCGAAGGCAGCAGCGGTGCCGCCGTCCTTCTCGATCATGGCCGCGGTCTCCTTGGCGGAGGCGAGGTCGCGGTCGACCGACAGCACCTTGGCGCCTTCGCGGGCGAGCAGGATGGCGGTGGCGCGGCCGTTGCCGACGCCTTCTCCGGGGCTCTGGCCGGCGCCGACGATGATGGCGACTTTGTCCTTCATACGCATGGTTGTGGTCCTTTACTTCGCGGGAAGCGGAAATTGGTCGAGGTACTTCTGGTAGCTGTCCTCGACGTCGATCTCGAGCGTGGCGAGGATGCGCACGACGGCGCTGTAGAAGCCGATGGTGATGACGAGATCGTTGAGGTGCTCGGCGCTCAGGGCCTTCTGCAGTGCTGAAAACGTTTCATCCGACATGCGAAAATTATTGGTCATCTCGCGGGCGCCCTTCAATACCAGCTTGGCCATGGGGTCGAGGTTGTTGGCCTTGCCGTCGGTGTCGTCGATGAGGGCGCGGATGTCGTCGGGCGTGACGCCAAAGTCGTAGCCGATCTTGACGTGATGCGACCACTCGTAGGGCGAGCGCGCCAGCCAGCCGACCTGAAGAATGGCGAGCTCGCGCATACGCGGTTCGAGCGTGCTGCCGAAGCGGATGTAGGTGCCGAGGCCGCGAAACGCCTTGAAACCGCCGGGGCTGTTGATGAGGGCCTTGTAGAGATTGATGTCGCGGTCGAGCAGGTCCTTGTGCTCGGGCGCGAGGTCGTCTTTGGTGAGATAGGGAACGCGTGCCATATTTTTTGATCCTTATGCTTTGGGACGATCGTGCTCTTCGCTTTCGCGGTTTGGGGACATGATGCTGACGCCGCCGTCAACGACGAGCGTCTGGCCGGTGATGTAGCGGGCGTGGTCGGACAAGAGGAAGCGCACGGCGCCGCCGATGTCCCAGCCGGTGCCTTCGATTCCGAGCGGCGAGGCGCGGCGCCGCTGGTCGCGGGCGTTTTCGCTCATGCCGCCGGCGTAGACCATCGGCGTGTAGACGGGGCCGGGTGCCACGCAATTGACGCGGATGCCTTCGGGCGCATGGTCCACGGCCATGGCGCGCGTCAAGGCGATGATGGCGCCTTTCGCGGTGGTGTAGGCCGTGAGCCGGCGCGGGCGGATGGCCGAGATCGAGGAGATGTTGACGATGGCGCCGCGCTTGGCGGTCTTGATCATGGCCGGGATGGCGTATTTCGACAGGAAGAAGATGGGATCGAGATTGACCTGGAGCACACGGTGCCAGGTGTCGGGATCTTCCTCCACAACCGAGGCGCGGCTGGAGATGCCGACGTTGTTGTCGAGGAAGTCGAGGCGGCCGAAGCGGTCGAGCGCGGAGGTGACCGTGTCGCGGCATTGCGCCTCGACGGTGAGATCGGCCGAGTGCCAGGCGGCCGCGCCGCCTTCGGCTGTGATGAGCTCCACGGTGCGGGCTGCCAGCTTCGGATCGCGATCGACGATGAGGACTTTCGTGCCGGAGCGCGCGAGCAGCAGCGCTGCGCCGCGGCCGTTGCCGATGCCATCGCCTGCAGCGCCGCCGCCGGCAACGATGGCGACCTTTCCGGCGAGACCGGGGTCGTCCTTGTAGTCCAATGTGCTCATGGGTGTTTCCTTCTTTGAAATCCCCTCTCCCCGTAAGGACGGGGAGAGGGAGAAAAATTACCGCCCCGTGAAATTCGGGACGCGGCGTTCGGAGACGGCTTTGACGCCTTCCTTGAAATCCTCAGTGACGCGCAGGCGCGTCTGCTCGACGAGCTCGTGCTCGGTGGCCTTGCGCACGCGGTCGGCGAGGCCCTTGCGGAGCGTGGCGCGCGTGGCGACGACGCCGAGCGGCGAGTTCTCCGCGATCTCGGCGGCGAGTTTGACGGCGGCGGAGCGAACTTCATCCTGCGGCACAAGGACGTCGGCAAGGCCCATCTCGAAGGCGTCATCTCCGGAGACGCGGCGGCTCGTCAGGAACATGAGGGCGGCATTGTTCTTGCCGATCAGCTCGGGAAGCGTTGTCGTGAGGCCGAAGCCCGGATGGAAGCCGAGGCGTGTGAAGTTGGCCGAGAAGCGCGCCTCGGGGCAGGTGACGCGGAAATCCGGCACGAGCGCCAAGCCGAGGCCGCCGCCGACGGCCGCACCGTGAATGGCGCCGATGATCGGCGTCTTGGACTCGAACAGGCGGATGGCCTGGATGTAGAGGTGGCCGGCGGTGGCGATGGTGTCCTTCTCGCCGGGACGCAGGCCGTCCTTGGTGAGCTGCTGGCCGTCGCCGAAGTTCGCGCCGGCGCAGAACGCCTTGCCTTGTGCGGCGAGCACGATGGCGCGGCAGCTCGAATCGTTGTCGAGCGCATCGAAGGCGTCGGCGATCTGGTTGATGAGGGAGATGTCGAAGAAGTTGTTGGGCGGTCGCCGGATCTCGACGATGGTGACGAGGCCCTGGCGTTCGACGCCGATATCCTTGAATGGACCCATGGGTGCTGTTCCTTCTGTCTTGGTTATATCGGCAAGGGCCGTGTTGCTATCCCTCTCCCCGGTGGGGAGAGGGGGACGGAGGCGGTGGCGAAGGAAGAAAAGAGAGTTGTGCGCGACTTTGGCAAAGATGGGGAATGCGAGTGTGCGGCCAGAAACGACGCCGCGCGAGAACCAACTGCGGGATCGGGATACTTGATCATCTTGTGCCGCCGCTCAGTTTGACGATCAAGGCGTCGACCACGGTCGCGCCTTGCCCGGCCGGGTGGATGAGGACGGGGTTGAGGTCGATTTCCTTGATGGTGTCGGCGTGGTCGGCGGCGAAGTGGGAGAGGCGCACCATCAGGTCTGCGAGTGCGGGAATGTCGGCGGCGGGCTGGCCGCGGTGGGCGTCGAGAACGCCGGCACCTCGAAGGCGGCGGATGAGTGCGGTGGCAGCCTCGGGCGTGAGCGGGACGGGCGCGAACACCACGTCCTTCAGCACCTCGACGTGGATGCCGCCGAGGCCGAGCATGAGCAGCGGTCCGAAGGTGTCGTCGCGGCTGATGCCGAGAATGACCTCGCGACCCGGTGGAGCCATGGGTTGGACCAGGACGCCATCTATTTTGGCGGACGGGGCGTAGCGCTTGGCATTGGCGACAACGCGCTCATAGCCTCGGCGCACGTCATCGGCCGTGGCGAGCTTCAGGAGTACGGCGCCGGCTTCCGTCTTGTGCAGGATGTCGGGGGACTGCACCTTGAGGGCGACGGGCTGCTTGATGGCGTTGAAGGCGGCAACGACGGCGTCGGCCGATGTGGCGAGATGGATGTCGCCTGAGCCAATGCCATAGGCGGCGAGCAGCGGGCGCGCATCGGCCTCGGTCAGCACGGCGGGAGATTTGCGTAGTGCGGCGGCGGTGGCTTCGCGCGCCGCTGAAGCTTCGCTGCGGATGTCGGGGACGTGCAGTGCGGCGTCGCGTGCTTCGCGGTAATCCGTCATCACCGCCAGCGTGCGGGCGCAGTTGCGCATGTTCGTGAATATTGGATAGCCCGTCTCGGCGAGCGTGGTGAGTGTGTGGGGAACAGGCAGCGTGTAGCTCCACATGAGGATCGGCTTGGTGCTTGCGGCCTTGACGCGCATGAGCCGGTCGCGCTCGGCGACGACGCGTTCCCCGGCGCGGCCGCTCATGACGACGATGACGCTGTCGATGGACGGCGCGTCGAGCACCAGCTCGGCCATGCCGGCGTAGCCGAGCGCATGAATGGCCTGGGCGGTGCCGTCGATGGGATTCTGCGAGGTACCGTAGGAGGGAAGATGCTTGTCGATGCTGGCGCGGGTCTCCGCATCGAGCGTCGGCACCTCAAGGCCTGCGGCGATGCAGGCGTCGGCCATCCAGCCGCCGCCACCACCGGAAGCGGTGCAGATGGCGACGCGGCGTCCCGCGGGCAAGCGCGCGCCCGTGCGCAGGAAGCCTTGCGCGATGTCCACCATTTCTTCCGAGTCGGCGCCTTCGATCAGGCCGTAGTGGCGTGCCATGGCCTGGAACGCGGAGTATGAGCCGGCGAGCGCGGCCGTGTGCGAGGCGGCGGCGCGGCGTCCGGCGTCGGACTGGCCAATCTTGTTGACGATGATGGGCTTGCCGGCTTTCAACGCTTTGGCGGCGACGCGGCGGAACGTTTCGGCGGTCTTGATGTCCTCCAGCAGCAGCAGGAAGGCGTCGGTCTTGCCTTCGTCCAGCAGGTGCTCGACGACGTCGAAGGTTTCCAGGCACGCCTCGTTGCCGGTGGTGACGATGTGGTTGAACGCCATCTCCTTCGGGCGGCCGCGATCGAAGAACGCGAAGCC
This sequence comes from Hyphomicrobiaceae bacterium, assembly GCA_046154585.1. GTDB lineage: Bacteria > Pseudomonadota > Alphaproteobacteria > Rhizobiales > Hyphomicrobiaceae > CADEFX01. The sequence continues at coordinate 31,502 of JBJXDX010000017.1, read as the reverse complement.
CATGCCGCCGCTCTGGGCGATGACGGCGACGCGGCCCTTGCTGAGCGTGGCGGGGAGCAGCGGCGTTGCAGACGGCGTGACGGCGGGGCTGAAGGTCGGGCAGAGCGCGGCGTCGAGATTGGCGAAGCCTTCCGAGTTCGGCCCCATCACGGCCATGCCGTAGCGGCGGGCGACGGCGCGTAATTCGTTCTGCATGGTTGCCCCGGCTTCGCCCGGCTCCTCGGCAAAACCCGAGCTGATGATGACGCCCGATTTCACGCCGGCCTTGCCGCAGCGCTCCAGCTCCTCGGCCACGAACTTGGCGGGGATGATGAGGACGGCGAGATCGACGGGTGCGGGCACGTCGCCGATTGACGGGAAGGCAGCGAGGCCCTGCACCTCGCGATGCGTGCGGCTGACAGGATAGATTTTGCCGGCGTAGGGATGTGCGCGCATGATTTCGAGAATGCGGCCGCGCAGGCCCTGGCCTTCAGGTGCCGCGCCGATGATGGCAACGGACTTGGGAGACAGCATCGCCGTGAGATCGGGCATTGGATTACCTGAGCCCCAGGCCGCGGGCGATGATGCCGCGCAGGACTTCCGTGGTGCCGCCTTGAATAGTGAGCTTCGGCGCGATGACCGTGGCGAAGGCCAGGTGCTCCTCGAAGGTGGCCCTGTTGGCGGTTTCCTCCGTGTTGGCGAAGGCGGAGAGCTCGCGCACGCGTGCGGGCAGCTTCTGCTCCCAGATGGTGCCGAGATCCTTGACGATGGAGCCTTCGACCACCGGCTCTTTGCCCGCTTGCAGCATGCCGTTCACGGAGACGGACATGCGCCGCAAGGTGTGGAGCTGCGCGACGAGGCGGCCGAGGCCTTCGGCGGCGCGCACGTCGGGGCTGTCGCCCAGGATGCGGATCAGATCGACGAGCGTGTAGTAGGTTTCGAGGAAACGTTCAGGGCCGCTGCGCTCGTAGGCCAGCTCGCTGGTGGCCTGCTTCCAGGCGCCGTCGATCTCGCCCAGCACATGATCCTCGGGAATGAAGGCGTCGGTGAAGACGACCTCGTTGAATTCCTTCTGGTCGCTGATCTGGTTGATGGGGTTGATGGCGATGCCGGGCGTCTTCATATCGACGAGGAACTGCGTCAGGCCGTGGCGGCGATTTTCCTTTGTCGGCGGCGAGGTGCGGAACAGGCCGATCATGTAGTCGGCCTGATGCGCGTTGCTGGTCCAGATCTTGGTGCCGTTGACGAGGAAGCCGCGGTCGGTTTTGGTGGCCCGGGTCTTGGCGGCGAACAGGTCGGAGCCCGAGCCCGGCTCGCTCATGCCGATGGCGAAGCACACCTCGCCGCGGCAGATGCGCGGCAGGATGTCCATCTTGATGCGCTCGGGCGCGTATCTGATGAGGATCGGACCGCTCTGGCGGTCGGCGACGAAGTGGAGACGCACGGGGGCATTGGCGACGCGGAATTCCTCGGTGACGACGTAGCGTTCGAGGAAGCTGCCCTCGCGGCCGCCGTATTTCTTCGGCCACGTCATGCCGATCCAGCCCTTGGCGCCGACCTTGCGGCTGAACTCGCGGCTGAAGGTTTCGGTGTGGATCGCGCGGTCGGGGCTGAAGGTGCCGGCGGCGATCTCCGCGGCGAGGAAGGCGCGCACGTCGCGGCGCAGCGTTTCGCATTCCTCGGGCAGGCGGATCTGGTCGAAGCGGAGGTCGGTGGTCATGCGGTAGTCCCTTGGCTTTTTATTTGTCGACCGGCCCCGGACCAAGTCGGAGAAATCGCACCACACCGGCGGATGTCATCCTCGCGCTTGTCGCGAGGATCTAACGCTCCGCACGCTCGATAGGATGGTGGGATCTGGTGCAGCTCCACAAACATCGCTCTTCCGGACTCGTTGAACCATGGGTCCTCGGGACGAGCCCGAGGATGACATCGGGGAATGGGTGAGGCGGTGCCCAACATGGTGGATGAAGCCATCATGACGCTCACCGCGAAGCCAGGAGGGGCCACAGATCGTCGGCGCCGCGTTTGGCGATGCGGTTGCCGAGCTCGACGGCCCAGTGGCTTTCGTTGCCGAAATCGTCGCGCCAGCCGAGCAGGCGCAACGTGTAGCGATGCAGGATGTATTCCTTGGTGAAGCCGATGGCGCCGTGCACCTGATGGGCGATGGCGGAGCCTTCCTGCGCAGCTTCAGAGGTGCGGATCTTGGCGGCGGCGGCTTCGAGGAACATGGTGTCATCACCGAAGCCGTTGGTGGCGGACATCGTGTCGGCGGCGGAGCCGGACGCCATCATGGCGGCGGAGACTTCGCCCGCGAGGCGCGCGAGGTTGTGTTGCACGGCCTGGAATTTGGCGATCGGCCGCTCGAAGGCGACGCGCTCGTTGGCATAGCGCACGGCCATGGTCAGGATGGCTTCGAGCGCGCCTGCGGTTTCGACGGCGCGAACAGTGCAGCCCATGAGCAGGAACGCGGTTTGATCGAGGCCGGCGGGTGCGACGGCAACCTGAAGTGGCTTGGCGCGATCAAAGACGACATCGCACAGCGGATCGCCGGCCAGGGTGCGTCCCGCCGTGATGCGCGCGGCGCTGGTTGGGACGAGCGCGACGTGTGCGCCATTTGCTCCATGCGCGAGGACGGCCATGTGGGCAGCATCGCTGGCGAACGGCACGCCGCGGGCGCGGCCGGACAGGGTGTCGTCCGCGTTCAACGTGATGCGATCCATGGGGCGCGTAGGCACGACGGTCAAGGCGCCCTGGGGCGAAGTGATGGCGGCACGCGAGAGAAGCCAGCCGGCCAGCAGGGTTTCCGCAATCGGCACGGGGGCGGCGAAACGCCCGGCCACGCCCAGGACCTCGAATCCATCGGACAGGCTGGCACCCGCGCCGCCGAGTGTGTCGGGGACCCACGCCAGTGTCAGTCCGGCATCCTCCAGGGCGCGCCAGAGATCGGCCTTCCAAGCACCGGACTTGGCGCTGTTGATGGTCTGAGGGTCGGCCAGGTCCGCGAAAATGCGCGCGGCCGTCTCGGCAACGATATTTCCGTTTTCGCTCAAGCGTTTTCCGTCCCGGCTGATGGCGGGGTCGCGTTTGCTGCGGTCCCTAGATTGGCGGTGCCTATCGTGGGGGGAAGTCGCGGCGCTTGCAAGCGTTGTCGGCGAGGAGGAGGCTTGCGTTGGGATGTGGGGTGCGTGGTGGCCGTGCATTGTTCTCGCATACCTCCGGCATGGCGCGGCCATGCCGGACTTGCGATGACCAGAGGCTAAGGTATGACCGTCGAGTTCTACGGATACAAATATAGCGTCTACGCGTGGATTGCGCGGCTGGCGTTGCACGAGAAGGGCTGCGCCTACGAGTGGCGGGAGGTCGATCCGTTTGCCGAGGATGTTCCGGCCGATTATCTCGCCAAGCATCCGTTCAAGCGGGTGCCGGTGCTCGTGCACGATGGGTTCGTTCTGTACGAGACGAGTGCTATCACGCGGTACGTCGACGAGGCGTTCGATGGGCCGCCGCTGCAACCGGCTGCGCCGAAGGAGCGGGCGCGTGTTCAGCAGATCATTTCGGTGGTCGACAGCTATGCCTACTGGCCGCTGGTGCGGCAGGTGTTTTCGCACGGCGTCTTCAGGCCGCGCCAGGGACGGCCCTCGGATCCAGGCGAAGTGCAGCGCGGGCTCGATGCGGCGCCAAGGGTCGTAGGCGCGTTGGAGCAGCTTGCGGGTGAGGACGGCTTCTTGTGCGGTGATAGCCTGTCTCTTGCGGACATCCACCTCGCGCCGATGATCGGCTATTTCACGCTGATGCCGGATGGCGCCGAGCTCCTGGGACGGCATCGCCGTCTCGCTCGCTGGTGGGGGGCGATGTCGCAGCGGGCGGCGTTCAAGGAGACCATGCCGCAATTGCCGCAGGCATCGGGCTGACGGCCCCAGACGTTTGTTCCGCGTGGGACAGCGCCGATGGCGCCCTTGGGATTTTTTGGCGACCTGGAGCGCCGGATGCGTGTGCGTCCGGATGCGGAAACAAAGAGGGGTCAGCCATGTCGCGCTTCGGCGATGTCTACGAGAACAAAGTCACCCGCGAATACGCGGTGGTGCTGCGGGGGACGGAGGATCGGGGTGATGGCCCGATGACCGTGCACCTGACGGCGCGGCCGGGCGCGGCTGTCGTCGGAGAGCACGTTCACCCGAACTTGCGAGAGCGTTTCACCGTCGTCAGCGGCAGGCTGGAGGCCAAGGTGGCGGGAACGCTGTATCGGCTCGGCCCGGGCCAGTCGACGGTCATCGAGGCAGGTGTGGTGCACGACTGGTGGAATCCGAGCGACAACGAGGATGCGCATGTGCTCGTCGAGCTGGAGGATGCCCCCGGCGCGCCCGCCGGAAATCTCGGCCGCTTCGAGCTAATGATCGCCACGCTGTTCAGCCTCGCCAATGACGGCAAGGTGGACCGAAAGGGCCGGCCCTCGCCGCTGCAGGCCGTGGTCATGGCGCAGGAATTCGCCGACGTGATCGTGTTCACGTGGCCGCCGCGTGCGGTCCAGCGCGTGATCGTGGCGTTGCTGGCGCCAGTGGCGAGGTTCCTCGGGTACAGGGCGACCTACGCCGAATACTGCAAGCCGCACGGGCACGTCGCGCCGGACGCGGAGATTCTTGCGGCCACGGTGGCGTCGACGCGCTGAGCACCTACGGTGCTCAGCAATAGTGGATACCGTCAGCTCACGAGCTTGCGGCGTCAGGCAAGAGCTTCTTCCAATGCGCGCTCACCTCGTCGAGCGCGCGTTTGCGGTGCAGCTCCAGTTGTTCGCGGGATATTTCGCGACGTACATACTGCTTGAGGGCTTCCGAGTAGGAGTACACGTTGCTCGAAATCGGCTCGGTGTGTGCGCTGCCGCTGAAGATGCCGCGAAAGGTGCCTTCACGGAGCGACGCGTAGACATCGTCGATCATCAAGAACACATCGTCCTCGGTTTTCAGACGATCTGGTGTCGTGCTGGAAAACAGCCGCGAGAGGACCGGCAGTGTGGTGGAGAGGAAATCCCAATCCACTTTCTGCCGAGCAAGACGTCGCTCATGGGCCAGGCCCTTCTTGTGCAGCACAAAACTAATGATGGCGGTCACGATTGAGCCGACCGTGGCGCCGACAATCGCTGCCAAGACTTCGCCCGAGATCTGCATCCGCTCCCACCCGGGTCTCACCTACCAAGTTCACCCGTACCCGCTCAGGAATAGTGAATGCCGCCGTTGACCTCGATGGTCTGGCCGGTGGTGTAGGCCCCTTCGGGGCGGCACAGCATGGTGATGATGTGCGCGATCTCCTCGGGCTCGCCGTCGCGCCCAACCGGGACGCCGAGGCTGGCGCTGTCGGGCGGGCGGGCGCCGGCCGCCCCGCTGCGCACGGTGTTGATGCTGCCGGGGGCGACGATGTTGGCGGTGATGCCGTGGGGCCCGAGCTCGGTGGCCATCGCGCGTGTCATGCCGATCATGCCGGACTTGGCGGCGGCGACGTGCACGCGGCCCGCGGTGCCGCGGAACATGGTGACGCCGCCGATGTTGACGATGCGCCCCCATTTGCCGGCGATCATGTGCGGGGCGGCGTAGCGCGCGCACAGGAAGGCGCAGTCGAGGCTGTTGGCCAGCACGTAGTGCCAGTCCTTGAGGCTCATCTCGACGAAGGGCGTGTTGCGGCGAACGGCGGCGTTGTTGACGAGGATGTCGACCTTGCCGAAGCGCTTAGCGGTGGCCTCGATGAGGCCTTCGGCACCGGCTTCGGTGGAGACGTCGGCGAGGTGGCCGGCGGTTTGGGCACCGGCGGCTTCGAGGAGGCGGCGGGACTCGTCCACGCCGTCCTGGTCGCTGCGCGCGTGCACCATGATGGACGCGCCTTCTCGAGCGAGCATGAGCGCGGTGGCGCGGCCGATGTTGCGCGCGGAGCCGGTGATGACGGCCACGCGGCCGGCGAGTGACGTCATTTCGTTTCTCCCTTCAAACGGGGCGCTTGTAAACGCGATGGGGCGCGCGCCGCGACTATCGGGCGGATGATGCGAAGCGTAAAGGGGCAGGATGAGAAGGGAGATGGGGGCTTAGAGGCCCTGGTACTCGAGGCATTGCGCCGTTTCGGACTGTGTACTGTGCTCGATGGGTTTGGCGGCTTTGCTCGGAATGGCTTCCGGTACGGCCATGTCCGGCAGATCGACGAGGGCGATCATCAGCGTCAGGATGCCTGCGGCGAGCAGGGCGACCTTGCCGAGCAGGCGGAGTGCAGCAAGCGCAGAAGCCATCATCGCTCCGGAACCTTCCCGTCCCTCAGTTGACTGAGCGACGCTACCTTAGCCCTGAAGCGTCCGCCGTCCAACGCGACATCTCGCACCTGCGTCGTGGTTCAGCTCCGGCAGACCTTTGGTGACACCGGAAGGCGGCCAGATGGTGGCCTGTGCGCGGCGATGTGCTGTTCGAATCCCCTCTCCTCGTAAGAACGGGGAGAGGGGAAAGATGAAGCTCACATCTTGAACGGCACGACCTTCTGCTGCTGCTGGCCCAGGCCTTCGATGCCCAGGGTCATGACGTCGCCGGCTTTGAGGAACACCGGCGGTTTCATGCCGAGGCCGACGCCCGGAGGCGTGCCGGTGGTGATGACGTCGCCCGCCTCCAGCACCATGAACTGCGAGACGTAGTGCAGGATGTGAGCACAGGTGAAGATCATGGTGCTCGTGCTGCCGGTTTGCATGCGCTTGCCGTTGACGTCGAGGAACATGGGCAGGCTCTGCGGGTCCTTGATCTCGTCGCTGGTGACGAGCCAGGGGCCGAGCGGGCCGAACGTCTCAGCGCACTTGCCCTTCATCCACTGGCCGCCGCGCTCGATCTGGAAGTGGCGCTCGGAGACGTCGTTGCAAATGGTGTAGCCGGCGATGTGGGCGGGGGCGTCCTTCTCCTCGACGTAGCGGGCACGCTTGCCGACGACGAAAGCGATCTCGATTTCCCAGTCGAGCTTGGTGGAACCCTTGGGGATCATGACGTCGTCATTGGCGCCAACAATGCAGTTCGGCAGCTTGGCGAAGATGATGGGCTCGGCGGGGATCGGCTGGCCGGCTTCTGCGGCATGATCGGCATAGTTGAGGCCGATGGCGATGAAGTTGCGCACGTTGCCGACAGGCGCGCCGAGGCGCACGCCCTTGGGCGCGGTGGGCAGCGACTTGGGATCGATCTTCTTGAGCGTGGCGAGGCTCGATGGCGAGAGCGTGTCGCCGGTGATGTCCTTCACATGGCCGGACAGCTCGCGAATGGTGCCATCCGTGTCGCAAAGGCCGGGCTTCTCGGCGCCGGGCGCGCCGAAGCGGACGAGCTTCATGGGGTTTCACTCCGGTTTCGTTGGTGATGGTTCCTTATGGGTAGGGCAGGGGCGTGGGGGGCGTCCAGTTGATTCGCGCGTTTAGGGCGGGTCGGGCGGGTGCTCCGGCGAGAACCTCTATTTCCGTCATCCTCGAGCGGCGAGCCGTCCATGCGAAGCATGGCTAAGCGCGGCTCCGCACGGGACACTGGGTCCCGGGTCGCGCGCGGGAGCAGTCGTCTTACGTCCAAAGCGCCTTCTCGGCCCGCGCTTTCCCGAGATCACATCGGATTCGATCCGGAATAAAGCCTAATGCAAACTCCGATCAATCCGGAGCACCGCTGGACTCCCTCTCCCGGGAGAGGGTTGGGGTGAGGGGTTTCAACCTATCTGGCTCTAACCCCTCACCCGGAACGCTAAAGCGTTCCGACCTCTCCCGTCGCGTCGTAGACGCGCCTTCGGCACGATGGGAGAGGTGAAGCTGTGTCTGTGTGATCGGAAAATACTCTAGCGAGTAACCGCCGCATATGGCGCGGACGGCTCCAGCTTCTCGACGTTACACCAGGAGGCGCGCAACGGGATGGAGCCGCTGACGGGATCGCTCGCGTGTGTGGAGATGACGCGATTGATGTTGGCGGCGAGAGGGTGGCGGGCGTCGTAGGGGCTGCCGGCGGGGCCTTCGACCCACCAGCCGTGCTGGCCGCTGACGGTGTCGTCGGCGAGGCCCGGCGTGATATGCGCGCGGGCGACGACGGAGCCCGCCGCCGTAGTGATGCGCAGCCAGTCGCCCTCCTTGACGCCGCGCGCGGAGGCGGCGGCGGGTGCGATCTCCAGCAGAGGATCGGGCACGAGGCGGCGCAGCGAGCCGATGTTGCGGTGCTGGCTGTGGCAGAAGGCGACGAGCTTGGCCGAGCTGAGGCGCAGCGGAAATTCGGTGCTGGCGCCTTGGCCCAATCCGTTGGTGCCCGGTGCGTCCGCAAGGGTCGGAATCGGCGGGTAGCCGTGCTGCAGCAGGCGCTCGGAATAGATCTCGACGCGACGGGTGGGCGTGGCGAAGCCGCGTGCGGTGCCGTCGGCCTGCGGCGTGGCGTAGGCTTCGAGCGGCACGGACGTGTCGAGCACGACGCCATCAGGGTTGGCGCGCAGCGCGGCGACGGAGAGGCCCGCGGGTGCGAGCACGCTGTCATGGCCGCGATCGGTGTCGCCGCCGAAGAAGGTGTTCTCCAGATTGAGACGGCGGGCCAGGCCGAGCACGATGTCGGTGTCGGAGCGCGCCTCGCCGATGGGCGCGATGACGGCGGGACGCAACTGCACGCGGCGGAGGCCGTCGAGATTCACGTCGAAGCCGGTGCGCAGGCCTTCGCGCTCCCACGACGTAGCGACGGGCAGCACGATGTCGGCGTAGCGCGCGGTGGCGTTGGCGAAGAAGTCGGCGTGGACGTGGAACTCGAGCGCCTTCAGCGCAGCCTCGGCAGTGGCGGTATCGGGCTGCGAGGCGAGCAGGTTGGTGCCGAACGACACGAGCGCGCGCACGGGATAGGGCGTGCGGTCGAGGATGGCGCGGTAAACGTCGCGCGCGGTCACCCAGCTTCCGCTGAGGCCGGGGCCGAGCGGGCGTTCCTTCAGGCCGAGGGCCTTGGCGCGCTGCTCGGGTGTGAGGAGGTCGAGGCCGGAGATATCGCCGAACACGGCGGCGGTGCCGGGCACGTTGCCGCCGCGGCGGCCGTAGCTGCCGGTGAGCGCGTAGAGCAGGGTGATGGCGCGATCGGTTTGCGTGGCGGTGACGCTCTGGCCGACGCCGTTCCAGCAGAAGTAGGCGACGCTGGAGGAGGCGGCGAGGATGTCGGCGGCGGACTGCAGGGCTTCGGGTGTGACGCCGGAGATGTGGGCGACGCGCGACGGCGGGTATTCGGCTGCGGCTGAGGCGTAGATGTCGAAGGCGGTGCGGCAGGCGACGGGCGTGCCGCCGATGATGACCTGCGCTTGTCCGCGCAGCTCGGGTTCGGCGCCCGCTTCGCGCCAAGCGCCGCGGGCGCTGTCGTAGGCGATGAGAGTGCCGGTGCCTTTGGCGCGCGCGAACAGAACGTCGGGACTGCCGCCGGGCGTCAGATCGCTCTCACGCAGGAAACGGCCGGTGTCGCCGCGCACGAGCAGCGGGCCGTTGGTCCAGCGCGTGAGGAAGGCGTGGTCGATGGCGTCCTTGGCGATGAGGAGGTTGGCGAGGCCGAGCGCCAGCGCCTGGTCGGTGCCGGGCGTGACGCGCAGCCACTGATGGGCGCGCTTGGCGAACGCGGTGGGGCGTGGGTCGACGACGATCATGCGCGCGCCGCGCTTCACGGCCTTCTGCACCTCGGTGGCGCGGGCGAGCCAGGTGGCGGCGGGATTGTTGCCCCACAGCAGCACGCAGTCGGTGTGGGCGAAGTCCGGCGTGCCGATGTCGGTGCCGAAGGTGAAGCGGGTGGCGTAGTCCTTGTGCCAGTTGCAGATCTCGGTGGCGTAGATGCTGTTGGGGCTGCCGTAGGCGCGCACGAGGCGCTCGATCCAGGCGATGCCGTCGGAGATGTGCGTGCCGCTCGGCGTGGTGGCGGAGAAGGCGACCTGCTCGGGGCCGTGCGTGGCGCTAATGTCCGCGAGGCGCCGGGCGATCTCGTCGAGGGCCTCGTCCCAGCTTACGGGCTGCCAGCCGGGATCGGCGGCTCCCTTGGGTTTGGTGCGGCGAAGCGGACGGGTCAGGCGGTCGGCGTGATAAACGAGCTCGGGCGCGGCGCGGCCCTTGGGGCAGAGCTTGTCGCCGGTCGGATGGCCCGGCAGCGGCTCGATGCCCGTGAGGCGGCCATCCTCGACCACGGCGACGCAGCCGCAGCGCGAGCGGCATTGCGTGCAGAAGGCGGGCGTGCGGGTGGTGGTGGGCATGAGGCGCGGCTCCGGTGCGTGGCGAGGGGCAGTGGAGCGCAATGCGGGGTGGGGATCAAGGGGTGGGAATGCCGGGATCGGGGTTCCCCTTCCATGTCGTGTGCCGGGGGGTACATGGCCGCGGAACGCGCGCGGGGTATACTTGCGGCATGAAGCTCAACCAAAGCATAAGCTTCTGCACGTCCGCCGACAGCACGCGCATCGCGGTTGCCTCGTGCGGGGCGGGACCGGTCGTACTGCGCGCCGCGCATTGGCTGAGCCATGTCGACTATGATCTCAAGAGCCCGGTCTGGCGGCCGTGGGTCAGCGCGCTGTCGGCCAACAACCGCTACGTGCGGTACGATCCGCGCGGCTGCGGCCTGTCGGATCGTTTCGTGGCCGACCTGACATTGGATGCCTGGCATGCGGACCTGGAAGCCGTGGCGGCTTCGATTCCGGAGCCGCGCTTCGTCCTGCTGGGGCTGTCGCAGGGCGGCGCGCTTGCGATCACCTATGCGCTGAAGCATCCCGAGCGCGTGTCGCATCTGGTGCTGCTCAACGCTTACGGTCATGGCGGCAAGCGGCGGGCGAAGTCCGATGCGGAGCGGCTCGAGGCGGAGACGCTGGTGAACTTCATCCGTGTCGGCTGGGGGCGCGAGAATCCGGCCTTCTGCCAGTTCTTCACCAATCTGTTCCTGCCCGATGGCACCCCGGAGCAGCATCGCTGGTGGGGCGATCTGGAGCGTGTCACGGCGACGGCAGACGTGGCGGCGAGATTGCTGACCGAGATGCAGGGCATCGACGTTCTCGACCTGGCGGCGCAATTGCGCGTGCCAACGCTCATTCTGCATTGCCGCGGCGACATGCGGGTGCCCTTCGAGGAAGGCTGCAAGCTGGCGGCGGCCATCCCGGGCGCGCGCTTCGTTCCGCTGGAGAGCCGCAATCATGTGCTGCTGCCCGGCGAGCCGGCGTGGGCGGCATTTCATTCCGAGCTCTCACGCTTCCTGGGGCAGGATCGATCGCCACAGGCGCAGGCCGTGTCGGATGCCGGCCTCACACCCGCAGAGGACGTGGTGCTGGGGCTCTTGGCGGAAGGGCTCGACAATCGCTCGATTGCCGAGCGGCTCGGCAAGAGCGAGAAGACGGTGCGCAACCAGCTGTCGACGATCTTCGGAAAGCTCGGCGTCACCAGTCGCGCGCAGGCGATCGTGATTGCGCTGGAGGGTGGTGCGAACGCCGGCCCTCCAGCGGGACCGGCCGTGCGCGGGACATCTGTCCCAAAGTAGCGCCGCTTTTTCCGTGCTGCGCGGGACGCACAACCCATGCGCGCTCTTCCCCGGCGGTCTCCAATGGCCTGAGCGTTGACTCAGAGCAAGGAGACCTCGGATGACCCAGATCGACGAAGGCCGGTTGAACGAACTTGTCGGGCGCGTGCTCGGCGACATCGGTGGTGCGGTGAGCGTGCCGCTGGTGCGGATCGGCGATACGCACGGGCTTTATGCCAAGCTCAAGGAGATCGGCCCCGTGGCCGCGGACGGGCTGGCGGCGGCGACCGGCTGCGCGCCGCGCTACATCCGCGAATGGCTCTCGGCGCAGGCGGCGTCGGGTTATGTGACGCATGACAAAGGCCGCTTCTCGCTGACCCCGGAGCAGGCCTTCGTGTTTGCCGAGCCCGACAGCCCCGTGAACCTGATCGGGGCGTTCGATACGGCGGCGGCGATGGTGGAAAACCAATCGAAGGTGCAGGTCGCGTTCAAGACCGGCAAGGGTGTCTCGTGGGGCGACCAGGCGGGCTGCATGTTCTGCGCCGTGGCGCGCCTGTTTCGGCCGGGTTACGTGAATGCGCTCGTGCAGCAGTGGCTGCCGGCGCTCGACGGCATGGTGGACCGGCTGAAGGCCGGGGCGAACGTCGCTGACGTGGGGTGTGGCCACGGGGTCTCGACGATCCTGATGGCGCAGGCGTTTCCGAAATCGCACTTCACCGGCCACGATTTCCATCCGGGCTCCATTGCGGCCGCGACGGCGCACGCCAAGGCGCATGGCGTCACGAACGCGACGTTCGCCGTCAACCGGGCGCAGGACTTCCCCGGCCGCGAGCTGGATCTGGTGACGTGCTTCGACTGCCTGCACGACATGGGCGATCCAAAAGGGGCGGCGGCGCATATCCACCGCACGCTCAAGACGGGCGGCACGTGGATGGTGGTCGAGCCGGCGGCCGGAAACAGCCTCGAGGACAATATGAATCCGGTCGGCCGCGTCTACTACTCGGCGTCGACGATGATCTGCGTGCCGACGTCGCTGGCGCAGGAAGAGGGGCTGGCGCTTGGCGCGCAAGCCGGCGAGAAGCGCATCTCCGAGGTGATCCTGTCGGGCGGCTTCAGCCGCGTGCGACGCGTGGCGGAGACGCCGCTCAACATGGTGCTCGAGGCGAGGTGAAGCTCGGCGGCGCAAAGAAAAGCCGCCGCTGCGGTATCACTCGCAGTGGCGGCGTTTCGATGCGACGGGGTACCCCTCACTTCCCCATCTTGTTCCAGCCGCGGCCGGTGTCGCCGAGGGCTTCGTAGCCCTTGTCGGTGACGAGGACGGTGTCTTCGAGCTTGATGAAGCCGCGCTTGGGATGGGCCATGGTGGTCTCGATGGAGATGACCATGCCGGGCTCGAGCGGGCGCTCGATGTCGTAGCCCGAGTAGGACATGCGCTTGTTGTTCATGAGGCGCGGCGCCTCGTGCGTGACGAGGCCCATGCCGTGCGCCATATAGTGCGAGTAGGCCTTGTGCGGCGAGGCCTGCAGCATGTCCTCGGCGATGCTGATGACATCGCCGCCGCGGCCGCCGGGCTTGACGGGCTTGCGGGCGGCCTGCTGCACCTCGTCGATCCAGGCGAGGAGGTCGACGAGCTCGGCGTCGGGCTTGCCCAGGATGCCCATGCGGCAGAGGTCGCCGATGTAGCCCTTGTAGTTGCCGCCGGAGTCGAGCGACATGATATCGCCGGCCTCGAGGCGCTGCTCGGACGGCGCGCGGTTGAGGCTGGTGCCGGCGGTGATGAGGCAGTAGTCGAACACGAGGCCGCGGTTGACCTCCTCGCGGCGCAGCATCTCGGCGAGCTCGGCCTTGGTCATGCCGGGCGCGGCGTTGCGGAAGACGGTGAGCATGGAGTCGATCACGCGCTCGGAGGCTTCGCGCAGCCATTCGATCTCCTGGGGCGTCTTGCGCGAGCGCAGGCGCTCCAGCGGGAAGACGGCGTCCACCACCTCGACGTTGGAGAGGCCCCGGCGGATGACGCCTTCGGCATCGGCCGGGATGAAGCCCGACTCGACGCCGACGCGGCGCACGCCGCTGAGTTTCTTGATGTGGCCGAGCGTGCGTTCGGCCGTGGTGAGGCTGCCGGTGGCGCCAAGGTCCAGGGCCGGCGGCCAGAATTTGCCGAGCTCCTTCTCGTAGCTCTCCATGGCGCAGCCGACGTAGGCGGTGTTCTCGGGCTTGCCCTTCTGGTAGACGAGCGCCGGCAGGTAGCGGCTGACGCCGGCGGCATCCATGGTGTCGAAGAAGAAGAAGCGGTAGCCGCCGAGCAGGTATTGGATGTTGTGCTTGGAGGTGGCGACGAGGACATCGATGCCGGCATCGTCGAGCAGCCTGTCGAGCTGCTTGGCGTCGAACGGCATGGGCTTGCTGAGCGCAGACTCGGTCACGGCCATGGTCGTCGTCTCCTCTGAGCGGGTTTCGTTTCTGGGGCGCCGGCGAAATGGCCGGCACGTGGATCGGTCTGGTGCCTGGGTGGGAGTATAGCGCGGAGGTGTGCCGGACCGCCAGTCTGCAGGACTTCATTGTATCATCTGTCGTCATCCTCGCGCGGAGCGCAGGGATCCAGCATAAGGAGTGCCGAAGGCTCGATATAAGGTGTCTTCGACGAGTGTCGTGCGGAGCACGCCTTCGGCGTGACCGCTGGGTCCCCGCGCGTCGACGTGCCGTCGGCACGCTCGCGCGAGGATGACGAGCCGGGGGAGGGGCGCGGGATGGAAGAAATGCGGCAGGCGGTGGCGGGGGATGCGGCGGCGATCCGGGCGCTGACGCGGGCGGCGTATGCCAAGTGGGTGCCGGTGATCGGGCGCGAGCCGCTGCCGATGGCGGCCGACTACGAGGCAGCCATGGCCAAGCATCGCTTCGACCTGCTGTACGTGGATGGTGAGCTGGCAGCGCTCATCGAGACGATCGCGAAGGACGATCACCTGCTGGTCGAGAACGTGGCGGTGGCGCCGGCGTTTCAGAAGCAGGGACTCGGGCGCAGGCTCATGGCGCATGCCGAGACGGTGGCAGGCGCCATGGGCTACGGCGTGCTCCGGCTCTATACGAACAAGAGCTTTGCCGGGAACGTCGCGCTCTATCAGCGGCTCGGCTATCGCGTGGACCGGGAAGAAGAGTTCAAGGGCGGCTTCACGGTCTACATGAGCAAGCGGATCGGGGCGTAGAAGCGCGCCCCGCTCTACGGGTCGTTGCGCTCGAGCACGGGGTGGATGTGTCTGTTGATGGCGCCGGTGGCGGAAGGAGCGCCGCGCTGCTGATGCGCGATCTGCATGGCCGGGTCCGGCGATATGACCTGCTGCATCACGAGCAGCATCAGCACGCCGATGAACACGAGCAGCACGCCGCTCTGCAGGCGGGGGCAGTGCGGGGCATTGGTGATGAAACGGCGCGACATCATCTCCTGCTGGAGCACGCGCGCGATCTCCTGGTCCGCCTGCTCGCGGGCGGGCGGCCTGTCGCCGGGTGTCACATGATCCGTCATGGTCTCCTCCAAAAAGCGTGCCCGATCGAGCGGGCGCGGGAGGGACCATGACGCGCCGCCGTCATCCGGGTGTCAGGGGCATGCGGCGGTTCGCATGACGCTGAATTGACGTCGCGGCGGGCGTCGGCGCAGATCAGCCCGTGCGGGCAGCTAGGAGGCGGGAGAAGAAGCCGTCGATCTTGGCCTTGTCGATCCAGCGCAGCACGGTGACGAGATCGTGCTCGGGGTCGATCCAGATCATGTTGGTGCCGGCGCCGAGGGCGAAAACGCTGGAAGCCGAGGCGCTCGGATAGCGGGCGGCGCCGCGATTGAGCCACCAGAGGTAGCCGTAACCCTCGTTGGTGGGGGACGGCGTCAGCATGTCCTTGACCCAGGCGGCGGGCAGGATCTGGCGGTCGCTCCAGCGGCCATTGCGCGCGACCAGCAGGCCAAGGCGGGCGTGATCGCGCGTGCTGATGAACATGCCGCCGCCCCAGTGGGCGCCGCCGGAGACGGATTGCACGCGCTGGCCATTCAGCTCGACCCACGATGTGCTGTAGCCGTGCCACTGCCAGTCCTTGGAGGCGCCGATGGGGTCCATGACGCGCTCGCGCAGGATCTCGGGAAGGGCGCGGCCGAAGCGCTGCAGCAGGCAGTAGGCCAGCAGGTTCACGCGCACGTCATTGTACTCGTAATAGGTGCCGGGCGCTTTCAGCTCGCGGGCGTGGCCCTTGCGGCTGTTGTCGGCGCCGACGCCGAGCTGGCGGTTGTGATCAACCTGGTCCGACTTGCCCCAAAGCTCGCCCTGCCACTCGCTCGACTGCTGCAGCAGGTGGCGCCAGGTGATGCGCGCGTTGTGGGCACTGGCGAAGTGCGGGCTCTTGACGGTGGCGCCGACAGGTTCGTCGACGCTGGTGATGAGGCCATCGGCAACGGCGAGGCCGGCGAGCACGGCGAGGTAGCTCTTGGCTATGCTGAAGGTCATGTCGGTGCGGGCGGTGTCGCCCCACTCGGCGGCGACGCGTCCGCCTTTCAGCACGAGGCCGGCCGGGCCTTCGCGCGACTTGACGGGACCGACGATCTCGCTCCAGGGGCCGGTCTCGTTCCACTCGACGATGCCGACGTAGCGGCCGTCAGGGTAGTAGAAGCTGCGCGGCCAGGGGCTCTCGGCCGTATTGGCGTAGTCGATGGCAGATTTCAGTTTAGCGGGATCGAAGCCGGCATCGCCGGGCGTGAGCTGCTCCCAGGGCGAAGCATTCGGCGCTGGGACGAAGGTCGTGGTGTCGGGCACGGCGCATCCTTGCGGTTGGGTTCGGCCGGGACGCTGGTGTCCCGATTCCGAAGTTCGCCTGATCTCGTTGCTAGTCCGGGAGCGAACTTCGGAATCCAAAGGGACACTAGCATCATAGAGTTCTAGTGTGATTCAGATCGAGAAATTCGCTCCAGGATGTGCGGCAAATGTCGGCGAATTTCTCGATCATCACACTAGCATGCGCGCGAGACGGGGTCGATTGCGGCGGCCTCCGTGTCATCTTCGGGGTACGCGCGCTCTTGCCCTCAGTGCGCGGGGCGTGCTTCGCTGCACAGAACGAGCGCAACGTGCTGAGGAACGCCATGGCGAAGATCGAGTGGAGGGTGGAGGGTGCGGTACGGCACGTGCTGCTCAACCGGTCCGAGAAGCGCAACGCGCTCGACGGCGAGATGATGGCCGAGCTGCAGCGCGTGTTCACGACGCCACCGGCGGCGGAGGAGCGCGTTGCGGTCATTCGCGCGGCGGGACCGGTGTTCTGTGCGGGGCTCGATCTCAACGAGCGGGCCGCGCGGCCTCAGGGCGAGTCCGCGATTGAGGGCATGCTGCACGCCATCGAGACGTATCCTTTGCCGGTGGTGGGCGTGGTGCAGGGCGATGCCATCGCCGGCGGCAACGAGCTGGCGCTGCACTGCGATCTCGTCGTGGCGAGCACGGCGGCGCGCTTCGGCATGTCGCTGGCGCAGATCGGACTGGCGCCGAGCTGGTTCCTGGCCAAGAAGCTGCTGGAGGTGGCGGGGCCGGTGACGACGCGGCGCATTCTGCTGCTGGGCGATCCGCTACCGGCGCAACGGCTCTACGATCTCGGCGTCATCTCGCATGTGGCGGAGCCAACCGAGCTGGAGACGATGGCGCAAGCGGTGATCCGGCGGCTTGTCAACAATGCCCCGCTGTCGCTCAAGGCCATGAAGGCATTGATCGTGCGCGAGATGGCGTTCCGCGATCAGATCGCGCACGAGGATGTGGACCGGCTGGTGGAGCAGGTGCGCATGTCCGAGGATGCGCAGGAGGGCATGGCGGCGCGGCTGGCGCGGCGCAAGGCTGAGTTCAAGGGGCGTTAGGGCAATGAGGAAGGCGTTCGCGCGGGGATGCGAAGCAGACGCGGGCGAAGGTCTCGATGGAACCTCATTTGCATGGAAGGCTGTAGCGGTCGCGAAATGTGTACGCGGGGTTTCCTCCGCGTGGATGGAGCCGATCCGTTGGCTGCCGCGCTCATGGCGAAGCCGTGCTCCGCACGAGACACTGGGTCCCGGGTCGCGCGCGGGAAATTCCGCTTCATACCTTCGCCGTCGCCTCGGCCCGCGCTTGCCCGGGATGACACGAGGGGTAGGCGGAGACGCGCATATCTCTCAATTTGCGTCCCCGGACGGTGCGTGCCAACGCGCCGATCCGGGGTCTTCACACTTGGCCGTGATGCTCAAGCGTTTGGCCTTCCTTGGCGGCTGCAACGTGGGTTCGCTGGCGGGAAAGATTCCGGATGGCCCCGCGTCGCGCCGGAGGCGCGAGCGCGGCTCCTCCGGGAACGCAAGGGGAGGGGAAGTATTTTTACGCCGACGTTCTGATTGCGCCCCACAGCCAGTCGCTTCGAGGCGGAGGGTTTTGCGATGTCCATCCGCATGACGAAGCCGTGGGTTGAGTTGGCGCCGGAGGCGGTGAAGGCGTTGCCGGGGCAGCTGGGGGTGTATCAGCTGGCGGATGCGGGGGGGACGGTGGTGTACGTGGGGTTTGCGGGCGGGCGCAGTTTGTTCGGGTTGAGGAGCGAGCTGGAGAAGGCGCTCGCGGAGCGGCCGGGCGGGGCGACGCAGTTTCGCTGCGAGGTCAACCAGCAGTACACCTCGCGGTATCAGGAGCTGCTGATGCTGCACGTGGCCGATCACGGCGAGCTGCCGCTCGTCAATCGCGCCGATCCGCCGGTGCGGCTCGGGCGGTTGAGTCCGTTGTGATGAGCGAATAGCGAGTAGGAGACGAGAAATGAAGCGGCTTTTTTCTATTCGCCATTCGCTACTCGCTATTCGCTGAGGACCTACGCATGAATCTCGAGCCGACCGAAGAGCAGAAGCAGATCGTGGCCACGGTGCGGCGCTTCGTGCGCGAGGAGATCGTGCCGCTGGAGGCGAAGCTCGATCCGGATGCGAGCGAGCTGCCGCGCGAGGACTTCGAGCGGCTGACGAGACAAGTGCGCGAGATGGGGTTCTGGGGGCTCGATATTCCGGCCGAGTATGGCGGCGCGGGCGTCGACATGGTCACGCGCACGCTGATGGCGGTTGAGATGACGCAGCATCGCGCCGGCCTCTACGTGCCGTGCTACGGCGTGTTCGGCAGTGCCGGGCTGGCGCAGCTCTACGAGGCGACGGAGGACCAGAAGCAGCGCTACCTCTATCCGATGCTGCGTGGCGAGAAGCGCGGGTTCTTCGGGCTGACGGAGCCGTCCGGCGGCAGCGATCCGGCGCGCGCCATCCGCACGCGCGCGGTGCGCGACGGCAGCGACTGGATCATCAACGGCTCGAAGGTGTTCATCTCGGGAGCAGATCGCGCGCACTTCGGGCTGGTGTTTGCGCGCACCGATGCCAGCAAGGGACGCGGCGGCGTGACGTGCTTCCTGGTCGATACGGACATGAAGGGGTTTCACGTGCGGCGCGTGGTGCACACGCTGCGCTCGTCGCACTATGCGACCGAACTGCAGTTCGAGGACCTGCGCGTGCCCAATGCCAACGTGCTGGGTGAGGTGAACGGCGGATTTGCGATTGCCAACGAGCGCCTGTCGCGGCAGCGCATTCCGTATGCGGCGGCGTGCATCGGCGTGGCGGTGAAGGCGCAGGAGCTGGCCATCGACTATGCCAAGCAGCGCGAGACGTTCGGCGCGCCGCTGGCGACACGGCAGGCGGTGCAGTGGATGATCATCGACAACGAGCTGGATATCCGCAGCAGCCTGTGGCTGACGCTGGCGGCGGCCGACAAGGCGGATCGCGGCGAGCCGTTTCGCATGGAAGCCGGCATGGCCAAGCTGGTGGCGACGGAGGCCGGCGGGCGGGTGGTGGACCGGGCCATGCAGATCCACGGCGGCTATGGCATGACGAAGGATCTGCCGTTCGAGCGCTGGTATCGCGAGATGCGCATCCGCCGCGTGGGCGAAGGGCCAAACGAGGTGCAGCGCCACGTGATCGCGCGCGATCTTCTCGGCGGGAGCCTCAGATGAGCGCGCGTGCCAACCGTCCGCTGGCGGGCGTGACGGTGATCGACCTCGGGCAGATCTATCAGGGGCCCTACGCGACGCTGCTGATGGCGAAGGCCGGCGCCGACATCATCAAGATCGAACCGCGGCAGGGCGAGGCGGCGCGCCTGCGGGCAACGGTGGGAAAAAGTGCGACGCTGCCGTTCGCGATGCTGAATTCCAACAAGCGCGGCGTGACGCTCAACCTGAAGGACGCGCGCGGACGCGATCTCCTGAAGCGCATGGTGGCGAAGGCCGACGTGCTGCTGGAGAATTTCGCGCCGGGCGTGATGGAGCGGCTGGGTGTCGGGTGGTCCGTGCTGTCCGAGATCAATCCGCGGCTGATCTATGCGTCGGGCACGGGATACGGCCTGGACGGGCCGGATCGCGACAACCTCGCCATGGACCTGACGGTGCAGGCGGCGTCCGGCGTGATGAGCATTACGGGGTTCGCCGACGGGCCGCCGGTGAAGGCCGGGCCGGCGGTCGTCGACTTCATGAGCGGCATCCATCTCTACGCCGCGGTGGTGACGGCGCTGTACGAGCGCACGATCACGGGGCGCGGGCGGCTCGTCGAGGTGGCGATGCAGGAGAGCATCTATCCGGCGCTCGCATCGAACCTGAGCTTTCTCTACAACTCGCAGGGTGGTGTGCCGCCGCGCACCGGCAACAAGCACGGCGGGCTGGCGATTGCGCCTTACAACGTGTATGCGACGGCGGACGGCCATATCGCCATCATCACTGTCGTCGAGGGGCACTGGCACGGGGTGCTCGACGCCATCGGCAAGCCGGAGCTGAGGGGCGAGCCTCGCTTCGCCAACAATGCCGCGCGCGTGCAGGTGATGGCGGAGGTCGACGGGCTCATCGAGGCGTGGACGCGGACCAAGACGAAGGCGGAGGCGTTCGCGATTCTGAAGCGGCACCGCGTGCCGTCATCGCCGGTGCGCGACCTGGCGGAGGTGATGCACGATCCGCACATGCATCAGCGCGGCATGCTGGAGCGCATCGACCATCCGGACCTGGGCGAGATCGTGGTGCCGACGTCGCCGCTGCGGTTTCATGGCGCGGAGAAGGTGGAAACAGTGCCGAGTCCCAGGGTCGGACAGCACAACGGGGATGTTTACGGTGAATGGCTCGGGCTCTCGGTGGAGGAGATTGAGGCACTCGGACGGGACGGGGTGATCTGAACGGTGTTGTCCGAGGGTGTCCGGTAGGTGTTCGGAGGGGTGTCCGGTGGGTGTTCGGATGGGTGTCCGTGGGGTGTCCGTATGGGTGTCCGGGACACCAGCGGCCTAACGGAGATGGTTGAGAGTAACGATTAATCCTCGTAGCCGATGACCCACGCTTCCGGTTTCGGTTTGCGCTTCCAAGCTGTCAAAGCGTGCCACAGCTTCATCATGGGGCATCTCCATCGCGTGCACGGATGGAAGTGCAAGGCGCGTACCAGAGCGCGATCGCACGTAGCGCGACTTCGCCACATCCGCGCGAATCGCGCTCTGAAATTGGTAAAGGCGAGCAGGAGTCACGTTTCGGCCGAGGCGCTCTGCATGCGGCAAGGGAGGTGCATGCGAAACGATCCTGCTCGGCGTGATCGCAGCAGCCGTGTTTCACATGAAACACGAGGAAAACTGCGTTAAGCTTTGCGCTTCAGAAGGAGGAAATCCCAGCATGAACCTGAAATTCCACCACTTGAACCTGTGCTCGCAGAACACGCCGGCGATGGACGACTTCTATCGCAACGTGCTCGGCCTGAAGCAGGAGCCGACGCTGGCGGGGAACCGCATCGGCAACAAGGATTACCCCGGCCACGTAGCGTTCGTGACAGACGGCGCGGCGCAGTTTCACCTGTCGGACCAGGATCTGAACGTCGGCTTCCGCCGCGACCAGAAGATCAATCCGCTGGAGCGCGGCCACATCGCCTTTCGCACCGACGACATCGAGACGGTAAAGAAAGAGCTCACGGAAAAGGGCGTACCGTTCGCCGATTACGGCACGTGGGCGATGGGCGGCTGGTATCAGATCTTCTTCTACGATCCCGCCGGTAACATCATCGAGGTGCACCAGGCGAAGTCGTAAGAATTGGCGGCGGCCGGCAGGCGTCTCAAAAGGCGCGCCGGCCGCTCTGTGCCTACGTGTTGGTGGTTGCCAATCGCGCCACCGGCTTCTCCTGGATCGGCCAGTGCGCGAGCGCTGCGACAAGACCGAGCGCGATGGAGATCCACCACATGGCATCGTAGGACTTCGTCATGTCGAAGAGCCGGCCGGCGATCCACACGCCGAGGAACGATCCGACCTGATGCGACAGGAAGACGATGCCGAACAGCATCGACATCCACGTGGTGCCGAAGAACGTCGCCACGAGGCCGCTGGTGAGCGGAATTGTAGCCAGCCACAACAGACCCAGGAGGCCGCAGAGAATGATGACGGTCGCCGGTGTCATCGGCAGAAAGAGAAAGCCGAGGAAGAGCACCGAGCGGCCGAAGTAGATGAGGCTCAAGCCGCGGCGCTTCTCGATGAAGCGGCCGGACTGGCCCGCGATATACGTGCCGATGATATTGGCGATGCCGACGACGGAGAGCGCAAATGGTCCGACCCAGCTCGGCAATCCCTGATCGATCGCAAACGCCGGCAGATGCACCATGATGAAGGCGACGTGGAAGCCGCACACGAAAAATCCGGCAATCAGGTACCAGTAGCTCGGATGGCGCGCGGCCTCGGAGAGCGCTTCGCGGACCGTCTGTTTGCGCACGAGGCCGGCGGTGGGTTCGGGCTTGCCGCCAAGCGGCCACGCGAGCGGGATCAGAAATGCCGTGATGAGGATCAGCCACAACAGGCTCTGCTGCCATCCCACCATTTCGATCAGAAAATGCATGACCGGCAGAGACACGAAGCCGCCGATGCCGGCTGCCATGCCGATGGAGGCGATGGCGCTGAGACGCTTTTCGGGTGGCGCGAGCCGGCCGATGGTCCCGACCAGCGACGTGACGCCCGTGCCGCTGACGCCGACGCCCATCAGGATACCGCTGATGAGCAGGTCTGCCGTTGATGTGGCCGCATACATGAAATAGAGCCCGGCCATCGCCGCAAGCACGCAGAGGACGACGATGCGTCCGGCGCCGAACTTGTCGATCAGCGCGCCTGACAGCGGTGCGCCAATCCCCATCAGCAATTGCGCGAGCGCCATGGCGAGCGCGAACGATTCGCGGCCTACGTCGAGCGCCTGGGTCACGGGCGGCAGATACAGCCCCATGGACTGGCTGCGCCCCATAGAGACGCCGACGATGATGCCGACGATCGTGATCAGCGCCCACAGCGGCAGCGCGGCTTTGGCGGATGAAGTTTGCATGTTTCGCTTTCGAGTTGTTTGGTGCGAACCTACAGAAGACAGCGATCAGGATCCTGTTACGGCGGGAACGCTCCAGATGAGGCAGGTTTCGGTGCCGTGGGCGATGAGCTTGCCGCCCTGGTCCCACACGCGGCCCTCGGATGTGGCGATGCGGCTGCCGGCGTGAACAATTTTGCCTTCGCATTTCAGCCGGCCCGTCTTCTCGAAGACCGGGCGAACGAAACTGATGGTCATGTCGACAGTCGTATAGGCCTGGCCAGGCTTGAGCAGGGAATGCACGGCGCAGCCCATGGCGGAATCGATGAGGCCCGAGATCCAGCCGCCATGAACGGTGCCGAGCGGATTGTAGAAGCGTGCCGACGGGTCGGCCTCGAAGACGACGCGGCCGGCATCGATCTCCGTGATCCAGATGCCGGTCTCGACGGCGTACGGAGGCGCTGGATACTTGCCGTCGCGCAGGGCGGAGAGAAAGTCCATCCCCGAGACGGCGGTGGCCACCTCCTGCGGCACGACACCGGCAACCTGGTGCGGGAGCGCTGAACTCATCGCGGCGTCATCCTGTTGCTGCGGGAGAAGCGTTCTTCATGCCGGCAAGCCGTTCCAGCACCCGATCCAGTGCGGCGTGCAGCGCCGGCGTTTCCAGCTCGCCGATGGCCGATTCAATGAAGCGCTGCGTGCGGGCCCAGGCCGGCTTGGCGTTCTCGAATGTGCGGCGGCCGGCCGCCGTCAGATGCAGCGCGCGCATGCGGCGGTCGCTTCGGCTCGGCTTGAGCACGACCAGACCCTCGCGCTCGAGGGGGCGCAGGGTTCGTGTCAGAGAGGTGGGATCCATCACCATTTTTTCCGCCAGCGCGCCGATGCTAATGCCGTCGAACGCGGTCAGGTGAGCGAGCACGGCGTACTGCGTGACTGTCAGGCCCCATGCCTCCAGGGAGTGGTCGTAGATCTGCGACACGCGCCGCGTGACCTTTCTCAGGCGCGAGCACGTGCAGCCCGTCAACTTGGGGAGTGAGCTATCTTCCGGCATGCAGCGGATTTACCTGCATATGCAGGTAATGGCAAGGGCAATCGCTGCTGGTTGGGGATTGGCCCCGCTCTCCCGCCTCGCATAGACTAGATCTAAAGCAGCGAAGATATGGTCCGCAGAACGGGTCGATGCAAGGGAGAGGCGTATGTCAGTAGGGCGCGTTGTATTCAGCCGCATGGAAGAGGTCGTGTTTGGCAAACCCGCGGCCGAGAGCGCGGCGGAGATCGCACGCCGCTCGGGTGCCACGCGGGTCGTCCTGATGGTGAGCGGCACCCTCAATCGCAAGACCGAGGAGATCGAGAAGCTGCGCCGGGCGCTTGGCAATCTTTGTGCCGGGACGTTCGACAGCATGCCGCCGCATACGCCGCGCAGCGCCGTCATCGCGGCGACAGATCAGGCCCGCAAGGCCGGAGCCGATCTGATCGTCACGCTGGGTGGCGGCTCTATTACCGATGGCGCCAAGGCGGTGCAGCTTTGCCTTGCCAACGACATCCGCACGCCCGAGGCGATGGACGCACTGCGGCCGGTGAAGGGGCCCGACGGCGCGCTCGGACCGCCGCCGTGCAAGGCGCCGACGGTTCGTCAGGTGACTATACCGACGACTCTGTCGGGCGGCGAGTTCAGCGGCATTTCCGGCGTCACTGACGAGCGGACACGTGTGAAAGAGCTGATCCGCCATCCGCAGATCATTCCGCAAGCGGTCATCCTGGATCCCGCAGTGACGGTGCACACGCCGGAATGGCTCTGGCTGTCGACCGGCATTCGCGCGGTCGATCACTGCGTCGAGGGCATCTGCGCCAACGAGGCCAATCCATTCGGTGACGCGCAAGCCCTGCAAGGACTGGCGCTGCTGGCCCGCGGCCTGCCACGTGTGAAGGCCGATCCGGGAGATCTGCAAGCCCGCCTCGATTGCCAGATGGGCACGTGGCTCTCGATGGGGCCGCTGGCGAGCGGCATACCTATGGGCGCCAGTCATGGCATCGGCTATGTTCTGGGTGCGGCGTTCGACATCCCGCATGGACACACGTCGTGCATCATGCTGCCGGCGGTCATGCGCTGGAATAAGCCCGTAAACGCGGCGCGTCAGGAGCTGGTGGCCGCTGCCATGGGCCGGCAGGGCGCTGACGCCGGCGAGGCGCTGCATGATTTGATTGCTGGCCTTGGCATGCCGCGCAGTCTGAGTGCGGTGAAGATCGGCCCGGAGAATTTCCCGCGCATTGCCGAGCAGGCCATGGGGACGCCGTGGGTGCCACGTAATCCACGGCGGATCGACGGGCCGGCCCAGGTGCGCGAGATTCTCGAACTGGCCGCGTAATCAGCCCTGCACCGAGAGGCGGGGAGGCTCGGGTATGTCCTCGGCAGCCTCCTCGAGGTCGAGAGAATGGAGTCGCTGCCCGCGCTTGGAGATCTTCTCGGCGGAGGCAACGATCTTCTCAAGCGCCTTGGACGACAGGCCGAAATGCCGCTCCAGCTCCGCGGTGCGCTCCAGGAGACGTCGCACATCGGTGAGCAGCACGCCCACCTCGCGCTGAATGACGCCGGCCTGATCGCGCATCTTCACATCCTTGATGACGGCCTGCACGGTCTGTACGGCCAGCATGAGGATGTTTGGCGCGACGATGACGACGCGGGCACGATGGGCCTTCTGGACCAGGTCCGAGAAACGCTCATGCAAGTCGCCGTAGATCGACTCGGAGGGTACGAACATCAGGGCCGTATCCTGGGTCTCGCCGGCAATGAGATACTTTTCGGCAATCTCATCGATGTGGCGGCTAACGGCGTCGCGGATAGAGTGGTGCGCGGCCCTTGATTCCTCGGGCGTGTGCGCCACCCGGAGCGCTTCGAAGCCTTCCAGCGGAAATTTGGAGTCGATGACGAGCGGCGCCGGTGTATTGGGTAGGCGAATGACGCAATCGGGCCGCTTGCCGTTCGAAAGCGTGGCCTGGAACTCATAGGCCCCGACCGGCAGCGCGTCGCGAATGATCGTCTCCATGCGCACCTGGCCGAAGGCGCCTCGGGCCTGCTTGTTGGACAGAACGCTCTGCAGCGACACGACCTCCGTCGACAGGGCCGCGAGACTCTGCCGCGCGTCATCGATCAGCGCGAGGCGCTCGTTGAGGTTGGACAGCGTGTCGGATGTGCGCCGGCCAGCCTCTGTAAGATTGTCGCCGACTCGCTCGGTCAGGGTGTCGAGGTTCTGTGCCAGATGGCGGCTCAGCGTGTCGATGCGCTCGTTGAGGCGTGCCGACGTATCCGTGGCTTGGCGATGCGTTTCTGTGAGGCCGTCCGCAACCCGGCGGCCGAACGAGTCGAGGGTCTGCGCCAGGTGCCGTTCGACATGCTCCAGCTTGTCGTCCAATCCCCGCGTCTGATCGGCCTGCCGCTGCGCCGTCATCTCGGCCATGGCCGACAGCCGGCCCTTGATCTCGGCGAACTGCGTTTCGAACACTTGCCGGCCCTGCGCTTCTCGCCCGTGGCGCCAGGAAGACACGGCGAAGGTGACGATCAGCACGAGGATTGCGACCAATATCACGAGCGCAGCCGGAAGCCATGCGACAACGGCTGGTTCGAGGCCGAGTGCTTCCTCCAGGCGATTGAGTGCGTCGAGCATGGCTGCACCCTAAGTGATTCGCATGGTTGAAGTTCGGCGGCGCATGTGCGCGTCGCCATTCCCTTTGGAGGGCACGCCCGCGAAATCACGCCCTTTACCCGGCCGCTACTCTTCCCCAAAATGTCCGGACCTTGCGTCCGGCTTGCGCAGGCATAGAACAACAAGCGCATAGAACCCAGAAAGAAACGGCCCCATGAAATTCGGAATGTTCTACGAGCATCAGCTTCCGCGACCCTGGACTCAGGATTCCGAGCGGCGGCTGTATCAAGAGGCGCTTGAGCAGGTGGAGCTCGCCGACCGGATCGGCATCGATTACGTGTGGGAGGTCGAGCACCACTTCCTTGAGGAGTACTCGCACTCCTCCGCGCCGGAGATTTTCTTGGCGGCCTGCTCGCAGCGCACGAAGAACATCCGGCTTGGTCACGGCGTCATGCTGATGCCTGCCAGCTACAATCATCCGGCGCGCGCGGCGGAGCGCATCGCTACGCTCGATCTCGTCTCCAACGGCCGCGTCGAATGGGGTACCGGCGAATCCGCAACGGCCGTCGAGATGCTCGGCTTCAACATCGATCACAAGCTGAAGACGGCCATGTGGCGCGAGTCCGCGGAGCAGTCCGCCAACATGCTCGCTATGCAGCCCTACCCTGGCTTCAAGGGGCAGTATTTCGAAATGCCCGCGCGCAACATCGTGCCCAAGCCCGTGCAGCGCCCGCATCCGCCCATGTGGATGGCATGCTCGCGTCGCGAAACCATCCATCGCGCCGCCCAGCAGGGCCTCGGTGCCCTCACCTTCGCCTTCGTCGAGCCCGAACAGGCGGCCAAGTGGGTGCAGGAGTACTACGACATCATCAAGTCGTCTGATTGCGTCCCGGTCAGCCACACGGTCAATCCCAACGTCGCCATCGTCAGCGGCATGTCGCTGCACGCGGATGCCGACGAAGCCGCCCGCCGCGGTCTCGATGGTTTCCGCTTCTTCGGCTACTCGCTCGGCTACTACGGCATGTACGGCCAGCACAAACCGGGCCGCTCCAACGTCTGGGAGAAGTTCCTGGAGGTGAAGGACCAGCTTCAGGACAACGCCGGCCGCGGCGGCATCGGCACGCCCGACCAGGTGCGCGAGCATCTCATGCGCTATGAGAAAATCGGCATCGATCAGGTCATCTTCGTGCAGCAGAGCGGCAACAATAAGCACGAGCACATCTGCGAGTCGCTCGAGCTGTTCGGCAAGACGCTGCTGCCCGAATTCAAGGCCCGCGATCGCGTGCGCGAGGAGCAGAAGCGAAAGGAGCTGGCGCCCTACGTTGCCGCTGCTTTGGAGCGCAAGCCGCGCATGGCGGAGATGGCGGACGATGACATTCCGGTCGTCGACTCATTTGGCCGGTCCCACGCCAAGGTTGGCGTCGCCCAAGCGTCGACGTTTGCCGACCGCGGCGGCGCTATCGCCATTCCGCGCTCGGACCCGCATGCCAAGAAGACGGGTGCTGCCGAGTGATCTGCCGTCAAGTGGAGGACAAACCATGAGTGAGTTCACGCCGAGACAGCTAGCACTCAAGCAGGAGTTCATGGCGGCGCGCGGCTATTGGAGCCCCGTGTGGGATGACGTGCTTAGTCTCGATGCCGATTTCTTCGAAGCCTACATGCAGCTTTCCTCGGTGCCGTGGAAGAGCGGGCCTCTTCCGCCGAAGGTGAAAGAGCTGATCTATGTCGCCATCGATGCCTCCACGACGCATCTCTACAATGCCGGCACGCGCATTCACATGCAGAATGCGCTGAAGCATGGCGCGACCAAGCAGGAGCTGATGGAGGTTCTGCAACTCACATCGACGCTGGGCATCCACTCCTGCACCGTCGGCGTGCCGATCCTGGAGGAGGAGCTACGCAAGACCGGCCGGGAGAATGAGATCGCGGGCAAGGGGCTCGATGCGCGGCAGCAGAAGCTCAAGGACGCCTTCATCGAGGCGCGCGGATACTGGACGCCGCTGTGGGAGAAAATTCTGTCGCTCTCACCGGACTACTTTGAGGCCTATCTCAAGTTCTCGTCCGTGCCTTGGAAAACCGGGACGCTGGAACCGAAGGTCAAGGAGCTGATCTACATCGCCATCGATGCCGCCACGACCAAGCTGTTTGAGCCCGGCATTCGCGTGCACGTGCAGAACGCGCTGAAGCACGGGGCAACGGCAGACGAGATCATGGAGGTGTTCCAGATCGTCAGCGTGCTCGGCATTCACACCATGACCGAAAGCGTGCCGATCCTGATGCAGGAGGTCAAAGCGCGTGAGGCATGAGCCTGTGCGGCCCCTGGCAATTTAACGCCTCTAACGGGGCTTGCCGGAAACGCGCCGTACGGCTGCGGGGGCGCTGGTGAGCTTCCAAGGCCCATAGCTCCTATGCCGAAGCAACTGGCGTCCGACCGTCATTAGCTAATTCTGGCGCCAGGTAGACGTGCTCTTGCCTCTAGCGGCTGTTCGCGGCCATAAAGCCCTTCTAGTCGCGATGTCCGCCGAGCCACTTATCGCTGCCGAACGCGCGTGCCGTTGAAAGGAGCCCTTTCGTGAAGAACTCAAATATCGTGCTCATTGACCGCCATCCGGGCCGCTCGACCCAGACGCTTGGCATCGCGCGCGAACTCGGCACTGATCCCGAGCTCATCCACGAACCCTCGGTCGGCGTGGTTGGCACGAAGGGCGACAGTCAGTGTTACCTCGGCGTCTTGGACAAGGTGGAGGCGATCCACGCGCGCCTCCAGAGTCGCATCGGCCAGGGTGCCGGCCAGCTCAAGTTGCGCCTCGTTCAGCCGGAGTACACGATCGCCACGTCCGACGGCATCCGCAACGGCACGCGCGAGATGCGCTACTCGCTGATCGGCCGCGAAGTGACCCATGATGCGCTCTGCGAGCACCTGAGCGCCACCGGCCTTGCCGGCACGATCGCGGTCGTTGCCTGCGACAAGCCGCCGGTCGGCACGCTCGCTGCGCTGCTCGAACACAACCAGCCGGCGATCATGATGTCGGATGGCTCCATCCATCCTGGCACCGATCCCAAGACGGGCGAGAAGATCGACCTCGTGAGCGCGTACCAGGTCGCGGGGCATCCTGATCCCGAGCACCGCTACCACATTGCCTGTCATGCCTGCCCAGGCTTCGGCAGTTGCGGCGGCATGTTTACCTACAACACGATGCAGACGTTCATCGGCGTTGTCGGCATGCAGCCGTTGCACATGGTGGCGCCGCCGTCTGATGATCCGCGCCGCCTGAACGAGTTCCCGACTGAATTGGTGGACCTTCTGGCGAAGCTCATCGAGAAAGACCTGAAGCCGCGTGATATCGTCGTGCGCGATTCCCTCCGCAATGCCGTGATCGTCGCGATGGCAATCGGCGGCTCCACCAATGTGACCCTGCATGCGCCCGAGATTGCGCGCGCGGCAGGCTTCGCCGACTTCT
Organism: Hyphomicrobiaceae bacterium; assembly: GCA_046154585.1. Lineage (GTDB taxonomy): Bacteria > Pseudomonadota > Alphaproteobacteria > Rhizobiales > Hyphomicrobiaceae > CADEFX01. The sequence goes on along the minus strand of JBJXDX010000017.1, from coordinate 1,615 downwards.
GGAAGGACGTCATGACACCGGAGGAGTTCAATCACTTGTCGCAGCATATCGTGCCGGTGCTCACCGACGCGCGGCCCTACGGCAAGTACTCCATGGTCGACATCGACAGGGTCGGTGGCGTGCAGGTGATCGTGCGCGAGCTTCTGGAGGCCGGTCTGCTGAACGGGAATGTGCTGACCTGCACGGGCGAAACACTCGCCCAACAGGTCGAGCGCCTCGGAGCCAAGCGCGCCGACGGCAAGGTGATCTATTCCGTCGAGAAGCCTTACAAACCGACTGGTGGCCTGCGCGTGCTCGGCGGCAACCTGTCGCCTGAGTTCTCCGCGATCCTCAAGCTTGCCGGCGTCGAGGCGGGTCTCGAGAACAACATCTTCCGTGGCAAGGCGCGTGTGTTCGAGGGCGAGCAGCGCTTGCTACAAGCGCTCGACGCCCAACCCGAAAGTTTCCAGAACAACGACATAATTATTGTGCGTTACGAGGGGCCAAGCGGCGCGCCGGGGATGCCGGAGATGCTCGACCCGACCTCGCGCATCACGGCGCTCTGCCGCGAGCGCGGCATCGTCGTTGCGCTGATGACGGATGCTCGCTTCTCCGGCGGCTCGGTGGGCTTGGTGATCGGCCACGTCGGCCCGGAAGCTGCGCTCGGTGGTCCGATCGCCTTCATCGAAGACGGCGATGAGATCATAGCCGACCTCAACAAGAACGAGCTCACCTGCACGGCGCTGCTCGACCCCGCTACTTTCGCCCGCCGCAAGGCGCAATGGGAAAAGGAGGTCAAGGCGAACGGCGGCATCCACCCCAACTGCGGCAACGCCGACACCCGCCTGCTTCATCGCGCACGCCACACGGCGGTTCCGGCCACCCGCGGCGGCGGACTGCATCCGAATCGGGAGATCTGGGTGCGCGCGCCGCGGCAAGCGGAGCGGTCAGGGTTCGTACCGAGCAACAAGCACCGCCCAGGCGCGGGCAAGGCGTTCTAGGAAGGCTACTTGGGCCTAATCTCTGAAGCATTGAAGCGGGCGATGGATTGAACCCGCGACATTCAGCTTGGGAATCCGAAAAAAGGCCGGAGGAGACTAGATAGAGCGTGCCTGCTCGCGCAGGACAAACTTCTGGATCTTGCCGGTTGCCGTCGTCGGTAATGGGCCGAATATCACCGTCTTCGGCGCCTTGAAATGGGCCAACTGATCGCGGCAAAAGGCGATGATTTCTTCAGCAGTGGCAGTCGTGCCCGGCTTGAGCTGCACAAAGGCACAAGGCGTTTCACCCCATTTCTGGTCAGGCCGCGCCACCACGGCTGCAAGCTGCACGGCCGGGTGCTTATAGAGTGCGATTTCCACCTCGACGCTCGAGATGTTTTCGCCGCCCGAGATGATGATGTCCTTGGCGCGATCCTTGATCTCGACATAGCCGTCGGAATGCTCGACCGCCAGGTCGCCGGTATGCATCCAGCCGCCGCGGAACGTCTCGGCCGTCACCTTGGGTTCTTTCAGATAGCCGAGCATCACGGTATTGCCACGCACCATGATCTCGCCGACGGTCTTGCCATCGCGCGGCACGGGTTTGAGGCTTTTTGGTTCGGCCACCATGTGGCCCTCCACCACCGGATAGCGCA
>JBJXDX010000016.1:0-2789 GCA_046154585.1 Hyphomicrobiaceae bacterium | reverse complement strand
TAGCTCGCCACCGAGGGCAGGCGGGTTTTCACCTGCGCGCTCTGGCGCTTGTCGAACTGCGGTGCCTTATCGTTGAGCACCTTGTCGAGATTCCAGATCACCGCATCGGCATTGAACTCGCTGCCGTCGTGGAACTTGACGCCCTTGCGCAGGGCGAAGCGCCATTTCTTCTTGTCGGCCTCGTCGACTTTCCATTCGGTCGCAAGCCCCGGCATCAGTTTTCCGGGCCGGTCCGACACATCCATCTCCCAGGCGACCAGCGGATCGTAGATCGTGTAGGCCGAAAACTGGTAGGCGCCGGCGCCGCGGTCCGGCTGGCCGGTGGTCAGCGGTATATCCGCCATCGAAATGCCGTAGCGCACCACGCTTTCCGCCTGCGCGGTAACCGCGGACAGGCCAAGGGCCACTGCCGCGGCAGCAAGAAGCATCGAATTTCGGCTGCGCATGAATTAAGCTCCATCAGGCGGGGTCTGCTGCCGGAGTTGCAAGCTTGGTGCCAGATTGGGCATCGAACCTGGACTTGCATGCGCGTTCACGGGGAGTTGTGCGGCTAAACGCGCAATCCCCCTGGAATCGCTCTCTTTGGCACAGGCGTTGCATACGTTTGCATAAGAATTAGTCAGCCAAGTCGAAAAGGGATTGCTGCAAATGCGTAACGCGAAATCGAAGAAGACGGCCACCGCGTGGCTCGTGGCGACGGCGCTCGTCGTGGGACTGCCGCAACTCGCAAGCGCCGAATCCGTGCTGCGGATCGGCATGACGGCTGCCGATATTCCGCGCACGCTCGGGCAGCCCGATCAGGGTTTCGAGGGCAACCGCTTCACCGGCCTCACCATGTATGACGGGTTGACTGCGTGGGACCTCTCGTCGGCCACCAAGCCGAGCGTGATGATTCCGGGACTCGCGACCGAATGGAAGGTCGACGAGGCCGACAAGAAGAAATGGACCTTCAAGCTGCGCCCCGGCGTCACCTTCCATGACGGTTCGCCGTTCAATGCGGACGCGGTGGTCTGGAACGTCGAGAAGGTGCTCAAGCAGGATGCGCCGCAGTTCGACGCCAGCCAGGTCGGCGTCACCGCCTCGCGCATGCCGACGCTGGCCTCCGCGCGCAAGATCGACGACATGACGGTGGAATTGACCACCAAGGAGCCCGACAGCTTCCTGCCGATCAACCTGACCAACCTGTTCATGGCCAGCCCGACCAAGTGGCAGGGGTTCTATGAAAAGGCCGAAGGCGCCGACGCCAAGGCCAAATCGCAGGCGGCTTGGGCTGCGTTCGCCAGGGACGCTTCGGGCACCGGCCCCTGGAAGATGTCGAAGTTCACGCCGCGCGAGCGGCTCGAGCTGGTCAAGAACGAGGGCTATTGGGACAAGGCGCGCGTGCCCAAGGTCGACCGCATGGTGTTGCTGCCCATGCCGGAGGCAAATGCCCGCACCGCAGCATTGTTGTCCGGCCAGGTCGATTGGGTCGAAGCCCCGGCGCCCGACGCGGTTAAGGAAATCAAGCAGCGCGGCTTCCAGCTCCAGGCCAACGAATCGCCGCATGTCTGGCCATGGCAGTTCTCCCGCATCGAAGGCTCGCCCTGGAACGACATCCGCGTGCGCAAGGCGGCCAATCTCTGCATCGACCGCGAGGGCCTCAAGGACGGCCTGCTCGCCGGCCTGATGGTACCGGCGACCGGGACGTTCGAGCCCGGCCACCCCTGGCGCGGCAAGCCGACGTTCGAGATCAAGTACGACAAGGCGGCCGCGCAGAAGCTGATGCAGGAAGCGGGCTTCGGTCCGGGCAAGAAGCTGACGGTCAAGACCCAGACCTCGGCCTCCGGATCGGGACAGATGCAGCCCCTGCCGATGAACGAGTATCTGCAGCAGGCGCTCGGCGAATGCTATTTCGACGTTCAGCTCGACGTCATCGAATGGAATACGCTGTTCACCAACTGGCGCCGCGGCGCCAAGGACCCCACCGCCAACGGCGCCAACGCCACCAACGTGACCTACGCGGCGATGGATCCGTTCTTCGCGCTGGTGCGTTTCCTGCAGTCGTCGATGGCGCCGCCGGTTTCCAACAACTGGGGCTACATCAACAATCCCAAGTTCGACGAGCTGGTGACCAAGGCGCGCCAGACCTTCGACCCCGCGGCGCGTGACGCGGCGCTGGCCGAACTGCATGCGGCCTCGGTGGACGATGCGGCGTTTCTCTACGTCGCCCACGACGTCTCTCCGCGCGCCATGAGCCCGAAGGTCAAGGGCTTCGTGCAGCCGAAGAGCTGGTTCGTGGACTTCTCGCCGGTATCGATGGCACCGTAGGGCCTACTCCAACTTCGTGATGCCCGGGCTTGACCCGGGCATCCACGTCTACTTCTCTGCTCGCGGCCAAGACGTGGATGGCCGGGTCAAGCCCGAGTTTTGACCGAGACTGACAATCGGGATGATGCGATGTCGGTCGCGGGCTTGTAGCAGGGTTTGCCGGTGCGTTCGATCCATTCGAGGATGGTGGCGAGGTCGCCCTCCAAAGTCACGTGGTTTTCGCCGCGCTGCTGGCCGGGCGTGATCACGATGCGGTCGATAACCTCTCGGATGGCGTCGGCGGCCTCAAGGGCGTCGTCGGGATGGGACAGCGCCTCGGTCAGCCGCTCGATCCTGCGCCGATAGGCCTCGGAAATGTTCGGATGGATGTCGGGAACGTCCTGCGGCCCATTCGACAGGCGGGCGGTAAAGCTGTCCTGTTTGGCCTCAAGCTCGGTCAGCCGGTCGGACAGGGCGCGATGCCAACCGCCTTGCTCGATGAC
>JBJXDX010000015.1:0-3029 GCA_046154585.1 Hyphomicrobiaceae bacterium | reverse complement strand
CCAGATGCGCCCAAACCCGATGGTGGGCTCCATCAGCGTTTCGACGTGGTGCAGCCCGAGTTGCTTGTAAAAATAGTGAAGGACTATCGCCAGAAAAACGGCCGGAACGAGGTACACGATGTTTGCGTGATGCGGCTGACCCAGGGCAATGTCGAGATACAATATCTTTGCCATGCCGCCAGCCAGAATGACCGCGATGGCTTGGGTCAACGACAGAAGTTGCAGACAGTGACGTTCAATTGCGGACGAAGAGAATAGACCCAGCAATAGATCCAAAGGACGCCGCCTCGGAGGGACGACGCCACGCTCAACGGAAGTTTGCCACATACCCTCCACCTACCCGCACGCACACAAACGCTACAACCGGATCAATTTATGCAAAATTGTGGCCAACTCAAACCGTCATGGGCGGCACGTTTCTTTGTCGAACGTTTATTGCAATGCCGCATTTCGCACTACAATTTGGCACAGTCCACCCACAAGTACAATTATGATACAGCGTGTCCAGTATTGGTTAATGATGCTGCTTAATTGGTTAATGATGCTGCTTAGATGTGTGCGGCAGATTTGCCTCACTCAGGAGTCCGGGTCAGCTATTCGCTTGGCGACAATCAGGCCTGTCATCCCTGAGCATCAACAGACCGTGCGACAACAGATGAAATCTATTGACCGACCGCTACTGATCTGCACCCGGCAAATGCCCTCGTTGGCGGTTAGAGTTTCCTGGTTGATTCTCCTGGCTGGGCGGAGGACGGGAAGCGATGAAGGCATCGAGATTCACGGACGCGCAGAAGGCATTCATCATTCGGCAGGGTGAGGAAGGTACGCCGGTGGCGGGATGATGCCGAGCGAGATGAAGCGGCTGCGGGAGCTCGAGGATGAGAACAATCGTTTGAAGCGGATCGTGGCCGACCTGTCGCTCGACAAGGAGATGCTTCAGGATATCGTGCGCCGAAAAATCTGAGGCCTGTCCGCAAACGCGAGCTGGTGGACGAGATGCGCGCGGCCTGGAAGGTGTCGCAGCGCCGTGCCTGCGGTGTTCTTTGCTTTGCGCCAAAGAGCTACCGGTATCGATCTCGTCGCCGCGGCCAGGCCGTTCTGGAGGCCCGCATCAAGGAGATCTGTACCACCCGGGTTCGCTACGGCTATCGGCGCGTGCATGTGCTGTTGCGCCGCGAAGGTTGGGCAGTTGACCTGAGACCCGACTTCCTTCCAATCAGGAGTAGAGTCCTGGGGTGAAGTTTTGACCGTTGCCGGTGCTGGCCGCAACGGCAATGTGGCGGGCGCGGAACTCCTCCGGTGTCCTATTGGCGAGCGCCGAATGCGGACGCACGCCGTTGTAGTCGGCACGCCAGGCGTCGAGCACGGTGCGGGCTTGCTGCAACGATGCGAACAGCGTCTCGTTGAGGCATTCGGCATTATGGAGCAAGCGCACCACGGAGAGGGCTGGTTCACGGGCTCGATTGTGGCTTCCATGGGGTCCATGGAAGATGATCTGATCGTCAAGGCGTTAAGAGACAAGCGAGCGGAGATCCACGGTCGGATCACGGCCTACGAGGCGCAGATCGAGCAGGCCAAGCACGATCTGGCGCACGTGAATGCCACGCTGCGCTTGTTCACCGACGTCGAGAAACAACGCGCACGCTACGTCGTGAGCCACGGCTTCTTTCGGAAAGGCGAGATCGCCGACCTTTGCGTCCTGCAGCTGCATGATGGCTCCGAGCTGACGACCCGCGCCCTGGCCGAGCGGGTCATGCACGCCCGTGATCTCGACGCGACGGACACGACGCTGCGCAATTCTGTCGTCTTCAAGGTGGTCCAGGCGCTCCGGCACGCGGCACGGCGTAAGCTGGTCGTGATGGTCGAGAAGCGGAAGGGAATGTGCGTGTGGTCGGCAGGCCCGGCGATCACGCTGCGCGTTGCCAATAGCCCTTCCAGAGGCGGCTGACCGGAGCCGAGAGGCCGTTGCCGATCGCTTGAGCGACCAGGGCGCCGTTGCTCTGCCGACGATGGTCTTCGAGCCAAGCGGCATGAGCCGCGTAACCGCCGAGGCGTCCAGCTCCGACGCGATGATGCTGACCTCGGATCATGCGGCGCAATCGGGCAAAGTAGCTTTCGGCGCCGTTGACATGGATGCCATCGAGGAAGCTATAGGCATCCGAGTGATTGATCCGCTCGAGATCGAAAGCATCCGCAAGTTGGTCCCAATGAGGCGTCTCGTCAGCGACGACCGTGGCATCCCCGGCGACTTTTGATTTGGCGAAGCGCACGGCTTCGGCTTCGTTCTGGAAAACGTCCGTTAACGTGCGACCGTGGCGCTGCCGGAGAGCGACGACGCTACGGCGGTCATCCGCCCGATGAGCCCTGAGGCGTCGGTCAACACGATCGGTGCGCGCGTTCGCCGGCCGGACGTGGCCTCCGATATAGGCGCCGTCGATCTCAACCGTCCCTTCGAGAACCAGGCCTTGCGTCTCGCGCGCTAGGGCTTCCCGGATCTTGTGCGCGAGAACGAACGCCGTCTTGTAGGAAAGCCCCGTGCAGCGCGATAGCTGAAGAGCCGATACGCCTTTCGCGCCATTGACGAGGACGGCGATCGCGCCCAACAGGTCGACGAAAGCCAGTTTGCGTGAAGCGAAGATCGTGCCGCTCGTGACGCTGAACTGGTGATGGCACGCCTTGCACTTGAAGCGGCGCCGCGCAGCGAGCTCATAGGCCTCGCGCGCAGCGCAGCGCGGACAAACCGGTGCACCCCGTGTCTCCGGCCATCGAAGACCACAGAACCGGCGATATGCGGCCTCCTCGCCATCGGCGTAGATCGTCTTCAGCGACAGCGTGCGCGCCGCCGCCGACAGCAAGAAATGTTGCGCCATCGCCGTGCTCTCCACGGCATCAAAACCTGATCCTGATTCGCGTTCGTGACACGGCGAGAGCATGGCCGATCAGCGGCGAACATGTGCAGCTGCCAACCGATGGCCGCATTGAATACTCAGCGCCTTAGGCAGTGTTGGTGCGCTTGCTCCATAATGCCG
>JBJXDX010000014.1:0-11177 GCA_046154585.1 Hyphomicrobiaceae bacterium | reverse complement strand
GCGCTCGATGAACTCGATGCTGCACAGGATTGGATGCTTCTGCTTGGGCGCAAGAGCGCCGAGGAAAAAGTTGCGAGCTTCCTGGCGATGGTGGCCAGGCGCATAGACAGCGTTGGCTGCGACGAGCGTTCGCCAATTGAGGCTTTGCGGTTTGAATTGCCGCTCACGCGGTCGGAAATAGCTGACTTCCTTGGACTCACCATCGAGACTGTCAGCCGGCAATTTACGCGGCTCAAAGTTGGTAAGATAATCGAGCTTGAAGGTAGCCGAGGGGTGGTCCTCCTTGACCCCAATCGCCTTCAGGCGGCTTCCGAGCGCGATCGCGCATAACGCCCAAGTAGTAGCGTAGGGCAAGCCGGTTCATCCGCGGAAATCACTGTTCACTGCCTCTGTGGCCAGCGGCGTGTTGGCCATCTGGGCAGGTTCGGCACAGCGCGAGCCCTGATTTCATGCGGCGCACGTCGACAAGGGCGTAGTGATCACTCGCCATGACCCACTGCTGCAGTTCAGCAAGGTCGACCGGCGTCAAGAGGTCCCGCGCTGCCGGAACGATGACCCGGTCCTCCCAGGCGATATGCCGCCTTTGCCCATCAAAGAAACCGCGCAACGGATAGCCGAACATTTCTGGATTGCGGGCTGCGCCCTTATCGGCCGCCTCCCGTAGTGCGTCGGTAAGTTCAACGAGTGCGGCTGCGTCGCGCTCATGCTCATCGGCGAGGCAGTCGAGCGCAGACAGAACGGCCGCGCCGGCGGCAGCTCTCTTGCGCAGCAGAGGAAACAGAGCTTCGTCCTCAAACTGCATATGGGCAGGAAAGCTTTTCTCGAGGATGGTTACAGCAGTTGAAGCAAGCCTATGGCTCACTCTGCGAGGCAAATTATCGGCGATCGTTTCCAGGAGACAGCAAAGCTCCAGCTGCAGCTCGTGTTCCTCGCGGATTAGACCGATGGGATCTGGCGAGCCGCAACCCGCGCCCGATGATTTCAATTCCCTGGCGGTATCCTCGGACGTGATCGCATCGTCCATTGCGCCTCCCTCCTGCCCGGTCACGGAGACAGCGAAACACGTGCGGCAATGGCTATCGCCGGCGCGCGCCGATGCTTTGATCCAGATCAACGCCTCGCGCTGCAGAACGATCGAGTGATGACGTGCAAGCGGAGTCGCGTCACCCCGCTCGTCGCGGCGCTGGCAAGGTCGACCTCCTCAATTCTGGTCGCCGTTGACGCGACGCGTCTCAGAACCGCGAAGCTGAAACTGATGCGGATCGTACCGCGAGGAGCCGATGACGGCGCCGCGGCCAGAGGATGCCGCGGCCGATGATTGAAAACGCACTGATCACTGGCGCTCTGATGGGGCTGGCGAGCGCCTTGCACCGCGGGGCAATGTGCGGCGGCGTTGCCTGCGGAGCGCTTTTATTGCTCGGGTCGAAAGCTCCGCGTGACCGGTTTCGTCACTTGGCGCTCATGCAAGTGGGCCGGACGCTGACCTATGCTTCGATTGGGGCAGCCGGGGCGTTCGTCGGCTCATGGGTTCTCGTGCCTCAATCTGCGCACGGCTTCGTCCTGATGCAGTGGGCTGCTGTTGCTGCTCTGGTTTGGGTCGGGATGACGACGGCCGGCGTCGCACCCCGGATTGTTGCGCTTGATCGCGGCATGGTGCGTGCGTCTCAGGTCTTTGGCGGCCTTGTCCGCCCCGTCCGCACTCGACCTATCATCGGACCGATCGGCATTGGCATGGCTTGGGGATTGAACGCCTGCCCCATGATGTACGCCGCCGCCTTCGGCGCTTCGCTCACTGGCTCGGTGATGAACGGGACGGTCTTCATGATGGGATTTGGGCTTGGCACCATTCCAGCCGTCGTGACATCAGGCACCGCGCTGTTGCTCCTGGCCGGCTTCAACCGGAGACCGGGCTTTCGCGCCATTGCCGGGGCAGCCATAGTTCTAGCGGCCGTCGCGAGCATTGCTATTCCGCTGCCGCCAATAAAACAATTATGCCTGCGCTGAGCATCTGAACTCAGTTCACATAGATCAACGCGCGTTCCGAACGAGCGGATACGCTAGCCAAGGCAGATGATCGGAGCTGCACCAGATCGCAAAAAAGGAAATGAATGCCCCGGCACCGAACGCAACATTTTCCCTTCCGCAGTTTCCGGGACTACCGGTAGAGGCGGCATCAAAATTCATTCAACATGCCGTGAAAAACAATTCCGCTATCGGCGGGATTGTCTGGAGCAGCGTGGCTGGGATGGGAATACGTGAACAAACGCACTGAGGAGACGACTCAACTCTCGACCCAATTGCTCGCGTGCCGCTCCCCCCAGGATGCCGACTCGGCCGCCGTAGAATTCGGGAGAAAGTCATGGGATGACTACGTGCAGGAGTGGTTGCGGCTGGGTCAGCTCGCGCGTCAGGCGACAGACGCAGTAACCCGGATCTACGCGAAATCGCCTTGAGGGTCCTGCGCAGCCGAATGTTGGCGCGACGTGCGAGCTGGCGCCTACGATGGTGCAGGTCGCACCGGACCGGAGTATGATAAGGCCACCGACAGCGCGCCGATTGCGCCATCGGACGGAGGAACAGCCAGGGCCCAGAGCCCATTCGAGATCCCCCAGCAGATTCGCGACCTTGCGGAGAAAAACGTCGAGCAGGCGCGTTCCGCCTATGGTCAGTTCATGGACGCCATGACCCAAGCCACGAGCATGTGGTCGAAGGTGACCCCGGCGGACGAGATGACATCTGGGTTCCAGGCTGTTCAAGAGCGCGCGACGAGCTTCGCCAAACAGAATGCAGAAGCGGGTTTTGCGTTGGCAAGCGACCTCGCCAAAGCCAAGGACATTCAGGAAGTGTTCTCTCTTCAGAGCCGGCATGCGCAAGCCCAGATGCAGGCGTATGCTCGTCCAGGCGCAGGAGCTTGGCCAGCTGATGATCCAAGCTGCCGAGAGCATACCGCCCCGCAGCTAGAACCCGCGGCCGCGGGTGCATTTAATACCGCTCATCGGATGGACCGGTTTGAGGGACTCTGGGGATAAGGCGGCGGCTTGCCGCGTCGCCTGTTACAATGGCGGACATGGACGGACACAGCCCGCCCGCGCCCGCCGAAGCGCGCCAGGTGCCGACGCTCGCTCTCGACGACGTCATGCAGCGCTTTCTCGCCGCCGGCGTCGGGCGTTCGCGCCGCTCGTTGATCCGCTACTGCCAGAACGGATTGCTCGATTGCATCAAGGCCGACACCGCCGCCCTATCGCCAAGTCCTCCAGCGTGATATCGCAGCGGCTGCGATTCGCGACAGATACATTTGATTGCACTGCGCCGGCGAGCTTGAAGCCCGCGCGCTTGAGCCGCAGCGCAAACCCGGTGAGCAGCGCATCGGTCGCCACGCCCTCTCCCTTCTCATAGAGGACGGCTGCAAGCTTCATGGTTCATTCCGGGCGCGCTCAGAGACCGGCTCGGCCGTTGCCAGCGGGCACACCAGCGCGTCGCCCGCCACGGTGTCGTTTGCGGTCCCAGGGCGGGCGAGAAGTGGCTTAGCGCCGAGACGGGTGCATTCGGCCGCGACGGCTCTCTTCATCACCTCGGCCAGGAGCGCATAGGGCGACGTGGCCTCGGACTCGCGCAGCGCCGTATCGAGCGAAGGAATCCAGCGGCCGAGGTGGTCTTCGAGAAATCGGCCCAAAGCGTGATCGACGATTCTGGCTTCGCGCACTTTCCCCCGCTCCAAGGCATGAGCCTTCTTGAGGTGGAGAAGGCTCACGAATTCGATCTCGGTACCCAGGTGATCGGGCGGATTTGGCGCCGTCTCGGAAGGCGAGAAGCCGAACGCGAGATAAAACCCGTTGAGGTCGGCGATGTCGATGGGCTGACCGGCAAATCGCAAACCGTTTCCGTAGCTGCCCTCGCGAAGCGGCACGAGACCAGCCCCGAGGAACAGGCGCGAATATTCTGTCGTGAGACCCTGCGCCGACGCCGTCCGCCATGCGCGTCCGAGGGCTCTCAGCGCGGGCGCGGGTGCGGAGACGAGCTCGCCGCTCGTCGCAGCGGCGGCAAGATCGAGAGCGTTGCGCCGCACCGAGCAGACGAGTTCGGGCTCGGGATACGAAAAGCCTCGAGCAATCAGCCGGTAGAGTGCCGCTACCGCCAACAGCCGCTCGCGCTCGCGGGCACCTCGCTTTCGTGGTGCTGCTGCTGCCGTGACGCGAGAGGCCAGGCCTACTATCCTATTCGTCATTGGTGCATCGCCTCGAGCTTGAGCTGCACCCAGTTCGACCACGCCTTGCGCGCGCCGACCTCCCTGGCGCCGCCTTCCCAGACGGCGAATGCGGCCAGCGTCTCGCTTCCCGGCGCGAGAGTCGGATCGTTGGGATCTCCGGGCGACATGGGATGCGTGATGACCACGCGCCAGCGCCCATCGGCCCAAATGCCGCGCCCGTCAGACTGCTGGTCGGGCTCGACCGTGAGCGTGCCGAAGCCCTCCGCCATCTGGTCGAGCACCGCACTGTGCTTGGGACGCGAGATCGGATTGTCGACCCCGACGGCGCCGGTATAGGCACGGGCGTCGGTCGCCCGCAGCACCTCGTCCGGATACACGTCGACGTGGACGAAGGGGTAGAGATCGGTGATCTTCGGCTCGCCGCCGCTCTCCATGTCGTGCTGAAAAGCGGCGCGCCACTGCATGATGTGCACGCGCTCGCCTGGCGCTCCCATCATCGGGTTGGGAAAGTCACCCTTCTTGTAGGTGCTCGGCATCTCGACCGCCACCTGGTCTCCGAACTGATCGACGACGATGCGCTCGCTTTTTGTCGGGTCCGCCCATTCGATGAGAAAGGCGAGCCACTGCCCGTTGTGGGCGGCGCGAACGCTGAGCTCCTTGACCGCTGGGTCAGCGTTCTGCGGGTTGGTGATGATCTGCGCTTCCATTGGCACTTTGATCTCGGGCGAGTCCTTCCAGTAAGGGGCCTCGGGATCGACGAGCGGCCCCGCGCTGCCGCTCAGCGGCAAAGCGCGCAGAACGAGATCCTGTGCGAAGAGCGGTGCTCCCGCGATCAAGACGAATGCGGCGGTCGCCAAGGCGGTCTTATTCAAGCGTGCGATGCGCATGGGGCTTCCTCCCGATCATCAGGTGGTGTTCGAGCGGTAAACGTCGAGACGCTCGTCGTAGGCGGCCCGGACGTGGATCGGCTCCTTCAAAGGAACTCGGCTCAGCTCGTCGCCCTGCTCGTCGAAGCCGATCGCAATACCTGCCTCGACCCTGAAGCGGTGGATAATGCGGGGCGTCGAGCCGAAGAGGAGGAGCGCGCCCAAAAGCTTCTCGTCGTCCTTCGCGCGCCTGTAGGTAGCGATCGCCTCCGGCACTCCGTGGCCGAACATTTGCGACAGGAAGGGAAGGGGCACGTGGACGGGGGGAATGTAATAGACGTTCGCCTCGAGCCCGAACTGCGGATAGAGGGGCTTCGCGATCTTGGCGACGTGGATTAGATAATCGAGAGGATTGTCCTCGCGCGCTTTGTCGGGCGTGGTGATGAAGCCCTGCAGCCGGATTTTGCCGATACAGGATACCGTGCACTGGGTCTGGTAGCCGTTCTCGACGGCGGGATAGCAGCCGATGCACTTCTCCGAGACGCGCGTCACGGGGTTGAAAAACGTCTTCTTATAAGGGCAGCCTTTGACGCACTCGCGATAGCCGCGGCAGCGCGCCTGATCGAGGAGCACGATGCCGTCCTCGGGACGCTTGTAGATCGACTGGCGCGGGCACGAGCCGAGGCAAGCCGCATACGTGCAGTGATTGCAGATGCGTGGCAGATAATACATCCACTGCATATGCGGAACGGTAATGTAGTCGCCCTGCGGCATGTCGCCGAGCGAATCGTCTTCGCCGACGTTGGGGTGCGCGTAATCCAGATCGTCGGGAAGGTAGCCGAGTACCCGCTCGCCCTCAGGCGCCGCCTCGAACAGCGTCTTTCCCTTGTAGACGGGTCCCGACATGTCCTGGACGCCGTGCTTCTCGAGGATTTTCACGTCCCAGCCGAGCGGATAGTAGCCGTACGGCTTACTCTCGACGTTGTTCCAGAACATGTACTCCTGGCCCCGGCCCGGGGTCCAATTGGTTTTGCAAGCGACCGTGCAAGTCTGGCAGGCGATGCACTTGTTCAAGTCCATCACCATCGCGAATTGCTTGGCTGGCCGCGCCGGCTCGTAGGGAAACTCCATCTCGCGGCCGATCTGCCAGTTGAAGACTTTCGGCATACCCGCCTCCCGTTCTCAGTATCTCGTTGATCAGCCGCGTCTGAACCCGCCAGCGAGGTAGCGCTTCAATGCCTCGTTCTCGACGCTCGGCCGGAAGCCCAAGGCCGCGGGACGCCAGAGTCCCTTGCCGTCGATTCCGCCGTCCTCGGCCTTCGTGAACTTGGCGAGCGACTCGCGCGGAGCGCCGGTTACGCAGTGGACGTCGGCGCTGAAGCCCTTGGTGATTTCATGCGTGAACAGCTTGCGGGTGACGAGGGACGCCGTCTGGTGCGTGGGTTTCAGCCATGTGCGCGTCAGCGACTGGTGGCCGCCATAGCGGAACAGCGCCTGGTAGTGCGTCTCCTCGTTCTTGGCGAGCTTGTCGGTGCGCGCCTCATGCGCTTTCACGGTGCCCGGCGTTGCCATGTAGCCGTTGAACCACATGCGTGTAATGCCCTTGGGCGTGCCCGGGTAATAGCGTGCGCGAGCCATGAGGCGGGCGACCTTGTACTCCTCCTTGCGGTTGGGATCGTTCCAGCCGCGGAAGGGAAGATCTGCCGGGTCGCCGTCGATCCAGACATAGTCGCCGTCGTTTAAGCCGAGAGACTTTGCATCGGCGGGATTGATGTCGACATACATCTCACCGGTGCCCGGCATGCGCTTGTCGCGCCGGTACATGTCGCCGAAGGGACCGAACAGTGCCGCCATGAAGTCGGTGTCGATCGGCATGGTGTGGGCACCGTGCCGGTACTTCGGCGTGTGGAACACCCGGTCGAATCCCTTGTCCTTCAAGGGGTGCTTGGAAGCGAGGAGCTGGTCGGAGCTGTAGGTCGCATTGCGCATCTGGCGCGTGTTGTGGCTCCGGTCGTCGGCGGGGATCTTCCAGTCGGCGGGGCGTTTGGGGCGGATCGCAGGATGCGGAGCTGCAAGAATTGCGCACGGGTCGTAGAAGGTCGCTTCCGACGGCTCGCGGTGCACGACAAGGTTCTCGCCCGCCTCGATGAACTCGATCTCCGGCCGGTAGAACTCGAGCCGCCCGGTCTTCGTGTACCAGGGCTTACTCTCCTGCACCTGCTCGTAGGAATTGATGCGCGGGTAGGTGCGCGTGTTCATGAGCGCGGGGATGCCGCGTTTGGCGAGCTCCTCGAGGTCATCGATCTGGTAGCCTTTGAGCGGCGTCGAGGCGTCGATGATGCGCTGCAGGTAGACGTCGGCCCGCTTCTCGGCGATGAAGCGCCACATCTCCTCGAAGCGTTTGTCGCCCGTGAGCTTGGTGAGCTCGCGCGCGACGCCGAGGTAGGTCTCGTTGTCGGATATGGTGTTGAAGGCGCGCTTGGCCGGCGTGCGCGGGAAGATCTGCACAAACGGATTGGTGTTCGACGCCGTCATGTCGGGATACTTGAACTCCATCCAACTATCGACGCCGTAGACGATGTCGGAGTACTCGCAGGAGGCCGTCCACCACCATTCGTTGTAGACGACGAGCTCGCAGCGCGGCAGCGTGTTGTTGACGACGTCGTAGTGGCCCTTCTGGTTACCGAGCGAGGAGTTGGAGTTGACCTGCCAGATGGCCTTGGTCGGTGTCGGGACGTGCGCGCCGGTGGTGATCTTCTTGTCGCCGGCCTTCATGAGGCGCTCGCCATTGGCCCAGTAGTGCATGGACTCGTAGCGCAGCGTGGAACGGGGCTTGATCTCCCCCTTTGGGTCGAGCTGCGGGTGGAAGGGGTCCTCCGACGTCCATTTGCCAATTCCAGAGAAGAGCGTGGCCTTGTAGTTGCCGGCATAGGAGCCGATGTTGCCGCCGTGGCGGCCGAGACTGCCTGCAAGCGCCAGCACCAGGAAGATCGCGCGGTCCTTGTTGTCGTTGTTCCAGAACTGGTTGGGACCCATGCCGACGGCGATGAGCGCGCGCCCCTCGCTGCCGGCGATCGTTCGCGCGAGCGCGACAATCGCTTCCTTCGGCGCCCAGGTGATCTTGCTCGTCTGGGCCGTCGTCATGTTGGTGTCGAGATACTCTTTCGTGAGGTCGAACACCGTCCGCGCCGCGACTTTCGTGCCGTCGGCGAGTGTCACCTCGAAGCTGCCCGTGAGCGCCGGATCGATACCGACCGTGGTGGCGAAATGCTTGCCGAGCGCATCGCGTGACACAGCGACCGGGCCCTTCTTCGCCGCGTCCCACATGACGAAATCGCCGAACTCGCCGGTGAGCGCCTCGGGGATCTGCATGCCGTTCTGCCTCGTCGTCGGCGGCGCCTTCTGGTCCTTGGCGATGACGTTGACGAAGTTCGTGAGCTCCTTGTTTTTGTAGTTCGGGAAGACGTCGCTCGCTTTGAGACGCTCGAGCGTGTCCATGCGCACGAGTGTCGGCAGGTCGGTGTAGCGCTTGACGAAATCGGCATTGTAAAGCTTCTCGGCGATCATCACCTGGGCGAGGCCGAGCGCGAACGCGGGGTCGGTGCCGGGGCGGATAACGACGACGTCGTCGCATTTCGACGCCGTGGCTGAGTACTCGACCGTGACGGCAACGGTTTTTGCACCCTTGAGGCGTGCTTCCGTTAGCCAGTGGGAGTCCGGCATCTTGGTCGTAATCCAGTTCATTCCCCAGGCGACGATGACCTTGGCGTTCTCCGTGTCGAACAGCTCGAAGTCGTTCGTCTGGTCGCCGGTCACCATCGGGTGGCCGGGCGGTAGATCGGTGTGGAAGGAGTAGGAATCCCAGGAGCCCGAGCCCTTGGCCTCGTCGTCGGAGACCTTGCGCACATGCGAGTCGAGCAGCGCCATGGAGTTCCCCATGCGGAAGGCGCCGAAGATACGGATCGCACCTTGCTTCGCCATGCCGCCGCGGAACTTCATGACCCGTGTGCCGGCGCCCCCGGCCGCTTCAACCATGTCGGGATCGTAGGCCTGCGCGGTAAGCCGCTTCTTTCCCTCGTCGCCGGAATACGTCTGAGCGATGTTGAGGAGCGCCTTGGCGTGATAGGCGAAGGCCTCCTCGTGGCCAACCTTGACCCAGCTGTCCCAGCCGCGGCGCATGAGTTCGCGCGGGGCGGCTCCCGTCGCGGGATCGCGCGGGAAGCCCTGGTCGGCCCAGTCCTTGAAGCCCTTGCGCAGAAAGGCGCCGTTGACCCGCCGGTCGCCGTAGAAGCGGCGCGCGAGAACAAGGCCCTTCTGGCAGCAGCGCGGATCCCAGCGTGCCGAGGCCTTGTTGCCGTAGAGATCCTGCGCCTTCGAATAGCCATACGTCGGCTCGATGCGCACGACCACGTTGTTCTTGACGTGGGCGTTCAACAGGCAGTTGTGCGTGTCGTTGGGGCAGCAGAGGAACGTGAAGCGCTGATCGGTGCGATAGATGTCGCGATAGATACGCTCCCAGTCGCGATTGGGATAGGCCGCCAGCGGGTTCTCGACCGAGACGGGAGCGAGATAGCGGTACTCGGCCATCAACGCCCTGGGCGCGATGACCGACCCCACTCCGGCACCTGCGAGCGTCATAAAGCGTCGGCGCGAATAGCTTGCGTTGTTTCGGGCCTGCATGCCCCAACTCCAATTGCGGTTGCGGTCCCGCTCTCTTGGGTCCGGCGAGGGACCGCTAGAGAAGCCCATCACATTCGCAAGAAATGCGAATTGTCCTAGGTCAAAAGGACCGTGTGGCACATGCTCCATGCGGCAAAATGCGCCATACCACCAGTTGGCCATCGAGCGCCACGAGCCATCGGCGCCGTCTGCCGCAACGCGACACCAACCGTCGCCATCAGGCTACGCAAAGACCTGTATGCGGGCCCCGAAAAAACCACGGTGCAGTGGGGGCAGCCACTTCGACCTGGGGGCGACGCGGCCGGCTCAGAAGTTGATGAGCCCACCGAGGCTCAGCATGTCGAAGTCGTCGATGTGCGAAAGATTGGCTGCGGCAGGTGCTGCTATGTCCGCTTCGTACCTGCGGTACTTGAGCCAGATCGACATGGCGGCCGCGTCGATCTCCTGCACGATACTGGCGCCCCAGCGCGTGAATTCACTTCCCGTTGCGCCCACCGCTAATGCGGCTGGTCCGAGCTGATCGAGATACTCGGTGTATTCGCCGAAAGCGATGGCGTGGCCGAGCGGCAGCCACTTGTGCCGGATGCCAGCCTTGACATACCAATGCTCGCCGTTGTCCGGCACGCGGCCGGTGTTGAGCAGGGTGTCGGCGTTATCCTCCTCGCCGTAGGCGCCGTGCATGCGCCCAGGCCGTCACCTTCGGCCTCTTGATCGCCAGCGCCCGAGGCATCGATCTGGCACAGGGTCTCGACGACGCGGCGAACGACCTGCGCGAGACGAGCACACTGATCGGCACGGCGCTGCGGCTGCTAATCGACGACAAGAACAAAAAGAAGGCGCTGCAAACGTCGCTTGGCACGCTGACGCGCGTCCTAAACGACCGCGCTTCGGGTGAAGGACGACGAGCGCGATCTCCACATCGACGTAGTTCCCGGCCGCTTCATCGATGACAGCGACACAGATGCTTACGTGCATCAGAACGGGCGACCGCAAGAAAAAGGCTGGCTCAAAACGAACCTTGACCGCCACGTGTCCTACGTCATCGAAAGCGGCTGCGTCCCTGAGATCCGCCTTGCAAAGATCTGGCGCCATTGTGCCGGAGTGTCTGTCAGGACTTTCCCGCTCGAGCTCCTCGTCATCAAAATCCTGAATACCACCGATGTCGCCGGACTCGATAACCGCTTCACCGAAGTCCTTGAGCGGTTCCGCGACAAGATACACTCGCTCTCGATCACGGATCCGGCGAACGAAGGCAATGATCTGAGTGATGCATTGAACCCTTCCGTGCGCACCGCCATCTCCGCGGCCGCTGCCGCCACCCTGCTGACGGTCTCCAGAGCTGGTTGGGCGGCGATCTTCAGCAAGGTCATGTCAGCGACAGAGCCCGCGCGCGAGGAGGCGTTCCGGACTGCAATCATCACCAA
>JBJXDX010000013.1:0-11296 GCA_046154585.1 Hyphomicrobiaceae bacterium | reverse complement strand
GGGGGGGCGACGTCTTGTTATTGGTCTGACGCGAGCAACGCATGTTCGATTTCCTGGGCATTCCACCCCAAGCACTGTTCGGGCAACTGCTGCTCGGTCTCATCAATGGCTCGTTCTACGCCTTGCTGAGTCTTGGCCTCGCCGTCATCTTCGGCATGCTCAACATCATCAACTTCACGCACGGCGCCCAATACATGATGGGCGCCTTCGGCGCCTACTTCCTGCTGCAGTACCTCGGCATAGGTTACTGGTGGGCGCTGATCATGGCGCCTATCGTGGTGGCGATCACCGGCATCGTGATCGAGCGCACCATGCTGCGATGGCTCTATAAGCTCGATCATCTCTACGGCCTGTTGCTGACGTTCGGGCTGGCGCTCATTATCCAGGGCCTCTTTCGCCACCAGTACGGCACCTCCGGCATTCCATATCCTATTCCTGACGCGCTGCAGGGCGGCCAGCGCCTCACCTTCATGTTCCTGCCGAACTATCGCGCGTGGGTGATTGTGTTCTCGCTCGTGGTGTGCCTCGCGACCTGGCTCCTGATCGAGCGCACGAAGCTCGGCGCCTATCTGCGCGCCGCCACCGAGAACCCGTCGCTCGTGCGCGCCTTCGGCATCAACGTGCCGCGTATGATCACGCTGACCTACGGCGCCGGCGTCGGTCTCGCCGCCCTGGCAGGCGTGCTCGCCGCGCCGATCTATCAGGTCAATCCGCTGATGGGCGCCGACCTGATCATCGTCGTGTTTGCCGTCGTCGTCATCGGCGGCATGGGCTCCATCCTGGGCTCCATCATCACCGGATTTGCCCTGGGCGTCGTCGAAGGCCTGACCAAGGTCTTCTATCCCGAAGCATCCAACACCGTAATCTTCGTCATTATGGCCTTGGTTTTGCTCATCAAGCCGTCGGGCCTGTTCGGCCGGGCCACCACTCAGGTGAGTGCGGTCGAGCACGGCGGCACGTCGGCCGCCGGCGATGCAGGGTATAGCGCGCTGCTGTTTCTGGGCGCCCTTGCCCTCTTCTTTATTGTCTCGCCATTCTTCATCTATCCGCTGTTCCTGATGAAGGCGATGTGCTTTGCGCTGTTCGCCTGCGCGGTCAACCTGCTGGTAGGATACGTCGGGCTGCTGTCGTTCGGACACGCGATGTTTCTCGGCACCGCCGGCTACGTCAGTGCGCATGCCGCCAAAGTCTGGGGACTGACACCGGAACTGGCGATCCTCGCCGGCGCGGGTGCATCGGCGCTGCTCGGCATCGTCACTGGCGCGCTGACCATCCGCCGGCAGGGCATCTATTTCGCGATGACCACGCTCGCCTTCGCCCAGATGATCTACTTCTTCGCGCTGCAGGCGCCGTTCACGGGCGGCGAGGATGGCATTCAGGGCGTGCCGCGCGGGCTCATGTTCGGGATTCTCGACCTCAGAAACCAGGCCACGATGTACTGCGTGGTGTTTGCGATCGTGTTCGGCGCGCTGTTGCTGATGTACCGGATCATCCACTCGCCGTTCGGTGAGATCCTGAAGGCCATCCGCGAGAACGAGGTGCGCGCCATCTCGCTCGGCTATCGCACCGAGCGCTACAAGCTGATGGCGTTCGTGCTCTCCGCGACGCTCGCGGGCCTGGCTGGCGCCACCAAGGCGATCGTGTTCCAGCTCGCCTCGCTGACGGACGTGCATTGGTCCATGTCCGGCGAGGCGGTGCTGATGACCCTCGTCGGCGGGCTCGGCACGGTGTTTGGGCCCGTGGTCGGCGCCTTCATCATCATCGCCATGCAGAACTACCTGGCCCAGTTCGGCCAGTGGGTGACGGTCATTCAGGGATTCATCTTCATCGTCTGCGTGCTCGCGTTCCGGCGCGGCATTGCTGGCGAGGTTGCGCGGATTCTGGGTAAGCCGTTATAGAGTTCCCCTACTGGGAGGACTGCCATGGGCGAATACAGCAAGGTCGATATCGACGGCCGCCTGATGATCGTCACCATCAACCGGCCCGACGTCATGAATGCCCTGCACCCGATGGCGAGCCAGGAGCTGTCGGACGCCTTCGACGAGTTTGCCGCTAACCCGGACCTGTGGGTTGCCATCGTCACCGGCGCGGGCGACCGCGCGTTCTCGGCCGGCAACGACCTCAAGTATCATGCGGACCTGCGCGCCCGCACCGGCAAGCGTCCCGTGTCCCCGCCCAAAGGCTTTGCCGGGCTGACGTTCCGCCACGATCTCGACAAGCCGGTCATCGCTGCGGTCAACGGCGTCGCCATGGGCGGTGGTTTCGAGATTGCGCTCGCCTGCGATCTCATCATCGCGTCGGACCGGGCGAAGTTCGCTCTGCCCGAGCCGCGCGTCGGCCTTGCCGCGGGCGGTGGTGGTCTGCAGCGCCTGCCGCGCCAGGTGCCGCTCAAGAAGGCCATGGGCATGCTGCTGACCGGCCGCCACGTCTCGGCGCAGGAAGGCTACGAGATGGGCTTTGTGACGGATGTGGTTCCGCACGACAACCTGATGCGCGAGGCGCGGCGCTGGGCTGCCATGATCCTCGAGTGCTCGCCCATGAGCGTCCGCGCCACCAAGCAGGCCGTCATGCGCTCGCTGGATGTGCCATCCCTCGAGATGGCCATGCGCAACATGAACTATCCGGCCTACGTCGCGCTGACCACGAGCGAAGACACGATCGAAGGCCCGAAGGCCTTCGCCGAGAAACGCAAGCCGGATTGGAAGGGGCGCTAAGCGTCCCGCCTTACTTCAGGATGCTGGTGATCGTGTCCCAGATGCTGCGCAGGCCGCCGCCCGTGGAGGCTTGCGCTGTTCCGGCGGCCGCCGCGGCTGGCGCTGCTCCGCCTGCCGGCGCCGACACCTGAGACATCTTGACGGTCTCGGGCGTCACTTCCTTGAACAGCTTCATCTGCGCCAGCGTGGCCGGGCCGGCAAGTCCATCCGCCTTCAGCCCGTTCGCCTTCTGATACTCCATCAGCGCCTTCTGCGTGCCCGCGCCGAACTGGCCGTCGGCCGTCACGCCGAGCTTCTCCTGCAACGCCTTGACCGTGGAGCCGCGGGTGCCATCCTTCAGCAGGATGAGCTCGTAGAGTCCCATGGACATGAAGGTGTCCGGCCCGGCGATGCCATCCGCCGACAGGCCGTTCTTCTTCTGCCAGTCCTTGAGCGCCGTTTCCGTTCCTGGTCCGAACTGGCCGTCCGCCGTCACGCCGAGTTTGGCCTGAAGCCGCCGCACCGGCTCGCCTGCAAGGCCCTTCTTGAGTATTGCCATCGAGAACACTCCGCTGCTCGAGATACTCCCCGTACCCGGACCATACGCCTGGAATATCAAGGAATAAAGGCAGGCGCTTCTGCAGGGGCAAACACGGGTTAACCGCAAGCCGTGCTCGGCTGAGGGTGCGTGCTACAACCCGAAGCGCGCGCGGGCCATGCGGCAGGCGTCGTCGTCGGGCAGGCACGCCCGGCAGACCTGCGGCCGGACCTCGTAGACCGTGCAAGCGGTTGCCACGCCGATCTCGCCCGAGAGCGCCGCGCAGCGGTCGCCGTCACAGCGCATGCGGCCGAGGTCGTCATCGACGAAGGCAGCGGGGATGCGCGCCAGGTCGGCATCGTCTTCCAGCGTGAACCGCGGCCATTCGCGCGAATAGGCACAGCAGGCCCCGCAGCTCTGGCAGCTTGGGACGTCTCCGCCATCGGCCGGGGCAACCGTTCTCATGGCCCTACCGGAACGCATCGGACGTTAGCGAGCGCCTCGGAGGGCGCCGTGGCGTCATCGCCCGGCCCCCCCATCCGATCGTCACTTCTTGCGCGCCTTGCGGGCCGCGTAGCGCGCATCACGGTGGGCCTTGCGTTCCGCCTTTTCGGCCTCATCGCGGATCACGCGCTCGATCGCCTCGCGGTTTTCGCGCGCCGCCCGTTCCGCAGCCTCGGCGGCCTCCCGCACGGCGCGTTCGGCCGCCTCCTTCTCCTTGACGATCCGGCGCTCGGCCTCGCGGGCTTCGCGGGCTTCGGCGATGGCGGCACGCTCGGCGCGGCGCGCGATCACGGCGGGGTCGTCCTCGGCGGGGCGCTTGCGGAACTGCTCCAGCATGGCCTGGCGGGCCTTGGCGGCTTTTTCGAGCCTGTCGTTGACGTTCTGGTCCTTGTAACCCTTCATCTGATCTCCGTTGGGGCCTTCTGCCCATTGCGATTTCCGCCAGTCGCATAGTCCTGATCGCGCCGGACTGCAAGGCGTCAAACGCGCCCGCCGCCGGGAATGTTGAGAAGTGTCCCGTACGCGTGCAAGCCAGGACAGCGCCACAGGGTTGCAACAATCGGCCGCTAGTTGTGGAGAGAGGCATCACGTAGGGAGTTCGGTCATGTCCAAGCTCACGCTGTACCACGCCGCCCCGTCGCGGTCCTCGATTGTCCACTGGATGCTGGAAGAGCTGGGCCAGCCGTATGACATCCACCTCGTCAGCTTCAAGAAGGGCGAAAACCTGAAGCCCGACTACCTCGCCGTCAATCCGATGGGCAAGGTGCCCGCCTTGAAGCACGGCGACACCGTCATCACCGAGGCGGCCGCCATCTGCACGTATTTGGCCGACGAGTTCCCGCAGGCCAGGCTCAATGTACCCGTCGGCGATCCGCGCCGCGGCGTCTATCTCAAATGGCTGTTCTACGGCCCGAGCTGCGTGGAGCCGGCGATCATGGACGGGGCCTTCCCGCGCAAGGAGCAAGCGCCGCGCAGCGCCGTGGGCCACGCCAACATCGAAACTGTCTTGGATGTGCTGACGACAGCGACTGCCGCGGCCAAGCCGTATCTCCTGGGCGAACAATTCACCGCCGCCGACGTCGTCATCGGCTCGGGTCTGCGCTGGGGCACGATGTTCAAGCTCATTCCCGAGCGGCCGGAGTTCAAGGCCTACGTCGGGCGCCTCGCCGAGCGCCCCGCCCTCAAGCGCGCCACCGAGAAGGACGCCATACTGCAGAAGCAGCAGGAAGGCACCTGATCCTCTGTACCCGCATTTTCCGTGCAATCCCCCTCTTGCGCGGGCTATCCTACCTAGGATAGGAGGGGCGGACCATGGACAATCGCGCGATCGTCGAGTCGTTTCTGGCGTGCTGGAGCGTGCAGGACGTCGAGATGACGATCGCGCATGTGCATGACGATTTCGTCTATGCGCTTTACATCTCCGAGACGGCGCTGCCCTACGGTGGGGAGACGCGCGGCAAGGACAATGTTCGCGCCGTGCTCTTCGCCATCCTCGCCGAGTTCGACTATCTGCGCTACGACGCCGAGATCATTGCCATCGAAGGCGACGTGGTGCGCGCCAGCGTCGCCTTCGTCTACCATCATCGGCGGACCGGCGAGAATCTTTCCGGCACCAAGCGCATGGTGCTGCAGCTCAAGGACGGTCTCATCACCCGCATCGACGAGTATCACGATGCCGCCAAGGTGGAGGCCTTCATGCGCCTCGCGGCACAACGAACGGAAGCCGACGAGGTCCCGACCCCGCCCGAGCTGCCGAAGGCGCGCCGACACCGGTGCAGCCCGCGTTGACCGTCACTGCTTTGTTGCTGCAGCACGTTGCGCACCTGCTCGGTGTTCATCAGAAGCTGAAGGCGGTCGCCCTTCCATTCGAGCTCGTCGGGCGTGATCATTACCGTGCTGGTTCCCAGCCCGAGCTGGCTGCCCATTTCGGCGCGGATCATTTGCACCTGGCCGTTGAGCCCAACTCTGACTCCGGTGACCTCGCCGAGTTTCACGCCGTCGGCGCTGTAGATGGCGAGGCCTTGCAGCGACGTCTGCTGCGATTGCTGCTGCTGCGCCTGTTGCGGCGGCTGGATCGCGGCAACGACGGCCTGGCACGGCGGCGACAGCGACGCCCGGTTGGCCATCACGCACTGGCCGATGGAGCCGCCATCGGTGCAGAGCCGCTGAATGTCGCCCCAGCACGCGTTCGCCATTTTCTCCACGCGATGCGCGGCTGCCTCGATGTTGCGCGACGTTTCGAAGAGCACCATGCCGCACTGGTTGCCGATCTTGTCCTCGTGCGCTTGCATGCACAGCATCAGGCGCCCTTCGCCGGGCGTGACCGAGCTGCAGAAGTTCGCCATCTCGGTGCGGCACGCCGCTTGCAGCTTCTGTATGCCGGCGGCGATGCGATCCTGCATCTGCGATCGCTGCGCCTCGCGCATCTGCTGGAAGTCCCGCGCCGGCGCCTGCTGGCCGCCCTGGAACTGCGGCAGCGGCAAGGGTGACTGCTGCTGTTGTTGCTGGGATTGGGCCGGCACGCTCGCCAGCCCGGCGAGCGCGGCCCCAAGCGCGAGAATTCGAAGACTTTTTTGCATGATGCGTGTCCTTCCTTCCGGAATGAAGTCCAACGTCACGGATGAAAGACGTGCACCATGCGCGGCAGGCACGTAATCGGGACAAACCCGAAGATGCGGGAGTGGATAGTCCTAGCGGGGTGGGGATGGGCGCGACCCCACTATCGACGACGGCGCGGCCCCGTGCGCACGTGCACGTTCACGTCGAGATCGATGTCCTCGACGCAGCGCTGCTGCTGGCGATGGCTGCCGCCGGCGTGCCACGGCCCATCGCGCAGGCGGACCTCTTCGACGTTGGCAAGCACGAGGCAGCGCCATTCACCGTGCGGCGGCAGCTTCGTGCTCGACGTACCGCCAAACTGAAACGCCAGCACTTTCTCCTCGCCGTCCGTGTGTCCGATGATGTGCGGACACAGCTCACGATAGTGCCCGCCATAGACGCACGTGACCTGCTTTTCCTCGAGGATGGCCTGGCGGAAGAGTTTGTAAGTTACGCTCGGCATGCTTCGACAATTCTCAAGGTTTGCCTGCCCTCACGCTTGTTGCGAGTATGCCTCCCGATTCCATCGGGGACAGTATCGATCGCATGCGGGGAACTTTTCGCGCTGACATTGAAGGGCTGCGCGCGGTCTGCGTCATTGCGGTCGTTTTGTACCACGCCTTTCCCAGTTGGCTGCGCGGCGGCTTCATCGGCGTCGACATCTTCTTCGTCATATCCGGCTATCTCATAACCGGCCTGCTCCTCGACGAGGTCCAGCAGACCGGCGGCATTGACGTCTTGCGCTTCTGGGGACGCCGTATCCGGCGGATACTGCCTGCCGCCACGTTCGTCCTGTGCTGCATCGCGGCCCTGGTTCTCCTGTTCCCGGCGCTCGACACCAGGGCTCTCAGCCGTCACATCCTCGCCGCGGCCTTCTTCTTCCACAACATTCGCCAAGGGTGGGAAGCGGTCGACTATCTGGGGGCCGCCCATGATGACAATCCCTTGCTGCACTATTGGTCACTCTCGGTCGAAGAGCAGTTCTACACCGTGTGGCCGCTGGCGATGCTTGGCGCCTGTGTCCTTTTCCGAAAGGTCCGCAGTGAGACGCGCCAACGCGCGCTCATCGCCTTGATCGCGGGGCTGTGGGTGGCCTCCTTCGCCTACAGCGTGCATCTCACGCACACGTCTCCGGTGTGGGCGTTCTTCGATCCCTTCTCGCGCTCGTGGCAGTTGCTGAGTGGCGCCTTCCTCGCCGCCGCCGGGCCGTTGGTGCGACAGCCCGGCGGCTGGCTGAAAGACGCGCTTGGCACCCTCTGCCTTGCGGTGCTGGCGGTTTCGTTCGTGACGATCTCAAATCGCCAACCCTATCCAGGCTTGATTGCCGCCGTTCCGACGCTGGCAGTCACCCTCATGATCCATGTGAATTCCGGTCAGCATACGGGCGCGGCCGCGGCTCTTGCCAATCCGGCGCTGCGTTATATCGGGCGCATCTCGTTCTCCTGGTATCTGTGGCACTGGCCGCTGCTGGTCTTCGGCCGCATGGCCTTCGGCGATCTCCTCGCGGCCCAGGCGGGCATGATCGCGCTGTCCTTTCTGTTGGCGGCGCTGACGTATCGCTTCGTCGAGCAGCCCGTGCGCCATGGCGCGATCTTCACCCGCGCGCTCATCCCTACCTATGCCCTTGGTGCCGGCCTGATCGGTGCCGGCGCGACGGCCGGGGTTGCCATGCGGCATCTGGTACCTGACGGCGTTCATATCGGCGACGGCGTCTATGTCAGCGCCAGGGCCGCCCGGCGGGATCGCCCCATCATCTACGCCGACCGCTGCCTGCGCCGCTTTGCCGACGTTGACTATCCGGCGTGCGCGTACGGTTCGTCATCCGCCGCGCGCACCGTCGTCCTGTTCGGGGACTCGCATGCCGGCAACTGGTTCGCGCCCTTGGACGGAGCGGCCAAGGCCGAAGGGTGGCGCCTCCTGGTCCGCATCAAGGCCTCCTGCAGGCCGATCGACATAGAGCAGATCGCCGCCGAGGGTGGCCGCGAGCGACCGTACACCGAGTGCGCAAGCTGGCGCGACGCCGTCCTCGCCGAGATCGATCGGCTTACGCCTGATCTGATTGTTGTCTCCGGCACCGGTCACGAATTTCCGATTGCTGCCGAGCGTCGCGTGCTTGAGCGTCTCGCTGCGGCCGCGCAACGGGCCGTCATCGTGCGCGACACGGCGTGGTTTCCGGAGGAAGCTGTCGCCTGCCTGCGCAAGATCCGCGATCCGGCGCGCTGTGAGTGGCCCCTCGCCAAGCAACTCCTCCCGCACAACTTCCCGAGAACGCCCGAGACGGATTTGCCGACGCGAGCACGGGTGCTGGATTTGAGTCGCCGCATCTGCCCGGACGGCCGTTGCCGCGCAGTCCAGGACGGCAAGATCGTCATGTTCGACAGCCATCACCTGACCGCCAGCTTCTCCAAAACCCTGACCGCCGATTTCCGCGCGGTGCTGGCTGATACGGGGAAGTGAAGGCATGACGGGCGAGAAGATTCGCGTCACCAGTAGTTTTGTGGGCTACTCCGCCGCCTCCCTCTTCCCCCATTGCTTTGCGCGCCTCCAGCACGACCGGCCCGCCGCGCAGCAGCTCTCGCAAATACTGGCCCGCGCAGCCTACCTTCACGCGGGCCACGTCCTTCCGGACATCGCACGCCGATCATCAGCGCCGGCTCGCGTCCCTAGTGGCGTCGACGCCGGCAGAGACCGCCGTCAACGACCGTGCTTGGCCAGTTCGGTGTCGCTCCGGGTCCAGTCCTGCCAGAGCTCGACGAGCGCGAGCAGGGCGACCAGAGCGCCCAGGACATAGTGCCAGGTTGCAAGCTGGCCGGCGTAGCCAAAGATGTACGGCGATGCCATCAGCCAGAGCCCGCACAAGAACTCGGCGATTTCCTCACCGCGGCGCAAGTTCACGAGTGCAGCGGCGGCAAGAACCGCGACGGCCATGCCAATGATCACAGCATTGAGCGTGATTGCCTGACTCTGAGTTGCGCCAGCGACCCAGGGTGTCAGCACGATCACGACACCCAGGCCGATGCCGGCCCAATCCTCCCAAGTCCTGTGCACTCCCATAAAGCCGGTGCGTTCCATGATGACCTCCTTGGTCTGAAACACCACGGCATGCGGACTCGACGCTCAAGACGCCGTCCAGGGGTTTGCACGTCGCCAATCAGCATCGGCGCGCATGTCTCATACTAAGGTAATGTCGAAGTGTCGGACCCAACAGGCCATTCGACCATGCTGCAAAGCAAAAATCCGAAGTCTTGGTTGCCGGCCTGCGGGGCCGCGGCCGTAGAAGCCGTTCGACCCCGGGTGCCCCTACTCCGCCGCCTCCCTCTTCCCCCTCCGATTGCCCTGCGCACCGCCGGCGCGACCGGCGCGCCGGTCAACGAGCCGGAAAGTTCTTACCCTTACGGTAACCCGTCTTAGCCTGCGGTCGGTCGGGTATCCTTTCAATAATCTTTGCTTGGACCATCTTCGTGAATATGCGCTTTACTGTGTTCTCTGAGCCGATGTGCGTAATATCTCGCGCTTTTGAATTATTTATTTCAGGGTTCGAACGTAGATACCCGCAAATAAGCTCTTCCGGAGACGCAAGCTTTTCGTGGCGCAGTGTAATTCTTACGCCACCATCAAGCTGTTCTATCGTGGGGTCTCGCAATTTTAGCTTCCGCATCGCTTCAAATGCAGTGTTCAATCCCTCGCCAACATCTTTATTGGGTGGATCTTGATATTTATTAATAAGGCGAACGATGCGCTGATTGCGAGCGAAGCGCTCCTCCAGAATATTATCTACAGTGACATGCGCCGGAAGGGCGCCAGGACTTTGAACTTCAATGCGGTTGTCGAATATGCGGATGTGAATATCGTCGTTCAAGCTGTAGTCGCGATGAAGCACTGCATTTGTAACCACCTCATGTATCGACTCTGGCGGATACGACGTGGCCTCCAATCCACTAGGGCCGACGACCGAAATGCCCTCGAGTGTTTGTACAGTGATAGAGACAGCGTTCTTTATCAGCGTGTAGGCATGCCCTTCCACGCTGAGTGGGTTGCCCACTAACGTCTCCCGACTGGCAGCGCCCGAGGTCTGATAACGGTAAATCTTAATTCCGCTCTTCGGCAATAGTGCCTGCGGTTCGTCCGCGTACAAAATGACGGCAGCAACTGTAGGGCGCTGATCGACGATGAGCTGCTGCTTCCGTAGCCAGGGTAATGGTTCTCCAGTTGGAACATTCTCTAACATGAAATCTATGACCGCCGTAGAGTTTGTGACCTCTTCCAGCGAGCCATTCACAATATGGTCCTCGTACGACGTAATGCCTTTGTTAAGGCGAAGGCGCGCGATCTGTGCATCGGAACCCTGAGGGAGGCTCTGTGCGCCTCTTCTAAGGTATATGCGTCCGTCACTTGCTGCGCGAATATCAGGCGTCTTTAATATTTCGACGTGCAACAAGAGGCCTAGCAACCCCTCACATTGAAGGAATCCGTATCGGAAATAATTGCCGAGCGGGAAGCATTGTTCGAATGCTTGTATGTGACCGTTCGCCTCTTCCGAGTTCTGGAAGCCATTCCAGCGCTCGATTGGTGTTGGCGCTTCATCTTCCACTCCGAGAAATAACTCGCCCCCGTCAGCATTGGCGAAGGCCGACAGCGCCTTAGGGAACCTCTGAGCAACGCGGTCTTGCGATCATCAGGGGCATTTAAGCGAACCTTCCTCAGGGAGGTTTCCCGCCTCGACTGTGACGCACGGGGCCGGTTGGCCCCCGCCGGCTTCATGCGGCCGCAAGCTGCCTTCGGGCGAGATACAGATTGGCGAACGCCAGCAGCGAGAACACCTGTGCGCCATTTTTAGCGATGCCGCGATAGCGCACCTTGCGGTAGCCGAACTGGCATTTCATGACGCGGAAGATGTGCTCGACCTTCGCGCGGACTCTGCCGAAGCGACGATTGCGGGCACGCTGCCGCGCCGTCAACTTGC
>JBJXDX010000012.1:0-29504 GCA_046154585.1 Hyphomicrobiaceae bacterium | reverse complement strand
GAAGCGCACCATCGACGACACTTGGCGCCACATCGGCCACCTCGTCCAAAACATCGAACCCGACGAATGCGCCAACTACTTCACCAACACAGGCTACGCTTCCGTCAATACGTGAAACGCTCTAGCGAAGGTAAGAGGCAGCTTTCGCCCTTCCTTACCACTTTCCAGGACCAAGGGTCTGGTGCCCACCAACAATACCGCTCTTGAGGCCCGGCTTTCCGGAGTGGCAAAGATCGCAGTTCTCCAATCCCCAGGCGACTTGGTTGTTGTGGCAGGCGCCGCAGAATTTGCCGTCGGATAGATCGTTCATGCGCACGTCGTTGGCCCCTGCTCGCATCTCGAAGCCGAGTTCCTGGTGGCATACCTTGCAGCGGAATCGGATGCGGTGAAACCAATGGGAAAAGATCACTGGCCGAACGCCGGCCTGTTCCGAATAGTGGTTGAGCACGACATCGCCAAATTCGCCGAAAGCACTCGTCGCCGCTGTAACAAGCGCCAGGCAGAGCAGGATGACGCACCATGAAGAACGTCTTGTCACGGTTGTGTTCCCTGAGCAGGCTGTGGGATGGCTTGGCCGCGCGATACGCTGTGGCAGCGGGCGCATTGCGTTAGCGGAAATGACACAGCGCCATGGCATTGGCCGCAGAAGTTGCCTTGCAGAATGGCAAGCATGTTGACGGCATTGGTGCCGCGCTTGGCCTTGAAGATCTTGTCGTGGCAGTTCTCGCAGTCCAGCCACTCCGTGTGCGGCCGGTGCGGGAACTTGACGATTGGCATTGCCGCCGTGTCCTCCATTAGAACGTCCAAATCCAAAACCTTGATCTTTGTTTCCGGGAACACATTTGTGCGCGGATTGATGGCGCCGGTGCGCAGGGCCGCAACCCAGTCCACATGGTTGCCCTCGTTAGCTGGCGGCAAGACAGACAACGCCTCACGCGGCTGTTGCAGCAAGCCGATGCCTCTATTCGTGGGATCGTGAAGCCCGTCGTCGCGTAAATCGGGCCATTTGGGTGCTTCCACGGGCATCTCCGGTACCGCAGCGCTATCGGCAGGCATGTCCAGTTGTTCCGCTGTGCGGTCGGCCCTCTGGGCGTCGCCAGCCGACGGGCTGCAGGCTGAAAGTCCCGCCAGTGCAGAAAGAACCACCGACAAGGCGACCGCGATGTCTGGGGTCAATCGCCGCCATCGTCGTTCGCCTGAAGATCGCCCGATGCTGCACCACTTGTCGTTCACTATGGCTCCGTCGATATACTGGCCTGACCTGGACGCGCTCCGTCATGGCAATCGAAACACTGGGTCAAAGGAAAGGAGACCCGGCCATGGCACTTGCCGCAGAACTTCCCGGCAAAGATATCGGCCATGATCATGTTGTTGGCGCCTTTCTGGGACACGAAGGGCTGTTCGTGGCACTGCTTGCAACCGAGCCACTGCGTATGAGTCTTGTGCGCGAACGTCACCGTCGGCATGTTCTTGGTGTCGGTCAGGATGACGTCGAGATCGAGCAGCTCCATGGTGCCGCCGCCGTGGAGCCGGGCGCGCGGTTGAATTGCACCCGTATTGAGGGCTTGTACCCAGTCAACGAAGTTGCCCGACTTGCCGGCCGGCAGGCCTGACAGCGCTTCTCTTGGGTTTTGCAGGTATTGCAGGCCCGGGTTGGACAGATCGTGCAAGCCGTCCTTTGCCAGCTTGCGCCACGACGCCTTGTCCTGTCTCTGCCCGCTGCCGGCCCAATAGGCCGTCGCATTGCCGGTTGGAGGCGACGGCTGCTGCGCCGATGGTTGAGGTGCCGTTGCCCCCTCCCCGCTCGTGCTGCTTGCGGCCTGCGGCGGCTGCGTTGAAATCGCCGCGGACGGTTCCGATGCTGCGGCGGTGGCGGCGTTCGGAGGCGTTGCTGCGGCATTTGTTTCTGCGGTGCCGGTTGCTTGGTGGCTGCCCGCGCTATTGGCGCTCGCCGTTGCGACGGTCACGGGCTTGTCGCGGGCTGGCGCGGCCTGCGGCGCCGTATCCGCCCGCCGAGAGGCGGAAGATTGGTGCTGGCATCCCGCGACAAAGGCAAGGAGCAGGGCCAAGGTGGCGACAACCACCCCGATCGCTCTTGCAGGGCCTCGGTCGCTATCGCAAAGGGCTTTGCATGTCGACATCGCTGCTTTTCCGCCCCTCACGTGCCTCGAGACACGCCAAGACCGCCGACAGCGCTCAATCGGCGGTTCCGAGCGAGAGCTTGGTCCCATTCTTCTTGATCCAGTCGCTTGCCAGTGTCACCGCTTGCGTGACCTGCTCGGCAGTCATCTCTTCGCCGATGACATCGCGCGCACGCACAGCGAGGGGACCCCAGTATTGAATTGCGATCTCGTACCACATGTATGCCCGGACCAGATCCTTCTCTACGCCTTGGCCATAGGCATACACGTCGGCGAGGAGAAGCTGCGCACCGACGTCGCCTTGTTCCGCCGCTTGCTCATACCACTTGACCATTTCGGCGGGATCGGTGTCGACCCCGTCTCCGGCTCGATACATTCGGGCAAGCTCGTTCTGCGCGGCAACGTGGCCTTGTTCGGCCGCGGCCCGGATCAAGCGCAGCGCCGCGTCCGGGCTGGGCGGGTCGGTTAGTTCATGCAAATAGAGCAAGCCCAAGAGGTACTGCGCTTGCGCATCTCCCGTCTTGGCTGCTGCATCGAATTCGCGCGCCGCGCCAGCGTAGTTCCCACGCTCGTAGTCCGCCAATCCTTCCGGGACGCCCGCCCGGGTCTGAATGGCGCCTACTGCAATGCCGAGAACCAGCGGTGCTACGCCCAGCCATTCATATGCCCGTGTCATTGCTCGACATCCTTGCTGTGACTCAGCACTCAGTTGACAGTTGTGCTCGCCGCGGCCTTGCCAATCCCATGTGGAAACCAGGCAACGCCGCCATAGCTCCCGATCCAGGTGTTTCCGTCGTCAGCAATCTCGATCGCGAACACGGCATCGGAAAAGAGTCCATCAACCGTGCCAAATGTAGTGAACTGGCCGTCACGAAATCTCGCGATTCCGCGGCTGGTGCCGACCCAGATCTGCCCCGATTGGTCGGCCGTCAGGGCGAAAACGTGATTGGCTGGAAGGCCGTTTTTGGTGGTGTAGGTGCGCCATTGCGATCCGTCGAAACTCGAGAGCCCACCACCCCAGGTTCCCGCCCAGACGGTTCCATCTGCACCGAGCGCGAGGGCAACCACGTAGTTCGGGTTGTAGGCGACGCCGATCTCCTTGAGACCTTGTTCTTCCTTCTGCCGCGCGTGATGTTGAGACACTTGACCGGGATCGCGATTGAACTGGATGTCGCCAGCAACGGTTTCATAGGCAGCGCCCAGGCCTTCAGCGTGGCTCCAGTGCTGCCAAGCATTAT
Source organism: Hyphomicrobiaceae bacterium (assembly GCA_046154585.1). Taxonomy (GTDB): domain Bacteria; phylum Pseudomonadota; class Alphaproteobacteria; order Rhizobiales; family Hyphomicrobiaceae; genus CADEFX01. The sequence goes on along the minus strand of JBJXDX010000012.1, from coordinate 26,125 downwards.
CGGCATATCGCGCGAGACCGCCTTCGGTGGCGAACCACACTTCGCCATTCTTGCCTTCCGCCAGGCCGTAAACCCAGTCGTTAGGCAGCCCGCCTTTGGTGTTCTCGACGGTGTAGAGTTCCCACATAGTCGGGTCATCGAGCGCGCCCTTTAAGACGCGATTGGCACCGGACCAGGTGGCAAACCAGATGTCACCGGACTTGGTCTTGAGAACGTCGTAGACAAATGCATCGGCCAGTCCCTGCGGGATGTTGTAGTTGCGCCACGTGCCGGCGACCGTATCGAGGATCGAGAGCCCGCCGCCATAGGTGCCGATCCAGACTTCACTCCCCTGACGACCAAGATAAAACACGCCGTTCGACAGTAGGCCGGAACGGTTGTCATAGACCTTGTTCGTTCCCTGGCGCGCGTCGAAGCGGACCAGACCCGCCGAGGTGCCGATCCAGACCACATCGCCGTCCAACAACAATGTCTTCACATTCAGGTCGCCCAACGAGTAATGCGCGAATCTTTGTTGCCCGGATTGGACGCCGCCCATCTGCCGCGACGCGGTGTCCGCGTCTGGCTGAGTCGGTTCGGCAACGGATCCGGTGCCCGAAGCGGGGGCGCTGGATTGTTCGTGCGTGAGGCTCGACAGACCGACCTGTACTTGCTGCCACCGGCCTACTGCATAGGCTGCCACTGCGATCGCAATGATGAAACCAATCCAGAGAAAACGAGGTTGCACAGCTTTCATCCTCTACTCGCCGAAGGTCAAGCTAGTGACTGCGCCCTTGGTCCCCAACCAGACTTCGTTGTCCCCGTTCACAACAACAGCATAGACATTTTGGCCGACGAGGCCGTGGCTGTAGCTCGACCAGCTCGTGCCATCGAAGCGAGACACACCGTGATTGGTTCCGACCCACAGCGCGCCGTCAGCTGACTGCGCCAGGCTGTAGACGATGTTTCCGGCCAAGCCGTCCGCCGTCGTATAGTTGGTCCAGCCTTGCTTCATGTCGAAGAAGCTGAGGCCGCCACCCCAAGTGCCGAACCAGACGCCCTTGCCCGATCGATCAACTAGAGCGGCGAAAACATAGTTGGGATTGTAGGTCTCGGCGCCACCGATCTCGACGCTTAGATCGTGTCGGTTCTGCGTGCCCAGCCCGCTGTTCATACTGCTCGGCAGGTTCGCCGTGTTGGGCGCGCCGAGACCGTCATCGTGGGTCCAGGATACCCACCGCGCGCCATCGAACATTGAAACGCCACCTTCCGTGCCGAACCAGATGCGCCCATTCTCATCGATATCGAGGCCATAGACCCAGATGTTTATGAGTTCGTCACGATAGGTGCCGAACGTCTTGGTCGTGGGGTCGAAGCGGTTGGCACCGTTCCAGGTGCCGATCCAGACACCGTCGTCCTTGGCAAAGGCGAAGCTATAGACCCAATAGTCGGCAAGCCCATGCATTGGAAAGTAGGTGGTCCACGCGCCGCCTTTGTAGAGGCTCGCGCCGCCGGCATTCGTTCCAAACCAAATGCCGCCCTGCGGATCGACGCCGATGGCGAAGATGTACTCATTGGCGAGCCCGTCCTTGCGGGTGAAGGTGTGCTTCACTTGTTGCGCCTTGAGATCGACGCCGAGGGCGCCGACCGACGTGCCGACCCACAGTAACCCTGACTTGTCGTCGATCGCCAATGACCGCACATACACGTTAGGGCCGACAGCGAAATGTTGCATCTCCGGCTCGGTTGCTTCGAGTTCGTTTTGGTCCTGTGCGCCTGCCGTTCCTGGCCAGGCGATGAGCAAGCTTGCCGCGACGATCGTCGCAGCAACACAGGTCCGATGACCTCGTTCGATCATTCGATTCATGGGACTCAGAACCACAGGGTGCGCAGATAAATCAAGACATCCTGAATGTCGTCGCGACTAAACATTCCGTCATAGCCTGGCATTAAACCCTTCCCGGCCTTGATCGAATCGATGAGCTGGGCATCGCTTCGCGCTAGCCCTTCGCCACGAGTGAAGTCCGGGACGTTCACCATTGTCGGCTTTCCCTTTTCGCCATGGCAGCTGGCGCAGTTCGCTTCGTAGAGCTTGCGGCCATTGCTGATGTCGAAACCTTCTGCCGTAGACCCGAGGCAGAGGAGCGCAGTCAGGCCAACCAGAGAAATGAGACTCCTGCCCACGTGCGTCTTGCTCGTTTGCGTTGCCATTGTTTGCCCTCAGTTCTGAGTGCCGCCCCCGGCGGGTGGCGGCTCGTTGTTGATGACCAACTTGTGGTCGAGCACCAGCGCGGTTGCATCAGCGCTATCCCAATCCCTGGCCCCAACGATCTTTGAGCGAATCGCGCCATCGCCGTCGATAATCACGGTGGTTGGGATCATTTCGACGCCCAGCACGTCCCTCGTCAGGCTTTGATCCGCATCGACATAGCTGTCGAATGCCAGGCCATTGTCGCGCAGATACTCGGCGACAAACGACGGATCCTCGTCGATGGAGACGGCGACGACCACAGCGCCGCGCTCTCTCAGGCTGCGATCGAGGCGGGCAAGGCTAGCCAGCTCGGCTCGACAGGGCGGGCACCATGTAGCCCATATGTTGAGCACAACTGTCTTACCGGCATAACGTTCGAGATCGAGGTCGGCATCGCCGGCGTCATTTGCCGCCGCAACCTGAAGCGTCGACCTGGGCGCGGGGATCCACCCGGCCTGCATGCCGGGCGCCGGTGAAAGATCCGTGCCCGCCCGTTGCTGCAACTGTTCCTGCCATTCCCAGACTGCGGACATGGCGCGCCGCCGATAGGGATCGTCGGCCGCCGTCAAATGAACATAGGTCTGCATGGCGCCCACCGCCGCCTCCAAATCGCCAAGCGCTTCCGACGTTTCGGCCAGCCCATAGTACGCATTAACCACCATCGGATCGGCTTCAAGCGCGCGTTCGAATGCCTGTGCTGCGGCTCGGTGCATGTCAAGCTGAAGATAGCTGAAGCCGAGGTTCGTGAGGGCCGCGGCGGACTCGGGCTGCAGCTTTAGCGCCACCTGAAACAACGCGGCCGCTTGCAGCGGTTGATGCTCCCGCAGCGCCGCCACTCCCTCGGCGAAGACGGCGTCAAAGGAAGAGGCATCGTCTTGGGCCGCGGAGGGCAGGGGAGGGGCAGAAGGCTCAATGGCAACGCCTCGTCCCCAAGGCAATTGCGCGAAGATGGCACCGATCGCCAGGACTCCGGTGCCGAGAGCAAACGCCACATAAACGAGCCGGCGAATACGCCTGATCATCAGATCATCCCCTTGTGCGGCGCGGTCGACACAAACGGCAGGCCAAAGAAGGTCATGAAGGCGATGGCAAAAACGCAGACGACGAACAGCGCACTGAGCGCGGCAGAAGGCCGCCAAGTGATGCGCATGTGCAGATAGGCCGCTACGGCAAGCCAGGTGATGAAGGCCCAGGTCTCCAGCGGATCCCACGCCCAGTAGCGGCCCCATGCGTCCTGCGCCCAAATGGCGCCAGCCACCAGCATCAGGCTTTCAAAAACAAAGCCAATAACGACGAACCGATAGGCGAGTTCATCGAGCGACCGGGTCGGCACGAGCGTCGGGAATGCGGCGGCGTAAAGCTGGCGCAGAAGAATCACCAGACTGATGCCAACCGCGACAACGACGCATCCCAGAAACACCTTGCCCAGCCATACATGCACCGCCAACCAAACGGTAGCGTAGGTGACGGGAGCCTCGCTCTCCGTTGGCGGTGCCACCACAAGCCACAAAACCAGGACGTAAAGGAGTGGAAGAACCGTCGCCAGAATCGGGCGAATGCGCGGAATGACGGCACAAGCCAGCAGAACCGCCAAATGTAGGCTCCAGACATTGCTAGAAAGGATCTCGAACAGGTTCACGTAGGGCCCGTGGTCGAGCCGCTGCCACCGCAGCAGGATCGCCGCTGAATGGGTCAGCAGCGCGGCAGTCAGCATGAGCAGCACGAGGCCGTATCGTGGCGATCCCCTGATGATACTATGGAGCGCCAGCAGCATCGCCGCGCTATAGCCGATGACGGCAGCCGACAGCCATGCGGTCTCAGCGGTCATCGGCAGCGCCTATTACATGATCATCGTGCCATGGTTTCCGCAGCATCCTGCCAGCGAGATACCAGCCCAGACATGTAATGCCGATGGCCACGGCGCTCAGCATCCAGGGGGCCAGCGGGTTGTGGGAAATCTTGTAGCCCATCCAGGTCCGCAGGCCCCGATACCGCAAGTCGCCGGTGGGCAGGGCAATGCTGTCGCCGGGCGAAAGCTCCTGGCGGCGGTCGCCCTGGATCACCACCAGTGAGGCGTTCACAGGCGTGTCGAAGCGCCACTCGGCGGTTTCGTCATAGGCTGGCGCTGGCAAGTGCAACCATATCTTTATCGGCTCGGCAGCGCCCGGCGGCGTCCATTCTGCGCCTTGCTTGAAGTGATTCAGTGGATAGGACGGCAGATGTATTGCCCCCGTCGTGCTATGGCCGCCAGCGTCGGTAAAAGTGAGCACCGGGGCGAATCCCTTGTTGAAAGAGGTGTAGAAACGGTAGCCGGCGGCGACCAGCGGCCGATCGTCGCCGAATGTGACCGTGCGCCACTCGGTCGGATTCAGGGGAATGCGCACTCTGTTCACGGTCTCGCGCCGCTTCATGCCGGGAGCATAGTGGATCTCAAACTTGTCTTGTACGAACGACACGCGATTGAGGGTGGTTTCGTGCAACAGGCCCGGTGTCGCAGCGACCAGGGAGGGATCGAAGGCAGTACCCTCTGTCATCTCCACATGACCGGTGAATCCCAGGAGTCGATCTGCCGCTGCAAGAAGCGCCAGAATCGCCAGCGCTAGATGGAAGCCGAGCAAGCCGGGATGGCTCCGAAGCTTTGGCGTGACCATCAGCGCTGCCGCAAGGTTCAGGAACAAGATGCCAAAGGGCACGGCGAGATACACACCGATGGGGTGGTCACCGACCTCCACCAGCGCACCGATGGCCGCCGCTGCGGCCAGGCAGAGGAAGGTTAGGCGAAGTGATGCCAAGAACCGTAACGACATCGCAACACAGTTCATCATGGCGGACTATTGCAGTTCTCGCTGCTGTCTTTCATCCAATTCTTGCCGGCTTCGCCATTGCCCGGCGCCCCGGCGGAGCCGCAGTTCGTGTCCTCCCAATTGCCGCTCGTGGCGAAAGTCCGTACCTTCAACATGGCATTCAAGTAGTAGGGGCCGTTGGTGTAGCCGGCGGTCGTGTTGTTGCGCACCTGCGTGCCGGCCGGCACACCCGCCTCCGGACCCACGTCATTGAGGTTAACGAGAAAACCCTTGTTCTTCCATCCGTGCGGCACAGCGACATGGCACCAGGTGCAGCGTAGTCGCCCAATCTTGTCGGCATGAAAGGCGTGCAAGTTCTGATCTTTTGAGCCGCCGAACCCGCTTGGAAAGTCCCGCGCTGGTTCGCGCACGGCGTAGTGATCGTAGGCGTGGCATTTGAAGCAGATGTGATCTTGTGTTCCTGGCCCGCCGGTGGATTGATCCCAGGCCCCTTTGAGGATGAAGTTGTTGATCGAGCCGTGAGGGCCCCAGGAACGGCCATCCTCGCCGCCGGCAGGCACGATCGTGCCGATCGCAGTCTCGGAGCCATGACAATCCGAGCAGTACATCGTCTGGCTGCCGATAAAGGCATCGTTGTTCCAAGGTGCGAGCCAGTTGGTGCGGTCGGCGCGCCGCAGCCCGGCACTGCGCCCGGTGGACTCCATCACAGGATGCCAGGAGCGATGATTGCCGCCGGCCTCTCCACGATCCGCAAGCGGTGCCTGGAACTCCATCGCCTGATCCGTGTATTGCGCGACCCCATTGGTGCCGGATGGCGTGCCGCCGGAGATGAAGCCGAGGTCAGGTGGAATGTCGTAGGCATATGTGGAGTGGCACTTGAGGCAAATCTGGTACTCCCGCGTTACCCACGAACTTGCCGTCGATGTGCTCGCGCCAACCGGCGGATCGCCCCGTTTGATATCAAAGCCGATGGCGCCCGCAAGGAACTGGGATGATCCGTAGACGGGCTCTACGCCCCAGCTGCCCTTGAGCACGCCCGAAGCGATGTTGTTCGGCATGCTGCCGGCCTCGTGGCGGTGGGTGCCGCCGGCGTCCGGAATGATCGGTGAGTCGTTGAACTGCCGCTTCTTGATCGCCCGGTGAGGATTATGGCAGTCGGTGCACTCGACGTGGCGATTCACGTCCGATCCTTTGCCCAGAACCTGCTGCGACTCGATCAAATCCTTGCCGGGCTGGGGCAGCGGCCCAGTACCGATGTCATGGACCTCCGGCTGGTCAGCGATCGGCATATGTCGAAGACTGAGAAAGTCGATCCCAACGTCGGGTACTTCGAAGTTGCTCCCGCCCTGACCGACGAGAACGTCGCCGAGAGAGGAATGGCATTGGTAGCAGGTCTGCTCGATGGCCGATCGGCCGCCGCGCTTCGGCGTGCCGATGGCATCGGTCCCTTCTCGTAAGAGCCGGCGCGCGCCTTCCACCGTATGGGCATCATGGCAGTTGAGACAAGCGGCCTGCCAGACGGCCAGCCCAGCGCTGAATTCGCGCAGCGTTGCCGCCTGGGGCTTGTAGATTTCATTGGCGACGAAACTGTTGGCATGGGCCGAGCCCACCCATCCCTGCTTGTCGTGGCATCCGAGGCAGACAGTATCTTTCGACTTGTCGAACCCGCCTTCGAAAGGCTCGGTCTGCTGAAACCGGTTTAGCCTAAGGAATTTGATGTTGGCTTCTACCGTGTCGCGGATATGCGGATCATGGCAACTCGTGCACTGCAGTTGGTCGTTTTCCAGTGGGATTTCCGGACGTACGCCCGGCACCCGATTGGCGATGTGGGGCGAGGTCGACGGTGCGCGCAGTTCGCCGTCTCTGAGAGCCAATGTGTCGTTGTAGTTGAAGGACACGGGATGGTCGTTCGTGAGGTTGGTGCCCAGGCGGCGCGTAAATCCCGTAGTCGGGCCTTCGCCTTCCGGGACCGTCCCGCCGGGTGCAGTGCCGCTCATCGCGATATCCTCGGTGGCCGGATTCTGGTCCGTCGAGGCGCCGTTCAGCACGTTGACGGCGCCGAGCGCAATCGTGCCATCATGGCAGGAAAGACACACCTTGCTGCTGCCGCCGGGCTCGCCCAACCCGAGCGCGTCCATCGAGCTGGAGGTGTAGGGCGTATACGTTGTGCCCGGCAGTTGGCTGCGATTCCACAGTGGCGCTGCCGCCTCGACATTGGCGTTGTGCGGCGTGTGGCAAAACACGCAAATCTCATCCTCGCTCACCGCACGCGCCGGGCCCGGACCGGTCACTGAGAGGTTATGCTTGGTGTTGCGGATATCGGATAAGCGCTCGGCCTGGATCGGCCCGGCGAGGCCCATCGCGACGGCCGCGCAGAATCCCGTCAGCCAGATCAGTCTAAGGTCGCGGTGGTGGATTCCCGTCATCGGCATGTCTGACTATAGAGACGTCAATTCCTTGAAAACGGCGACTCGCCCATTGAACATGTCGGCGACATAGACGCGTCCGAGATTGTCGGTCCAAACGCCCGCCGGCAGGTAGAATTCGCCGATGCCCTGGCCGGTGCCGCCGATAGGCAGCAGGAATTGGCCGTCGGGATCGAACACCAGGAGATGATCGTAGTACGATTCCACGACATAGATGCGGCCGTCCCGCGCCACCGCCACGCCCTTCGGTCGAGTCAGATCGCCGACGTAGAGGCCGAGTCGGCCGAAGGTGAGATGGCCATCGCCGGTACGGTCGAAGACCTGAATGCGGAAGTTCAAGGTATCGGTAACGAAGAGGCGACTATCGCTAAATGTGAGATGGGTCGGCGCGTTGAACTGACCTGGATCCTTGCCTCTGCTGCCGAGCGTATCGCGTGGAGTTCCGTCGTTGCCGAACAATCGAATGTTGTTCTGCACCGTGTCGGCGACATAGATCGTGCCAGTCTGCGGATCCCGCGCGATGCCGGTCGGCCGGGTCAGGACACCGCGGCCGAACTTGCCGATGGGCTCGCCATCGCTGTTAAGGTGATAAACCTCGGCGGCCTCGGAGTCCGTGACATAGAAACCGCTGCCGCCGTCGCTGGCGATTGCCACCGGCGACTCGAATCCGGTCTTCTCGGTGGCCGCACGCCACTCCAGAAATCTCTTGTTCGGTATATCGAATACCAGCACGGCCTTGCGGCTGGCGTCGGCGACCAGTACGCGACCTAGATCGTCGACCATGCCGCCGATCGGCCGCTGAAGTTCCTTGAACGCCTGTTGGCTGGACGTGAGTCCGACCAACCAACGGAAAGCCGAGGTGAAGGCATCGGAGTCCGACGCCGACTCATCGAAGAAGTTCCTCTCGCCCACGAGGAACCCGGCAAACGCATAGCGCGAAGGCTCCGGCGGTGCGGGCCATACGCGGGCCTGCGGCTCAGGCTCCAGGCCCGGCGAAATCGTTGGCGGCGCAGCGCAGGCAGCCATGAGCCCCAGAAGGGCCAGATTTGACCAGGCGAGTCGTAGCGCCCAGCGACACCGGCCGGACACACCGAGCATGGTGCCGCCGCGCCGCCCAGATTTGCCGAGGTCTGCGGTCCTTGCAGCGGGAAGTCGGATCAACGATGCCAATTTCTTCCTCATCCCGGTAGTGAGATTCCCGTCAGACGAATGGCTTTGAGCAACATGTCTGTGGACTGGACGAGACTGTTGATCGCCCCGGCGTGGTCACCCTTCGCGGACAAAGCCTCGGCCGCGGATCTCAACTTCTTTGCGGCCTCGCGGGACTTGTCGATCCGGGGCAAGATGCTCTTCGGTGCCTGAGTCTCCGCGATCGCGAGATCCAGCAGCATGAAATGGCTGTCGTTGCGATCGAGCTCGTACTTGTATTCTTCCTCCGCGGTGGCGAATGTCAGGGTGCGCGTTAGCTTGTCTCCTTGCCGCATGTCGCGGATGTCCGCGCGGGTTGCCAAGTATGCGGCATCCAGCTTTTCCCTTGCATTCTTGAAGTCGCCTTGACGCGCGAGCCGCTCCGCTTCCACGACCTCCTGCTTCGTCTTCTCGATCTGCTGAGCCAGGGACGACGACAGGCCCTTCTCGTCAGCCACGCGGCCAATTGCCAGCAGAAACTGCTTCACCGACTTTAGTCGTTTGTTGTAGAGGTCTTCTGCCCGTTTCTCCTTGACTTCGTCCTGCGACAATCGTTGCGTCTCGGCGTTGATCAGCCTCAGCGCGTCGTTCAGCTTTTTGTCAGCGACTTCGATCTTGCCGGCCGCCAAGTCATCGTGCGCCTCCGTTACCAAATCGCGTGCCGTCTCCAGATTGGCGATCGCTTCGACATCGCCACTGTCTTCGATCTTTCGCGCGGAAACGGAGTCGGTGGTCAGCAGTCGGAGGTATTCAGCCTTTTGATGGGTTGACTCCTGGGTCGCGGGCGCCGGGCTCGTCTGCTGAGCTTGCGCAGCCGCCACGGCAACGAGTAGCAATGCCGCGCCAAATATTGTGGCTCTTGCGGCAAGGCGGCCTACATGCTTTGCAGCCCGTTTTCCGCGAGCCAATGCCATTGTCGGGAGGCTGCGTGCTCTTCTCTCCATCTTCGTCAGTTCCCGGCCTGCCAAGCAGACTTCTGGGACAACGCCTGCAACTCCTCGGGCGTCTTTGGTTGCGCATGGCAGCGGCGGCAATCCGTCACTGGGAAGGCCACTCTACCATGGCATACGCCGCACTTCTGACCCAGCAGAATGGCAGCCATGCTGATCTGGTTGGCACCTTTCTGCGGCACGAAGATCTCATCATGGCAATTGGTGCAGTCCAGCCACTGAGTGTGCTGCGCGTGGGGAAAGACCACATTGGGCATACTGCCTTTCACCTGCCGTACGATCACCAAGTCCATCAGGAATGGTTCCGCCTGGGGATCGTTGAGGTCGACCATGGGAACGATACGTCCTTGATCCAGTGCTGCCACCCAATCGACATGGTTGCCGTCGTTGCTCTTCGGCAGATCCTGGAATGCCTCGCTCGGCCATTGTAGCGACTGAGTGCCGGGGTTTTGCGGATCGTGAATGCCGTCGTCGGCCGGCTTTGCGTTCGATGTTGCTGCGCGAGCCTTCAACAGCCGATTAAAGCTATTGGCCGCGCTGGGGCCCTGCCCTTCTGCAGATTGAGCAAGCTGAAGCGCCGCATCAGGCAGCGCGGCCCGGTTCGAGTCCGCCGCTTGGTCGGACCGCGCGGTTGACGACAATAGGCTGGCCGTGGCGCCTATCCCGAGCGCGATTGCCAATGCAGCGGAGATCCAATAGCTGGCGGAAATCCCGTTTGCGCTGCGCATGGCTCAGTTGCCGCCCGGTGCGGCCGGCGGTGTGACCAGCCGGTCCATGGTGCTATTGTGGACGCGCGTCTTCATGCCAGGCACGCCGGAGTGGCAAAGGATGCAGTTTTCGACCCCCCACGCGATTTGGCCGTTGTGACAGGCGCCGCAGAATTCTCCGTCGAATATCTTGAGCATATTGATGTCGTTGCCGCCTGCCTTAAAGGCGAAACCCAGATCGCCGTGGCATACCTTGCAGCGAAAGCGGACGCGGTGGAACCAATGTGGAAACACGACGGGCCTGATGCCCGCGTCATCGGAATAGTTGTTGATCACGACGTCGCCGTACTCGGCGCCGGCTTCATTGACCGATGACGCGATCGCGACGGCAATCGTCCCGACGATACCGATAGCCGCAGTCAGTCGCACCAAGCCCCTGTGGATCGCCATGCTTCTGCCCTTCTCCCCGCCCGCCTGCCCGCACGCTCAGTAGTTGAATTGAACATTGTTGCCGAAATCGCGCTGTACGCGGAACAGCAGGAGGTGCCCCAGCTCCTCGTCTTCGGCGAAGGCAGTCGCCTCCAGACGCAGCCGCATCCTGCCAATCCGATACTCGAGCCGATTGCGCCAATCGGCCCGAAAGAAGTCCGAATCGTCGCCGTTTGAGAAATCTTCCGGAAAAATGCGTGGGAGGCCGAAGGTGCTGAGGATGAGCTCCGAAGTGAAACTGAGATTCTCAACCCCGAAGATGTCGCGCGCCACGTATGCGATTTCTCCAGTCGCCGAGAAAGCCGTATCCGTACCTTCGTCAGCGAACTTCTGCCGGACGGCCTGAAGGTTGACGTCTGCCCGCCAATAGCTGTCGAGGTCGATCGTCACTTGACGGCTTAGGATGAATTGCGCGAGTTGAAATTCGTCGCGGTCAGGACCGACGATGTCGCGGTCGTCGGTCACTGCCAGGCGCACAAACGTGACCGTCCCCTCGCCGACGCTCGTGTGGCTTAGCCCGATGGTATGCCCAAGGGATACAGTGGGCGACTCGCCAGTTTCCCTGCTGACCGTCACATCTTGGTCGAAGCTGATGGTCAGAGGTCCGATCAAATCCGTCTCGAAGGTGCGCGTGGCCGCGTGCCCGGCGCTAACCTCCTCGGCTTCATCGAGCCCCTCGTCGCTTCGAATGCCGACGTCGGCGGTCGCCAAAGCATCCCAGTGCCATTGAAATCCGGCGAGTTCCATCTCTTCCGACAAGTATGAGATGCTACCGATGGCAGCCGTGCGCAGCCGCTCGCCTTCGTCGCCGGCATCGGCGCTTCCCAGCGCAGACCTGTCGATATCCTCATATCCAGCGGTGAGTCCGACATTGGCGTTTAGTCTCGGCATGATCTGGTAGTTCAGGCCGACGGTGCCATTCAGCAGCTTGAAGCCGCCGGAGTCCGAGGTGGCCGTTCCGCCCGACGCATCGACCCGATCGAAAAGTCCACGGATGGCGCCGTTGACCGTGAACGGCCGATCCGCGGGCCGCCACTGCGCGGTAGAGACATACTGCGCCGAGTGCTCGGTGAACTGCTCGCCTTCGTCAGTTTCCTGCCGATGCAACCCCAGCAATGTCTGCTGCATCCTAACATCCTCGGCCGGCGTGAATTCATGGGTTACGGTGACGACGCTGGTGTTGTCACTTTCGTCCTCGATGTCCGCGACCCCCGAGGTGAATTCGCGCATACGATGGCGAGCTGTCGCGGACAGGGTGCTATCCTCAAAGTTCTTGGTTACCGCGAATGTGGCTTCGAGGCCTTGTTCCTGCCCGTCCTCACCTTGGTCAAGTCGATCAAAGACGAAAGTGCCGACGGCCCGAAGATCGTCATCGATGTTGGCGCGTTGACTGACAAAGAACCGGTCGCCGCGGAACTCGACGCCGGCGAACTCGCTATCGAGCCGGCTGTCCGTGTGCGTGTAGCTGATCGTCGTCGGAAAGTCGCTCAGCGGCAGGACGTTCAATGTTCCCGTCCCGCTCGCGACTATCGAGTGGGAAACGCCGGAGTCGGTTTCCTTTTCGAACTCGTAACCCAGGTTCAATTCGCCCTCAGTCGTCGCGATGTAGGGTCGCCAGATGTAGCTCGTTGCGGTGACGGACCCGGAGAGGAGATTGCTGTAGTCGCGCCCTTCTTCGGTGGTTGACGTCGTTCGGATAGTATTCGCGACGAAACCGCCGTAGCGGATCGGCGCGAGCTCGGCCTCGCCGACTTCGGTGCAAGCGGCCAGGAGTGAAACTATCACGAGGCCGGCGAACCGTCGCCGGTCCCCAGCGCGCCAAAAGCACGCTCGGCGGCATACCATCATTCAAGCGCTCCGCCCTCCCCGTTCCAGTTCTTGACGATCGCCTCGTTGATCTCCATCTTGGCCGATTGCCGAAGGCCGGCGATAAGGGACTTCAGCTGCTGATTGGCAAGGCTTCGCCGCAGCAGCAAGCGGGCGCGTTCGCGCACGGCGTCGAACGGCTGCAATTGCGCCGGTGCATGCTCGTGCAATTGAACGATGGCGTAGCCCTCGAGTATCTGTATCGGTTGCGTCATTTCACCCGCACGTAGGCCGGCGATGGCGGTATCAAGCTCGGGTGACAGCTGCCCCTTGTGCACGAACCCGATGTCACCGCCTGCGGAGGCCGACTCATGCTGAGAGTGCTCTTTCGCCAAAGTCGCAAAGTCGGCGCCGTCGGCGAGCTGTGATGCCACAGTGCGTGCGTCCGCTTCACGCGCCTTCCATTCCTCAGCCAGCGCCGACGGCGGGACGGAAAGCAAGATGATGGACAGATGCAGCCGCTCCGGTTCGGTGAACAGCTGCGGGTTCTCGTGATAGTATCTCCGCAAGCTTTCAGGCGAGGGATCGACGACCTCGCTCACCTGCGATTCCAACAGTTCGACACCCACGCTGTCGGAGACTTGACGGCGTATCTCAGAGATCTGTGCCTGATAGACGGGCCACTCTGCCGTGCCCCTATACTGCGCAGCGAGCGCATCCAGCTGTTTTTGGACGGCTTCCTCATTGCTAAGACCTCGGCGCCGTGCCTCGGCCGCGAGCAATTGACGTTGGACAAGGAGATCCGCCGCTTCTCCCCGCAATTCGCGCAAACGCTCAAGCGATCCGCCATGAAAAAGCTTCTTGCGCACGTGCTCGCGAAAGAAGGCCTCGAGCACATTGGCGCTTATGGTCTCGCCGTTAACGACGGCAAAGATGTCCCGAGGGAGATCCGCAGTTTCGGCGGCTCGGCCGGCCGATGACAACAAGACTACGGCAAGAATCCAACTCGCCGTTCGAACTCGCCCTTGCATCATGACCGTCCCCACAACCAACCCATTTCTTGCTTTCTTCCATGAACATTAACGCTGGACGGTGACCGGATATTTCACATCTGCCGCATCTCATGGTGAAAAAGATCTGCACCGGCATCGATTTACACGTCCGATGACTCAATGCCCGATTGTAGACAGGCAACGACCTCCTTCCGATGCGGCGCATCGCATACGGATGTTCACATGCGCGGCAAGCATCGATCTCCATCAGAAAAGATCATGCAGGGCTCACCACCAGCCCTGCATGACACCTTCAAACACCTGCGGTAGTAATCCGGCTATCTAATGCCTTTTCCCGATTGCCTCCTTTACTTGACGTGGCAGGCCAAGCACACCGCGCTGTTCGCGTTGGCTAGGCGGAGGAATGGGCGACTACCAGCATTGTGCGGATCGTGGCAGCTTGCACATTCGACGAATGGCTGATCGGTACCAGCGTTTGAGCGCGTGTAGAGGATCATGTCGGTCTTGTTTCGCTGCGCGTTGCCGGCACCGCCTTCCGTGTCAACCCACCAGCGGGATGCGCCATTGATCGTCGCCGTCTGCAGGCCGCTTCCCGTAGTCTTGAAATCGGGATCGATTTGCGGCGTACCGAAACCGCCGTACTGCACGCCGATCGGATGATCGTTCCTTAGATCCTTGGTCAAATTGGTGACGTTCGTCCCGATCGTGCCCTGCGTACCCAAGTCCACGCCGGCTGGATCGTAGTTCCAGCCAGTCGCGCCCACTGTCGGTCCGTTGATGACCACATCCATGGCTTGCGTGCCGTCGTGGCAGGACAAGCAGGCCAGCGATACCGAGCCAACCGCCAGGATAGTTCCATCAATGGTGGTGCTGTCGTAAGTCTGAAAACCGGTCGACACCGGGGTGAGTTTGTTCCATAGCGGCACTTCCGGCACGTCCGTGTTGGACGCGTGCGGTGTGTGGCAGTACACGCAGATCTCATTGCGATCGGCGGCATTGACATTACCACTGCCCAGATCGTGTCTTGACCCGTCGATTCCCTGCGCCTGAGCGCCGAAGGCCCACATCGTCGTGACAAGCACCGCCGCCACGCCAAGCTTCCGAATCATCATGGTGCCCCCACTTGCATTTCCCGAGTCCTCATCGACCCAAAGAAATAATGAAGCAATCGCCGAAACCTTCATTGACATTGCGCAAAAATTCCATCCGACATTCGAATTCTTCTCGGAGCAATCCGCACTGGGCACTCAAGGTTACCAACGGGAAACTGGGGCATGTCGCTCCTCGGTTGTACGAACCGAGGGGGCTGAGGCCTGTCTAGGAATGAGCGAGCGACAGCTACGGCGCTAACCGGCGCCGTTTCGCTCCCCGATTGAGTTTGCGGTGCGTCCGTTGAGGCGGGGATACCAACGACCTAAAGGCGGACTCACGGTGCAGCGGGTGGGGTTTCTTGGATGGGAACAGCCGCCGGACCCGGCGGCTGCCCGATCGGTGCTGTTGCTGCCAAGGTCGCCGGCCTGAAGACATCTATCTTGCGGAAGAATTGGTCGACAACGTAGACGCGGCCGTCGACGTCTACGGTTATGCCGGCCGGCAGCACAAACTGCCCGGGCCCGCCACGCTCATTGCGGTTGCCGACAAACATGAGAATGCGACCGGACTGATCGAAGATCTGGAAGTTGCCGAAGGCGGTATCTGTAACGAAGATTTTCCCCTCGCCATCGATCGTGATGCCCTTGGGGTGGGCGAAGTTGCCAGGCCGGCGCCCTATGCCGCCGAACTTTGTCAGAAAGTGGCCGTCGGGCGAGAACACCTGCACGCGGAAGTTTCCGGTGTCGA
Organism: Hyphomicrobiaceae bacterium; assembly: GCA_046154585.1. Classification (GTDB taxonomy): domain Bacteria; phylum Pseudomonadota; class Alphaproteobacteria; order Rhizobiales; family Hyphomicrobiaceae; genus CADEFX01. The sequence goes on along the minus strand of JBJXDX010000012.1, from coordinate 10,673 downwards.
CGACGTGCAGCAGTCCGTTCGGCCCGACTGCGGCGCCCAAGGGCAGGTTGAACTCCCCATCGGCGGGTCCTCGGCGCCCGATATCGAAAAGATGCCGACCATCGCCGTCGAAGACGCGTACACGGTGCAAATCGGAATCGACGCGCCCGGTATCGACCACGTAGATCCGGCTTCCGTCGCTGTTCACCGCAACGCTTGACGGGTTCTCCAGCAATTCCTCGCTGCCAACAGACTTAATGTAAGCCCCATCAAGGGCGTAAACGTTGATCCGGTGCGCTGACCCGTCGCACACATAAATGTGCCCGACCCGGTCAGCGGCCATGCCCAGCGGCTGCACCAGACGGCCCATACCTTGCTGGCCGAACTCATAGAATTGGCGGCGCGGGAAGTCGAAAACAAAGACTTGTTGCGAGACCGTATCGCCGACGAAAACACGACCGTCGATCGCCAGCACTCCAAAGGGCTTGTCCAGGCCGCGACCCGTCAGCGCTTCGCCTGTTGCGAAGCGCCGAAATTGATCCTCCGATGTCTCCTCAACGACATCCATACTGCTAAAAAGCGTCCGCTCGAAGTAGTAACGAGGTTCATCTGGGGGCGGAGGCCACGCCTGAATTTGGGCGGGGCCCGTCGGCCGTTGCTGTGGCGCCGCGCAGCCGGACAGCGTCAGCGCCACGACCGTTCCTAGCACCGCACTTGCGTGCGATAGCCAACGTCCGAAAGACATGATACGAGCCCCACTCCAGGCACGAGCCATTCCGCTCATTGTTATCTTTTTATGTTGGCGCACCGAGCCCAATCATCTCAATGATGCAGATCAAAAAAATCAACATGTTGTGTGAGCATCTGCCTTGGCGGCCACCTCAGGGTCTGAACGAAGACGCAGCGATGCTCTCAGGAAAGTCAATCCGACTGATGCTGGTCCAGCCGACATAGTTGCCCATAGCATATTGTTCCTCTCGAGTCGCTACGAGCACGCCATCGAGGCTGTTGAACTCGCTGTATACAGTCATGAACTCCATGATCGCGCCGCCCAAGGCCACTAGACTGTGGGATCGCAGGATCATCGCGGACTCAGGATCGACTTCAACAGAGATCGCGCTGTGCTCGCCGAGCGGCAGCTCCAGCAGGTGGATTTCCCGCCCGTCGGTCAGGCGCCGATGGCCGTGATCAATGACCTCGTTCCGATGTGAAATCAGTAGCAGCGGCAGGGCCAAACGGGCCGCTTGCAGGCGCATAGCCATCAACATCGGACCCGTGACGGGTTCCCCATCCATCCAGCCGCTCATGCCATCGAGTATGCGCGTCTCGCGGACATCGCCTACGTAGTCGATCTCAATGCGAAGCTTATCGGGATAAACGAACTGACGAACCATGTCGCCCTCGACGTTGCCGCGCATCGCCGACATCGTTCGACCGGTCTGCCGCATGGTTGCAAGTCGCGGCAGGAGTTCGGCACCGCCATAAGCGGCGGCGATCTTGTCCACGAAGGCCGTTCCGGTTTCTTCCGAGACACTTAATTTCGGCAGACATACCGACACGAGAGCCAAGGCCATGCCAAGCAAGGCCGCTGACAGCGCGCGAATCACATGGGGTGGCTGCGCACGCTGGAGTTGCAATGCAAACCAATCTAGTCCTGACATCGTCATGTCCTTGTCTGGATCGGGAGCAGCAAAGCGGCCCGCCTTTCACGTGAAGCGCACGACTTCGACTACTCCGTCGCCGGCGGCTGACTGCCGGCCCGTCGAAGCTGATCGGCGAACTTGATGCATAGATCCTCATCATCGGCTCTGGGAGTGAACCACACATAGTCGAACGGCATTTCTCCTGCGCCTAGGGCGCCGGCATAATCGGCCGGCGACGATTGGCCATCGCGAGCTTCAGTAAGCGCCACAGAGACAATCTGATCGCCCGCGCGCAGCTTGCGCAGATGATAGGGAACGCCGCGATCCTGCCGAACATGGCCGCTCCCGGCGATCAAGACCACCATGTCGCTCGGTTTCCGCGCCCGTCCTTCCAACAGAGTGGCCGCCATGTAGGCATCACGCGCAAGAAGGACCGTGACCATGGGGTCGACCATGTCTTGCGGGAGCATGTCGCAATGCGCGGCGACAATTTCTCGCCGCATCTGTGTTTGCACGTCCGCAGGTATGGCATCTGTGAGCCGCAGCGACGCTGCCTGCGCGGCTCCCAGCGCGCTCACGCCGTTTCTGGCAATGGCTGTTATCGTCGATTTTGCAAGATTCGCAGGCATGATCGGCAGCCGCGCATCGAGTGCGGCCTGCGCGATCGGCTGATAGTCTGACCACGGCGGCCAGCCGGTCTTCTCCCAGCCGACTGCCGCGCCGATTCCCGCAGCCGACTGTGGATGTCGGGCTAGATAGGCATCCAAAGCGGCGCGCTGGTCCGCCGAGAACTGTTCGAAGGCGAGTGCGGGCCGCCGTCCCCGTCCGATCAATGCGCCGACGATCCAGGCCTGAAGCCTGTGATGATCTCGATTGTCATGCTTCTCACCAAGCAGGACAAAGTCGGCGGATTGCAAGGACTTGATGAAATCTTCCGGTTCGACAAATTGCTGCCGGAGCGAACTCCAGAGCCGCCCGATGAGTTCATGATCTTGCCCGCTCGGACTGAGCCAACCCTGTTGCTGCGGCAGCGGCTTGAGGAGTTCAGGAACGTCCGGCGCCGCTTGGCACGCCGCCAGCAGCAAGGCGACCGGTAAGAGCGAAGTCCGGCGAACGAACCGAGCAGCGTCCGCCAATGACCTTTCTATCTTCAACATGTCAATCATCGTCGAGTGGCACAAGAATATCCCGCTGTAGAAGCAAACGCTGTCTCATTCAGATCATGACAAGGAGTTGCTAAGTAGCTTCGCGCCTTGACAACGGGCGAGGAACGCCGCTTGATTGATAACAGAGCGCGCATGGTGCGGAAAGCAACGGAGAAATGCGACTTTTCCGACGAATGAGCAGGATTTTGCGGCATGTCAAAATCTCATCGCTCAAGAGCTGTTTCTTTGTCCTCGTGCTGTTCGGCGGAATTGCCGCCACGAGCCTCGCCGACTCGGAAGTCGCGGGAGTGTCGTCCGACCGCAGGACTGAGCGGCTGATCGCCGCCGCACATTCGCTTCAGGCACGAGAGGACTACGCAGCGTATTGTGCAGGCTGCCATGGCGATCAAGGCGAGGGCGCTGGTGGCATCGTCGACTTCGGCGCCCCGTCCGCAGCCGCGACGTTGAACCGCCAACAAATGATTGAAGCCGTGTCTCATGCTCACAATGAGCGCGCCGCGGCCGCGTGGCTTGGTGCGCTGAACGCCAAACAAACTGAAGGGGTCGTCGATTTCATTCGCGAGGCCTTCATGGCGCCGCCGATTATTGAGGACACCAACCGCGGCAAGACCATCTATGCAAAGACCTGCAGCGTCTGCCATGGCGAGAGAGGTGATGGTGCCAGTTGGGCAAGGCACAGTTTGTTCCCACCACCGATCGACTTCACCTCGTCGGAAGCCCAGGCGATGTCGCGGCTGGAGATGATCAATGCTGCATACTATGGCCTCGAGGGAACGGCGATGATGCCCTTCTCCAGTCAATTCTCGCGGGACGAGATTGCGGCGGTCGTCGACTACGTCCGCACCAACTTTACCGGGCTCGACGACAATGGCCATGTAGGCGATGCGCACGCAGGACAAACGAAGATCGTGAATGCAACCGGCGCAGTCGCTGGCGCGGACACGGCCGGGATCGTCGATATGGCGGCCCCGTTCGAGAACGCTCTGGTCGGTGACTATGTGCGCGGTAGGACGCTATATCTGAGTAACTGCGCTGAATGTCACGGCGCCGCGGGCGACGGCAACGGCCGACGCGCCTACTTCATTCAACCGCGGCCCATGAATTTCACCTCCGATCACGCACGCCACGAGCTCAACCGCCCGCACTTGTTCGCGGCGATCGCCGGCGGTGTGGTGGGTCGCGAGATGCCCGCTTGGTCGAAAGTGCTAAACGAGCAGCAGATCGCCGATATAGCTGAATACGCACTGGCGGCCTTCATACAGCCAGAGCTTGGCGCAGCATCAGAGACCGGCTCTAGCGGCCCACAATGGGCGCCAGAAGATCCTGGGGCCGCAAAAAAAAACTGAGCTGTCGACCGACAGATAACAGGACCCACGAGATCGGCCGACAAATCTACAATTCAAAATGCTACTTCTGCCATGGCTATAGTGGCAATGCGGCGACCGTTGCAACGCGAATGCTGGTGCCGGTGCCGCGCGACTTCACGTCAGCCCCTGATCTGAGGACTTTGGACGTCGAGACTGCGGTCAGGGCAGGCAGGCCGGGCACAGCGATGACGAGCTTCGCCAGCATCCTAACCGACGCGCAAATCTCCGCAGTGGCGCAGTTCGTCGTTAGCGAGTTCGTAGCCTGTGGCCACTTGAACACGAGTTACCACACGGCCGAGAACGGTTGGCCTCGACATCGCGAACGTTATGGCGCGGCCTATCCGTTCGTGCTCGGCAATCGGGATGCCGGTACGGCGGCCGGCTGGCGTCTATATCGGGAAGCCTGCATCGTTTGCCACGATCTCGCGGTCCTCCGGATGCACCGACCAAGTGCCGCGCCGTCGGTTGTAGCCGGGTATGAGGCAGGCGCACATCATGACGAGGAAGAATACGAAGAATATGGTAAAAGTGACGCGGTCGATGCGCCGGTCCTGGGCGACCTGAGCGCGATCGAAGCCCGCGGCGAATTCCTCTATCAACGAGTCTGCGCCGACTGCCATGGGGCCGATGGAAGATCCGGCAATTGGGTCGGACGGTTTTTACTGCCGAGACCGATCGACTTTACGAGCAATGAGGCGCGACGGCTCACAGATGAAAAGATAATGAAAGCGATCCTCGAGGGCGTGCCCGAGACCTCGATGCCCGCATTTCGATCGGTCCTCACGACTGAAGACGCTGTCGCCGTGGTTGCTTATCTGCGTCGCGCTTTTGTGATGGCGCAGGCACCGGCGGCGCCGATGGACGAGTAGGCGCAGTTCGAACCGGCGCCGCCACCGGAAGGTCAGCGAAACGGCGGGCATGTTATGCTGACCTGCTCGCGCATGCGCGCGATATCGCGCCGGAGGGCGCCAAAGGAGCATTGGAGAGCGGCTCCGAACACGGGATGATCAGGCTTTGTCACCTCTGCGTCGATCTCAAGCCAGTCGTCCATGAACAGGTGGCGGAGAGCCCCGGGAAAGAACTCGATCTCTTCCAGTTCAATGTGGCGGCGATAGGCGCGCACATACCCATCGGCAGTTTGCCGCACCCATTCCTGAGGCAGGTCCGGATTTCGGCGTGCATGATAGATAGCCGCGGCGAACCGTTTGCTGAGCGCGGCAAGATGCCGATGCTCGGCTGCCCAGTTTTGTAGGCGTTCGGCGGCACGCGGCTTGCGCAGCAATATCCGCGAATAGATCAGAACTTCCTTTGGCTCGTGAACCATCGTGGGGTAGTGCAGAATGTACTCCGAGATGGCATGCAGCAGTCGATAGTCGGTCGGCTCTTCCGGCGTCGCGAATCGAATCTGATCGTCGATAACGTCGAGAAGATCGCGCAAATAAACATGGTCGCGGCAAAGTTGATGAAGAACTTCGACCATCACTCAATTCCTGAAATAAAAACATATTCTACCTTATCTATGGAGTTTGTCGTTGATCCGCATCAAAATCATCCATGCCTGCCGCCCACGCGCGGCAAGGCCGACTCAGTTCGCAATGCTGCCCTCGCGCACGATCCCGTCCAGCTATACCGAAGTCTGAGGCGGCCGTGTGAGTGTGCGCGCTCCAAATCTCAGATGATGTCGATGCCGAGCCCCAGCTTCCCAGGCTAGGTGCGCGCCATTCTTGTGAACTAGGCACGAAAAGTGAGTTCGCGGCGCAACTTTTCCCGGCAGAACTGCGGCCGAACGCGCTCGACATGGCGTATGGTCAAAAAATTCATCTGAGGCGCCCTAGCCCTTTACGCCGCTTCGCGATGGTAACAACGCAAGAGCCCACCCAGTCTCTCGCGGCTTTGCACAGGTCCTTCACGACAAATGGCGGTATCCCGAGGGAACAGCAGGACATTGCCCTTCCCCTGATGATTCCGCTCGGCATGGAAATGTTCGACATATTCGCTCAGCGCCCGCCGCAGCGAGCGCTCACCGAAAAGAACGAGCTTGGACAGGCACTCCTCCTTCACCGACCGAACCCAGCGCTCCGCATAGGCATCAAGTTCGGGCTGCGCACAGGCAGCAGGAGCGGCTCGACCTGGCCTGATGCGCTGATTGCTCGAAAGGCCTGGGTGTATTTGGTGTCGCGATCGTGCAGGAGATAGCGGCAGTCTCGTAGGGTACCGCATCCCTCCATGGTCACGTTCCGGGCCATCTGCTGCATCCACCGCTCGTCCGGGTGCACCGTGATCCCGGCGATGTCCACCCGGCGGCTCTCCAGATGAATGAAAAACAGCACATAGTAGGTCACCAGCCCGCGCCGCGTGAGCACCTCCGCGGTGAAGAAGTCGGTCCCCGCCGGCAGCGCCAAATGGGCCCGAATGAAGGCCGACCAGGTGGTCGTCCGCTTGCGCTCGGGTGCGGGCGGCAGGCCCTGGCGTTGCAGGACATTGCCGACCGTCTGATCGCTGACCTGATACCCCAGATTGGCCAACGCCCCCGCAATTCGGTCATAGCCCCAATCACGGTTCTCCATGGCCATGCGGACGATCAGCTGCTCGGCCTCTCGGCTGATCCGAGGCCTGCCGGGGCTTCGACTGGCCTGCGAGCCATCGAATTTGCGGACGACCAGTCTGCGGTGCCAGGCCAGGATGGTGTCCGGCCGAGCCACATTGGCCACCTGGGCGAGAACCTTGCAGCCCAGTCGATGACCGATCTCGCCGAGCGTGGCTCGCTCAGCGTCGGAGAGCTGCAGCCGCCCTTTCAACGGCGCCCTGAGGATCCGGTTTTCGGCAGCCAGATATTCGTTCCGCGCCAGCAGTTCCTGGTCCACCATTCCCGTGACGTAGGCCAGGATGCGCGCCCAATCCATCAGTCTCACCCTTCCCCACGGAGCCGTCTTGGGCACCATAGGTTGTTTCAGAAGAACGTAGTGGATGAGATTCGGCGCGGCCGCCAGGAGCGGCCGCCAGGATTGGATAAATCTCCGCCTTTACTGCGGTTTCAATTTTTTTGACCGTACGGGTTGAATTGCACGGCCAGCTCGCTTCGATCGTTAACCTCGCCCGGCCCAAACCGCCAAGCCCGGAAGTTATGATAACGATGGTAGCGGAGGAGGGCGCGAAACAAAATTTTGGGCCGTGGTTTACGCGCCCGCTGGCGCTGGAGGTTCGGTCGGTGGCCTAAATTCAGAAATGCTTGTGTTCTATTGATAGAAACGATTGTAACAGGAGATTGGGTGACAACCGGTACCATCAGATCGCGGGACTGAACAACTAGGTAGAAAGCAGGCACTGTGAATTCAGCCTGACTTTCTCCGCCTATGACCCAAAGCCGCCAATCCTGGCGAGGAAAGTCGTGACCTCAACTTGCTTCGGGGCTTGGTAACCTCCATGCCTGAGGTGCGGTCCCGCAAATACCCGTCCATGTCGGCTACTCGACCGTGATTAGCATCCTCATGCCGGCCATATAGTGGCCGGCGATGTTACAAAAGAGAATGTAGGTGCCGGGCTTCAGAGTAATTGTCAGCGAGCCCGACTTGCCGGGGTCGAGTTCTGACACTTCGCCGAGGTCTCTCGACGCCTCCTCGTCGACGCGGGAATTGGCGGCGACATAAGGTAGCGGCTTGGCCGGATCGGCCGGCGCAACCAGCATCTCATGGATCATTTCCTTGGAATTGTTCGTCACCTCGAAAGTGACTTCGCCGGCTTTCACTTTTGTCTTGTCCACCGTGATGGTCATGGTCGCCTTGGACATGTCGCCCCCCATGCCCATGCCGAGATTAGTTGGCATTTCCATCCCAGCGCCTAGGTCGGTAAGAGATGCCCTGATGGTCGTCGCCGCCAACGATGGATGCGATACGGCAGCGACTAATCCAGTGGCCAAAAGCGCAACAAGCAGTCGTCGTGACATGACCCGCACGGCTGATTTCCTTCCCTTGTGAAGTTGGAGACATTCCACACAGCAAAGATCATAAAAGGCTTCGCTCAAGCCTTTTGATATCTAGGGTCTGGACTCATAGCGTGATCCAGTAAAGAGCGCCGACGAGGCAAGTTGCGGCGAGGAAGTTGCGAGCAAGCTTGTCGAAGCGGGTGGCCAGGCGCCGCCAGTCCTTGATGCGGCAGAAGAAGTTCTCAATCTTGTGCCGCTGTCGGTAGATACGCTTGGGACAGCGTGCTTTCTTGAGGGCATTGGATCGGCTGGGAATGACGGGCACGGCGCCGTCATCTTTGATCTGCTGGCGCGCAGCCTTGCTGTCATAGGCTTTGTCGGCGGTCACGGCTAGGGCCGGCTGGGGTGCTTGCAGGAGCTGATCGACGACTTGGTTGTCATGGACCTGGCCGCCGGTTACGACGAAGTGAAGCGGCCGGCCCTTGCCGTCGACGAGCGCATGGATTTTTGTCGAGCGCCCACCGCGGCTGATGCCGATCGCCTGATTGCGCTCCCCCCTTTTGCGCCGGCGGCCGCGCGATGCGCTTTGACGATGGTGCTGTCGATCATCTGCAGACTGTCGCGGGATTTGGCCGCCAGAGCCGCAAACATCCGACCCCAGATGCCGCGCGCCGACCAACGATTGAAGCGGTTATAGGCGGTCGTGTAAGTGTTCAGTCCCGGCATTTGATGGAGTGGATTTAGGTTGAATCTTTCCGGCTGATTTGTCCAGCATTTGCAGATGAACTCGTAAGGCGTAAGACCCTTGAGCGTTTTGAGACGGCGACCGAAGTTGTAGGCGTTGATGTAGTCGCCAAGGTGCTGGCGCAGATGTCCGTGGCTGTCGTAGTGGTATCTATGAACCGTAGCATCCTTGATGGTGCGGTTCATGCGTTCAACTTGCCCGTTGGTCCACGGATGGTTGATCTTCGTGAAGCGGTGTTCAATGCCTTGTTCCCGGCAGCGCATGTCGAACATATGGGTCATGTAGCGCGCTGTTGGTCCATCTGCGTGGCGAGGTGGAAATCGGAACTGGATGCCGTTATCGGTTAGGATTGTGTGGATCTTGTAAGGCACTTCTTCAATGAGGGCCTCCAGGAAGGCTAATGCAGTCTTGCGATTAGCTTTGTCGACCAACTGGCAGAAAGCAAACTTGCTCGTTCGGTCGATGGCAACGAAGAGATAGAGCTTTCCGTCGGCCGTCTGAACCTCGGCGATGTCGATGTGGAAGTAACCGATGGGATAAGTCTTGAACTTTTTCCTCGCCGGCTTGTCACCTTCGACATCTGGCAGCCGGCCGATACCATGCCGCCGCAAGCAGCGGTGCAGCGATGAGCGGGTCAGGCGAGGAATCGTCGGCTGGAGGGAATAGAGGCAATCGTCCAACGGCAAAAGGGTATGCCGCCTGAATGCGACGATGATGGCTTCCTCTTCAATGGACAGCACCGTCGACTTTGGCTCGCTAGGGCCAGTGCGGCGATCGCTCACGGTATCTCGCTTCTTCCATTTTGCGACGGTCTTCTGATTGATGCCGTGACGCGCAGCCAGCGCTCTCAAGCTCTCTTGACTACGTTGTATCGCTCGACGGACTGCCTCAGTCGTTGTGGCGCTGCCGTGTAGAACCTGGCCCATAGTGCCTCCCTCCATTTGAAAGAGAAGACTGCACCATCAAAACCCGGGATCAAACACCTAGTCGTGGACCGCCCGTTCTCAGTGTTGTCACTCCCACTCAATCGTCCCCGGCGGTTTTGACGTCACGTCGTAGACCACCCGGTTGATCCCCCGCACCTCGTTGATGATGCGGGTCGCCACGCGGCCCAGTAGTTCGTGCGGGAAGGGGAAATAGTCCGCCGTCATGCCGTCGCTGCTCGTCACCGCGCGCAGTGCGCAGACGTGGTCGTAGGTCCGGGCGTCGCCCATCACGCCAACCGTCTTCACCGGCAGCAGCACGGCGAAGGCCTGCCAGATGGCGTCGTACAACCCGGCGTTCTCGATCTCCTCGAGATAGATCGCGTCGGCCTTGCGCAGGATGGCGAGCTTGTCGCTGGTAATGGCGCCGGGGACGCGGATGGCGAGGCCGGGGCCGGGGAACGGGTGGCGGCGGATCATCTTTTCCGGCAGGCCGAGCTCGCGGCCCAGCGCGCGCACCTCGTCCTTGAACAGCTCGCGCAGCGGCTCCACCAGCTTCATGCGCATGCGTTCGGGCAGGCCGCCGACATTGTGGTGCGACTTGATGGTGACGCTGGGGCCGCCGGTGAAGGAGACGGACTCGATGACGTCGGGGTAGCGCGTGCCCTGCGCGAGGAAATCGGCGCCGCCGAGCTTGCCAGCCTCCTGCTCGAACACGTCGATGAACAGGCCGCCGATGGTCTTGCGCTTGGCTTCGGGATCGGTGACGCCGTCGAGCTTGCCGAGGAACAGGTCGGCCGCGTCGCGATGCACCAGCGGGATGTTGTAGTGGTCGCGGAAGAGCTGGACCACCTGCTCCGCCTCGCCGCCCCGCAGCAGGCCGTGATCGACGAAGATGCAGTGGAGCTGGCCGCCGATCGCCTCGTGG
>JBJXDX010000011.1:0-17253 GCA_046154585.1 Hyphomicrobiaceae bacterium | reverse complement strand
TCAAGGCCAAGGTTGCCGAGCTCGTGCGCGAGCTGCCTGTCGGGGTCGACATGCATCTGGTCGCGGACCAGCCGCATGTCGTGAAGGAAGCCGTCGGCGAGTTCACCAAGAGCCTGATGGAAGCCATCGCCATCGTGCTTGCGGTCAGCTTCCTGGCGCTCGGCTGGCGGCCGGGAATCGTGGTGGCCATCGCCATCCCGCTGGTGCTCGCCATCACCTTCGTCATCATGAAGCTGACCGGCATCTCGCTGCAGCGCATCTCGCTCGGTGCGTTGATCATTGCGCTCGGCCTGCTGGTCGACGACGCCATGATCGCCGTCGAGATGATGATCACCAAGATGGAGGAAGGCTACGACCGCATCAAAGCGGCGACGTTCGCCTACACCTCCACGGCATTCCCGATGCTGACGGGCACGCTGGTGACGATCGCCGGCTTCGTGCCGGTGGGCTTCGCCCAGAGCGGCGCCGGCGAGTATTGCTTCTCGTTGTTCGCTGTCGTCGGCATCGCCCTCATCGTGTCGTGGATCGTGGCCGTATTGTTCACGCCGCTGACGGGCGTGTTCATTCTGCCCGAGAAGCTGAAGGGCCATGGCCAGCATGGAACAGGTGCGTTCTCGCAGTGGTTCCACAAGGCGCTGGACCTGGCGCTGCGTCACAGCAAGATCGTGCTGGCGGTGTCGACCGGACTGTTCGTGCTGTCGCTCGCGGGCATGCAGCTCGTGCAGCAGCAGTTCTTCCCCAAGTCGGACCGGCCGGAGCTGTTTGTCGATCTGACGCTGCCGCAGAGTTCATCGCTTAAGGCAACTGAAGAGGTCGTCAAGAAGGTCGAGGTGCTGCTGAAGGCGGACCCGGATATCGAGCACTGGAGCTTCTATGTGGGCCAGGGCGCGATCCGCTTCTATCTGCCGCTCGATGCTCAGCTCGCCAATGACTTCTTCGCGCAGGCGGTGGTCGTCACCAAGGGACACAAGCAGCGCGAGCAGGTCGCGGCGCGGTTGGAGAAGGCCTTCGCGCGGGACTTCGATGCGACCCTGATGGCGCGCGTCACGCCGCTCGAGCTCGGGCCGCCGGTCGGCTGGCCGCTGAAGTTCCGCGTCAGCGGGCCTGATCCGTCCAAGACGCGCGAGCTGGCGCAGGCTTTTGCCCAGCTGCTCGGCGAGAACACCAACACGCGCAGCATCAACCACGACTGGAACGAGCCGGCCAAGGTGATCAAGGTCGACGTCGATCAGGATCGGGCGCGGGCGCTTGGCATCAGCTCGCAGCAGTTGTCGAACAGCATCAATGCCGTTCTCTCAGGAACGACCATTACGCAGCTCCGCGACAACACCTATCTGATCGATATCGTCGCCCGGGCGGTACCGGAAGAGCGGGCAAAGCTCGAGACCTTGCGTCACCTGACGGTCACCGCCGCCGGTGGGAAAGCCGTGCCGCTGTCGCAGATCGCCACGCTGTCCTACTCGCTGGAGCCGCCGTTGATCTGGCGCCGCCAGCGGCTGCCCACCGTCACGGTGCAGGCCGATGTGGTGCCCGGCGTCGAGGCGGCCACGGTGGCCAAGCAGGTGCAGGGCGCCATCGCCGACTTCCGCGCCAAGCTGCCGGCGGGCTACAGCGTCGTGCTCGGCGGCGTGATCGAGGATAGCGCCAAGGCGCAGGCCAGCATCTTCGTGGTGTTCCCGCTGATGCTGTTCCTGATGGTGACCATCCTGATGGTGCAGCTGATGAGCTTCCAGCGGCTGTTCCTGGTGCTGCTCACCGCACCCTTGGCGTTGATCGGCGTGGCCGGTGCATTGCTTGTGTCGCGAGCACCGATGGGGTTCGTTGCCATCCTCGGCATCATTTCGCTGATCGGCATGGTGATCCGCAACTCGGTGATTCTGATCGCGCAGATCGACGAGCACATCGCGGCCGGCGAAGATCCCTGGTCGGCCGTGATCAGTGCCACCGAGCACCGGCTGCGGCCCATCCTGCTCACGGCGGCCGCCGCCATCCTCGGCATGATCCCGATCGCTCCCACCGTGTTCTGGGGGCCGATGGCCTACGCCGTGATGGGCGGACTGGTGGTCGCCACGCTGCTGACGCTGGTGTTCCTGCCGGCGCTCTACGTGACGTGGTTCAGGATTTCGCCACAGCCGTCGCAAGACGCAGCTAAAGCCACCAAGTCAATTTCAGCCCCGGTCCACGCCACGGTGTGACGTACCCAGGTTAGACACGGAGATTGCACGATGACTGCAGGAGAAAATGTTACGACCCTGGCGCCCAGGCGCACGGTCACGGATGTCGATGTGCTGATTGTCGGTGCTGGTCCGACCGGACTGATGCTTGCCAATCAACTGGCGCGGCATGGCGTGCGAATGATGATCGTCGATCGGCATTCCGGACCGGCGCAGCAATCCCGGGCGATGGCCGTGCAAGCGCGCACGCTCGAGATCTACGCCAAGATGGGCATCATCGGTCAGGCGCTCGCGCTCGGCGAGAAGGCAACGGGCGCCAACATGTGGGCCAACGGCCGATGGACGGCGCGTATCCCGGTTGGCGATATCGGCAAGAACATGAGCCCATTCCCGTACATCCTCATGCTCGGCCAGGACGACAATGAGCGCATCATGGGCGCCAAGCTGCACGACCTCGGGGTGGACGTGCACTGGAAGACGGAGCTGGTGTCCTTCCAGCAGCATCCCGGTCATATCGATGCGGTCTTGAAGCAACCGGACGGAAGCACGAGGACCGTCAGAGCAGCGTGGGTCGCAGGCTGCGACGGCTCGCGCAGCCCCGTGCGCGAGATGAGTGGCATCGGCTTTCCCGGTGCGCCCTACGAGCACACGTTCTTTGTCGCCGACACCGAAGCGACGGGACCGATGAAGGCGGGCGAGCTGAACGTGTACCTTTGGAGGGATGGCTTCCACCTGTTCTTTCCCATGCGAGGCACGGACCGGTGGCGCGTCATCGGCATTATCCCAAAGCATTTGCGGCATCGCGACGACCTCACATTCGAGGAGGTGGTTCCGGCCATACGGCAGGAGGCGGGCGCGGCGCTGGATTTCAAGTCGTGCCTGTGGTTCTCGACCTACCGCATCCATCATCGGGCGGCCGAACGCTTTCGCGACCGCCGGTGCTTCCTGCTCGGCGATGCGGCGCACATCCACAGCCCGGCAGGCGCCCAGGGCATGAACACGGGCTTGCAGGACGCCTATAACCTGGCGTGGAAGCTGGCGCTCGTCGTGCAAGGCCGTGCCGACGCCGCGCTGCTCGACACGTATGAGCAGGAGCGCATTCCCGTCGCGCAGCGGCTCCTGGAGACCACCGATCGTGCGTTCCAGATCATCGTTGCCGACGGCTGGTTCGGTGCTTTGTTCCGGACCAAGATCATGGCCCGGGTCGCGGCCCTCGCCATGCGCTTTGAGCTCGTGAGGGCGTTTGCCTTTCGCACCATTGCGCAGATCGGCATCAGCTATCCAAAGGGCGCGCTGTCGCAGGGCCTGTCAGCTTCACGCAAAGGGGCGCCCGCAGCCGGTGACCGTTTTCCTTGGCTGCATCTGAAGCTCAGTGCCGCCGGCGCGGCCGGGGATCTGTTTGATACGCTGGACGACTCACGCTTCAACCTTCTGGTCGTTGGGCAGGCGCCGCCGCCTGCCACGGATGCGCTGAACCTCGGAGGTCTGTGTGTCGTCCATGCCATTCCGGCTGATCCCTTCAACGATGCGGAATTGGCGCGAGCCCACGTCCCGCAACCGTCGTTCTATCTGCTGCGGCCCGATGGTCACATCGGGCTGTGCGGCGGCGGTCTAGAGGTCGAGGCGATCAAGCAATACGTCTCGGAGCGAGTGCACATGCGAGGTCCAGGAACCAGTGCTACCCAACGCAGTTTGGATGGGCCGGCAGGCAGTAGCGCGGCGCCGTTGCAGAACGTCGCTTCCTAGCCGTCGCGATTTGAGGTTGCACGCGTCACCCTGCGCGCATGGGCGAGCCGGGGTTCCCGCTCCCATGGGAGGCCCGGTCAGCGTTGAACCAAGGCGTCGCTTGCGGCGACCAATGCGTGAGCCGCGAGCAGTGTGGGGGGCGTCGCATGATCGTGATCGGGAATTGACCGCCGGCAATGCGGGGGCGGGCTTCAGAAAAGCAGTGGGCTTCATATTTCAACGGTTCGGACTTCAGGGAGACGTTTCATGATGGTTGGCGCGCGTAGACACAAAGTCACGGCCCTTGCGGCACTGCTGGGTGGCCTTGTTTTGGCTCAAGCCGGCGGTGCCCGCGCCGAGGGGCCGTTCCCTCGATTGGCGGGAAGCTGGAGCGGCAATGGCCAGGTCGTCCTCGAGCAGGGCAAGAGCGAGCGGATCTCGTGCCGCGCATACTACACCGCCAAGTCCGCGGGTGCGGACCTAGCGCTGGCCATCCGCTGCGCGTCGAGCAGCTACAAGATCGAAATGCGGGCCACGCTCAGTCAGCAGAACGGGCAGGTCACCGGCCAGTGGGAAGAGCGGACGTTCAACGCGGCGGGTGCGGTCAGCGGCCGCGCGACCGACTCCAGCCTGAATCTCGCCATCAGCGGTGCGGTATCCGGGACGATGTCGGTCACCAGCGGCGAGGCCAGCCAGCGGATCGAGATCAAGACCGTCGGCACCGGCCTGTCCGGTGTCACCATCAGCCTGGCGCGAAGCTGACCGTTTCGGAGGACCACTCCATCAAGCTGTTGCCCTGCGAGCAGAACCCGTTGTGACGGCTGGACGGCACGCTGGAACTTGGCCCGAAGCCGAATTGAATGCACTTCTGACTGCCCTAAGCGCTGGCTAGAGCGTTTTGTACGCGACCGAGCAAGCCCAGTTTGTCGACGTCAGCTTCTGGCACAAACGCGACCTTGGAGTAGGGCAGACGAACGTCCGTTTGTGGGGAGTAAAGCGGACATGTACCGCCCTACGACGGTCGCGCTCCTAGCCGACCTTGATCTGATCCGAGAGGCGGCGGTCGTAGTCGTCGGCCAAGGCGCGCAGCGCGGCTGCGCCATCGCCGGTAAACGACGGGCCATGCATCAGCGCCAGCGTGCGCGGCGCAAGTGCGGTCAGGCCGCGAATAGTCGCCCCCATGCCGGGGTTGAGGCTGGAATACTTGAACAGGTCCTCCGCTGTGATCGCGGGTCCCACGACATCGCCTTCGGTCAGCGCGGGACCGTCGCCGAGCTGCGTGAACAGGTCGCCGCACAGCAGAGTTCCGGTCGATTCTTCGAACATCACGCCGGCATCCCAGCCATGGGGGATGTGTGGCGTGTCGATGTAGCGGACACGCTTGCCGCGGCCGAGGTCGATCGTTTCGCCGTCGTTCAGCACGCGCGGCGCGCGGTCCGCCATGTCGTTGAGCGACACCAGGCAGCCGGTCTGCCCGTGCGCGGCCTGCGCGTTGGGCGCGACCGCCAGCCACTCGTTCATGGCGCCGCACTCGTCGGCCTCGTAATGGCCGAACGCGATCCAGCGCAGCTTCTCCGGCGGGATGATGCGGGCGAGCGCGTCGCGGTTGAGCGGAAACATCTTGCGCAGCCCGGTGTGGAACATCAGCGGCTCATCGCCGAGGATGAGGAACTGGTTGAAGGTGAAGCCGGCGGGCGGCGCGATGTCCGGCACGAACGTTGACAGCCGATAGATGCCGTCGGTGATCTCGCTGATCCTGGTCTCCATTGATCTTCTCCATGCGGTTGTCTGAGTATCGCAACGAACCAAACGGGCTGCATCGGCTCGCGTGTCGGTCCGCGGGGACAGAGGCAATGCCGGGCGGACGATCCCGTGCTGCTATTTCGGTGCGGTGGCGCTGGGCGGCACGATTTTCATCACGAAGGAGGTCGGAGTCTCGTTCGCACCAAACGGCCCCGGCACCTTGTTCTTCACCGGTGGCAGAGTTTTCAGGTACGCCACCATCGCGCGAGCATCCTGGGGGGTGAGTTTCGCAAATGCGTGCCAGGGCATGATGGGAGCAAGTATGCGGCCATCGGGTCGCTCACCCTTCGTGATCGCCGCCAAGATTTGCTCGCTCGACCACTTGCCAAGGCCGGTGTCTTGGTCGGGCGTGAGATTTGGACCATGAAACACGCCGAGACCGGGGATTTCAAAACCAACCTCCGACCCGCCGAGGAAGCGCGCCATGTCGGGTTTCCCGAAGAAATATCCTGGTGTGTGGCAGTCATTGCAGCCTCCTAATGCAACAAGGTATTTGCCGCGCTCGGCCTGATCATCCTGGGCAAGGACACCGCGTGAAAGAATGGCGAACATCGAAATAGCCACCACCGCCGCAAGCGCGACCGCTGTAAGCCCCCGCGCCGCTGCACCACGCCCGGCCACAGCCCTGTAGGACTGGTCGGGTGCATCGGGCGCCAATTGGTGGACAACAAACTTCGTCATTGCAGGCTCCATTCATCAGACATCTTTCGGGATGCGGATTGCCTCGGGGTGGTCTGGCGAGCGATCTGCATTAGTCGTGCGCCGCCGGCTTTTTCGCTGCTTCCACAAGCGCGCGAATAGCCCAGCGCTTCATCTTGCGAGCCTCTGCATCATCGAGCTGCAGGACGTCCTTCACGACGATGGTGGCCTCCGGCCCCATGATCAGCGCGAGTGCCCTCGTCAGCTCTCTGAGCGCCGCGGGTTTGAACTGACTGCGCGCGGGCTCGATCGCCGCTTCAATGAGCGGCGTGCGGCGGTTCTGGCGCCTCGGCAGCTTGCCATCCTCGTCCTGAATGCCTTGCTGGATGGTATGCGCGAGCACCGTGCGCAGCAGGGGCTCGTTGGCGAGGATCATGTCATAGAGCGCAGTCTCGACCTGCTGCAGGCGCACCACGGGATCGCGCGAGGCCTCGTCTTGGAACAGTTCCTCAGGGTCGGGCATCGCGACATCCACCGCGGCCTCAACCAGCAGCGCCTCGATGCTCGGGAAGTATCGATACGCCGTGGCGCGCGAGACCAGCGCCTCCTCGGCGACCTCTTCCAGAGTCGGCGCGCGCCCATGCTTCATCAGCCGAGCCGCCGCCTGGAGGAGGTCCTTCCGGGTTCGCGTCTTCTGGTTCGGACGCCCTGTTGGCTCCATCGCTGTCACGTCAGTCCTGTGGCAGCTGCTGCATGATGGAGGCGAGATCGATCCACACGTTCTCGCGCTTGATGTCGCCGCTGTCCGCAAACTCGATCACGTGCAGCAGCCGGAATTCGAGAGGACGATTGCGGCCCTCCAGCCCGAAGGGCTTGCCCGGCGCTTTGCCGCTCCAAACCGACTCGTCGACCATGAAGGTCGGGCCGTGGAGGCGCTTCACGCACCGCACCTTGCTGTCGGCGAGGTCGACGAACAGGGTTTCGTAGAATTTGCGGGCGGCCCCACGGCCATGCGACGGGCCGAACGGCCAGCCGACGATGTCATGCTCCACGTCATCCGTGAGCGTTGCGAGCACGCCATCGATGTCGTCACGACCTTCGAAGGCGAAGTGCTCGTCCATTTTCTGGTCCATTTGCTTTGGGGTCAGGGCCATCGTGCACCGTTCTCCACTTCGCGTCGCCGTTCGCTGATTGGATGTAGAGCTTGTAATGAGACAATAGTCTCATGTCAACATGAAAATCGCAATACCGGCGCGGGAGAAGGCGCTGCGCAGTACGCCGGATGCGATGGCCGACTGGGTCATCCTCGTCGAGGGCTGCGACGGCGCCGTGCTGGCCGCCGCTCGATCTGGGCTTTCACGTTTCGGACGGAAACCTGGCGCAGTCGCTGCGCTGCGGCCAGTCCGGCTTCAACGCGCGCTGCCTACATCTCGACTGGCAAGCCGGCGGCTTTCCACTCGGGCAGGCCATCCTCCAGCCTGCGCGCCTTGAAGCCCGATTTGCGGAGCTGGGACACGGCCTCGAACGACAATACGCAATAGGGGCCTCGGCAGTAGGCGATGATCTCGGTCTTCCGATCGAGCTTTGACAGATGCCGCTTTAGTTCACTCAACTTGATGTTGCGCGCACCGGGGATGTGCCCGAGCGCGAACTCATCTTCCGGCCGCACGTCGATGAGCGTGACCAGGCCTTTCTTCATGCGCTGGGCGAGCTCGGCGCGGGACACCGGCTCCAGCGCATCGCGCTCCTGAAAGTAGCTTTGCAGGATGCGTCCCACCTCGGCGTTATTTCGTTCTGCCACCTCGTGCAGCGCCGCGAGCAGGCTCAGAACGGCCTCGTCTGCCAGCCTGTAGAGCACGAATTTCGCCTGCCGCCGTGCTATGACCAGGCCGGCGCGACGCAGATGCTGCAAGTGCTGCGAGACATTGGCGATCGAAAGACCCGAGCGCTCCGCCAGCGCGTCCACGCTGCGTTCGCCCTGGGCTACAAGCTCGAGCAGCTCGAGCCGATGCTCGTGCCCGACGGCCTTCGCCACGGCCGCGAACTGTGCGTATAGCGCGCGCTTTGGGTTTTCCATGCTTGACATCATAGATCATTCAAGTGAATAATTGAATGTAGATGATCTTGCGTGCTGCGGCACCTAGAATCGAATTCTAGCGCGAACGCGCAGAGATTGGCCATCTGATGCCAATCTGTCGATCATAAAGGGAGTCGGATGATGGATGACACCAGTCCTGTCGATTCAGCGGCCCTCAGGGAAGAGGTCAAAAAGAAATATCGCGACGTGGCCATCAAGCCGCAAGACAAATACCACTTCCACACCGGACGGCCGCTGGCGGCGCGCTTGGGCTATGACGCCAGGGCCGTGGACGCGATGCCCGACGAAGCCGTCGAATCCTTCGCGGGCGTCGCCAATCCATTTTCGCTGCGAGAGCTGCTGACGCACGAGCGCGTGGTCGATCTGGGCTCAGGCGCCGGGTTCGATTGCTTCATCGCCGCGGGCAAGGTCGGCGCCAAGGGTCATGTCGTCGGCGTCGATATGACGGAAGAGATGCTGGCCAAATCCCGCAAGACCGCGCAGAGCATGGGCTTGGGGAATGCCGAGTTCCGCGAAGGCATCCTCGAAAGTCTGCCCGTCGAGGATGGTTGGGCCGATGTGGTGATTTCCAACGGCGTCATCAACCTGTGCGCCGACAAGCAACAGGTCTTCGGCGAGATCTGGCGCGTGCTCCGTCCGGGAGGGCACCTGCAGTTTGCCGACATCGCCAATGGTCGCCCCGTGCCTGCTTCAGCGGTCGCCAACATCGATCTTTGGACGGCTTGAATTGCCGGTGGTCTGCCGTGTGCAGCCTGGCAGAAGATGATCGAGGACAGCGGCTTCGTGGATGTCCGCATGGGCCTGCCGGTCGATACGTTCGGCGGCGCCAAGGGCGAGCCGAACGCCAGGAAGTTCGAAGTGTTCGGTTACGCCTTTCTGGCGCGCAAGCCCGGCCCCTGAGCCCAACAGGGCGCGCGTAAGTATGCGCGCGCCAAGAGGCACCTATGGATTCCGAGAGTCGAAAGGCCCATTGGCAACAGGCCTACGCGAACAAGGGCGAAGCCGGCGTCAGCTGGTTCGAGGATCGTCCCGAAACCTCCCTTCGGATCATCGAGGATATCGGGGGGACGCCAGCATCATCCTTGATCGACGTGGGCGGTGGCGCATCGCGTTTGGTCGACGCGCTGCTGGAAGCGAATTGGCGTTCGATTGCAGTTCTCGATCTGTCGGACGTCGCGCTCGATCTGGCCAGGATGCGGCTCGGCAAAGCGTCCGGGCGCGTGCAGTGGATCGCCGCCGACGTCACGCAGTGGCAGCCGGCGCGAACGTACGACATCTGGCACGATCGGGCCGTTTTTCATTTCCTGATCGCCGAGGAGGATCGGACGGCATACGTGCAACGGCTTCGCGCCGCGGTAAAATCAGGCGGACATGCCATAATCGCGACGTTCGCGCCGGACGGCCCGGAGCGTTGCAGCGGATTGCCGGTCAAGCGCTACGCCGCTGAAACGCTCGCGCCGATCCTCGCACCTTCGTTCGAACTCGTCGGCACCCGGTCGCATGTCCACATGACGCCCGCGGGTGTCGCGCAGCCCTTCCAGTTCAGCGTGTTCCGTCGCAGCTAGGGTACCTCGTCCGCAATGAACGGAAGGGCTGGCGCGATCGGTGCCCCAACGCTGGAGCAGGATTGCTTCGGATTGAATCACGTTGCCCGACATTACCCTTTTCCCCTTGCGTTCCCGGAGGCGCCGCGCTCGCGCCGTCGTGGCGGAGCCGCGCTCCGCGCGGACGGCGCGACGCGGGGCCATCCGGGATCTTCCCCGGCAGTGAGTGCACGGTGCCGTGCCGCAATCGCGCGCGGCACGTCCAGCATATCGTCTCGACGGGTGAAGGCACCGGATCGGTGCGCTGGCGCGCCCCGTCCGGGGACGCAAATTGTGGGATTGGAGTTTGTGGCCTCAGTGCGACTTGCTGAACCGGACAGCCGTGAGCCGCGCTACGCGCGGACGTATGGAAGCCGATAGTGCTTCCATCCGAAACGATCGCACTCTAGTCCGCTACTGCGCCACCTTGGCCCCGGTTGCCACGTTGAGCGCGGACCCGTCCTCCAGGCTGATGCGATAGATCTCGCGCAGCACGTTCCCGGCGAATCCGAGCTCGACGATCGATACGGTCTTGAAGGTCAGCGAAATCCCATCGGGCAGGATCTGATTGAACTCGGCGGCGACGCTATTGAATGCGCTCTGCACCTCGGGCGTGAATTTCGCCATGGAGTAGACCATCGTGTTGTGCGGGTTGTGTGGGCGCAGCTCCTTGCCGTCACTGACGGTGTTCAGGCCGCTCACGCCGACGGTCTGGACGAGGGTCTTCCCAGCATCGCCCATGACGGCGTACACGGGGCCCGTGACGCGCGGCAGCGGGCCGTCGCGCAACGGCGTCAACGCTGCGGTCGCCACCGTGTTGAACGCCATCATGGCCTCGAAGCTCGCGCCTTCCTTGACGATGCCGAGGTCGAACCACCACGGGTGGCCGGCGCCCTTGGCCGCCTCGGTGGTATAGAAGGTTTTCAGTGTGACGTTCAGCACCGGCGGCAGCTTGGGCAGGGTCTTCAGCATCTTGTCAGGCGTCGTGGGGTCGGGATTGTGGATATGCAGGACCGTCACGTGCGGAATGTTGAAGCGCTGCGCCTCGTCATAGAGCTTGGCGTTGAGCAGCTTCTCCCGGAGGAGACCTCCGATCGTCGTATCGAGTTTGGCATTCACCTCAGCGGGCAGCGTGTAGACGAGGCCGAAGGTGCGCTTGTGCTCGCGAAACGCCGGCGACGACAGCGCACTGTTGTCGACCGCGCCCTGCGCGAGCGCGCTCTGACCAGATGCTGCAATTGAGACGGCCGCCATAACCGCAGCAAGACCCGTCAGTGCTCGGCGATTGCCCATGTCCATCCCCAGAATGCTAAACCGTAGCCGGCGGTTCTTGCCGGGCAGTTCAACACTATCCCCGCGAACAGAGACGTGGAAAGCCGATTGTTTATACAAAGTGACATTGCCGGTTGCGGGATCAAGCGTCAGCGATGAGATCGCGCCGCCGGCTGCGCGGTGCATCCCACCGTCTATCATCGATCCTTCCGCGCCTCTTCGAGCACCCGATAGCAGTACACGACGGAAGCGCAGATCATCTCGCGCGTCGGTGACAGTGGGACGACAAACGGGCAGGCCTCGCCCCGCAAGGGGCGAGACCCGCCGAGCGTTCCATCAAAGCACGCTCACTCCCAGGGATCGGTGGACGGGCTGCCCCAGATCCGCTTGAGGCCGTTGATGAAGGCTCCGATCGCGGTTTTGAGTTCGTGGAAGGGCGGTGCAACGGTGCACTTGCCGATCTGCTTGATCTCGCCGCCGGACACGCCGTCGATTTCCTGTTCGGTCAAATCGCGCATTGCAAGGTTCATGGCTCATCTCCCGGTGTTTGGGCTTACTTGCATCTCGGCACGAAGAAGCTTTCCAGCGCCCACGTGAAACAGTTGACGAAGATTTCGACGGTCTCGACAATCTTGCCGGGGATATCGGCAATGCCGGCGCCGCCGATGCTTTCGATCTCATCGCTCGAAAGCGTGCGGATCTCCTCATGGTCAGTCGGTGCACTCATGATGATCTCCTGTTGGTTGCAACGGATCACGGCGATGCGAAATCGCCGGCGCCATGTCTCGCGTAGATTTGAATTCCGCGCTGTTTCATCCGTGACATGGGTTATCCCGTTGCCGGCATGTCTACGCTTGCGCTCGGGGTTTCTGAATCTCGAAACCGTCCTCCACCGCGCCTCAATTTGAATCTCCGGGGATGCTATATTGTCGCCGTGAGCACCCCAAAATCGGGGGCTCAACAAGAAACAAAATGTTTCAACGGGAGGATACCATGGTCTGCCGCGTACCGCGGGCGATCGGCCTTGCCGCCGGTTTGCTCGCACTTCCGCTGTTTGCGTTTCCCGCCACCGCACAAATCGCCGTCTCCGCCAACGACAACAAGGCCGTGCTTGTCGATGGTGTGAACCAGGTGCCCATCGATCCGAAACCCGACACCGTCACCATCCTCGACTTGAGCGGCGGTACGCCCAAGGTCATCGCCGAGATCAAGGCGCAGACCAGCGTCGTCGGCCCGCCGTCCAGTGTGGCCGTGGCGCGCGATGAATCGTTCGCGCTCGTCACCGCCGCCACCAAGGTCGATCCGAACGACAGCAAGAAGACAGTGCCCGACAACAAGGTCAGCATCATCGACCTCAAGTCCTCGCCGCCCGCCGTCATCGCGGTGGTCGAGGCGGGCGCGGGCGCCGCCGGGCTCGCCATCAATCCGGCTGGCGATCTGGCGCTCGTCGCCAACCGTTCGGAAGGATCGGTGTCGATCTTCTCGATCGCCGGCAAGGCGCTGACCGCCGTGGGCAAGGTCCAGCTCGGCGACGCCAAGTCCGGTCCGAGCGCCATTGCCTTCACACCTAACGGCAAGACCGCGCTCGTCAGCCGCGACGGCGACAACAAGATCTCCGTGCTGAAGGTCGACGGCACCAAGGTCGAGGCGGAAAATCGCGTGGTCCACGCGGGCTTGCGGCCCTATCCGCTCGACATCGGCTCGCGCGGCGACGTTGCCGCCGTTGCCAACATCGGCATGGGTGGCGGCGACAGCGACACGCTGAGCCTCATCGACATCAAGTCCAACCCGCCGCGCGTCGTCGACACCATCAGCGTCGGCCAGACGCCGGAAGGCCTCAAGATGTCGCCCGATGGCCAGTACGTCGCCGTCACCATCATGAACGGCTCCAACAAGCCCAAGGCCTCGCCGTTCTTCAACGACAACGGCCTCGTGCGCGTCTACAGCGTCGCCGATCTGAAGTTGAAGCAGGTGGCCGAGGCGAAGGTTGGCCACTGGTGCCAGGGTGCTGCCTGGAGCAAGGACAGCAAGACGCTCGTCGTCGGCTGCATGGTCGAGCAGGAGCTGCAGGCCTTCAGCTTCGACGGCAAGGAGCTGAAATCCTTCGGCGCCATCAAGGTCGGCGGCGGCGCCGCCGGCCTCGGCACGGCGCAGTAGCCGTCATCGCCGTCGCCACTCCGGCGTGGCGTCCGCGTGCTTACCAAAAAAGGCCGCCGCAGGAATGCGGCGGCCTTTATCTCTCGTGTGATGATCGAGAAGTTGGCCGTAACTACCGGCCGTCGCTGAGCGAATTTCTCGATCTGAATCACACGAGCAACATTATGATTCTAGTGTTCCCTTTTGATTCCGAAGTTCGCTCCCCGGGACACTAGGCCACGATCACACGCGCTGGATACGCCATGACAGTACCACCGCCGGACACGGCACAAGGACGTTACCAAATCACGCTGGTCCATGGCACTTTTGGAAAGGGCACAGCGTGGACGCAGGAGGGCTCTGGCTTGCGTCAGAAGCTGTCCGAGTCATTGCGTGACGCATGCCTCAATGTCTTTGAATGGAGCGGCAGAAATACACACCGTGCCAGATTGGAGGCAGGGCGAGAGCTCGCGGAATTTCTCGATGCGATCGCCTTGCGTGATCCTCATGCCCGGCAAGTCGTCATTACCCATAGTCATGGCGGCAACGTCGCGCTTTACGCCGGTCGCCACATCAAGAACCGGCAAGGCCTGGCCAGAATCGTATTTCTTGCAACGCCGTTCATCGTATGCCGCGCCCTGAAGGGTAGGCTTGGATACCTGTCCATTCGTGTGCTGGTCAGTGTGGTGCTTGCCTCCGTTCTATCCGGCTTCTTGATCCGCTCCGTCACACCCAAACCGCCGGAAGCGCACGAGGACTACTGGCTCAACCTTTCTCCCGAGGACAAGGGCTATTACGAGCTCGTTGAAGCGATCCAGGGAATTGCGTTGGCGATGATATTCGTTGTGGCTTTCCTCCTGGCAACCGCATACGTGAGGCGGATGACGGCTCGCCAACTGGCACGGCTTCGTTGGCCGCGGCTGGACGAACTCAGCTTTCTGAGCGTTTGCTACAAGGTCGATGAGGCCGCGATCTATCTTTCGCACTTGAACCTCGCAACCACTCGCCTCTCGCGGTTGATCTGGAAGGTGCTTGATTGGGGTGCGCGTGGCCTGGTGGCCTTGTTTGCCCTCGTATTTCTCATGGGCTTGATCGCTGTAGCAAAGCTTTACATCGCGCCTGAATGGCTTCTGCCTAAGTGGTTTGCTCTGGCCATGCCTCGTGCCGGCGTCATTGAGTGGGCCGTGGCGGGCTACGCTGTGCTGTTCGCCGTTCTAGCCACCGTCGCCTACCTGCTCGCCATGTTGCGGGGCAATCCACTCGGATACGGCTGGGAGCGGCCCTCGGCAACGAACTTCTTGGACATCGAAGCGCTCGTTCGCCCTGAAGGTCTGCAAACGGCCGAAGCGGAATTTGCTGATTTGGATATCGGGGAATTCGGCAGGGACAAGTTCATGGCTCATACGTCCATTTACGACGATCCGCGCGTCCACCAAAAAATCGTCGATTGGATTGTTGGTCAGAATGCGTTGCAAGCCAAGCCGTGACCTCATGAGCCGGCCGTGGCGGCCGATCCCACTGGGCTGCCGGACACCCGCATAAAGGGGCCGCAGCATCGCTGCTGCGGCCAAATTCGTTAGATCCTGCCCCGGATATTTCCGGTCTTGGCATAGTTGGCGGCGAGGATGCCGCCGATCATGCCGGCCTCGAAGGCCGCGACCAGGCCCAGTGCAAGGAAGATGAAGCCGCCATTCACGTCCTCGAGCTCTGCGTCCGTCAGGTGGCGCAGTTCGGCGGTCTCCTCCAGCGTCTCTGCGACAAGCGTGCTCATGTCACTTCTCCCAGGTTGTCCGGCCTGCTCACCGTGAGCGGGCTCGCCGCGCATTCTTGGCAACATTACGCGGCGCGCTCTATTTCAGAGGGAACACGTGGAGCGCGAAAGGGCCGGGAAATGCCCGCTGCCCTGAGCCGTGAAGATACGCCCGCGCATCGCTCACCGCTTCGGCATGACGATGAGCTCGCCCGACATCGACGGTTTGTGCGTGCTGCACGTGATGCCGAATATTCCCACTTTGTCGGCCGTGAAGGTGACGCGATGGGCCTGGCCGCGCGTCAGCGTGAAATTCTGGCCGAACGCGGCAATGGACGTTGGATGCGCCGCGCCGTTGATGCCGACGAACCCGAGCGTCACCTCGTCGCCCTCGTGCACGATGAGCTGCGACGGCAGCCAGACGTAGGCGCTCACCTCCCAGCGGCGCGTCTTCTCGTCGGGCTGCGCGATGATGTAGCCGCCGCCCGGCGGCAGCGATCCGGTGGGAAACGGCTCCTTGTCGACGGTCGTTCCGCCTTTGGGCTCCACCGCCAGCACCGTGAAGAAGCGTTTCTCCGCCCATGCCGGGGTCGCCCACGTCGCGGCGGCCGTCAGACCAGCAAGCATGATGCCCGGCACAGCCAGGCGCCGCCGAGCGCGCGCAGTTCTCTTCATCATTGCATCCTCCCAATATGCTAATAGGAATTGTTTGCAACTAGACCGTGCGAGACGCCGCCTGTCAACCGGATTGTTGCCGCCGTACAGGTGCGATGATCTAGAATTGCGCCGGTCTTTGCGGCGCGTGTCTGATCTTCTCACTGTCAACCCGGGCAAGCGTGGGCCGAGACGACGATCGGGATGTAAAGCGTCGGCTCCCAAGCGCGACCCGGGACCCAGAGTCCCGTGCGGAGCACGGCTCCGCCCTCGAAGCGCGAATTGCACGCGGCCGGTGGACCATGCCGCCCTAGCCAGGGTGGCCTTACCAAAAAGGGAAATACCAACGATCAACGCGGCTTGTAGCAAACGATTTGGACAGGATGCGTTCGACCTTCTTCGATATTGCGGGCGGCGTTTCTTGTTTTGGCAGGCGCGGTTCGTCCCATCAGAATATGAGCGCCAAACGCAGGGAGAGCACCTTGAGCCGCAAGCTCCATGGCGCGCCGGTATCCCGCGAGGTATTTCGCGCCTGTGTCTTCCACCTTGACGTCAACGAAGCCAGCCTCTTGGAGGCAAGCCACAGTATCCGCCGGGGTGACGAGATAGGCTCCGCTTCCGTCTTCTGACCAAGGGAGCGGGTAATGCGGATTTCCATTGGGCCCGAGACCGTGTTCGGTGAGCGCAAAGAAAGCGCCGGGTCTTAGAACGCGAAATGCTTCACCAAAAAACCGGGCTCGGTCCGCAACGTTCATGGTCACATGTTGCGCGTACCCGCCATCAAACAGTCCATCGCCATAGGGCAGGTGCTGCCCGTCGCCCGATCTCACCTCGACTTGAC
Organism: Hyphomicrobiaceae bacterium; assembly: GCA_046154585.1. Classification (GTDB taxonomy): domain Bacteria; phylum Pseudomonadota; class Alphaproteobacteria; order Rhizobiales; family Hyphomicrobiaceae; genus CADEFX01. The sequence continues at coordinate 578 of JBJXDX010000011.1, read as the reverse complement.
CCTCCATTTTCAGGAGTGCGGTCAACTTGTTGGCTGCCTCGACAAAAGGATCTGTAATATCGACGCCGCTGACCCGGCAGCCAAAGCGCTTCGCCAGATAGCGCGCCGGACCGCCAAGGCCGCACCCGATATCGACGATGTGGTATCCGGGCCCAATCGGCAGAACGTCAGCCAGCTCAGCGGTAGCGGGAAATCCACGCGCGTGAAAATGATCGACCGGTGCCAACTGTTCCACCGTTACAGTGCTGGGCGAAAGCGACGCTGCCTCCATCGCCTCCATGATGCGCGTGTAGACATCGCCGGTTCCCCAATGCGCGGAAATCGATTTTGCGTCCGTCATTGTCATCTCCCACCGGGTCGCATGTCTGGACGAGACGATTGTTGCTGGACAGCTGCAGAATTCAACGGTGATCCACGATCCCGTCTGCAGAATGCGCCGATGGATCAACCGCCCATGCCACTCGCCCAATGACTTTCCGCTAGTGTCGCGATTTTCGAAGTTCGCCTGAGTTCTCAGCTGGGTCCGGGCGCGAACTTCGGACTCAATAGGGACACTAGTGTCCCGAATCCGAAGTTCG
>JBJXDX010000010.1:0-54865 GCA_046154585.1 Hyphomicrobiaceae bacterium | reverse complement strand
GTGCCGAGCCCGAGATTGATGCCCTGGCGCGCATAGGCGCCAAACGTGTTCATGGCGATGCCGCGGCGCATGAAGACGGTCGGGCAATGGGCGACGGTGGCGCCGGTGTCGCGCAGCAGCGGCATGTCACCATGCGTCGGCCAGTGCAGCCAGGGGTGGTGGTCGAGGAAGATGCCGTGCCCGATGATGGTGTTGCGGCCGAGCGCGCCAATGGAGTTGAGCCAGCCGATGGGCGTCTTGCCATGGCGCCGGACCATCTCGTGGAACTCGGTGACGCTCTGTGAGGCGTGGATCTGCAGCGGCAAGCGCCGCTCGACGGCGTAGTCGTAGGCATCGCGGATGAGCTCGGGCGTGCAGGTATCGATCTGCGACGGCATCATCATGCCGCTGAGGCGGCCGGAGGGGTGCTGCGACGCAAGGTCGATCAGGCGGCGCGCCTTGTCGAAGGCCTCGCGTCCCCCCTTCACATCCCACTCGTACTCGAGCAGGTGGCCGTTGCGCGTGAACCATCGCGCATCGCGGAACATGGGTGCGGCGACGGCACGGATGCCGGATTCGGCAAGGGTGTCGATCCAGCCGTCGAATGGCGGCGAGATGTCGACCACGGTGGTGACGCCGCTCATCAGCAGCTCGGCGAGCGCGACGCGCATGGCGGCGACCGATCCTTCCCGATCGTTGTTGAAGACCGTCAGGAACTCATAGAGCGAGCTGTGCCAGAAGCCGGGGCTGCGCGTCTCGTCGGTGATACCCTTGCGCAGCGGCTCGCTGCTTGGATGGGTATGAATGTTGATGAGGCCCGGGAGAAGGAGGCGCTCAGAACAGTCGATCTCGACATCGCCCGTCTCGGGGCAATTTTTCCCGAGGAACGCGATCTCCCGGTCGCGGACCATCAGGTCGAGATCACGGCGATAGACGTGGCCGCCGTGGGCCTCGTCCCACGCCACGACCCATGCGGCTCGGCGGAATACGGTGGTCTGTGGCATGGCCGTGTTCGCGCTCCTGACGCCGCCATTCGGCCTGGCCCGCGGTGGATGCGATGGCAAGCCCGCCGCGGGCCTTGGACGCTAGGCTACGGTCAGGCGCAATGATCGTCTACTGGCGGCACTGGCGATCCCGTCTGCTATTTCGCTTCGTGCATGACGAGGTCGCGACCCGGTTGCCCGCGAATTTTCGCTACCCGTGCCCCCCGCCACTGCCTATGAATAGGCGCGAAAAACATCGGCAGGGCGAGGAGCGACATGCGTCACGGCGGCAAGATTCTGATCGATCAGCTCGAGACGCAGGGCGTGCGGGCCGCGTTCACTGTGCCGGGCGAAAGCTTCCTGGCGGCCCTCGACGGCTTGCATGACTCCAACCGCATCCGCACCGTGATCTGCCGGCAGGAAGGCGGCGCGGCCATCATGGCGGAAGCCTGGGGCAAAATGACGGGCGAGCCCGGCATCTGCTTCGTCACGCGCGGGCCGGGAGCGGCCAACGCCATGAGCGGCCTGCACATCGCGCAGCAGGATTCGACGCCGATGATCATGTTCCTCGGCCTACCGGGCGAGCGGCACGAGGATCGCGAGGCGTTCCAGGAGATCGAGACCAAGCAGCTCTTTTCCTCGTTCGTGAAATGGGCGGCGGTGATCCGCTCCACCACGCGCATCCCTGAGTACGTGAGCCGCGCGTTCCATACGGCGAAGAACGGCCGGCCGGGTCCGGTGGTGCTGGGGCTGCCGGAGGACATGCTGTCGGCGGTAGGCGAGGCTGCGGACGCGAAGCCCGCGCATTTCGCGGGGCCGGCTCCGAGCAAGGCCGACATGGAGGCGCTGTCGGGGGCGCTCGCCAAGGCGAAGCGACCGCTGATGATCGTGGGCGGCCCGGGCTGGAGCCGCGCGATCCAAAGCCAAGTGGAGGCGTTCGCCGAGCGTTTGGACCTGCCGGTTGCGGCGGCGTTCCGGTTCCAGGACTACATCGACAACCGGCATCGCTGCTACGTGGGTCATGCCGGCATTGGGCCGGACGCCAAGCTCGCAGCGGCGCTCAAGGGCGCGGATGTGCTCCTGGTGGTCGGCGCGCGCCTCGGCGAGATGACGACGTCGGGCTACACGATGATCGACATCCCCAACCCGCAGCAGTTCCTCGTGCACGTGCATCCGTCGGGCGACGAGCTCGGCTCCGTGTACCGGCCGGACCTGCCGATCAACGCAAGTGCCGCTGTGTTTGCGGCGGCGCTCGAGAGCGTGGCGAAGCCGGCGTCGACGCCGTGGAGCGGACATCGCGCGGAATTGCGCGAGGCCTACGAGGGTTCGCTGACACCGATCGCGACGCCGGGAGCGGTGCGCCTCGAGGAGGTCGTGCGGACGGTGTCGGACATGATGCCGGAACACGGCGTGGTGACGAACGGCGCCGGCAACTATGCGGGCTTCGTGCATCGCTACACGCAGTACAAGGGCTATCGCAGCCAGCTCGCGCCGACCTCGGGGTCGATGGGCTATGGGCTGCCGGCGGCGATTGCGGCCAAGCTCGAGGATCCGACACGCACCGTGGTGAACTATGCCGGCGACGGATGCTTTCTCATGACAGGGCAGGAGCTGGCGACGGCGGTGCAGTACGGGCTCAACGTCATCACCATCATCGCCAACAACGGCATGTATGGCACCATCCGCATGCACCAGGAAAAGCACTACCCGGAACGCGTCGTCGGCACGACGCTCGTCAACCCGGACTTCGCGGCCTACGCGCGGAGCTTCGGCGCGCACGGCGAGACGGTGGAGCGGACGGAGGAGTTCCGCCCAGCCTTCGAGCGCGCGCTGGCGGCGAACAAGCCGGCCATCATCGAGCTCAGGATCGACCCGGAGGCGCTGACGCCGAAGCAGACCCTCAGCCAGATCCGCAAGGCGGGTAAGGGTTAACGGGCGCTTGACCGATTATCAGTCATTCCGGACGGGTGGACAGGCGTCCGGGGCCTATCCGGCAGGTGTCCGGATGTGTCCGGCGGGTGTTCGGAGGGTGTCCGGCCGGGCGTCCGGGACGCCGCGCGCGTCCGACTGCCCAGTATTGGGCAAGCGCCATCAGCTGCAGATCAAGATGTTAATGAGGTATTAATTTCGGAACTCGCTGATTAATCATGGGTTCACGCAAAAATAGACTAACCGGTTATTATGCCTTACATCCGTTAGCACTGATTTCGACATCCATAACACGATTGTTCCCATGGACCTTCAGACGGCACAACGGTTGAGCGGGCGGAGGTGGCAGATGGCCAAAATCGCTGCGCTCGTGTGCTTCGGGATCGCGTGTGTGCTGTTGATTTCGTCACTTGCCGGTACCAGCCGTGCCGATCTGGCGGCGAGCCCCATCTCTCTATCTTTCACTGCCCGCTGAACCTTTCACTACCCGCTGATCGCCCCGATCGGTCGCGGTCGCTCCATCGCCCTGCACGCACTCCGAACCTAAACGGCCCCTTCATCCTTCCGGATCAAGGGGCCGCTTCTTTTCGAGCGAGGTGGTGACGAAGGCTCAGGCCGCTTCCGCGAACTCGAGCTTGAAGCCATGCGCATCGGCAAGCGTGCGGATCGCTTTGGCCGCTTCCTCCTCGCTCAGGGCCGTGAAGGGCGGCCGCGCCTTGGCCCAGCCGGGATCCTGCCGGTAGTGCGCAATGAGCGCCTTCAGCACCGGGATCATGGGCCAGCCCTGGATGGCCTTGCGCAACGCCGTCGTCTCGGCCTGCAGCTTGTCGGCGTCGGGCCCCTGCCAGTTGTCGAAGACCTTGCGGATCGAGCGCGCCGACACGTTGGCGGTCGCGGAAATGCAGCCGGCGGCGCCGTTGCGCAGTCCGTCGAGCAGAAAAATCTCCGAGCCCGGGAACACCTCGAAGTTGGGAACGGCATCGAGGATCGCCTTGGTGTTGGCCCAGTCGCCGGAGGAATCCTTCAGGCCCACGACCGTCTCGGGAAATTCCTTCACGAGACGCTGGACCAATGACACCGGAAAGCCAACCTGGGCGATCGGCGGAATGTGATACAGATAGATCTTCAGATCATCGTCGCTCACATCCTCAATGACCTCAGCAAAGAAGCGAAAAAGGCCCTCTTCACTGGGGTTTTTGTAATAGAACGGCGGCAGCATCAGCACGCCGCCGCAGCCGAGGTCGACGGCATGCTCCGTCAGCACGATGGCATCGGACACCGAGCATGCGCCCGTTCCCGGCATCAGACGCTTGGGATCGACGCCGGTGTCGACCAGGTCCTCCAGCATTTCCATACGCTCGTCCAAGCCCAGCGAGTTGCCCTCGCTGGTGGTTCCGAACGGCGCCAGTCCGGTGCAGCCGTCCTCAAGCAGCCACTCGCAATGATCGATGAAGCGATCGAGATCGGGGGCGCCATCCGCTCCCCACGGCGTGACAACCGGCGCGATGACGCCTGAAAAATTCGGTTTGGACTTCATGGCGTGTCCCCTTTGTTGTTTTGCCAGAACGACGGAAAATTGCCCCTTCAGGGCATCGGGATGCCCGGCTGCTTGACGGGAACGTGATACCCTTTCTCCACAGCGGGGCGTGCGGCAATCGCCTTATACCAGCGCACCACATTGGGGTACTCGTTCATATCGATGGTCTGCCATTCGAAACGCGAGATCCACGGCCAGATGGAAATGTCGGCGATGGAGTAGTCACCAGCGACGTAGTCCGAGCGCGCGAGCTGCCGGTCGAGAACATTGTAGAGCCGCTTGCCCTCTTTCACGTAGCGTTCGTCGGCATAAGGAGCCTTGCCTTTCGCCGCACGCAGGAAGTGGTGGATTTGCCCCAGCATCGGGCCCACCCCGCCCATCTGCCACATGAGCCATTGCACGGCGTGCCACCGTGCCCGCTCGTTCGCGGGCATGAGCTTGCCCGTCTTCTCGGCGAGATACATCAGGATGGCGCCGGACTCGAACAGAGGCAGGTCGCCATTGCTGCGGTCGACGATGGCCGGGATTCTGTTATTGGGCGAAATCTTCAAGAACTCAGGCTTGAACTGCTCGTCCTTGCCGATGTCGACGGGATGCACCGCGTACGGCAACCCCACCTCCTCGAGCATGATGGAAACCTTGCGTCCGTTGGGCGTGGACCACGTGTAGAGATCGATCATTCAAATTCCTCCTGGGCGCGGCCCAGCCAGCGCCGACGCAATGCGGGCGCGCAGCCTAGACCGGGCTCCGTGCGGGAGCAATGGCAGGGAGCGACCGCCGAAAATCCGCGTCAAAGCAGCCGCACTGCCAGAATCCAGGCGGTCACGAATAGGGGCGACAGCGCGGTCGAAACGACAACAGCGGTGGAGATGAATTCGGCTTCGGTCTTGTACTCCGCCGCGAAGATCGTGATGAGGACGCCCACTGGCGTCGATGCCGCCACGACGAGCACCGCAGTCACGTCATCGGGGAGCCCCATGACACGGCAAATCATCCAGCTCACGACAGGCGCGAACAGAAACTTCAAGAACAGGATGAGAAGCTGGGGGCCAAGCTCGAAGCGAATGATCTTTTGCGCCGCGATGCCCGCTCCCAGGGTGTAGAGCGCCAACGGTGTAAAAATGCTGCCGAGGAATTGCAGGGGCTGCGACACCACAGATGGCAATTCAATCTCGAGGCCCCTCAGCAGCAGGCCAATCCCTACGGATGGAATGAGGGGCGTCTCGAAGGCGGTACGCAGTTTCGCAATGCCGCCGCCAGCCGGCGCAAGAAGCCACACACCCAGCGTGCAAACCAGCACCGCCATGAGCGCGGTCAACACCGATTGGTGGATGAGATACTCGGAGCCGAAAGCGAGCTGCGTGACCGGAATGCCGAAGAAACCGACATTTGCGTAAGCCGTGCCCAATCCCATCATCGGGCCGAGCGATCTTCGCATGCGCAGCACGAGGACCAGCAGCCAGCCGATCGGGATCAGGATCATGAACTGAACGATGCCAAAGTAAAAAACAGGCCAAATGACCGATAGTGGCTGCTTGCCCGCCGACAGGAAGTGCACCAGGAACGCCGGCATCACCACGTACACCTGCACGCGGTTGAGGCTTGCCACATCGAGCTTGAGCTTGGGTTGCAGCAGCCAGCCAAGCGCCACGAGCGTGATGATCGGCAACGTGACCTTGGTGAGAATGTCGACAAACAGCGCCATGGATCCCCTGCCCGCTTCGTCAGCCGGAACAGCGTATCACCAAGGGCATCGGCGTGTTGCAGGCGCTCATGCGCTTATGCTGGAGCGGTTCCAAAGCTGCAGGTGCTTCGAAATAGCGCGGGCTTTTGGCCCCTGCGCGACGCCGTGTCCGTTGTGGGCCCGAGCTTGCCGAATGCTAGATGCCCACAGCGACACACGCGATGGGGGAATCGCATGTCAGCCCACTTCATGCCAGGTCCAGGCGAGGCGCGCACAGCAGCGCAGCACTCAATGGCAAGGGAGACACTTATGGCCACGACTTCGGGGGCAGTTGTCGAAACGTTGCTCGGGAGTTTCGCGCAATCCAAGCGCAACGCGGCGCCCTATCCCCACTGGTTTCTCGCGAGGTGCCTGCCGCAGGCTATGGCTGACGAAATCACAGAGTTGCCATTTCCGGCGCCTGAGTTGGGCGGCGTCTCCGGCAAGCGCGAAGTCCACAATGCCACCCGCAAGTACTTCGATGCCGAGAACAAGGCGAAGCACACTGTCTGCAACAGCTTCTGCGAAGGCTTCCAGGACAAGCGCGTGACCAACGCCATTGAGCAGACATTCGGCACGAAGCTTTCAGGCTCCTATCTTCGCGTCGAGTATGCGCAGGACATCGACGGCTTCTGGCTCGAGCCGCATACGGATCTCGGGGTGAAAGTGTTCACGATGCTGCTCTACCTGTCCAAGGACAAGGGCCACAGCGACCTTGGCACCGACATCTACGACGCAAGCAAGAAGCCGATCGGCAGGTCACCCTTCGAGCCAAACGGCGCCATGGTTTTCGTTCCGTCCGACATCACCTATCACGGCTTCGAAGCGCGTCGAATCAACGGCGTGCGAAAGTCCGTGATTATCAACTATGTGACCAACGAATGGCGGGCTCGCGAGCAGCTCAGCTTCCCGGATCGCCCCATAAGCTAAAATTGACGTAGAGCGTTCCGCCATGGCTTGCCGCGGTGTCCGCTCTGAGGCAGATTACCCGGCGTATCCAAGCATGGGGAGCATGGGTCATGCGGCTTATTTTTGCGCTTGCACTTACTCTTGTCACTTTGCAGTCCGCACTGGCGCAGACGCAGTCCAAACAGGCGAACGATACGGAGCTTTGCCGCGCAACCAGCGATTTCGAACGGTCCGTCGCGGCGTGTACGCGCATCATCGAGGCGCCTGGTGCCACCAAGGAATGGATTGTATGGGCCGGCTATAATCGCGCACTGGCCCACGACGCCAAGGGCGATCACGACCGCGCCCTGATGGAATACGACATGGTGCTCAGGAATGAGCCCGGCTATCTGCTGGCCATCAATGGCCGCGGCCTTTCCTACTTCAAGAAGAAAGACCTTCCCAATGCCAAGGCGGCGTTCGATCAGGTGCTGGCGTTCAATCCCGAATTCGTCGATGCGCACTACAGCCGCGGCATCGTCAACTACGACATGGGCGAGAACGACAAGTCGATCGTCGACTACAGCTCGGCAATCGCGCTGAACCCGGCCCACGCCGCCGCCTACAGCCGCCGCGGCATGGCCTACGAGAAGAGGCAGGAATACCAGAAGGCGATCGCCGACTATCGCAAGGCACTGGCTTCCAGTGCCGAAGGCAACATCCACCAGCAGGCCCATGCCTACTCCCGGTCGCGCCTGACCGTCCTTGGTGCAAGCTTCACTGCGCCAGGCAGCACGGCCACCACTGGCGATACCAGCACTACAACGACTGCGAGCGCGAACCCCAAGTCAGAGGAGCGCGCAGCAACGAAGGCGGCGCCGGTTCAAGTGAACCTCGGGCGGCGCGTTGCCTTGATCATCGGCAACGCCGCCTACAAGCATACTGAGCCGCTGAGCAACCCCAGCAACGACGCCAAAGCCGTTGCGACGTCGCTTCGGCGCATCGGATTTCAAGAAGTCATCGACGGCACGGATCTCGATGCCGAAAAACTGGCCGGAAAGGTGCGCGACTTTTCGCGTGCCCTGAAGGGCTCCGATCTCGCGTTCTTTTACTATGCGGGCCACGGCGTGCAGGTAAACGGGCTCAATTACATGATGCCAGTCGACGCCAAGCTGGCCGAGGAGTCCGATGTCTACTCGGAGACGGTGGAGCTCAACGATGTGCTGAAGCACATGGAACGGCAGGCGAAGACGAACATCATCATTCTCGATGCGTGCCGCAACAATCCTCTCCAGCGCAATCTATCGCGGTCGATGGGAACGCGCTCGGCAGCGGCCTCTCAGGGCTTGGCCGAGGTCAGGTCAGGCGTTGGCACGCTGATCGTGTTCGCCACGCAGCCCGGAAATGTCGCTCTTGATGGCGCAGATCGGCACAGCCCGTTCACCGCCGGCCTGCTCAAGCACATCGAGACGCCGAATATCGACATCGCGATCATGCTGCGGCGCGTGCGCGACGACGTGATCGACAACACGAAGGGACAGCAGGTGCCGTGGGAGCATTCGTCGCTGCGCGGCGCTCCCATTATGCTGAAAGCCGGCCCTTGAGAAAACCGGCATTTCCTTTGGCCATTCAAACGCGAGGCCGACACGCGGCCTCGCGTTTCGCTTTAGTGCTGTAGCGCCCGGTAACGAACCGGCCGGCCGCTGAGGCCCTCCGCCGCCGTCAGGATGGCATTCACATCGAGCCCGTAGTGACCGTAAAGCTCGCCGAGCGAGCCGGATTGCCCGAAGTGCTCGACGCCCAGGGCTCTGACACGATGCCCCGCGACGCTTCCAATCCAGGACAAAGTCTCGGGATAGGCATCGCACACGGTGATGATGTGGGCGTCGCGCGGCAGCGCCGACAGCAGACCCTCGACGTGAGCGCGCGCTTCCCGATGGCCGTGCTCGCGTGCACGCTGGGCACCGTGCCACCCGGCCGACAATCTGTCCGCTGACGTGATGGCCAGCACGCCGGCGCCGCGGCGATCTTCCGACAACAACCCGGCCGCCTCGATGGCTTCGGGCGCCAGCGCTCCCATGTAGACGATGGCCAGCTCGGTCGATGGATCGGGTTTGCGCAGCCAGTAGGCGCCCTTGATGATGTCCTCGCGCAGTTCATTCGTCATCGTCCGCTGGTGCTGCTCGATCGACCGCGTAGAGAGGCGCAAATAAACCGATCCGCCACTCGCATCACGTTCCCAGACGCTGCTCTCGCCCTCCCGCTGCACGTAGTCGAAAGCCCAGCCCATGATCGCGACCAGTTCGTCGATATAGGCGGGCTCGAACGAGGCGAGGCCATCCTGCGCCATGCCGATCAGCGGCGTGCTGATGGATTGATGTGCTCCGCCTTCGGGTGCCAGCGAGATGCCCGATGGCGTCGCCACCACGATGAAGCGGCTGTCCTGATAGCAGGCGTGATTGAGCGCATCGAGGCCGCGGCAGATGAACGGATCATAGAGCGTGCCGATGGGAATCAGCCGTTCGCCATAGTGCGCGTGCGAAAGACCTGCTGCACCCAGCAGGAGAAATAGATTCATTTCCGCAATGCCGAGCTCGATGTGCTGCCCCTTCGGGCTCATCTCCCAGCGTTGCGGCGACATCAACCCCCGCTGCTTGAATACATCCTCCTTGCTCTCCATGGAGAACAGGCCCCGCCGATTGACCCACGGGCCGAGATTGGTCGAAACGGTGACGTCCGCAGACGTCGTGATGATACGGTCGGCAAGGGGACCACCTGTCCGCGCGAGTTCGTCTAGGAGGCGGCCGAAACCGGCCTGGGTCGCTGCCTTACCTTTGGTCGCCAGAACCGGCATTTCGGGCACAGGAATGCGCGCGGCTGAAAGGCGGCGCGTTCCCTTCTGCACGAACGGCACGCGCTTGAGAAAAGAGTCGACCTCATGGCTCGGAAGCCCGAGCCCGGCGAACCGGTCCCATTCCTCGCCCTGGCTGATCCCCTGGCTGACACGGAATTCCTGCATCTGCGTCTTGTTCATGAGGCCGGCATGATTGTCCTTGTGCCCCTGAAAGGGCAGACCGAACCCCTTGATCGTGTAAGCGATGAAGCACACCGGCTGATCTTCGGTCGCGCCGGCGAAGGCCTCGAGGATGCTCTCCAGGTCATGCCCGCCGAGGTTGGTCATAAGCTTGGCGAGCGCGCTGTCATCGCGGCGGCTGATGATCTCGAGCGTCTCCGGATTCCCGCTCAGCTCGTCTTCCAACTGGCGGCGCCAACCCTTGGCGCCCTCGAACACCAGCGCCGAATAGAGCTGGTTAGGGCACTCGTCGATCCATTGGCGCAGCCGCTCTCCGCCCGGCTCGCGGAAGGCGGCCTCCAGCAGCTTGCCGTACTTGATGAAAACGACCTTCCAACCGAGGTTGTCGAACAGCCCGGCCACCTTCATGAAGAGCTGATCGGAGACGACGGAGTCGAGGCTCTGGCGGTTGTAATCCACGACCCACCAGCAGTTCTTGAGGCCGTGCTTCCAATATTCCAACAGCGCTTCGTGGACGTTGCCCTCATCCATCTCGGCATCGCCCATCAGCGCGATCAGCCGGCCCTTGGGCCAGTCCTTCGCCCAGCCTTTGGCATGCACATAGTCCTGCACGAAGCTGGCGAAGCCGGTGGTGGCGACGCCCAGCCCCACCGAGCCTGTCGAAAAATCCACATCGTCCTTGTCCTTCGTACGCGAGGGATAGGACTGCGCACCGCCGAAGGCGCGAAAATTCTGCAGCTTGCCCAGATCCTGGTTGCCCAGCAGGTACTGAATGGCATGGAAAATGGGGCTGGCATGCGGCTTCACCGCGATCCGGTCCTCGGGTCGCAGCACGTGGAAATACAGTGCCGTCAGGAGCGTCGCCAGAGACGCCGACGAAGCCTGATGTCCCCCCACCTTGAGGCCGTCGCCACGATCGACCTCATGGTTGGCGTGGTGGATCATGTACGTAGAGAGCCACAGGACCTTGCGCTCCAGCTCCCGCAGCATGGCGAGCGTGGCTTCGTGGTCCTTGCCCGCCTCTCTCGTGACGATGTCTTGCACGATCTACCCCGGCTCCAATTGATCTTCTTGCGAGGTTCGAGAATACCCCGCAGGCCCTGGCGAAGATTTGCGAACTTCGCTAGGAATGTAAGAAATATTGGCAGTAGCAGCTACAAAATCGGCATCACGTGCAAAAAATCGCCCCGCCCTCGCTCGACATCATCGACCGCCGACTTTTGGCGATCCTGCAGGAGAACGGCCGGCTCACCGCAACGGAGCTGGCGGAGCGCGTGGGCCTGACGACGAGCCCCTGTCTGCGGCGGCTGCGCCTGTTGGAGGAAGCCGGCGTCATCCGCGGCTATACAGCCCTCCTCGACCAGGGCAAAGTCGGATTGCCCGTCAGCGTCTTCGTGTCGATCAAGCTCGAACGCCAGCAGGAAGGGGCTCTGGCCCGTTTCGAGGCGGCCGTGAAGGACTGCCCTGAGGTGCTCGAATGCTACCTCATGACGGGTCCGCGCGACTACTTCCTGCGGGTGGTCGTCGAGGACCTCGCCGATTACGAGCGTTTCATAAAGGAGACGCTGACCCGCATCGCCGGCATCGCCAACATCGAGAGCAGCTTTGCCCTGACCCAGGTCAAACACTCCAATGTGCTGCCGGTCGCGCGCGAGCAACGCGTCGCGCGCCGCGGCAAGCGCGGGCGATAGGCCGGAGGCCGCGTACCACCGAAGCCTCCGGCCGATCTCCTATTTCTGCACCGGCCAGTAGTAGTTGGCGCCGACGCTATAGTCTGGCGCTACGGCCCGCCGGGCCGTCACGACCTGGGCCGCGTAGGCGCGCTGGCTGTCGTAGACCTTCTTGAAGAAGGGATTCTTGCCCTCTTCCTCCTTGGCGATGGCATCCCATGCCTCCAGCGTCTTGCGCAGAATATCCTCGGGTGTGCGCTCGATCTTGACGCCATGCTTCTCGGTCATTTCCTTGAGAGCGGCGGCATTGAGCTTGTGCAGCAGCATCTCATTGAGGAAGGTCGCCTCCCAGGTGGCTGCTTGAATGATGGCTTGCTGGTCGGGGGGCAGCTTCTTCCATACGTCGCCGTTGATCAGCAGCTCGATCGACGTCGCTGGCTCGTGCGTGGATGGCATATAGAAATATTTCCACACGGTGTGCAGACCAAGCTTCATGTCCTCGGCCGGACCCACCCACTCACCACAGTCGATCACGCCCCGCTCGCCGGCAGGAACGATTTCGCCGCCTGGCATGTTGACGGTCGCCATACCAGCTTTGCTGAAGACTTCTGCCGTCAGGCCGGTCTGCCGGCACTTGCGCCCTTTGAGGTCCTCCCAGCTTTTCACGGGCGTGCGGAACCAGCCCAACGCCTGATTGGCGACGGTACCAAGCGGCAGCGGCACGACGTTGCGCTTGAGCTCGACCTGATAGAACTCGTTGTACAGGGCGAGGCCACCACCGTGATAGAGCCAGCCTTGATAGTCCATGATGTCGAAGCCGAACGGGCCGCCTGGGGTCGGCCCGAAGAGCGCGGCCGCCCGTTGCTTGCCGACCCAGTAGGCCGCCGCCGTATGGCCACCATCGATCACCTGTTTATGGACTGCGTCGAGCACCTCGAACGCCGGCACCAGCGTGCCTGCCGGCAGCACCTCGATCTCCAGCCGTCCGCCCGACATGACCTTCACGCGGTCGGCCCAATACTTGAACGTATCGAAGAACGTGCTCGACGACGGGAAGCTGGCCTGGAAGCGCAGCTTCACCGGCGTCTGCGCCACAGCGATGGATGGTCCTGCAAACAGGACACAGGCAGCCACCGTTGCGGCTGCCAACGAACGAAGTCGTTGCATGTATTCCTCCCTGGACGAATTATCTTTGTTATCGGAACCGGATCTTTGCCCAGTTCAGGCTGAAGCTAACATTCCGCACGCCCCGTGCGAAGATCCCCTTCCCTCAGATAGGGCGCGTCTCAGCGCAAAGCCCCTGACAACACCACGTCCATCCGATAGAAACGGCTTCAGATCGCATGGCGGACAAGGGAGATACCAAAATGGCGAAGGTGGCTTGGATCGGACTGGGCGTGATGGGCTACCCGATGGCCGGTCATCTTCTCAGGAAGGGTGGACACGATCTCACGGTGTACAACCGCAACGTGGCCAAGGCGCAGGCTTGGGTCAAGGAGCACGGCGCAGGCAAGGTCGCGGCAACGCCGGCCGAGGCCGCCAAGGATGCCGATTTCGTGTTTTGCTGCGTGGGTAACGACGATGATGTGCGCGCCGTCACACTCGGCAAGGACGGCGCTTTCGACGCCGTTCGCAAGGGCGCCGTTTTCATCGACAACACCACGGCTTCAGCCAACATCGCGCGCGAACTCCATGCCGCAGCAAAGGAGCGCGGCTTTGCCTTCCTGGATGCTCCCGTCTCCGGCGGCCAGGCCGGCGCACAGAATGGCGTGCTGACCGTCATGGTCGGTGGCGACCAAGACGCCTACGCGAAGGCCGAGCCAGTGATGGCTGCCTACGCGCGCATGGTGAAGCTCATCGGCCCGTCAGGATCCGGCCAGCTCACCAAGATGGTCAACCAGATTTGCATCGCCGGCCTCGTGCAGGGATTGTCCGAAGGACTCCACTTTGCGCAGAAGGCTGGCCTCGACATTCCGACGGTCGTTGAGACGATCTCGAAGGGCGCAGCCCAATCCTGGCAGATGGATAACCGCTGGAAAGCCATGATGGAGGGCAAATTCGATTTCGGCTTTGCGGTCGACTGGATGCGCAAGGATCTGTCGATCGGCATCGATGAGGCCCGGCGCAACGGCGCTCATCTGCCTGCCGCGGCGCTGATCGATCAGTTCTACTCCGAGGTGCAGCGCCTTGGCGGCGGCCGCTGGGACACCTGCAGCCTCATCGCCCGCCTCAACAATCAGAAGGCCGAGTCCAAGAGCTGACGGGGGATCATCCGGCCGCAGAAGTCGATCTGTCCTACTTCTGCGCCGCTTTCTCGGCCTTGCGACCGCGCACGAATGACAGCGGCAACTCCGTCGTCGCCTTGATCTGCTCCATGGCGAAAGCCGAGGATACCTTCGAGACCTCGATGCGTGAGATCAGCTTCTTGTAGAAGGCATCGTAGGCGCCGATGTCCGGCACCACCACGCGCAGGAGATAGTCCACATCGCCCGACATGCGATAGAACTCGACGACCTCGGGGAGGTCGACGACGGCGGCGTGGAAGCGTTCGAGCCAGTTCAGATTGTGCTGGTCGGTCTTGATGGCCACGAAAACGGTGACACCGACATTGACCTTGACCGGATCGAGCACCGCCACGCGACGGGCGATGACACCCGCCTGCTCGAGCTTTTGGATCCGGCGCCAGCATGGCGTCGTCGACAAGCCGACTGCCTTGCCGATGTCCGCCACGGGAGTCGTGCAATCACGTTGCAGCAGCGTAAGGATTTTGACGTCCATGTCGTCGAGAGTTGGCGGATACTCGGGATTGAGCAATTATTTCTCTCCTGGTGGCTCTATATGGCATTACCTCCCTATATAGCATGGCAATTCTGGCATTTGTAGTATTTTTTACCACTATGTCTTCACTTCCAGGAGTCGCCGCACCTCATGCTGAATGTGTGGAATGACATTGGCCTCGAACCAGGGGTTCTTCTTCATCCAGGCATTGTTCCGCCAGGACGGGTGCGGCAGCGGGATCGCGCGACAACGCCCGGCGCGATCAAAGACGTCGCGCCATCGCTCGACGGTCCGGGTCATGGAGCGATCTGCGTCCGCACCGAGATGCCAACGCTGCGCGTGATGGCCCACCAAAAGCACCAATTCGAGCGACTGCAATTCTGCAAACAGACGTGCCCGCCAAAGGGGCGCGCATTCCCGTCGCGGTGGCAAATCAGCGCCCGTAGCGTCATAGCCTGGAAAACAAAAGCCCACCGGCACGATCGCGATGCGCCGCGTATCGTAGAACTCGTCGTCAGTGACGCCCATCCAGCGTCTGAGACGCACGCCGGAGGGATCAGTGAAAGGCTTTCCCGAAGCGTGGACCCGGATTCCCGGAGCTTGGCCGCAGACGGCGATGCGAGCCGTCGCCGAGACGCGCAGGACCGGCCGGGGGTCATGCGGAAGCTGTACGCCGATGGGATTGTCACGGCACACACGGCATGCCCGAATCTGGGCAACCAAACGATCGAGCGATCCAGCCATCCAACTAGATTTCGATGACCATGCCGTCTTCGGCGCAGGTCACGCCCGGAGTCGCTACCTGATGCCGGTTTTTCAGCATGGAGTCGTTCATATGCGTCAGCAGCACGCGTGTGGCACCGATCCGGGGCAAGTTCGCCTCGATCGTGCGCCAGCTCATGTGGTAGCGCACGTCCATATCGAAGCCGTAACATTCGATGATCAGCAGATCGGCCTGGCGGCCCGCTTCCACCAGGCTTTCCACCCATTCGCTGTCGCCCGAGAAGGCCAGCGTACGACCATCGATCTCAAATCGCAGCGCGTAAGGCGGCGCTCCCGACGGATGCTGCACCTCGAATGGGACGACCTTGATCCCTCCGACGTCGACCTGCTGTTGCTGCCGAAACTCGGCAAAGCTCAGCGCAAAGCGCCGGTCGATGTACGTCGAGCGCGGAAACAGCGCCTCGGCAGCGGCGATGAACCGTGCCTCGATGCCTTCCGGTCCGACGACCGTCAGTGGCTCGGAGCGCCTGGCCACGTGCTGGGCATGGAGCATCCACCAGACCAGGCCTGCGAAATGATCGCCATGCAGATGCGAGATGAAGATGGTCTGGATGGCGTTCGGATCGAGGCCGAGCTTGTTCAGCCCGATGATGGCCGTCGCGCCGCAATCGATTAGGAAGCGATGATCGCCAGTCTCGACGTGGTAGCAGGTTTGCAGTCGTCCCCCTGAGCCGAACGCATCGCCGCATCCAACAACAGTGACCTTCATCTTGACCTCGGCCCGGCTTGCTGCCCGAATGACATGACCGACGAGAGCTATGCCTTGGCGCTGGGCCGGCTCGACATCTCCGCGTGCCACCGATCGAGATTTTTCAGGCCCTCGGGCCTTGGAATTCTTGCCGGCTTCATGAAGTCAACGGCAATCAACGCCGTTATGTCGGCGACCGAATAATCATCGCCTGCGATGAAGCGCTTGCAACCCAACTCGTCATCCAAGATCGAGAGAACTTCCAGCGCCCTGGGCTTGTTCAACTCACCCCAGGCTGGAACTTGCGGGACCTCCAGGTGCGCCATGGCCGGATGCAGATGACGAAAGGCCTGGCTCACGGGAAAAAGCAGATTGAGTTCCATGCGCCGGTTCCACATCTCGATCGTGGCGTTCTGCAGCGGCCCTGTGCCGAACAGCGCCGGTGACGGCTTCGTGGCCTCGAAATAGCGGCAAATTGCGATTGTTTCCGCAATGGCGGTTCCGTCATCGAGGACCAGAACGGGCACCCGCTGAAAGGCATTGAGCTTCGTGAAATCAGCGGTTTTCAGGTCTCCTTTCATCAGATCCACTTCCTCGTAAGGGATCTCGATCCCCTTCTCGGCCAGAAAGACCCGAACCCGGCGCGGATTGGGCGCTTGCCGCGTCTGAATGATCTTCATGCGCCGTCTCCCTGGCTCTGAATGTTGTGCCTGCCAGTCGTACCGGAGCCCCCCAGCAGGCGCAAGCCGCGTAGGAGGCCGGGCACGCACACACCGGCCCAGCACGAGTAAACCCGAAGTTAGTGATTTAGGCCGAAATTGCACGGGCCAGGCGGTTGGCGCCTTGCCGGCACGGCCGATGCATCCAAGAACTGTCGGCAGGCGGACGGCATGGCATTTGATGGGAGCCTGCGCTTGATCGCCAACGACGCCGCCAGCGAACCAGAAGTGGTTCACGGATCTCCGCAGGGCGTGCGCGATCGCGGATCCACGGCCGAGCATGTTCGCGAAGCGCGAGCACGTCTGGCGCAAGGCACCGACATCAAGCCAGAGTTCGCCTACGAGCTGCTGTCGATGTTCGTGCGCAACGAATTCGGCGCCGTCGCCACCATCCAACTCCTGGCCGTCATCTTTTCCCTAGCCTCGATGTTCTGGGCTCCGGTTGGCGAGGCCATCGTGTGGCTGCTGCTCGTCATCTTTTCCAAGGTCCTGCTGCTCGAGCTGTGCCGCCGGTTCCTGATCACACCGCGCAGCGAGATCAACGTCGGCGTGTGGCGGCGGCGTCTGATACTCGCCGAGTTGATCGGCGGCCTCGTGTGGGCGGGATTTGCCCTCGTGGGTGTCGGGACTCATGACGCATCGTCTCACGTCTTCATTTTCGCGTCGCTGATCGTCGTGCTGGCCATTCGCATGACATTCGCCTCGACGGTCATGCCGATCCTGTATGTGGGCACGATCCCCATGACGGTCGCCGTCGTCGCGCGCCTGCTGCTGCTCGACCATCCGTTCTATTGGGCCATGGCGTCGATGGCCGTCGGCGTGCACGTGTACTTCATCTTCCTGGCCAAGGGACTGAACTCGACAGCGCTCGCCATGCTCGAGTTTCGCGCCGAGAAGGATGCGCTGATCGCCGAGCTCGAAGGCGAGAAGTCGATCTCCGACGAGGCGAGACGCCGGGCCGAAGCCGCCAACATTGCCAAGTCGCGCTTCCTGGCGACCATGAGCCACGAACTACGCACGCCGCTCAACGCGATCCTTGGGTTCTCCGAGGCCATGAAGGCGGAGATCATGGGCCCGCTCGAGAACACAACCTACAAGGAGTATGCCGGCGACATTCACGAGAGCGGACGCCACCTCCTGCATCTGATCAACGAGATCCTCGACCTGTCGCGCATCGAAGCCGGGCGATACGAGCTGCACGAGGAGCCCGTGCGGCTCTCGGACATCGCGGAGGACTGCCTTCGCCTCCTGAAGTTGAGGGCCGAGAGCAAGGGGCTGCATATTGCCCTGGAGTTCGATCCCCGGCTGCCGCAAATCTGGGTCGACGAGCGCGCCATTCGCCAGATCTGCCTGAACCTCCTGTCCAACGCGCTCAAGTTCACGCCCCGGGGCGGCCGCATAACGACCCGGGTGGCCATGACCCCCGAAGGCGGACAGTTCCTCAGCGTGAAAGACACCGGTCCCGGGATTCCGCGCGACGAGATCCCGAAGGTTATGCAGCCGTTCGGTCAGGGCTCGCTGGCGCAGCAGACCGCCGAAGGCGGGACCGGTCTCGGCCTTCCCATCGTGCAGAATCTGGTCGACTTGCATGGCGGCGAGTTCGAGCTGCGGTCCGAGCTCAGAAAAGGAACCGAGGCGGTGGTGATTCTGCCCAAGAAGCGAGTCCTGCAGTCCATGCCGCCGCTGCAACCCCTCGGCCAGGAGCGCCATCGCCAACCCGGGGTCGCGGATCGGGCAGACCGCGGTCGCAACGACCGGTCGCGCCGGGCGATTGCAGTAGGCGGGCCTGCTTCCTAGATACTCCCTGCCGTGTTGCCGCCGAAAAAATCTGGCAAAGGATAGTCATGGACGCTACCAGCCCATGCATCAATGTCTGTGTCATCGACACAGCCTCTGGGTTATGTGCTGGGTGCGGACGGACGCTCGCGGAGATTGCGGCCTGGCTTGGCATGCCGCCCGACAAACGTCTTAGAATCATGGCCGAATTGCCGGAGCGGCGCGCACGGCTCGGTAGCGGAGGCTGATGTGGGATTGTGGATCGGGATCCTGTTTCTGACACTCGCCGGCGTTGCTCTGATGCTCCGCCACGACCAGGGCGATATCTTCGGGCTCGAGTTGTATCAATTCGCGGCGCTTACGACAGGCATCGCCCTCCTCGTGTTTCTCGCGTCATCTCTCCTGGGCTCCTATCGGGGCCGCGTCGGGCAAGCTATCAAGGACGTAACGGCCTGGGTTGCAATCGCTCTCGTCCTGGTTGGCGTCTATAGCTTCAAGGATGAACTGACGGGTGTTGCCTACCGGCTGGCCGGCGAGCTGTCGCCTCCCGGCAGCGCCATTGCTGTGGAGTCGGCACCGGTCGGGGAGCGGGCGGTACGCATCCGCCGGCGCATGGATGGCCATTTCGGCGCCAACGTCACCATCGACGGCACCAGTATCAGCATGCTCGTGGACACCGGTGCGTCAACAGTCGTGCTCAAGCAGGCTGATGCCAAAAAGCTCGGCATCGACATCGCGAGCCTTAACTACGGCGTTCCCGTGCAAACGGCCAATGGGATGGCCTATGCCGCACCCGTCCGCCTGCGCAATCTGTCTGTCGGGCCGATCGTCATTCCTCAGGTGGAGGCCCTGGTGGCCCAAACCGGCACATTGAAGGAAAGCCTCCTAGGTATGACTTTCTTAAGCCGGTTGCGGTCATATGAATTCTCCGGAGATTTCCTGACGCTTCGTAGTTGAGCCGCAGCGCAGGTGTCGATCTGCGGCGGGATGCGTCATGGCTTATTCGACAGGAACCCGCAACGGGCTGAAGCTCGCAGCCGTCTGGGCAGGCATGCTCGGTGCGCTGGCTCTGGCTTTTCTGCATTTCGGGGAGTTGCGCGAAGCGTTGGGGCTGAACCTCGCGCCGGCCGACTTCGGAACCTTGAAAGAAGCGAATGGCAGAGGCCCAGCCCGCGCCACCCCTTCAAAGCCATCCGACAAGACGGTCGAAATTCGTGCTGCCAGCAATGGGCACTTCCACACCACCGCCTATGTCAATGGCAGGCCCGTTGATGTCATGGTGGACACCGGTGCGACCATGGTGGCCCTGACCTGGGAGGACGCGCGGCAGGCCGGCCTTTTCCTCAAGGACCAGGATTTCCGCCACAAGGTCTCCACAGCCAACGGCAGCGCCAAGGTTGCGACCGTAACCTTGGATAGCGTATCGATCGGCGACATCACCGTACGCAACGTCCGCGCCGCCGTGGCTGAGCCGGGCAAGCTGCAGACGACATTGCTCGGTATGACATTCCTGGGGGAACTCAGCCGCACTGAGATGACGCGCGGTACGCTCCTTCTGCAACAATAGGCGACGCCGAGGCGCGCTGCTATGTAGCGGCGGCTATTGCATTTTTGAGCCCCGATCGACGTTGGCGCATCAGCACGCATCCGCTACGTTGCCGCCGACATATTGCAGCGAGAAGGTTTAGTCATGTTTCCGAAGCCCCGCGCCGACCTGAAGCCCAACACGCCCGAGTTCGAGCGTCTTCCCCTCGTCAAACCCACGGGCTTTCGCGAGTACGACGCGCGCTGGCTGTTTCCCGAAGAGATCAATCTGATGGGCCTCAACGCCATCGGGCTCGGGCTCGCGACCCTCGTGCATCAGCGCGGGCGGCCCTGCCGCTTCGTCGTCGGCCATGACTTCCGTTCCTACTCGGCGTCGGTGAAGCAAGCGCTCATCACCGGCTTGCTGGCTGGCGGCGCGGAAGTGCACGACATCGGCTTGGCGCTGTCCCCGACGGCCTATTTCGCACAGTTCGCGCTCGAGGTGGAATGCGTGGCCATGGTGACGGCCAGCCACAACGACAACGGCTGGACCGGCATCAAGATGGGCATGGCGCGGCCGCTGACGTTTGGCCCCGACGAGATGACCGAGCTCAAGGACATCGTCCTCAACGGCAAGGTGGAGGCTCGTGGCGGCGGGAAGTACACATTCGTCAGCGACATGGCCGAGCGCTACATCAAATCCTTCTCGGACCGCGCCCCTCTCACGCGCCGCCTCAAGGTGGTCGCTGCCTGCGGCAACGGCACCGCGGGCGCCTTCGCCCCCCAGATCCTGCGCAGCATCGGCTGCGATGTCGTCGAGCTCGACTGCACGCTCGACTACACCTTCCCGCGCTACAATCCCAATCCCGAAGACATGGAGATGCTGCACGCCATCAGCGACGCGGTCGTCAAGAACAAGGCCGACGTGGGCCTGGGCTTCGACGGGGACGGCGACCGCTGCGGCGTCGTCGACAACGAGGGCCACGAGATCTTCGCTGACAAGGTCGGCGTCATGCTCGCGCGCGATATTTCAAGCAAACACGCCAACGCGGTGTTCGTTGCCGACGTGAAATCGACGGGTCTCTTCGTCACCGATCCCGTCTTGCAGAAGAACGGCGCCAAGACGCTCTACTGGAAGACGGGCCACTCCTACATGAAACGCTATACCCACGAGCAGAAGGCGCTCGTCGGGTTCGAGAAGTCTGGGCACTTCTTCTTCCAACCGCCGCTCGGACGCGGCTATGACGATGGCTTGGTGGCAGCGCTCGCCGTTTGCGACATGCTCGACCGGAACCCCGGCAAGTCGATGGCCGATCTCAAGAATGATCTGCCCAAGACCTGGCAGTCTCCCACCATGTCGCCGCACTGCGCTGACGAGAAGAAATACGGCATCGTGGAGAAGATCGTCGCGCAGTATGAAAGCGCCGCCAAAAAGGGCGAGCGCATCGCGGGCCAGGGCATCCGCGATCTGGTCACGGTCAACGGTGTCCGCGTTACGCTGGACGACGGCACCTGGGGCCTCGTGCGCGCCTCTTCCAACAAACCTGAGCTGGTGGTCGTCGTGGAAAGCCCGGTTTCGGAGGCCAACATGCGCGCCATCTTCGCCGACATCGACGCACGGCTGCGGCAATTCCCCGAAGTCGGCGCTTACAATCAGAAGATCTGAGGCAAGACACCCCCTCCCCGCTTTCGCAGGGAGGAGGTTTCTGCTTTACGCGGCGAGCGGCTCCAGTCCCGAGCGCTGCGCGAACAGTCGCGCCAAGGGGCTCTCCGGCTTGGCGTGAATGCGCTCGGCCGACAGAGCACGCGCCAACTCGCGCTGGCCCGACCGGAACGCGGCCTCGACCAGCGTCAGATCGAATACGTCCCGCTGCGCGTGGCTGCCGCCGAACCGAGAGGCAATGCCGCGCACCGGCCGGATCAACCGGACCGCCTCGGCATAGTCGCCGTTGCCGAAGGCCTTGATGCTCCTGGCCAGCGGATGACCGACATCGCGCGTGAAGGCCGCATTGTCCCCCGAGCGCTGCATGGCCGCCACCTGCGCATCGAGCACGCGCTGCATGAGGTCGCTCCGCCCTGCGCCGACGAACGCCATCATCGCGTGGGCATCGTTGAAGGCATACAGGCCGGCATCCGCGATCGGCGCCCAGGCGTCGGCAACCTGCTGCCAGCGATCGCCCACATCGACGCCACGCAAGTGGAGCCGCCAGAGTAGCGCCGAGGCATCGACCATATCCATGATCACCTGCGAGCGAGCCCCATAGATCGGGCCGTCGAAAAGCTTGAGAACCTCGTCGGTCTCGCCCAGATCGAGATGGTAGAGCGCCAGATGCCACCAGTTGTGGACCGCGAAGAAGCTCTCATTGGACCACGCATGAGGATTGGCTCGCATCCAGCCGATACCCTCGTGCTGCCGTCCCTGCATCTCCAGAACGTGCGCCACGGCATGCTGGGCCCACGAGTCGTGCGGATCATGCTCGACGGCCGCGCGGCCGCTCGCTTCCGCCTGCGCGTACTGGCCCATCTCCTCCAATCCGAAAGCGTGCATGCCGAGCAGGTTGTGATAGCCGGGAACGGCCTTGGACCAAACCGGCAGTGCCCGGCTGATACGGTCGCGCAACATGCGCGCGCTGCCAGTGAAAAAGTCGATCTGATGCCCGACCTGCAGCGCCAGCAGATCATGCGGATGATCGATTGCCACATCCTCGAGCGTGCGTGAGGCGGCATGCCAGCCGCCGTTTGCAAGCTGTGTGATGGCAGCGAGGTGGCCCTGCTCCTGCAGTGTTGCCGGCAGATCGATTGCTGCATCCAGCGCTGCCTTGGCCACCGGCAACCCGTCGGGCTCGGTGCCAAGCAAATGCAGCCACGCACGCATAGCGTGCGCCATGACGAAGTCCGGGCTTTCGGCAAGCGCCGCATCGATCGTCGCAACCGGATCGCCCTGATACAGGTTGAGCTGGCGCAACGCCTTCCCATAGAGCTCAGCGGAGGTCTCATTGGCGCCGCTCAACGCGTGGCCGCGCACATCTTGTACAGTCATTGGTCCAGTCCCTTCGGTAATGATGATTTCCCTGAAAGCGGGGGCAGTATCGGCACGGCCGTCTGACCGCTGTTACGTATGAAACAGCCCTGAATGCTTGCTTCAGTTCAGGCGGAGATATGCTTGGGAAGCCTTTCGGGCGCCAGTCGACGGGTGGTACGGTTCGGCGCGAAAACGCTTATTGGGCAATATCAGTTACTTAGACAGTCCAATGCCTGCATAATGCGGCCCCGCCACGGGTTGGTGGCTGCACAACTTGACCTTCGGTACACTAAGCCATGCTCGATCACACACCTCGCAAGCGCACCGACACACGCGAACGGCTTCTCGACCTCGCTGAAGCGGCCGTCCTCGATAAGGGATTCTCGGCCACGTCGATCGACGAGCTGATCGCAGCGGTCGGCATCACGAAGAGCGGCTTCTTCTATCATTTCAAGGACAAGAACGAGCTCGCCAAGGCCCTGATGGTCCGCTACGTCGAAACGAACGACGCCGTGCTGGACGACATCATGCAACGGGCCGACGCGTTGAACGACGATCCGCTGCACGGCTTTCTCGTCAGTCTCAAGCTGTTCGCCGAGGTGTTGGCCGATCTGCCGGGCGGACATCCTGGCTGCCTCGTTGCCTCCTACTGCTATCAGGACCAGCTCTTCAGCCGCGACGTCCGCGAGCTGACCCGCGTTGGCGTCGACGGCTGGCGCAAACGCTTCCGCGATCGCCTCGAGAAGATCGAGGAGCGCTATCCGCCGCGCATCCCGGTCGACATGGGCGACCTCGCCGACATGGCCAACGCGCTCGTCGACGGCGGCATCATCATGTCCAAGATCTTTCAGGACCCCGGCATCCTGCCCAGACAGGTGCTGCTGTATCGCGATCTCATCAAACTGATTTTTCAGCCGGACCTATCAGAAAGACGCATCACCAAAGCAGGCTGACGAGAAATCGCAGGCCGACGGTCGACAGCAGCGCTGCGAATGCCAGCTCCAGAGTGCGCCGCGATACTCCATGCGCAAGGCGCGCGCCGTACGGTGCGGCAAACACGCTGGTCGGGATCATGAGTGCGGCGCCGATCAGGCTCACGTAGCCGAGCGAGAACGGCGGCAGGCCGGGCTCGCCCCAGCCTGCCCAAGCCAGGCCAATGGCGCCCGGAATCGCAATCAGCGTGCCGATTCCAGCCGACGTGCCGACGGCACGTTGAATAGTCCGGCCATAGAGTGTCAGCATCGTCGTAACGAAGGCTCCACCGCCGACCGAGAGCAGCGTCGACACAGCCCCGACGAACACGCCGAACAGCTCTACCAGCGGGTTGCGCGGAAGATCCTCGCCGAGCCGCCAGTCGTCGCGGCCGAAAGCGAGTTTGATCGACATCACGATTGCGAATGCCACCCATATCCATTTCAAGACCGCGCCGGGTGCGTGGCTCGCAATCGCCGCCCCGAGGACAACGCCGACGAGCACTGCGGGCGCAAGCCGCTTGAACGCAGCCATGTCCACGCCACCCCGCTGCTTGTGTGCAGCGAAAGAGCGAAGGGTCGTCGGCACCATCACGGCCAATGAGGTCCCCACGGCCATGTGCATGCGCAGCGTCGGGTCAATGCCGAGTATGCCGAACACCTCGTAGAGCACGGGCGCAACAATCCCGCCGCCGCCAATGCCCAGGAGGCCCGCCAGAAAGCCCGTGGCCAGGCCGGCCATCACGACCGCAAACACGAGCAGGCCGATGGTTTCGGCCGAGACCGAGGTGTACATGCTGTGTGTCCCTTACTCGGCCGCAACCGCTAGCCGAGCATGCCGTCCCTCGACGATGGCCACGGCCTCTTGCAGCAGTTCGGCTGCCGCGCCTTCGCCGACGGCTTTCTCGCTCAGATGGCGCCGATAGGCGCGCGCGCCGGGTTGGCCGTGATACAGGCCCAGCGCGTGGCGCGCGATGTTATTCAACCTGCCGCCACGTTGAAGGTGAGCCCGCGCATACTCGAGCAGTCCGTCCAGCACTTCGGCCCTGGAAGGCGCAGCATGGACATCGGCGAAAAAGCGGCGATCCACAGCCGCCAGAATGTAGGGCGTCTGGTAGGCGGCGCGGCCGAGCATGATGCCATCCACATGCTGCAGGTGCTGCTCCGCATCGTCCAACGTCTCAATCCCACCGTTGATGACGATCTCCAGCCCGGGATGCGACCGCTTGAGGCGATAGACGCGACCGTAGTCGAGCGGCGGGATTTCGCGATTCTCCTTCGGTGACAGCCCCTCCAGCCAGGCCTTGCGCGCGTGGACGATAAACGTGGTGCAACCTGCCTCAGCCACTGTGGTGATGAAACGCTCGAGATCCGCCTCACTGTCCTGCTGATCGATGCCGATGCGGCACTTCACCGTGACCGGAATGCGGACTCGTGCACGCATGGCCGCGATGCAACGCGCCACGAGGTCCGGGCTTGCCATCAGGCACGCGCCGAATTGACCGCCCTGCACGCGATCCGACGGGCAGCCGACGTTGAGATTGATCTCGTCGTAGCCGTAGTCCTCACCGATGCTCGCGGCCTCGGCGAGACGGTCGGGCGCCGCCCCGCCCAACTGCAGCGCCACGGGATGCTCCTGCGGACTGAACGCGAGCAGCATCTCCCGCCGGCCGCGCAGGATCGCCTCCGCCGTGATCATCTCCGTGTACAGCAGCGCGTGGCGCGTGATGAGGCGATGGAGGTACCGGCAATGCCGGTCCGTCCAATCCATCATCGGCGCCACGCAAAGCTTATGGCTTAATGCATTCATTCTATGGGATAATTTCCTTTCCAGTCAGTCCATTCTCTTGTATGCGCGGCGCGCGCAGACACCACTCAGCCTAGCAGAATTCTGCTGGCCTTTGTCAGATCGCACACGATTTGCTCGAGCGAGACCGATCCCACGACGGCGCAGCAAGATGGGCGCGACGGGCCGCCCCGCGACGGAGCGGCCCTTGCAGCACTCAGGCGTGCCACTTGAACTGCTGCTCCTTGCGGGCAGAGCTTTGCGACAGCACGACGTTGACGAGGGCAGGACCTGGGAACTTCATCGCCTCGTCGAGGGCCTTGCGGATCTCCTTCGGCTCCTTGCAGAAAAAGCCCTTGCCGCCGAACGCTTCCATCATCTTGTCGTAGCGTGCGCCATAGATCAGCGCGTTGGGCTTCAGGTTCATCATCGGATTGGACGGGATCTCCGGCATGCCGGGCCCGATGCCACCATTGTTGAGCACCACGATCTTGACGGGCAGGTTGTAGCGAACGAGCGTCTCCATCTCCATGCCGGAGAAGCCGATCGCCGAGTCGCCCGAGAGGTGGATGATAGGCCGGTCGGGATGCACGATGGCGGCCGCGATGGCATTGCCGAGACCGACGCCCATGGTGCCGTACGTGCCGGCGTTGAGGCAGGAGCGGGCATCGGAAACGTTGAGCTGGGTCAGGCCGATATCCATCGTGCCTGCGCCCTCGGCCGACAAGACCGAGTTCTTCGGCATCCAGGCGGCGACGTCCTTGAGGGCGCGATAGTAGTTGGCCGGCCCCTTGTCGTCTTCGATTTGAGGCTTGATCGCCGCCGCATTGGCGGCTGCCTTCTCGGCGAGCGATTTGCGCCACGGCGTATCCTTGGGATAAAACCACTGGCGGTTGGCGAGCGCCTTGTTGATCTGCCCCATGATGGCCTTGCCGTCGCCGACGAGCGCCACCTCGGTCTGCTTGTTGTGGTGGATCTCCTCGGGCGCGATGTCGAGCTGAATAACCTTCAAGTCCTTCGAAAAGCGCGGCGCCTGGCCGAAGTGGAAGATCCAGTTGAAGCGCGCGCCCATCAGGAACACGACGTCAGCCTGTTGCAAAGCCAACGTGCGGGCCGCCGCAACCGACAGCGGATGGTCGTCAGGAACGACGCCCTTGCCCTGCGGCGAGCGGACGAACGGGAGCTGCGTGCGATCGATGAAGCTGCGCACTTCATCCTCCGCGCGCGCCCAGGCCATGCCCTTGCCGACGAGGACGAGCGGGTTCTTCGCCTTCTCCAGCAGGTTCAGCGCGGCCTCGATGTTTTCCTGTGGCGCCAGCATGCGCGGCGCCTCGGGTACGCGCTCGACCTGCGTGACCTTGTCGAGGTCGCACGTGCCCTGGATGATGTCGTCCGGCATGTCGAGGTAGCAGGCGCCGGGGCGGCCATAGATCGCGTGCCTGGTCGCCATCTCGACATAATAGGGAATGCGCTGCACGCTCTCGATGCTGTGCGCGAACTTGCAGAACGGCGAGGCGATCAGCACCTGCCGCTCCTCCTGGAAGGCGCCCATGCCGCCACGATAGGTCTCCGAAGCGCCGCCGATCAGGATCATCGGCCAGCAGTTCTGCTGCGCATCGGCGAGACCCGCAAGGCCGTGCACGACACCCGGGCCCGTCACTGTGATGCACACGCCCGGCCGGCCGGTCAGGTAGCCGTAGGCTCGAGCCGCGTAGGACGCGGCCTGCTCGTTGCGCATGCCGATGTAGTTGATGCCTTCCTTCTGCGCCGCAGTAGCGATCGGGCCGACGGGAAACCCGACGACGCCGAACATGTGATCGATGCCTTGCTGCTTGAGGCTTCTGGCTATCAGGGTAGCGCCGTCGACTTGGCCCATGCGTTTCTCCTCCTGCTTTTCTGATGCGGTATGATTCAATCAAACAATGCCTTCTTCACGCAGCGCAGCAATGCGTTTGGCGTCCATGCCGAGCCATGACGACAGCACGCTGTCGACGTGCTCGCCGAGTATTGGCGAGGGCTTCACCTTAGGCGGCCGGCCGTCGAAACGCACGGGCCACGCGGGCACCTTCACCTTGCCGGTGGTTGGATGCTCGATCGTCTGCATGATGCCTCGCTCGGCCATCGAGGGATCGTGCATGAGCTCCAGCGTGTCGAACACTGCCCCCGCCGGCACACCCGCCGCCCCGATCACCTTCATCGCCTCTTCCTTGGTGTGGTTGCGCGTCCATTGGGAAATGATGGCGTCGACCTCCTTCGGTCGCTCGGTGCGCGCTGCCTGCGTCTCGAAGCGCGGATCGCCTTTCAGATCCTCCCGCCCCATGACGGTCAGCAGCCGCTGCCAATGTTCCGGATTGGCGCGGCTGCAGAAGACGTAGACGTAGTCGTTGGGTCCGCCCGGCTTGCACGGATAGAGCGCGTTGGGGACGAGGCCGCCAGCCACGGACCTGTCGGTGCCCTCGCGTAAGACCGCCTGACCCGAGAGCTGTGTGCGCGAGAACGGCACGCGCATGTAGTGGATCATGGCATCTTGCATCGCGACCTGCAGGCGGCGGCCCTCGCCGGTCTTCTGGCGCTTGTAGAGCGCGCCGAGGATCGAAATCGCCATCAACATGCCCGTGCCCGTGTCGCCGAACGAGGTTCCGGGTTTGACAGGCGGGCGGTCCCGGTAGCCTGTGGTGCTTGTCATGCCGCCGGCGGCCTGCGCGATCATATCGAAGGCGAGGCTGTGCTCGTAAGGGCTGCCCTGTCCAAAGCCCTTGATCTGACAGTAGACGATGCCGGGGTTGAGCTCTTTCACCTGGTCATATGACAGGCCGAGCCGTTCGATCGTGCCGGGCGCCATATTCTCAACCATGACGTCGGCCTTCTTCAAGAGCTCGCGCACGATCTCGAGACCGCGCGGTGCCTTGAGGTTCAAGGTCAAGGATTTTTTGTTGGCGTTGAACTGGTGGAAGTACCAGGGATCGTTGTCCGGCTTGCCCTTCTGCAAACGGCGCCCGGGATCACCGAGCCCTGGGTTCTCGACCTTTACCACCTCGGCCCCAAGCCAGGCGAGCGTTTCCGTGCAGGATGGCCCTGCTTCGAACTGGGTGAAGTCGACGACGCGAATTCCTTCAAGACAGTCGAGTTCGACACCGCTGGTCATGCCTGATCTCCAGTTAGGGGGCCGAGGGTAGACAGGTCGTCAAATGCGCCACTTTCGATGCAGTGGATTTCTCGTCGCGCGACGTGGGGCCTGATACGCTGCACTAATCATCCGGAAGCCCTAGGGTGCCGATAGGCTATCCTCGCGCGGCCCACAGGTCTCGGCAACCTACTTCGATGCAGTGCCGGTCCGTCGGCACGCTCGCCCCTGGAGACCCCCACAGTCGAATCTGCGGCAGACCTCTTCCCGGCATGCCTCAAAGTGATCCGCCGCATGCTTGTTGCCGATACAGGTGGCCGAAGCCGGGGATGTCGTCGTTGATGCCGGCGAGGCGCAGCATGTGCCAAGCCAGGGCGTGATTGCTCGACGTCACCGGCTTGCCGATCAGCGCCTCGGCCTCCTCAACGATGCGTGCGACGCGTAAAGATGTGCACGAGACGAAAACACCGTCGCACGACGACGAGCTGCCAATCCGGACAATTGCTTCGAGAACGGCGCGCGGGCTGATCCGCGCGACGACGCCATCATCGGCCTCATTGAACGAGCCCATGACCGGTATCTCGAGCCCGCGTGCGATCAGCGCTTCTCGCAGGCGGACGTTGATGTCACGGACATAAGGCGTCAGCAGGCCGACGCGCCGGACGCCGGTCGCCCGCAACGCGGCAATAGCGGCTGTCACGGGATCGGTGACGAGAGCACCAGGACGCACTGTCCGAATCAGATCCGCCACGCGTTGCTCGCCAATAACGAGGGCGCCGGAGGTGCAGGCGAATGCCACGACCGAGAGGTCTACCATCGATGGCAGGAGTTGCGT
The DNA here is from genome assembly GCA_046154585.1 of Hyphomicrobiaceae bacterium. Taxonomy (GTDB): domain Bacteria; phylum Pseudomonadota; class Alphaproteobacteria; order Rhizobiales; family Hyphomicrobiaceae; genus CADEFX01. The sequence continues at coordinate 25,116 of JBJXDX010000010.1, read as the reverse complement.
CGTCGGGACGATCAGACCCTCCATCTCCTTCAAGGTCTCTGGGGAGATATGGACGCTGTTGTGCAGCCGGGCGCCGTAGAGCGCGACGCCTTGGGCAGGCCAGATCGCACGGAATTCATCCTCAATCGTCTGGTCCGTCTCGAGCACGAGAAGACCCAGAGACGCACGCAGCCCCACCCCTTCGTCAGTCTCAAATGGCAGATGTTCAAGATCGAGCTCTAGCGGGACCGCAGCGAGGGCAGAGGCGGGAGTTTGCTCATTCATTTGGGCGGTCCTCACGCAAAAAATGCTGACAATGACTAACCCTGCGCTGCTCGGCTGGTCTCGATCGTACTCGTCTGCGCGCCGTTGTTCACGCCGATTCTCACGCCGATCGGAAACATCCGCCTGCTTCGGCTGACGACGTCGAGCAGGTAGCGGCTTGGACACGGCGCTTGTGAATGTGCCGTCACCGACACTAAGGTTCCTCTCCTGACCAGACAGACCCCGGAGGGCATATGACGATCAAACGCATCGACGCTGGAAAGCGCATGAGCCAAGCCGTCGTGCACAACGGCACGGTCTATCTGGCCGGGCAGGTGGCGCTCGATGCGCCAAGCAAAAGCGTCAGCGAGCAGACCACCGCGATCCTTGCCCGCATCGACCGCCTGCTTGCCGAAGCCGGTACCGACAAGAGGAAACTGCTGTCAGCCAACATCTGGCTGGTCGACATCACCGCCTTCGACGACATGAACAAGGTTTGGGACGCCTGGGTGGCGCCGGGCTGCGCGCCAGCGCGCGCGACGGTGGAATCGAAGCTGGCGGCGCCGCAGTTCCTGGTCGAGATCGCAGTCACCGCAGCAGTTTGAACGGGAAGACAATGCGCATCGTCGTGCTGGGGGCCGGCATCGTAGGCGTCACCACGGCCTACGAGTTGGCGACCGACGGTCACGAGGTCGTTGTCATCGATCGGCAGGACAGGGCGGCCATGGAGACCAGCTTCTCCAATGCCGGAATGGTCTCGCCGGGCCACGCCTACACATGGGCCTCACCGCGCGCACCGAAGATACTGTGGCAGTCGATATTCCGCGACGACGTGGCTCTCAGGTTGAGGCTCCGTCTGGACCCCGCCATGTGGCGCTGGTGCTGGCGGTTCCTGCAGGAGTGCACGTCCGAGCGGGCGGCGATCAACACCGCGCACAAGGTGCGCCTGTGCCTCTACTCGCAGGAGCGTTTCGCGGAGATCAACCGCCGCATTCCGATCGACTACGACCGCCGCACCCAAGGCGCGATCTACGTCTATCGCGACAAGGATCATCTCGAGCGTGGCATCGGGTCCATGCGCATCCTGACGGACAACGGCGTGACTCTGAGGCCGGTCAGCACCGAGGAAGCCGTCGACCTCGAGCCGGCGCTCGCGCCTGACAGCGCCAATATCGCCGGCGCCATCTATTGCCCGACCGACGAGTCCGGCGATTGCCACAAGTTCGCGAACGCCCTCGCCCTGCATTGCGAGTCCAATCTGGGTGTCACGTTTCGGTGGTCGACCGAGATCCGGCAGATCGCCGCCGATGGCGATCGCATTACGAAGGTTGAGACTGACAAAGGCCCCGTCACTGCGGACGCCTTCGTCCTTGCGCTCGGCTCCTACAGCCCCGCCTTGAGCCGGCAGATCGGTTTCGACATGCCGATCTATCCGGTCAAGGGTTATGCCATGACAGTGCCGGTGGACGGGCATAACGGAGCGCCGAGCCTGTGTGGCGTCGATGAGAAGTATCTCATCGCATGGTCGCGCCTGGGCGATCGGATGCGCGTCACCGCGACGGCGGATTTTGCCGGGTTCGACCGTTCCCTGAACGAGCGCGATTTCGCGCACATGCTGTCGACCATCCGCAACCTGTTTCCCGACGCCGGCGCCTACGACAAGGCCACCCGCTGGGCGGGCCTGCGGCCGATGACGCCCAAAGGCACGCCGATGTTGGGCGTCTCGCCTAAGCGCAACCTGTTTCTCAATACGGGCCACGGCCATATCGGTTGGACCATGTCGATGGGCTCCGCCCGCGTCGTGGCCGACGTGATCGCTGGCCGAAAGCCCGAGATCGACCCCAGCGGACTGACGCTCGCGGATGCCTGACGCAACGCAGGAAACTCCAGCATGAGCACCGACGCCGCCACGCTCACGATTGATGCATGCCAGTACTGCAACTGGTCGGAAGAGATATTCCGGCAGCTCCGGTCCGGTGGTGTGGATGCCATTCATGTCACCGTCTGCTACCATGAGGACTTTCGCGAGACCGTCGAGAATCTGATCGACTGGAACCGCTATTTTGCGACGTACGCTGACCTGATCATGCCGGGGCGTGTCGCCGCGGATATCGACGCGGCCAAGGCTTCAGGACGCACGGCTGTTTTCTTCGGGCTGCAGAACTGCTCGGCCATCGAGGATGACATCGGGCTGGTGGAGATCCTGCATCGCCTCGGCGTGCGCTTCATGCAGGTGACCTACAATAATCAGTCCCTGCTCGGCTCGGGGTGCTACGAGGCCGTCGACGCCGGGATCTCCCGCATGGGCCGCGAGGTGATCGCCGAGATGAACCGGGTCGGGCTCGTGATCGATCTTTCGCATTCGGGCGAGCGGACATGCCTGGAGGCCATCGACATCTCCGCACGCCCGGTCGCCATCACGCACGCCAATCCATCCGCGTGGCACGACGTCAAGCGCAACAAATCGGAGGCCGTCCTGAAGGCGCTGGTAGCGCGGGGCGGCATGCTCGGACTGTCTCTTTATCCGCATCACCTGGCCGGCGGCTCCAACTGTACGCTCGACAGCTTCACCGGCATGGTCGCTGAGCTTGCTTCGCGCATCGGCGTCGCCCACATCGGCATCGGCTCGGACCTGTGCCAGGGGCAGCCGGACAGCGTCGTCGAATGGATGCGCAACGGCCGCTGGACCAAGGGCCAGACCAATATCGGCCTCGGTCAAGCCGTGTTCCCGCCGCAGCCGTCCTGGTTCCGCGACAACCGAGATTTCCCGCTGATCCGTTCTGGTCTCGCGGCGCGCGGGTTTACGCCAGCAGAGGTCGATCAACTGATGGGCCGGAACTGGTATCGCTTCTTCGCGCAGTCATTCGGATCTGCCGGTCCGTCGTTGCAGGGTTGAGGGGCATTCGTCCGACGAAAGGGGAGTAGTGCATGCGATCGAACGAGACGGCCGGGTTCATGGCCATGAAAGGCGCCGGCTACTACTCGAAGGCGACCACGGGTGCCCGCGACGTCATCAACGAGGCGACGCCCCTGATCCTGTCAGCGGTGGACCGAATGAACCTGAAGGACGATGCGTCGGCATTCCGCGCCGCCGACATCGGGTGCGCTGATGGCGGCACGTCGGTCGGCATGTGGACCCGGGTGCTCGGCCACGTGCGCGCCATAGTTCCGAGCCGAGCAATCGAGATGTTCTACTGCGATCTGCCGCGCAACGACTTCAGCCAAGTGTTCCGGATGATCCACGGCCAGACGGACATCCAAAGCTATTATGACCAGATTCCCGAAGTATACCCATTTGCGTCGGGCACCTCGTTCCATCAGGCGATCTTCCCGCCCGGAAGTCTCAATCTCGCTTTCTCGGCCACGGCCTCGCACTACATCTCGAAAGTCCCGTGCAACATCTCCAATCACGTGCACATGGTCGGCGCGAGCGGCGAGGAGCGGCGCGCGTACGAGGAAACCGGCCGCATCGAATGGGAACGCCTGCTCGCACTTCGGGCGCGTGAACTCGTGAAGGGTGGTCGCCTGTGCTACTTCAACTTCGGCATAGATGTGCAAGGCCGCTATCTTGGCCATACCGGCGGCGTCAGCATGTTCGATACCTTCAACCGCCTTTGGCGCGGTCTCGCCGATGGCGGCATCATTACGCAGGCCGAGTACACGGCGACAAACTTCCCGCAGGTCTATCGGACGTCCGAGCAGTTCACAGCGCCGCTGAGAGATACATCAAGCCCTGTTTATCGGGCGGGCCTGCGCCTCGAGCACGTCGAGGAACGACACCTTGTATGTCCTTACGCCAAGGCATTCGCCGAGCACGGGGACGCAGCCCGGTTTGCCCGCGACTACATTCCCACACTCAGATCCTGGGCCGAGCCGACATTTGCGAGCGGCCTGTCCGCCAACCGCCCGCCCGAGGAACGCGCGCGCATCCTGGACGAGTTTTTCGGCCGGTACGAGAGGCTGGTCGCCGCTGAACCGCAAGGGCACGGGATGGACTACATCCACATCCATCTCATCTGCGTCAAAGAGTGAGCATGATGCGCGAGCCCGAGCAGGCCAAGGCCCCGCTCAGATCGCCCGATATCGTCCTGCGCCTCGATCGGATGGGAAGCGCGCACCAGACGCGCCTGAGCTTTCTGCGCGCTTTGCTCCGCACTGCGGCAAACGAGAAGTGGCAGTTCTCTCGCCCTCGTTTTGACATCGATGCGCGGGGCGTTGGCACAGCCGTCTATCAGGTGGACGCCGGCGAACGGAGCTACAGCCTCGTCTGCTTCAGCCACGACCTGCCACCCGACAAGCGCACCGATCGCGTCATTGCCGAGGCGTGGGACGCCACCTTCGCGCTGTTCGATGGCACCCCCACGCAGGCCGACATCCAACGCCTCTTCGCCAATGTTCCGGGGCAGGAAGCCGGCCGCTATCTTGCCAGCGAGCTCGTTTTGGCGCGCGCCAATCGCAGCGTTCGCCTGTTCGACCATGTGATCGATGTGCTCGCCTCCGGACTGCAGCCGGACCTCGCGAGCATCGATGCGACCGGCTACCTCATGCGCACCACGGCGGTGTACGGCAACGGCAAGTTCGGCATCGCGGACCGCGACCGCATTCAGTCCCGGCCGGAGATGTCCGGGCCCTTTCGGGCCGAGATGCTGACCGTCTATCTGATCCGCGCGTTCACAGTCGATCTCGCCGAGCACATGGCCCGGCTCCGGGCGCCTGATCGCGCCGTGGCGCTGGCACCAGCATTGCGGCGGCGGCTCGGCGTTGGCAATGCGACCGGTCTGGGCATGGCGCCCTTCCTCGTCCGGCATCCGCTGCTCTTGCATAGATGGATCAGCGCACGCGAAACGGCGCTGGCCCGCGTCCGCTCACTGGCCGCGGCCGATGAGACGACACGCGCCCGTTTTCTTTCAGCCCTGGCCTCGGGCCGGCGTCAGCTCTCGCACTGGACAACCGACGACTCCGTGCAGGCGCCCCGCATCGCTGCACTTGCAGCGGACCTCGAACGACTGGAACAGGTGGTCCAGTCGGACGCCCTGCTGCACAGGCCGTACCCGTGGGACGCCATCTATCGCTGGGCCGAGCGGCAGCTCTCGCTCGAGGGGCAGGAGTTCGCGGTGTCGCTCCTCCTCGAGCCGCATGGTGCCTTGGTCGACGACCTGGCGACGCAGATGTCGGCTAACGAGGCGGCCGACTTCGGCATCGACGGCGCGCAGCGCTGTGGAGATCTGCTCGCTGACATAGCGCGCTGCTATCCCTGGGCGCTCGCAACGGATTTCACGCACCCGGATAAGGCAGCCCTCTTCTGGTATGTATCGGAGGAGAAGCTGGAGCCGCGCCTGGGCGTACGTGCTACCGAGCCGGGCGCCGACCTGGAGCAACCCCTGGCCGTCGCGCGGGACGCTAGCCTGTTGCAGGCCGCGCTCAGATCGGAGTCCCCCGATACGCTCGTTGGCGCCTATCTCCTGCGGTTTCCGGAGCACCGCCACGCCGTCCGCCGCGCGCAGATCCTGACGCGTTATCCTTATGCCGAGATCCGCGACAACCTCATCGGCAGCGACCTCCGCGCCGTCGACATTCTGCGCTGCAAGCTTGCGTTCTTTGGCGCGACCCGCTTCGATCCGCGCTCGGACAAATGGGTGCGCATTACGCTCTATCAGGGCGCGCCGTTTCCCAATGAGCTCGCCGCGCGCGATTGGGATGACTGGATCTGGACTGCATGATCGTCTCGCTCAACGAGATCGAAAACCTCTCGCTGAAGGCCTGCCGTGGCGCCGGCATGAGCTGGGGATTGGCGGAGGAAGCTGCACAGGCAGCCCGCTGGCTCGCCAGCACCAGCTTGGCATGGGATCAATCGCTCGCGAGACTTCTTGCACAGCGCAATCAGATCTCCGCGCCGTCCCAATCGGACCGCGAGATCCGCGGCGCAATCGACGGCATGCCGCTCTGCCCGATCCACGCCGGTGCAGCGATAGCCGATCTGCTCGAGCCCGGCACAAGCTTGACGCTGCATGACATCCTGGAGCCGATATGGCTTCTGCCCTTCGCTCATCGCCTGGCAAGACCTGGCTGCAACGTCGTGCTCACTTGGCCAATCGGCACGATCCGCATCGGCGCCGCTATCCCTGAAAACCCGGAGCAAGGACTTTCCGATCTGGCGACCGGCCGCCTCGACTGGCTGCGCGCAGAGCTTCTGTCTGGCGATGCCTCGGCACCAAGTGCTGCGCCGGTTTGTGGGCGCTCGAACGAGAGGCTTGCCGATGCCGCCGCCTGGGCCGATCTCGAGGCCTGGGCAGCGCGGACCTATGTTCCGGCCAGCCTGCAGTCCCGCATAGCCGGCGCCGGAGCCGGACTGTTCGACAACGACTAGGCTTGCAGATCCTGGCCACATTGCGGTTGCAAGACGTGCTCCGATGCATGAAGCTTGCACCCAGCGCGCAGGGTACGGTGGCGAGCATGCGGATCGACTGCGATATTCATCCCGGGCTCGAGGGGACCAGGACGACGCTGCTGCCGTATCTCGACGACCACTGGCGCGAGCAGGTCACGAGCCGCGCCATCGATGGTCTGGACCTGACCAGCTATCCGCCCAACATGCCGCTGTGTTGCCGACCCGATTGGCGGCCGAAGCAAGGCAAGCCCGGCAGCAATTTCGAGATGCTGAAAGCCCAGGCGCTCGATGGCTTGGGGTCAACATACGCCATCTGCAATGTCCTCTACGGCGCGCAGGCGGTGTACGATCCCTACATGGCGGCCGCCTTCTGCCGGGCCATCAACGACTGGATCGCCGCAGAGTGGCTGGCGCGCGATTCCCGCTTGAGAGCCTCGATCGTCGTGCCCATGCAGGCGCCCGACCTCGTCGTCGAGGAGATCGAGCGGCGTGCATCCGACCATCGCCTCGTGGCCATCCTCGTTCTTGCCCAGGGTGAGACGCTGCTCGGCCGTCGCCATTTCTGGCCCGTGTACGAGGCAGCGCAACGGCACAAACTGCCGCTCGCCATTCATTCCGGCAGTCAGTACCGCATGGCGCCGAGCTCGATCGGCTGGCCGTCCTACCGGCTCGAGTACTACATCGCGGAGGCTCAGGCGCACCAGGCCCAGCTCCTCAGCCTCATCCTCGAGGGCGTGTTCGGCAAGTTTCCGGACCTCAAGGTGGTGATGATGGAGTCCGGCGTCAGCTGGCTGCCGGCTTTCATGTGGCGAGCCAACAAGACCTGGAAGGGCGTCCGCGTGGAGGTGCCGTGGGTCGACCGCCCACCGGCCGACATCATGCGCGATCATGTGCGGCTGACGACGCAACCGTTCGACGCGCCGCCCACACAGTCCGGCATCGAACAGCTCATCGAGCAGATCGGCTCCGACCGCATGCTGCTGCTGTCGAGCGACTACCCGCATTGGCAGTTCGATGGGGACTCGCCCATTCCGCCCGGCATTCCAGCCAGCATCGTTGAACGCATGTGCGCAGATAACCCGCTCGAGACGTTCCCGCGTCTACGCGCGACAGCCTGAAGGGAGAGGCGTCATGACTGATGTTATCGATCGCCCGGAGACCCGGACATCATCCGCCAGCACGGCCCAGTCCCGCCTCAAGATCATCGATTGCGACATCCATCCCAGCCTGCGGTCGCGGGCCGACATCAATGCATTCCTGCCCAAGCGCTGGCAGGAGCACATGAAAACCTACGGCGACCACCTGCGCACACCCTTCACATCGACGACACCATATCCGCGCTCCTCGCCGCTGATCGCGCGCCGCGACGCCTGGCCGCCGACCGGCGGGCCACCCGGCTCCGATCTCGCCTTCATGCGCCTTCAGCATCTCGATCCGCTCGATGTCGAGTTCGGCATCCTGCAGGTGCTCGACCTGTTCATCTTCTCGCAGCAGAACCTGGAGTTCGGCGCAGCAATACAGCGCGCCATCAACGAGTGGCAGCTCGAGTACTGGTGCAAACCCGAGCCGCGCCTCAAAGCCTCGATCCTGGTCGGGCAGGACGACGCGCAGGCGGCCGTCGCCGAGATCGAGCGGTGTGCTGCGAGCGGCAGATACGTCCAGGTCAACGTCTCGCCGCGCGCGAACGAGCCGCTCGGACGGCGCCGCTACTGGCCGATCTACGAGGCGGCGCAGGCCGCGGGTCTGCCGCTCGGCATCCACGTCGGCGGTTACGGCGGCCACGCGCCGACCGGCGGTGGCTGGCCTTCCTATTACAACGAGGAGCATCACTCTAACGCTCACTCCGTGGCAGCCCAGCTCACGAGCCTCGTCATCGAGGGCATTCCGGAACGCTTCCCCAGGCTCAAGTTCGTGTTCATCGAAGGCGGGTTCGGCTGGGTGCCCGCGATTACCTGGCGCATGGACAAGCACTGGCAGCGATTCAGGGACGAAGTTCCGCATGTCAAACGGCCGCCGTCGGAGTACGTGCGCGAGAAGTTCTGGTTCACGACGCAACCCATCGAGGAACCGGACAATGCGCGGCACCTTCGCGCGGTGATCGAGTGGATCGGCATCGACCGGCTGCTGTTCTCGTCGGACTATCCGCATTGGGACTACGACGACGCCCGCTTTGCCTTCAAGACGCCGCTCACCGACGCCGAGCGGAGGAAAATCTTCAACACCAATGCGCGCGCCGTCTACGCGTTCGGTTGAGTTGAGATGGCGCGCCACTTTGTTGCCAAGACGTCCGATATCCCGCCGGGTGGCAACAAAGTCGTCACCGTGCAAGGCCGGGAAGTCGTCGTCTTCCACGTCAACGGGGAGTTCTTTGCTCTCCTCAACCGTTGCCCGCACGAGGGTGCGCCGCTCGCGAAGGCTGCCTGCGTCGCCCACCTGCAGTCCGACGAGCCAGGACACTACAAGCGCTCGCGCGTCGGCGAGCTGTTGCGTTGCGCCTGGCACGGCTGGGAGTTCGACATGCGGACCGGCCAGTCCTATTTCGATCCGCAGCACACGCGCGTGCGCTCCTATCCGGTGGTGATCGAGCCGGGTGAAACGGTGGCCAAGGGCCCCTACCTGGCCGAGACGTTCCCGGTCACGGTCGAGGACAGCTACGTATTCATCGAGATGTAGTAACCGTGGCTTCGGGGTGCCGTTTCCTCGAAGTCCTTGTCATATCCGTCTGCAAGCGGCACAATTCACATGAAAGTTTACGCCGTCTATCCAATAGCTTGACCAAGGACCGCAATTTTAACGACGGTCCTGCGCGAACAACGCTGGCCCACGTACATCTAATCGGGGAGAAAACCATGAAAGCAATACATCTGGCCATCACCTGCGTAGCCGTGGCGGTCGTCACTATGGGCGCGGGGCAAGCCAGCGCACAGCAGACCATCCGCACGGCCACGTCATGGCCGGGTGGCGTGCATCTGGAGCAGTTCGCCCAGGGCTTTTCCAAGCAGGCCGATGCGCTGACCGGCGGCAAGGTCAAGTTCCAGATCTTTCCGGCTGGCACTATCGGCAGTCCGCTGAAAATTACGGAGTCGGTGCAAAAGAAGGTAGCGCAGGCCGGCCACACCTGGCCCGGCTACGACTGGGGCATCGACAAGGCGGCCGCGATCTTCGGCGGTTACGTAGGTTCGCCGCCGGCCGAGGCGCTGATACATTGGGTCTATGCGGCCGGCGGCATAGATCTGTGGCGCGAATGGCGCCTGGAGAAGTTCGGCGTGGTGGGCATCCCGTGCGGCGCGCACTCGGACGAGATCCACATGCATTCGAGGAAGCCCGTCCGTACCATCGCAGACCTCCAGGGGCTGAAGATCAGAACCTCGGGCGCCTGGGCCGAAGTTGCGACCACACTTGGCGCCTCGACCGTCATCCTTCCTGGAGCCGAGGTCTACCCAGCTCTGGAGCGCGGCGTTGTCGACGCGATCGAATGGGCGACCCCGGGCATCAATCTCGGCCTCGGCTTCCACAAGGTTGCCAAGTACATCATCCTGCCGGGTGTGCATCAGCCGGGTGCCGTGCTCGAGTGCATATTCGACAAGGCCATGTGGGACGGCTTCGACGCCACGACCAAGACCCAGATCGAGGCGGCTGCCAAGCAGTCGACGCTCAATTCTTGGATGGCCATCAACATGATGGATGCCGACGCGCTCGAAAAGCTGAAAGCGGCGGGCGCAGAGATCATTCGCGTCGACCAGTCCTATATCGATGAGGTCGCCAAGGCGACCAGAACTTGGGAGGACAAGTACATCGCTTCCGACGGCGGCTGGTTCAAGAAGGTCGTCGAGCACCAGCGTGCGTTCATGACCGTCTGGAAGCAGACGAACCAGTATCGCACCGAGTTCAGGTAGCGGTCAGCTTGTGCGGTGTCGGCCCTTCGGGAGGGGCCGCGCCGTGCAAAATGGGGAAGCGGACGGGCTTGTCTATCGTTGTCGGCCACGGGACTAGGTCGACGCTCAATCTTGGGGACTACAACGCATGCGCGCATTTGTTCGTGCCGTTGATCGGATCAGCCACGTGTGTGGAATGCTGGCCGCGATTCTGGTTATCGTGCTGGTCGTGCTCATGCTCTACGATGTCCTGCTGCGCTACGCTTTCAACGCACCGACAAGCTGGGGCAACGATCTCAATGCGTTCCTGATGGGCGGCTCGTTCGTGCTGTCTATCGCCTATGCCATGTCGACCGACGCCCATGTGCGCGTCGACCTCCTCTACAACGAGCGAACGAGGCCGCGCCTGGCCTATGTCGACCTGATCGGGCTGACTTTTATTGTCCTGCCCGCCGTGGCATTCATTTCTTGGGGGCTTCTGAGCCATCTCGAGGACGGTATCCGCACGGGCGAGCGCACTGGCTCGGGCGGTTGGAATCCCGTCGTGTGGCCGTTTCGCGCCGTGATGTTGATCGGCTTCGTGATCTTCACCATTCAAATCGTGGCCGAGATCATCAAACGCATCGCGGCGATCGCGGGTCGGCCGTTCGAAGCCGTTGTTGCTGTGACCGACGACCATGGCGTCTGAACCACCCTCACGCGCCGACCCGGAACCGACCTGCACTCACCTGCCCCTCCCCAGCCCCGCTCGCATGCTGCCGCGCCCATCGCCGCGCACGCCTAAAAGGACGTCTTGATGTCACCGCTCTGGATGTTCCCGGCACTCCTCCTCGCCATCCTGACAGGCTTTCCTGTCGCTCTCACCATGCTGTCGCTGGCGGTGATCTTCGGCCTCAATTCGTTCGGTTTCGAGGGCCTGCTGCATCAGTGCATCCAGAAGATCGAGGAAACAGCAACCGCGCAGGTGCTCGCCGCCGTGCCGCTCTTCATCTTCATGGGCGCGATGTTCGAGCAGTCGGGCATAGCCAGCCGGCTGTTCGATGCCATCCAGATGTGGATCCGGCGCCTGCCGGGAGGCCTCGCCGTTGGCACCATCCTGATGTGCGTGATCTTTGCGGCAACGAGCGGGGTGGTCGGTGCCACCGAGACCGTGGTCGGGCTGCTCGCGATACCGCCCATGCTGCGCTACGGCTACAACAAGGGACTTATTTCGGGCGTCATCTGCGCCGGTGGCGCGCTCGGCACCATCATTCCGCCATCGGTTCTCGCCGTGGTCATCGGTCCGACCGCGCAGGCGGACGTGGGCAGAGTGCTGCTTGGCATGTTCATACCCGGCCTCATGCTGGCGGGGAGCTACATTATCTACATTGTTATCCGCTGTGCCATCCGCCCCGAGGATGGCCCGCGCGTGCTGCTCGTGGGTCAGGAGCCCACATTGGGAGAGAAGCTGAAGCTGACAGGCGCCGTGCTCGTGCCCCCGCTCGTCGTCATCGTCGCCGTGCTCGGCTCCATGATGGCCGGCATCGCCACCCCCACCGAGGCCTCGGCCACGGGCGCGCTCGGCACCGTGCTGTTGGCGCTTGCCTACGGCCGGCTCTCCTGGGCGGTGCTGGTCGATGCGACCATGCGCACCGTGCGCATCACGGCCATGATCCTGACCATCGTGGCCTGCGGTCAGATGTTCGCTGCTGTTTTCGTCGGCTCCGGCGGCCTCCAGCTCGTGCAGGATTTTCTGCTCGCCGGCGGTGTCGGCAAGTACACACTGCTGTTCTCGGTCATGACCATCGTTTTCATCGCCGGCTTCATGCTCGAGCCGCTGGTGATCATCCTGATGGTGGCGCCGATCGTCACTCCGCTCATCGTCAACGTCGGTTTCGATCGGGAATGGTTCTGCGTGCTGTTCCTCGTCATGCTGCAGACCGGATATCTGACGCCGCCCATGGCGCCCTCGATCTTCTATCTGCGCGGCATTGCGCCACCCGAGATCAAGCTGCATCACATGTATACGGGCATCTGGCCGTTCATCGCTCTCCAGCTCCTGGTGGTAGGGCTGCTCATCGCCAATCCCAAGTTCGTCACATGGCTGCCGGATGCAGTGCTGACCGGCATCCGTTAATCCCGCTTCGGACCCCGTGAATCGCGGAGGTCTTTCCGAGTTGCACTACACGGCGCCGTTAACTTCGGATCTCATCGGGCTGGTGAACTCAATCGTTGGGACAAGCTACAATCCCGGGGACGCACCGTTTCTTGATCCCAATCAGCAGAACATCGCCAGGGTCTATCTCTGGCGCAACACGGGCACCGACGTGCTCACGTCGGGCACCAACCTGATCGGCAAGTTTTTTACGGGCGATGTCGCCCACAAGGTCACGGGCGGGTTCGACTACACACGGTATGCAACGGGCGCCGATCCTGGTCGACAACATCCTCCCATCCCCGCTCCAGTCGCCGTTCAACATCTACACCCGACCTATGGGCGGAACTTGTACTATCTCAACTTTGGAACGGGCGGTCTTGTGTCGTCCTAGACCGCCGTCGCCGAGCGGCGTGCCGTCGCCTTTGAAGTTTCGCATGCGAGACGATCTAGACTTGTGATCGCAGAGACCGACGTCGCGGAAGCGCAAACGTGCGCACATATACGCGTCCGCGGTAATGCGCACTCCCTGCCCCGAGCGACCTATTGCCGCCCAATGGCGCGGCCTGAAACACCAGCTGGGCCCGTACGAGGTGGGCCAAGCGATCTTGCCGCTTCACATGGATAAGCCCTCCAGCGCCTGCTCGACGATCGTTTCGGCAAAGTCGGCGCCAAGCGGCTGGTGGCCAACCATGAGGCGGAAGAACACCGGCGCCATGATGATGTCGGCGGCGGCCTCCAGATCAAGCCGCTTGCGAATCTCGCCGCATTTGATGCCATTGCGGAGAATCTGGAGCGCACGTTCGCGAACCTTCAGCAAAAGATGATGGCGAAACGCTTTGGCAAGTTCCGTGCTGTGATCGGCCGCTGCGATCAGCTCTGCCGCGCTTCTTCCGGCCGGTGTCGAGAACGCGGCCACAAGGTCTTTGACCACGCGTTTCAACTCGTGTCGCACAGTTCCCCCGGCGGCAGCCTGAGGCGCCGCCGCCGTCGCCTCGATGAGCGCCGCCATCGCGACGGCCTTTGCATTGGGCCATGAGCGATAGATCGTCGGGCGGCTGATGCCTGCCCGTGCCGCCAGCTCTTCGATAGTGACGGCCGCGATCCCGCCTTCCGCAAGAAGCTCTCTTGCCGCCTCTAATACCTTGAAGCTCGCGGCCTCGTTGCGCGGTCTCCCGCGTTGTTTTCGTTCTGACATCGGCACCGGCTCTTGACAGGCACATTTTATTTTACATTATGTAATGTAAATATCAGAGGAGGTCGAAGATGTCCAATGTTGATCCAATGCCGGCCGACCACAGCCCGCTAGTGCCGATGCTGGGACTGAAGAATTGCGCCAAAGCGATAGCTTTTTACAAGGACGCCTTCGGAGCGACGGAAGAATTCCGGCTCGTCGAAACGTCCGGCAAAATCGGGCATGCCGAGCTTCGCATCGGCGGCGCTGTGATTTCTGTGTCGGACGAATATCCTGACTACGGCTGCCTCAGCCCGCTGAGCATCGGCGGCACACCGGTGAAATTCCAGCTCTACGTCCCCGACGTCGATGCTGCCATCGCGCAGGCCGTGCAGGCAGGCGCCTCTCTGGTCCGCCCCCTGAGAAACGAGTTCTACGGCGACCGCACGGCCACGGTCGCCGATCCTTTCGGCTACTCCTGGCAGCTTTCCAGCCGCATCGAAAAGGTCACGCCGTCCGAGATGCAGGCGCGGTGGGATCGCGCGATGGCCGGGTAGTGTCCCGATTCCGAAGTTCGCAGGAGCTCTCGGCTGGGTCGGAAAGCGAACTTCGGAATCAAGAGGGACACTAGACTCATAATCTTGCTCGTGTGATTCAGATCGAGAAATTCGCTCCGGGGCGCGCGGCAAATTCGGCGAATTTCTCGATCATCACACTAGAGCGCGATCGCTTCACATGGAAGCACTATCCGCTTCCATGTGTCCGTGCGCAGAGCGGCTCCGCCGCGACGCGTGAACCGCGCTTTATGCCGTTTCGACGCCAAGCCCCATCAGCCTGCTTTGAGATGCTTGAACATGTGGCTCCGGGCTTCATCGTCCATTTCGGTTTTGAAGGCGTGCTTGTCTTTGAGCGCGATCGCGCGGGCGGCGGCAGGCCGGGCGCTGACCTCATCATGCAGGCGCTTCAGGTTCGGCAATCCCTTCCACGCATCCTCTCCCAAGATGAAGGGGATCATGCGGGCCCAACCCCAGACGTCCATGTCCACGATCGTGTAGGTCTTGCCGACCATGTACGGCTGCTTGGCGAGGCGAGCATCGAGAATGCCGAAGTGGCGTTTTGCCTCATATTGATAGCGGTTGTTGGCGTAGGGCAGCTTTTCCGGCGCGAAATGCTTGAAGTGAACCGCCTGGCCCGAGAACGGGCCAACACCGGTCGCCACGAACATCAGCCAGGACAACAGCTCGCCCCGTGCTGCCGGCGTATTGGCCGGCAGAAACTTTCCCGTCTTCTCGGCCAGATAAAGCAGGATCGCGTTGCTGTCGAAAACCGTGACGTCCCCGTCGACAATCACCGGGACTTTGCCGTTGGCATTGATGGCGAGAAAGGCAGGCTTGAATTGATCTCCTTTGCGGGTATCGACAGGCACACCCTCGTACTCAAGCCCCGCCTCTTCCAGGAACAGGGCCACCTTCGTTGGATTTGGTGAGCCATTGTAATAGAATTTTAACACTGGCACCTCCGTTGCGTGATTGGGGCGGTTTCGCTTCGTCGTTGCGGCTCCATAGCATCCATCGGCACGCAACAACCCAGCATGATTGCCTAGCGGCCCTGGCTTGTATAGGCCGCATCTGGCTGCCTGCCCGCGCTCCGTGCGTTCCAGATGTGCCCGGGTAATCCATGCATCAACTCCCCCTTAATGCACCGTTGAAACAATCTTTAGACGGATGGGGCACTCTGCCCGAAGCGGATGGGATGGGTAACCTACATGCATCAAGCATCGCTTACTCTACTGAGCCAGGCGCGTAACGCTGTCGCGCGCGCGGTCGCATGGGTGGTAGAGGCCACCTCACGCCTGAGCCTTCCATCCGTCTCCGCTGCCAACATGAAGCGCGTGGGTACCGGTCTCATGGCTCTGACCGTCACCATCATCGCTCTGACGCTCTGGATCTTCCGTACGGACGCGCTGAACGAAGCCCAACAGGACGCCTCGGGGCTGGCGACCGCGCTTGCTGAACAGACGACCCGAACCGTGCACGCGGTGGATCTCGTGGTCCGCGATCTGCACGAAAAGGCGGTGAGCATCGGCAGCGATACACCTCTATCCTTTTCCAACCTGCTGTCCGCACGCGATATCCACGATTTACTGGCGCAGAAGCTGCGGTTGCTACCGCAGGCCGACGCTCTAGTGTTCGCCAGCGCCGATGGGCGGATCGTGAACTCGACACGCACATGGCCTGTCGCGCCAATTTTGATTCCAGATCGCGACTACTACAGGCATTTTCAGTCCAACAATGATCCGGGGCTGTTCATAAGTGCGCCGGTAAAGAGTCGCGTCACCGGAGCCGATACGATCTATGTCGTCCGCCGCATCAATGCGCCGAACGGGAACATGATCGGCTTGGTGATCGCGGCCGTTCGCACAAAATACTTCAACGACCTTTACGGTGCGATCGCCCGCTCGGACAGCCGCTCCGTGACGCTTGCACGCCGCGACGGCACCATGATCGCCACCCGCCCCCCGGCTGCCGACGGCGCGGAGCCAGCAAGGCTCGTAACGCCGGCATGGCACAAAATCGTGGCGCAGGGCGGCGGGCACTATCGAGCGCCGGCTGATGCGAGCGGCGCCGCGCGCACCGTCGCCGTGCAGGCGCTCACCGAATATCCGTTGGTCGTCAACGTGACCGTCGATGAAAACGCGCTCCTGCAGCGCTGGCGCTACCATGCGCTGGCGGTGGCATTGGGTCTCCTCGGCGTGGCGCTCTATGCGATGACTCTGATGCGCGCGCTGGCCGGCAAGTCCCGCGAGCTCGAGCTGACGCTCAATCACATGACCCAGGGCATCTTGATGGTCACCCCGGATCGCAAGGTGCCGGTTATCAACCAGCGGGCCATCGAGTTGCTGGACCTGCCCAAATCCCTGGCGGCGCCGCAGACGACCTTCGATGACATTCTGGGCTTTCAACACAAGCTGGAAGAGTTCGGCAGAGACGGCATATCGGTCGAGCCGGTCGTCTGGGAATCCATCAAAAAAGGCGGGGCGTCGACGCACGTGCCGATGTACGAACGGATCCGCCCCAACGGCACAGCTCTGGAAATTCGCACCGTGCCTCTTCCCGATGGCGGCCTGGTACGCACCTTCACGGATATCACCGAGAGACGGCGCGCCGAGGGTGAAGTGCGCGCGATGGCGCTGCGCGACGAGTTGACGGGTCTGGCCAACCGTGCCCGGCTTCACGAGCATCTGCAGGAGCTGCTTCGCCGTCTGCAGCGGACCGGCGAGGGTTTTTGTGTCATCAGCCTTGACCTCGATCGGTTGAAGGCCATCAACGATACGCTCGGCCACGCCGTCGGGGATATGCTCCTGCAGCAGGCGGCCGCGCGCCTACGCGGGTGTGCGGAGAAAACCGATCTGGTGGCGCGGGTCGGCACCGAAACGTTCGTCATCGTCCATGCCGATGTCGATCACCCACTGAATGCCATTCCTCTCGTCCACACACTGCTCAACACCGTGGGTGCAGCTTACAATGTCAACGGACAAAGGCTGGTCGTCGCGACCAGTATCGGCATCGCGGCCGCCCCCAGCGATGGCGACACACCCGAGCGCCTGGTGAAGAACGCGGATCTGGCTCTCCACCGCGCGAAGACCGACGGGCGAGGTGTCTATCGCTTTTTCGAGCCGGAAATGCAGGTTGCGGCCGACGCAAAGGCCCGCATGGCCATCGAGATGCGCGACGCTCTTACCAGCGATCAGTTCGAAGTGCACTATTTGCCATGGATCAACTGCGAAACCGGCCGCGTCGCGGGTTGCGAAGCCCTGGTGCGCTGGCGCCACCCGAGCTTGGGATTGATCGGCCCCAACGAATTCATCCCCGTTGCGGAAGAGTGCGGCCTGATCGCTGCAGTCGGAGACTGGGTGCTGCAGCGCGCCACAGTCGAAGCGTGCCAATGGCCGGACAATATCCGGCTCGCAGTCAACGTATCGGCGGCGCAGTTCCTCGGCAACGATTTGTCGGGCAGCGTCACGCAGGCCTTGTCCAACGCGGGCTTCCCGGCGAACCGCCTCGAGTTGGAAGTCACCGAGTCGCTGCTTCTCTTCGAGCGCGGCGATCAACGCGCCATGCTGCAGCAGTTGAACCGGCAGGGCGTGCACATGGCGCTCGACGACTTTGGCACGGGCTACTCGTCGTTCCGCTACCTCGATCTCTTCCCCTTCAACCGCGTCAAGATCGATCGCAGCTTCGTCGCCAACATCACCAAACGTCCTCACTGCGCTGCGATCGTGACGGCCGCTATCGATCTTGGCCGCAGTCTGGAAATGCGCACAACGGCCGAGGGCGTCGAATCCCAGGATCAGCTCGCATTTCTCAAGCAGCGCGGCTGCGAGGACGTCCAGGGCTATCTCTTTGGCCGTCCGTGCCGCGGACCAGAGCTGCTGGAACGTCTGACGCGCTCGATTAAGGTCAATAGCGCTGCCTGAAGCCGCGCTGGCTTTCATACCGCGCGTGGCACCCCGGCGCTTCCATGTGGAGCGATCGCGTTCTAGATTGAGGCATGCCTGATCCCCAGCCCATTCACGTGATCGGTGGTGGCCTCGCAGGTTCCGAGGCTACGTGGCAGATTGCCCAAGCCGGCCTGCGCGTCGTGCTCCACGAGATGCGCCCTGCTCGCATGACCGAAGTCCACAAGACTGGCGGGCTGGCCGAGCTCGTGTGCTCGAACTCGTTTCGTTCAGATGACTGGCAGAACAATGCCGTCGGCCTCCTGCACGAGGAACTGCGACGCTCAGGCTCGCTCATCATGCGGGCCGGTGATCTCCACAAGCTCCCGGCGGGGGGAGCTCTTGCCGTCGACCGTGAACGTTTCTCCGATCACGTGACACGCGCCATCCTATCCCATCCCCTTGTGACCGTGGATTACTCCGAGATCACGGATCTGCCCGCCGCGGATTGGGACAACGTCATCATCGCCACTGGACCGCTGACATCGGCTCATCTGAGTCGCGCCCTGCAAGCCCTGACCGGCGAAGCCGAGCTCGCCTTTTTCGATGCCATTGCCCCGATCGTGCATTTCGACAGCATTGATCTCAGTATCGCTTGGAAGCAGTCGCGCTACGACAAGCCGGGGCCTGGCGGCACCGGCGCCGACTACCTCAACTGCCCGATGACACAGGAGCAGTACAACGGGTTCGTCGACGCGCTGCTTGCGGGCGAGAAGACCTCGTTCCACGACTGGGAGGCGACGACGCCCTATTTCGACGGCTGTTTGCCAATCGAGGTGATGGCCGAGCGCGGTCGCGACACCCTTCGCTTCGGCCCGATGAAACCGGTCGGGCTCACCAATCCTGCGCCCGGCGCTCCGCGCGCCCATGCGGTCGTCCAGCTTCGCCAGGACAACGCACTTGGCTCCTTGTGGAACATGGTCGGCTTCCAGACCAAGCTCCGGCATGGCGAGCAGACCCGTGTCTTTCGCATGATCCCCGGGCTGGAACGCGCGGAGTTTGCCCGCCTCGGCGGCCTGCATCGCAATACGTTTCTGAACAGCCCCAAGCTTCTCGACGGACAGCTGAAGCTCCGCAGCCAACCCCGCTTGCGCTTCGCCGGCCAGATCACCGGCGTCGAAGGTTACATCGAGAGTGCCGCCATCGGCCTTCTCGCTGGACGATTCGCGGCCGCCGAACGGCGTGGGGTGAGCGCTCTTCCTCCGCCTGCCACGACAGCCCTCGGCGCGCTTCTCGCGCACATCACCGGCGGACATATCGAGGCGATCGATGCGGGCCCACGCTCGTTCCAGCCCATGAATATAAACTTCGGCCTGTTTCCCGCCATCAACGAGCCCACTTACGATGCGGCCGGCAAACGACTCAAAGGCAAGGACAAATCCATCACCCGAAGGCAACGCATCGCCGCGCGCGCGCTGTCCGATCTTTCCGCATGGCTGGATCAGGCCGCACCGGTCGCGGCGGCCTAGAGCACCGAGCGGTTTGCAGCTCGATCCGTCGAGATGAACCTCGCCATGGTTTTGGTGAGGTGCGGCATCAGCCTCAGGCGTGCGCTTTGCAGCACGCGCTGACCTCAGGCACAGCCTCCGCACGTGGTGCCGGTTCATAGCGATCGTGGTGACGCACCCACTCCATCTTGTAGTCCACGTCCCTCTCGCCGCGGCCCTGGGGGGCGAGGTCCAGCATGTTGTACGTGCCCATCATCACCTCCACACCGCGCCCATAGGTCGAGTAGGTGTGAAAGACGTCTCCCGCGTCGTCCTTGTAGAACACGCTGATGCCGGGCAGCTCCCCGGACGGGAAGGGCACCTTCTCCCTCGGGAATCGCCACGTCCCATAGTTGTAGGACACTTCGCCCTTGGCCAATTCCTCCGGCGTGAAGCTGACGCGGAAGTCGTAGTTGAAGTCGTTGCCGTGTGACGACACCCACTTGAACTGCCAACCCATGCGCCGGCGAAAGGCCTCGATCTCCATCAGCGGCGCCCGCGAGATGGCCACCAGCGTGACGTCACGATGCGCCAGGTGAACGGTCATGCCGTCGGTGTGGTCGGCCATAAAGGAGCAGCTCGAGCAACCTTGCTCCCAGCCCGGGGCGAGCATGAAGTGCTGCACCAGCAGTTGGCGGCGGCCGTCGAACAGTTCGGCGAGCGTGCGCCGGCCCTCAGGCCCGTCGAAGACATAGCTTTTATCGATGCGCACCCACGGCAGTGCCTGCCGTTCCCGGGCGATCTGGTCGCGCAGGCGCGTCAGCTCCTTTTCGTGCGTCAGCAGCGTCTTGCGTTCGGCAACCCATTCGTCCCTCGATACGACGCGATGGTGTTCGATACCCACTTCGGAAATGGCGGCGGTTCCGGTCATCTGCGTTTTCATCGCTTTGGCTCCTTCCTTCGGCTATCCAATCGCCTCTCGATATGTCGATGGAGAACACTTAGTGCCGGGCATCCACCGGTGGGAGTGACAAGTGTGACGGGATTTGCATGGACTCGCTGATCACCGCGGCCGCGCGCGCCCTCGCGGCGGGCGATCTTCTCGGCGTATTGAAGCGGGTCGGCCTGCGAGACGACGCACCTGCCCTTGCGCTTCGCGGCATCGCGATGGCGCAGCTCGGCGATCTTGTTCGGGCGAAAGCTCTCTTGCGCCGTGCGGCGCGCGCCTTCGGTCCGAAAGAGGCGGTGGCCCGCGCTAGGTGCGTCGTCGCCGAGGCCGAGATCGCGCTGGCATCGCGCGATCTGAGCTGGCCGGCCAAGACGCTCGACGCAGCGCGGGCAACGCTCGAGGCGCAGGGCGACCGCGTGAATGGCGCACATGCGCGGATTCTCAAGGGCAGGCGCCTGCTCCTGATCGGCTGCCTCGACGAGGCCGAGCACGCGCTCGCCGAGTTCGACCCCACGCCGTTGCCGCCCGCCTTGAAGGCTGCGCGCGAGATGGCCATCGCCGGGATCGCGATGCGACGCCTTCAGACGAAGACGGCGTGCGCCGCGCTCTCGCGGGCCGAGCGCGCTGCGCGCGACGCAGACATTCCTGCGCTGACGGCGGAGGTTGAAAGCGCGTCCCTCGCCCTCAACACGCCCGCGGCGCGCCTGATTGCACGTGGCAAGGAGCGCCCGCTCCTGCTCGAGGATGTTGAAGCGCTACTGGCCTCGAAGGCGCTCGTCGTGGACGCGTGCCGTCACGCCGTGCGTAACGTGGGGACGGTGGTCTCGCTCGCAAGGCGTCCGGTGCTATTCGCGCTCGCACGCACGCTGGCCGAGTCGTGGCCCGGGGACGTGTCGCGGGATACGCTCGTGAAGCGGGCATTCAGGGCAAAACAAGCTGATGAGTCGCATCGCGCCCGCCTGCGCGTCGAGATCGGACGGCTGCGCGCGAAACTTCGGCCGCTGGCCAACGTGAGCGCTACGAAACAAGGATTTGCGCTGGCGCCACGCCGCGCCGGCGAGGTTGTCGTGCTGGCACGGCCCGTCGAAGAGCAGCATGCAAACGTGCTCGCTTTCCTCGCCGATGGTGAATCATGGTCGAGCTCAGCGCTGGCGATTGCGCTCGGAGCCAGCGCGCGCACCGTGCAGCGCGCGCTCGAACAGCTCGCGCGAGCGGGCAAAGTGCAGTCGTTCGGTCACGCGCGTGCACGCCGCTGGGTGGCTCCGCCTGTGCCGGAATTCACGACGACATTGTTACTCCCTGCTCCTCTGCCGGGTGACTAGGTTGAAGTCATCCAAGCGACAGAGGTGGAAACATGAAACGAGCAGCAGCAGAAATCCTTCGCGAGTACGGACCCTTTCCCGGCGTCGAGAAGGTTCACGGGCTCACGTTCGACGGCGAGAACATCTGGTTTGCGTCCGGCGACAAGCTGAACGCCCTCAATCCCGAGAGCGGCAAGATCGTACGTGCACTCGATGTCCCCGCACATGCCGGAACGGCCTTCGATGGCCAACACATATTTCAGATCTCCGAGGCTCGCATCCAGAAAATCGATCCGAAGTCCGGCCGTGTGCTCGCGACGATCCCCGCGCCCGGCGGCGGCGGCGACTCGGGGCTTGCGTGGGCCGAAGGGTCGCTCTGGGTCGGCCAGTACCGCGACAAGAAGATCCATCAGATCGATCCCGAGACGGGAGCGATCCTGCGCACGATCGAGTCCAACCGCTTCGTCACCGGCGTCACCTGGGTCGACGGCGAGCTTTGGCACGGCTCCTGGCAAGGCGACGAGAGCGAGCTGCGGCGCGTCGACCCGCAAACGGGAGACGTCCTGGAAGAGATCGCGCTGCCTCCCGGAACGCCCCTGTCCGGCCTCGAGTCCGACGGCGGGGACCGGCTCTTCTGCGGAGGAGGACCGAGCGGCAAGGTGACAGCCATCCGCCGGCCCAGGCGAGGCACGGCGGCCAAGCCGAAGGCGTGAGGACCAGCGTGGCGGAAGCACATAAAAAGCGCTGGCCTGCGGGGATCAGGCCAGCGCTTGTCTAGCAATATTACCCGAGGGCCGATACGGGGGGACCGGCGCAGGGGATGCCTCTAAAACCGGCTTCCGCAATATTCGTTCCGAAGATTTCATGATTTTTCGTCTGCCAGTCCCGTGGTGCGCCAGCCTGAACCGAAACAGTCCCGCCTACTTGCCGTCCGGGGGCGTTCTTGACCAGGGCCAGATCAGCGATAGACCGATGCCATAGAGCCCGACGCAGACAAGAATGCCCTGGGCTACGGCATGAGCCGGAAACCCGCTCCATATCGTCCACGCCGCCGCGGCTGCCCACAGAACGCACGCCACGGCGGTGATCTGCCAATGGGCCATTACCCGCATCGGATGCACCCATCGCATCGGAACAAACGTCAGCAGCACACAAACGACGACAATCATCGCCGCGGCCCAGAACGGCAGCGCAAGCGCAAACACATAGAACGCCACGATGTTCCAGATCGCCGGAAACCCGACGAAGCAATGGTCGTCGGATTTGTTGCCGAGATCCGAAAAATGGAACAGCGACGACAGCAGGATTGCGAGAGCGAGGCCCAGCCCGATCAGACCCGGCAAATATCCCGCCTGCAGCAGCGCCAGTACGGGAATGAACACATAGGTGACGTAGTCGATCACCTGGTCGAGCCGCTCGCCAGAGAAGCGGGGAAGCCGCTCCTCGACCTTGCTCATGCGCGCAAAGGTACCGTCGATCCCGTCAATCAGCAGCGCCAGCCCCAGCCACGCGAATACGCGCTGCCAGTCCTTCTGCATCACAGCCAGTGTGGCAAACAGCGCACAGATGATCCCGAGCCCGGTAAAGACGTGAACGGCGCCAGCCGACATGCGCGCGAGCGTGCCGCCGGCCTCCCCCGCGGAACCAGGGCCTTCCATCTCCGCCTCTCCAAACACGAAGGAGCGCCGAAGCGCTCCCCAATTGATCCAGGCGTGGCGCTTGCGGCGCTCCGCGTTAGGGGCGCCGCCTAGAAGCGATGCTTCAGGGTGCCGCGAATCTGCACACCCTCTTCCGGCTCTGTCGATCCCTTGTCCGGCTCGTTTCGCTTGTCCTCGTTGACGCCGTAGAGCAGCTCCAGGCCGAAATCCAGCTTCGGCAGCACACCCAGCGTCCCGAGACCCGGGATCCGCACTTCCGTGCCCGTCTTGCCCGCAGGAACGGCCGACGACGACCCGAGGTCGAGCACCTTCGCACCCGGCGCCTGCTCCCCAGGCCCTCCCGGCGCAGCCTTGCCGCCCGTGGTTTCCTGGAACGCTGTCCCGGCCGTGCTCATGAGGCACAGCCACGCCACACCGACAATGGTTCGTCCGAGCTTCATAACCAGACCCCGCCGGTCACTAACGTCCAACCGCACAATGAGAAATGACGTGACCCGCGACCGCGCACAAGAGCGTTTCCACGTTTAACCGCGCATACAGACAGAATGCAGGTGGAACTGTTGTCAAATCGCCATACATTTCGGCAAGCCCGTGGCAGAAAGTGTCCCGAAATGAGAAAGGCCGCCCGAAGGCGGCCTTTCCGTAGTTGAGTCTCAGTGCCGGCGATCAGAAGTTGACGCGGGCGCCGCCGATCAAAACCTGCAGGTCCGAGAGCGGAATGAACTCCGGCCCCTGGTCGATGGAGTAGTTCTTGTAGGTCAGGAACACTTCCATCGCTGCAGCATCGATGTACTGGTTGATGCCACGGCCCCAGTTCGTCACCGTGTTGTCGCTCACAGCATTGACATTGGCCGTGAAGAACGACGCCTGTGCCAAACCGCCACTGTGCTCGCCGTACTCGCCGAACAGCACCGTATCACCGAAGCCGAAGAAGTTCCGACGTACGCCCCAAGCGAGATGCCAGTACTCGGCATCCGGCCCAAGGTAGGCGTTCGGGATCGTGGCGTCGAGCTCGCGGGTGCCGGCAGAGCCAGTGAGGAACAAACCGGTGGCCACGTGCAGGATAGAGGCTGACCCCTTCAGCTCCTTGGTCTTGGCATCGCAACGGGTCGTGCAGAAGATGCCCGTGCCGTTCTCACCGGCTTGGGCTCCACCGTTGAACTCCGAGTCTTCCTGATAGCCAATACCGAAGGCCAGACGGAAGCCGTGGTGTTCACCAGCATATCGCAGCGCGATATCCCAGTAATTGTCTTCAGCATAGGCGGCCTGGATATTGAAGCCTGCCAGCGTGGGCGTCTCGTACAGGATATGGTTACGACGGCTCGTATCCCACGACTCATGCCCGCGGATCGCATTGCCCCAGTTCTGCACGATGAAGCCAATGTTGCCGTTCGTGCCGCGGAGGATCATGCCGCCGACGTACAGAGCGTGATCCGGCGTACCGGCGCCCGCCATGCCACCCAGATCGA
>JBJXDX010000009.1:0-60772 GCA_046154585.1 Hyphomicrobiaceae bacterium | reverse complement strand
TGGACTGGCGGCAGGCTGGCCACACTCGGGCACGGGCTTGGCGGCCCTTGGATGACGCGGCCTTCCCGCCGCCGCCGCGCCTGGAACCTTACCAGACTTGGCAGATCGCAAGTTACAAGGATGACGGGTGCGCGGCCTTTCTCGCGCCACCCGAATCGGGTGACGGTGCTACCGCAAGGCGAACCGGCGACAGGGAGCGGGACCATGGTCGAGCGTGCGACGGGCCGGCCGGCCAGAAGCGGCGGCGATGAGGCCGTGGCGGCGAGATCGGACAAGGCGGGGCGCGCGGGTTCGGCCAAGGCCGTGTTCAACAAGAAGACGATCGCGCTCGTCTATGACTTCGACGGCACGCTGAGCCCCAAGCCGATGCAGGAGTACACATTCCTGCCCAAAATCGGCGCCGACGCCAAGGCGTTCTGGGCGGAGGCCAATGCGCTCGCGCGCAAACACGGCGCCGACAGCCTCATCACCTACATGCACCTCATGTACAAGAAGGCCAAAGAGAAGGGCGTGCGCATCGATCGCGAGGACCTCGTGAACCTCGGGCGCGACGTCGAGCTGTTCGCGGGCGTCGAGGAATGGTTCGACGCCATCGGTGAGTACGTGAAGATCCGCGCCGAGAGCAACGGCGTGACGCTGCGGCACTACCTCGTGTCGTCGGGACTGACGGAGATCATCGAGGGCACGCGCATCTATCCGCGCTTTCACAACGTGTTCGCGTCGGAGTACTGGTTCGACGTGTACGACCTGCCGTATCCCAAGCGCGTCATCACCGACACGGGCAAGACGCAGTACCTGTTCCGCATCAACAAGGGCGTCGAGGATTTAGGCGAGTCCATCAACGACCACATGCCCGAGGGCAAGAGGCCGATCCCGTTCGCCAACATGATCTACTTCGGCGACGGCGACACCGACGTGCCGTCCATGGCGGTGATGCGCAAGAACGGCGGCCACGCCATCGCCGTGCATCCGCCGGGCAAGGCACGGGCCAAGTGCGTGGCGCTGTTCAAGGCCGGCCGCTGCGATTTCTTCGCGCCCGCCGACTACCGGCGCGGGTCGGACCTGTTCAAACGCACGTGCCTGCTGCTGGACCGGATGCTGGCGGACATTCGCGTGCAGGAAGAGGTTTGGCGGGTGGGGCGGGGTATTAAGTAGGACTTCGCTCGCGGCGACCAGCCGCCCTCGCCGCAACGCCCCCATCCCGTCATGGCCGCAACGGCGGCGATCCACGCGCCTATCCAGGTTCGATGCGATGCATTCGAAGCCTCTGCGGCAGTCGGAACATCTGGCGCGCACCACGCGTAGCGGAGACCCGCCGTGGATGACCACCTGCGTGGCCATGACGTTTTTTTAGAAGCTACTCCGGTTGACATCGCGCGGCCGGACGAGCGTTCGGCTGCCCCTACAGCGGCCAGACCATGGGCACGAGCAGGATGGCGAGGGCGTAGATGATGAGGGTAAGCGGGGCGCCGACCTTGAAGAAATCCATGAACTGGTATTTGCCGGGGCCGTAGACCATGAGGCAGGAGGGCTCGAGCGGCGTCAGGTAGGAGCAGCTCGCGGCCACGGCGACCATCATGCCGAAGGTGCGCGGGTTGGCGCCGATCTCGATCGCGGTCTGCATGGCGATGGGGAAGACGACGAGCGCGGCTGCCTGGTTCGACATGGGCTGCGTGAGGGCGACCGTCAGCACGAAGAAGCAGGTCAGCAAAGCGTAGTGGCTCTGCGCGCCGACGATGCCGATGAGCTGTTGCGCCAGGAATTTGCCGGCGCCGCTCGCTTCCATGGCGGCTCCGAGCGACAAGAGCGCGCCGATGAGGATCAGGGCCTTCCACTCGATCTGGCGGTAGGCGTCCTCGGGCGACAGGCAGCGGGTCAGGAGCATCAGGAAGGCGCCGCCGAGCATGGCGACGGGCAGCGACGCGAGCTTCATCGTCGCGGCGATAATGGCGAGGATGAAGATGCCGGCGGCGATCGGCGCATGGCCGCGGTTCAGGCGCTCCTCCTGCACGCTGCCGAAGATGTTGAACAGGTTGCCTTGCTCCAGTGCCTTGACGTTCTGCGGCGTGCCCTGGAGCAGCAGCACGTCGCCCATGCGCAGGCGGGCCGAGCTTATGGACGACGGCAGCGAGCCGGCGCGGTGGATGGCCAGCACCTCCAGGCCGTAGCGCTCCTTGAAGGCGAGGCTGCGCAGGCTGCGTCCGATCAAAGGCGAGCGCGGCAGGAGCACACCTTCGACAATAGTCTTGTCTTCCTCCTCGTTCTCCTCGGGGTTGGCGAGATGCACGTCGGCCTTGAAGTCGATGCCCTTGATGTCCTTGATCTTCAGGAGGTCGGCGCGCAGGCCATCGATCAGCAGCTCATCGCCGGCGGCCAGCTCTAGGGTTTCGAGGGCGGCTCTGCGATGCGCGGTGCCACCGCGCACAACTTTCACGACAGACAGCCCCGCATCCTCGGTGAGCTGGGCGTCCTTCAGCGATTTGCCGATAAGTGGGCTGTCCTGCGCGATCAGGATGTCGGCCTGGTAGGCGCGCTCGCCGATCTTCTCCTCGGCCTTCTGGTTCTCCCGCTGCGGGATCAGCCGGACACCGATCAACCACACGTAGAGCACGCCGGCTATGGCGATCGGAAGGCCGACGGGCGCCATCTCGAACATGCCCATGGGCGCTTGCCGGTAATTGGTGAGCAGGTCGCTGACGATGAGGTTGGTGGACGTGCTGATGAGTGTCACCGAGCTCGTGAGGATGGAGGCGAAGGCGAGGGGCAGCAGGAATCGGGACGGGCTGACGCCGATCTTGGCGGCATAGCCGATGACGAGCGGCACGAAGAAAGCGGTGGCAGCGGTGTTGCTCATGAAGGCGGAGAGCACGGCCACCGAGACCATGATGAGCGGCAGGAAGACGGCGGGGTTGCGGCCCGCGAACTCGAATACGTAGCGGCCGGCGATCTCGACCACGCCGGTCTGCACGAGACCCACGGTCATGATGAGCAGTCCAAGGATCATCATGACGGTATCGCTGCTGAAGCCGGCGAAGGCCTTGTCAGCCGGCAGCAGACCGGTGGCGATGACGACCAGCATGACGCCGAGCGCGATGACGTCGGCGGGCAGGCGATCCCAGGCAAAGGCCCCGACGGCTGAGGCCAGGATGGCGAGGCAGGCGGCGATTTCGGGTGGCATGAAACTCGATGCTTTGAGAGGCAGGCGCACCTCTCTTAGCGGCGCGCCCTGTCGCAGGCCACATGGAACTCGGCGCCGTCAACACGCGCCGCGAGGTGGGGGGCGCAATCAGCCGTCGAGCTTGATCGTCCTGCCTGTGCGGGCGGCTTCTTCGATGGCGAGGGTGACGGCGAGGGTGCGGCGGGCTTCTTCCAGCGTCGTGTGCGGCACGGGGCGGCCGGTCATCAGGTGGTCGAGCCAGGAGCGGGTTTCGCTGGCGACGGCGCCCCAGTAGTCGCCGACGGCGTAGTCGGCGGCGGACGTGGTCTGCATGAACATGAGGCTGACGTTGTGATCGGGCACGTAGGTGTGGGGGGCGCCGCGCTCGGTGTAGAGCAGGCTGTCCTTGTTGTCGGCGTCGAGCAGGATCACGCCCTCGGTGCCGATGATTTCGAAGCGCGCGGACTGGCCGACGGCCGGATACTTGGCGGGCAGCACGTAGCTGATGCCGAGGTTGACGACGGCGCCGTTGTCGAATGTGAGCAGCGCCCACGTCACGTCGCCGACATCGTAGCCCATGGATTTGAACACGCGCTTCTGCTCGCGGGCGACGACCTCGACCGGGCGGTGGCCTTCGAGATACCAGCAGGCCATGTCGACGTAGTAGGTGAGCACGTCGTTGACGGCGGTGGCGGTGGGCGCGCGCTTCAGGATCTCCAGGAACTGCGCGCGGGCATTGTAGACGCGCTGCTGGATGCCGAGGATCTCGCCGAGGCGGCCCTGCAGGATCTGCTCCTTGGCGAGCATCCAGCGGCGCTCGTGGCGGCGCGAGTAGCCGACGCGGATCTCGGTGCCGGTGCGTTTCGCGGCCTCGACGATGGCGTCGCCGTCGGCGAGCGAGAACGACAGCGGCTTCTCGACGAACACCGGCTTGCCGGCTTCCAGAGCCTGCACCACGGCCTCGCGGTGATCGTGCTCGGGCGTCGAGACGAAGACGGCGCTGACGGAAGGGTGGCGGATGGCGGCGAGGTTGTCTGTGGTGGCGAGATTAGCGCCGACGCGCTGGGCCAGGATCTCGGCCTTGTGCTGCTGGCGGTCGGAGACAACGAGGAAGTTCACGCCGGGATGCGCGACCGAGAGGCTCGCGCGGAGCGTACCGATGC
Source organism: Hyphomicrobiaceae bacterium (assembly GCA_046154585.1). Classification (GTDB taxonomy): domain Bacteria; phylum Pseudomonadota; class Alphaproteobacteria; order Rhizobiales; family Hyphomicrobiaceae; genus CADEFX01. Next base: position 56,452 of record JBJXDX010000009.1, on the reverse strand, counting down.
GGCCGCTGCCGATGACGGCGATGCCGATGGGAGTCATGTGCTGGGGTTTCCCGTGGATGATGTCAGGCTGCAGGCACAGTACATGGGGGTGCAGGCGACGGTCACGGGGCAACAAGGCCGCGAGCCATAGCTTCGCACGGCGGGCCTGGGCATCAGGGGGTTGCGCGGGTCCGCTTCGTTCGATGGGGGACGGTCGCCGCAAACGCCGCCGCTATCCATACACGTCTCGCATGGCGCCGAGGTTCGAGTCATAGCCCGACAACGAGACGGACCGGATGCACAGATTCGCCGATGCCGAACGTCAGGTTTTTGCCGACCTTTTCAGGGTCGAAGTACGTGCCGAACAGGTGGTCCCAGATGGGAAAAAGCACAGCGAGATTGGAATTATAGTGCTCCGGTTTGTCGCTGTGATGGATATGGTGATATCGCGGCGTGACGATGATCCACTCCAGCCGTCGGCTGCCCCACCAAACATTGAGATGCATGAAATCGTTCGTGAGCGTGTTTTTCAGAAGGATCGCGTAGAAGACCCATCGTGGAGATAGTACGAGCAGGGCGCCGGCCGCGATGTACGGCAAGTTGAACAGCGTCATCTGAATGACGGAGGTCCGGACGCCGGCCAACCAGTACAAGTGTATGGGAGCGTGATGCCACTTGTGAGCCGGCCACAAATGACGCGTGTGCAGGATCCTGTGCGTCCAGTACGCACCGAAATCAGCCACCACAAGATAAATCAGGATGCGAACTGGCAGCGGCCACGCCAGCACCCATTGCGGCAGCGTCGGGGGAGACAAAATCCAGCTATCAAAATAATCGGCTGCCGGAACTACGAAAAAACCGCATACCAAGGCTACGAGGATATCGCGCGGCAGAACCTCTCTGTATGGCACACTGTGCGCAGAGTACAGCTTCTCCAGCGCCGTCAGAAAAACCAGCCGGAGCGCGAACAGCACCAGGACGACCAGTACAACCTTCGAAAATAAAGCATGGGTCGCGGCATTCAGCAGTGCATCCATCGGTGCTTCGCGCCTTCCTTGAGCTCATCACTTCGCCCGGATAATACACGATCGGCCATCTGGAATCGGTGAAGCCATATGCGTACCTGCATCTCGCACTTGTGTTGCTGGCCGCCAGTATATTCCCGCTGCAAGCTGGATCGCCGCCGCATCGTGCGGGCGTGACGCGCGTCACCGTGCAGGACGCCGTGCCGTTCGACACGTTGATCGCGTATCCAACGGATGCGGGCGAAGCGCCGTTTCAGATGGGCCCATTCACCATCGCCGGCAGTCGCGACGCGGCAATGTCGCCCGGAGGGCCGTTTCCGGTGGTGTTATTCTCGCACGGGAATGGACGCAGGGGAGGCACCTCGCTCCCGCATCGCGATCTCGTAGCGTCTTTGGCACGGGAAGGGTTCATCGTCATTGCGCCGTTTCATCTTGGCACCAGCCTGCCGTTGGAGGATCGGCCGAAGCAGATTCGCAAGGTGCTCGATACCGTACTGGCCGACGGCCGCTTCTCGACACGTGCCAATGCTGCGCGGGTCGGCATGATTGGGTTTTCGTTCGGCTGCGCGGTATCGCTCATCGTCGCCGGCGCGGTTCCGAGCCTGGCGCATTTGTCCGCGTATTGCCGCGATCGCAAGGACGACCCCAGAGCATGCGACGGTGTGCCGACCGATGTCTCTTCGGCCAATGGCGCACATCAGCGACGGGCGGACGGATTTGCTGTGAAAGCTCTCGTGCGGCGAAACCTGTAGCGATGCCTCGGGCTCACGCCGGGGTGGCGGCCGACAGGCTGGCGCGCAGCGTGCCGATGCGCCGCTGCCGATGACGGCGATGCCGATGCCGATGGGAGTCATGTACTGGAGGTGCCCAGGCGCGCTCGCCGGATTGTTGTGGGTGGCCGCTTGTACACCTCGACGAATACCGTGTTGAAGCGCCGCAGGCTGCGAAATCCCGATCGCAGTGCAATCTCGGTCATCTGAAGATCGGTTTCATCCAGAAGGCGCTTTGCTCTTTGAACGCGACCCGTTCGCGCAACCTGGGCGGGACTGGCCCCAAGATGCTTCTTGAACAACCGCGACAGATGGCGCGGCCCGATGCCCAGCTGCTCCGCCAACGCCTCAATGCTCGTATCATCGAGCACGCCATTGCCGATCAAGCGTACAGCCCGCTCAACTGTTGTCCGCGAGCCTTTCCACGCCGGAGAGAACGGCGCTGTCTCAGGTCGGCATCTAAGGCATGGCCGAAATCCCTCCTGCTCGGCTGCTGCCGCTGACGGATAGAACGTGACGTTCCTCGCCTTGGCTGGTCGCACGGGACACACGGGTCTGCAGTAGACGCCTGTTGTTCGGACGCCGGAGAAGAACAAGCCGTCATAGCGCCGGTCCCGGCCGACTCGCGCGTGTTCGCACACGGCGGCATCCAGAACCCCGGTGTTCGTGAAGACCGACGACGGAGTCCGATTCCGGCGAGCCATCATCTCCTCCAATTGCTACATCGCCATCAACCTAGCAGCAGGATGAGCATGACAATGCGCGGCGGCAAGCGCTTCTTCGGTTGGTCGGTGGCGTGGGCGGCCTTCGCCTTGGCCGTGTTCGCCTGGGGCATCGGCTTCTACGGCCCTTCGGTCTTCCTTCAGACCCTGCACACCTCGCGCGGATGGTCCATCTCGGAAATCTCGACCGCCGTCACGGTCCATTTCCTGCTGAGCGCACTCTTGATCGCGTATCTGCCGGAGATCCATCGCCGGTTTGGCATCGCCAGAACGACCCTGGGCGGTGCCCTACTGATGGCCGTTGGTTTGATCGCATGGTCGCGTGCCTGGGAGCCATGGCAGCTTTTCTTGGCGGCTGTGCCGAGTGCGGGGGGATGGGCCGCGACCAGTGGCGCAACCCTGAACGCCATCGTTGCCAGCTGGTTCGACCGCGATCGCCCGAAAGCGTTGAGCTTGGCGTTCAATGGCGCAAGTGTCGGGGGTGTTCTGTTCGTACCTCTGTGGATTTTCCTGATCGATCGGCTTGGCTTTCAGATGGCAGCGCTGTCCGTCGCCACTGTCACTGTGGCCGTTGTTGCGCTGCTCTCAGCCAGATACTTCAATCCGTCTCCCGTCGGCCTTGGTCTCGCGTTCGATGGTGATGGGGTGTCCGCGGTCATCGCGAAACCGAGGCCGAGACTATCTCGCTCGGACATTGTTCGGATGCCCCAGTTCCTTACGCTTTCGACAGCGTTTGCTCTTGGCCTGTTCGCGCAGATCGGCCTTCTATCGCACTTGATCGTCCGGCTGACGCCCGATGTCGGTGTGGCGAGTGCAGGCCTGCTTGTCAGCCTGGCGACAGTATGTGCCGTGATTGGGCGGACTCTGGCGGGATGGGGGATATGGGACCATGACCGCAGGGTCACGGCAGCCTTCAATTTTGCCATTCAAATCATCGGAGTTCTGTTGCTCACTTTCGGGAATGGCTGGGTCTTGCTGACACTTGGCTGCGTTTTTTTCGGGCTGGGCATTGGCAACCTGACGTCGCTCCCCCCATTGATCGCGCAGAAGGAATTCAATCGCGAGGATGTCGTGACGGTGGTTGCCCTGATTGTCGCGATCAATCAGGCGGTCTTTGCGTTCGCACCAGCCATTGTTGGAGCCTTCCGCGACGCCACCTCCGACTATTTACTGCCATTCGCGATGGTGGCCTGGGTCCAGTTGCTGGCTGCCACAATAGTTTTGCTCGGGCGCGGCGCGACAGCCTCACCGCCGTGATGGTGTTCGCTTACTCGGGTCGCGGCCGCCGCTTGAGGGTGCGCGGGACGAGGAGATCGCCGCTGGTCTCGAGCTTGCGCGACAGGAAGATGGCGGCATCGAGCTTGTGGAAGTTGCGCTTGCGGTAGAAGCGCAGCGCCTCCTCGTTGTTCTCGGCCACCTCGAGGACGATGTGGGTGCAGCCACGCAGAAGGGCGGCGTGCTCGATCTGCTCGAACATGTAGGAGCCGATGCCGATGCCGTGGTAGCCGGGATGGACGGCGATCTCCTCGACGAAGAGGGGCCGCATGCCGTGCTTCTCGAAGTAGCGGCGGTTCATCCAGCTGTCGGAGCCGACGATCTCGTAGGCATACTCGGCGTAGCCGACGAGCTCGTGCTTGGTCCCGCGCTTGATCTCGAAGACGAGCTGCTCGATGCCGTCCTCCTCGTAGATTTCGAGGAAGTGCTTCTTGTGGCGGGGCCGCTGGTATTCGACGGTCTCGCGGTTGACGTCGCGGAACACGAGCTTGAGGAACTCCCAGACCCGGTTGATGTCGCGCCGGTGCATGCGGCGCACGCGCACCTCGACTTCCGAGCCGCTGCCGGGCATTTCAGGCACATCATTCGCGGGCGGCATGTCGAACCTTCGCCGTGTCATAGCGCGCCTCATGGTGCCGCCGACCTCCGGAGCCGGTCCCACGCACCATGATGGCGAACTATTTCCAGGTCACGACTGTCGCACTGCGGTGCACAAAGGAAAACCCTCGCGCCCGGGGGCGCGAGGGCTTGGGCAATCGCGGCGCTGAAGGGCGACGATTACTTCTTCGGCATGGCGGCCTTCTTGGCCTTCTTCATCTTCGCCTTCTTGACCTTCTTGGCCTTCTTCTTGTGGACCGCGCCTTTCACGGCGACATCGCGGTGGAAATGCGCCGTCCAGCCGAACAGGCAGTCGTGCATTTCCTTGAGGCCGCCGGCCTGGGAGGCGGTGGGGAGCGCGAACAGGGCGCCGGCAGCGACGAGCGTGGCAAGCATCTTACGTGACGTCATCAGGGCAATCCTCCGGGGGATGTTGCTGATGCAGCACTGAACTGCATCAATACTTGGCAGTATGCTGGGTTTTCGGGTTAAAGGCGGTTTACGAAAGAGTTGTCGCGCCGGTTTATCTCAACCCATGCTTAATAGACGCGCTAATTCCAAGTAATCATTCGTGATACAACTTGAGGCGGACGATGCTCGCGACCCACCCGCTTTTCTGGAACACTGGCTTTCCCAAGCGAGAAGGATTCACGCTTCGGATGAGGCTCCGCGCACGGGGCCGTCAAATCCGAAGCGATCCTGCTCCAATCAACAAGCCAGGAGGAAACAGGCAATGTCGGTCGTGATGGGAAGCGGCGAGCATCGCTACAAGCCGGTCGAGGGGTGGGGGAAGCTGCCTGACGGATGGTCGTTCAAGGACGTCGGCGCGGTGGCGGTCGACAGCAAGGACCAGGTCTACGTCTTCAATCGCGGCGAGCATCCGATGATCGTGTTCGATCGCGAGGGCAACTTTTTGCGCTCGTGGGGCGAGGGGCTGTTCAAACGCGCGCACGGGCTGCACATCGATGAGCACGATCACCTGTGGTGCACGGACGACGGCGATCACACGGTCAGGAAGTGCACGACCGACGGCAAGGTGCTGATGACCATCGGGCTGCCGAACAAGCCGGCGGCCTACATGAGCGGCGAGCCGTTCCATCGCTGCACACATACGGCGCAGTCGCCGAAGGGCGAGATCTACGTGTCGGACGGCTACGGCAATGCGCGCGTGCACAAGTATTCGCCCGACGGAAAGCTGCTGATGTCGTGGGGCGAGCCCGGCACCGATCCGGGCGAGTTCAACATCGTGCACAACATCGCCACCGATCCGGACGGCTGGGTGTATGTGGCCGACCGCGAGAACCATCGCGTGCAGGTGTTCGACGGCAACGGCAAATACGAGACGCAGTGGAACAACCTGCATCGTCCGTGCGCGATCTATTGCTCGTGCCGTGGGGGCAAGCGGCCGCAGTTCATCATCGGGGAGCTGGGGCCGAGCCTGCCGGTGAACCTGAAGGTGCCGAACCTGGGTCCGCGGATCTCGATCGTGGACAGCCAAGGCAAGCGTATCGCGCGGCTCGGCGGCAAGGAGGGCGCGGGCACGGAGGCCGGCAAGTTCATGGCGCCGCACGGCATCGCACTCGACTCGCGCGGCGACATCTATCTGGGCGAGGTGGCCTACACGAACTGGCCGCAGAGCTTCCCGGGTACGCCGATGCCTGCCCACGTCCGCTCGCTGCAGAAGCTGGCGAAGGTGGCGTAGGGAAGTCGACGCCAATTCGATGCATCGCTTTTTGAGGGCTTGAGGGGGAGGGTCGCCCGCAACGCAGTTGAGGGCGGGGAGGGGTGATGCGGCGGGCGCACCCTGTGTCTTCACCCCCCTCAAGGGGGGAGGGGACGAAAAATAGATGGAACGGAGCTATGTTTTCGGTGCGAACGCGCTAAATCGCATCTGTGTGATCTAAGCTAAGAAGGTCGAATTGGCACGAGGCGAAAATGGATTCCGCCAAGCGGATCGTCACACGAACGCCGCTCACCGAACTATGGAATAGCAGAGGCATGGTGGAGGCCCACCGTGTCGGTGATATTGGCAAGGCGGACATTGTGCAGCTCCTGCGCAATGGCTCGACCTTTGTAGTTGCCGAAGTAGGCCAACCCCTACTTTGGATACCCGAGGAAGAGCGCTTCGCTTTTTGGAAAGCCGAAGTCAGCAGCCGCCTCGTAGCTCCAGGCGCGGTTGAGTTTCATCTCGACGACTATCCGGACGAGTACTGCTATGTCGCGGCAATGTGGCAGCGTCCGTCCTCCACGTCGGTCATCGTTGTCGAGAAGCATCACTAAGGCGGGATCGCCCATTCACGAGCAATCGACTGTCGCGCATCGGTCTTGGGTCCGTGCGGGTCCTGCGACTCAGTCCAGGCGGCCGGCTTTTACGGTGAGGACGACGTCGGTGTAGACCTTTACCAGCGGGGCGATCACCTTGTGGAAGGGGCCCTTGCTGATCAGGAGGTCGTGCAGGGCGAGATAGTCGATGCCGGTGGTGAGGAAGCAGGCGACGGCATCGTCTGGTGTCTCGACGATGGGCTCGCCTTTGACGTTGAAGGACGTGTTGACGAGCACGGGCACGCCGGTGATGGCGTCGAACGCCTTCAGCAGCCGGTAGAGACGGTCGTTGGTTTCCTGGCGCACGGTCTGCACGCGCGCGGTGCCGTCGACGTGGACGATGGCCGGAATTTTGTCACGCCATTCGGGCCGCACATTCTTGGCGATGAGCATGAAGGGCGAGTCCTCCTCGCCCTCGAAGATCTCCTTGGCGCGCTCGGCGAGCACGATGGGCGCGAAGGGGCGGAACGGCTGGCGATGCTTCACGCGGCTGTTGAGGATGTCCTTCATTTCGGACTTGCGCGGATCGGCGATGATGCTGCGGTTGCCGAGCGCGCGCGGGCCGAACTCGGAGCGGCCCTGGAACCAGCCGATGACATTGCCTTCAGCCAGCACCTGGGCGGTGTCGCGGCAGATGTCGTCGGAGCGCGTGATCTTCGTCTCGAGGCGGAAGATGGAGCTGCCGGTGGCGTCGTCGATGTCAGCGTCGCTGTAGCTGCGGCCGACGTAGGAGTGGTTCATGACGAACGTGCGCGGCTTCTTCTCGATCTCGTGGAGGCCGTAGTAGGCGCAGCCGATGGCGATGCCGTCGTCGCCGGCGGCCGGCTGAATCCAGACATTCTCGAAGCCCGACTCGCGCGCGATGCGGCCGTTGGCGACGCAGTTGAGCGCCACGCCGCCGGCGATGCAGAGGTTCTTGGCGCCGGTGGTCTCGCGCAGCCAGCGGGCGCGGGCGAGCAGCACCTTCTCGGTGTCGTCCTGCACGCGCCAGGCGAGATCCTCCCAGTGGCGCATGGAGGGGCTCGTGTCCCACTTCTTGTCGCTGTCCAAGAGCCACGGCTCCTTCAGGTCGTTGGACCATTCGGGGACGCTGAGCTCGTTGTTGGCGATGTCCATCAGCGGCTTGGCGACGCCGGGGCGGCCGTAGGGGGCGAGGCCCATCAGCTCGCCGCACTTGTTCCAGTCGCCGAAGATGTAGGTGGAGGCGCGGCTGTAGAGGGCGCCGAGGCCCGGCATGTTGAAGAACTCGTCACTGAGGAAGCCGCGGCTCGGATGCAGCCAGACTTTTTTCAGCGTCTCGAGTTTGGTGCCGCTGAAGCGATAGTAGCTTTCCGATTCGCGCGCGAGGGGATCGGGCTTGTCGGCGGGGGGATAGGGCTCGGTGACGTCGGCGGCGTAGCTGCCGACGCCGTCCACGATCATGACGACGCCGTCCTCGAACGGGCTGACGGCGAAGGCGCTGTAGGCATGCGCGAGGTGATGCGAGATGGTCCGGGCCTTGGACGAGGCGCCGAGAAAGAGCGGGTCCTTGGCGGCCTGGGCGCGCTCCGCTTCCGACAGGAAGCCCGGCATGTCCTGGTAGGCGAGGCGCCGTTCCATCTCCTCGACGGGGAGGATGTAGCAGTTGCGCACGACGAGGCCGATGTCGTCGAGGCTGATGCCTTCCGCCTCCAGGCAGTAGTCGATGACCTCCTTGTAGAAGCCGCTGGCGTGCTTCTCGCGGGTGATGCGCTCCTTGGCGATGGCGTACGCGATCTCGCTATCGCGCAGCAGGCAGGCGCTGACGTCGTGGTCGTAGGTGTTCAACCCGAGGATGTAGGTATGCGGATTGGGCATGCGGTCCCTGGTTCGGCTGATGCTGAGACGAATCACTAAGCCTGTTCCGGGCAGTCTGATGGCCGGCTCAGGGTTTGTCCCCGGCAAAGCTGAGGGAGCGATGCGGACGGCATAGGAGACGTGCAGATGCAACGTCGTGCGGTTGCGAGATGGGGTCCTTGCTTGCGATTTATCAATGTCTTAGGTTTTTCATGGCGGAGTTGGAGTATGAGCGCGCGCGGCGGCCAGAGGGGAAGCTGAACCGTCATTAGCGGGTGTCTCGCCAAACTGTCGTGGTTGGCGGGAGGAATTTGAGGAGGTGACGTAATGGCAGAGAAGAGTGGGCCCCGTAAGGTCCTGACGCGCGTTCTGGCGACGGCAGTGCTGCTGGGCGCATATGTCGTGGGCACGGTTGCCGTGTCGGGCGTGACCGCGGGCGTAGCGGAAGCACAGCGCGGTCGTGGACGCGGGCGTGGCAGAGGCCGGGGGCGCGGCAGAGGCCGTGGAATCTATATTGCTCCGTTTATCGGTGCGACGTCATGCACATACTGGCGCACGCGCTGTGCGGACATGTACGGCTGGCGCACGCGCGCCTGGCGCCGCTGCGTGATCCGGCGCGGCTGCGGCTGAGCTGACGCAACCACAGATTCGAAACATTGAAGGGCGGGAGAACATCCCGCCCTTTCGCTTGGTGGGTTGCGTTTATCCCCTCTGCCCATTGTTCTTCACAATGGGGAGAGGGTCGTGCCGAAGGCGTGTCTTCGACACGATGTGAGGGGCTGGAGCTTGCACTGAGTGTGCGGCTACCCCTCACCTCATGCCGGAGGCATGGCTCCGCCATGACCCTCTCCCCGCGCGCGGGGAGAGGGGGAAAGTTGGGTCAGGGTTTCGCCGTGCCGGACCGGGCGGCGCGGAGAATGCGCGTCAGCGCCCGGCTCATGAGACGGCGCTCCACGCCTTTCAGGTGGATGTCGAAAAGCTCGTCGATGGCGCGCCCGTAGACCGGCCAGATCCTTCGGCGCATGGCCCGGCCAGCAGGCGTCAGTACGGCGTAGGAGCCGCGCCGATCGTCGCTATCGGGAGCGCGAGCGACGAGCCCCGCCGTCTCCAGACGATCGACGAGCCGCGTCAGGTTCGTGCGCGTAATCACCACGCTGTCCGCCAGCTCATGCATGCGCAGACGTGCATCGGGCGCGCGTTCGAGCGCCCACAACGCATCATACCACGCGATCTCGGGCAGGCCGGCCTGACGCAGACGAGCCTCGATATGGCCGATCAGGGTCGCATGCACTGTCAGGAACAGCGGCCATGGGGACTGCCGGTTTGCTGCGCCGCCGCCGCGTTCATGGCTTGGCACGTGGCGGCCTCGCGGGATCGTGATTCGCCATCGTCAGCCTCTCGCCTAGATAATTGCATATGTAATCATATCAATCGACATGATATTATTCTCACTGTGGAGGCAAACCATGCCGAAGACCATAACGCGACAGCTGCTGCAGGCCCGGCTGGCCGCGTCCGCGCCCGTCCTGCTCGAGGCTCTGCCGGCGAAATACTATGACCAAGGGCATCTGCCCGGAGCGCTGCACTTCCCGCACGACGAGGCGCGTGCGCGCGCGGTGAAACTCGTTCCCGACAAGACGGCGGAGATCGTCGTCTATTGTGCGTCCGACACGTGCCAGAACTCGCACATCGCGGCGGCAACGCTGACGGCGCTCGGCTACACGAACGTCAGCGTTTATGCGGCGGGCAAGAAAGACTGGGTCGAGGCGGACCTGCCGCTGCAGAGCGGTTGAGCATCGAGGGACGCACCGCGGCATCTCAGGCGCGCCTGAGACTGTGTGCCCGGTGCGTCCCTCGCTCTCGCCTCAGCTCTTGCAGACCTGGATGGCGCTTTCGCACTTGTAGCCGGCGGGATCGGGCTGGCACTTGTATTTCTCGTTCTTGAACGTGTCGCTCATGATCGGCCAGTTGCCGGTGGTCTGGGCAATGATCTCCCAGGCCTGGAAGCGTGCCATGGCTTCCGTCGGCGCCCAGCCGCGGCCGCGCTTCAGCTCGCAGTTGGCGGTTTTCTTGGCGCCTTTGGCCTGCGCCAGCACATCCGTTGCCGGCATCATCGTCAAACCTGCGACTGCCAGACCCGCAAATAGAGCCAATGCTTTAGTTCGCATCGTTCATCCTCCGAAGCATCCCTGATGCGGCAGCGATAAAGTCGGCGCAGGCAGGCGGCAAGGCGGTGCCGAAATTAAAGGGGAAGCGTGGCTGGGATGCTGCGGTCAGGGTGCTGCGAGAAAGCCTTTGGCGGCGAAAGTGGCCTGCATTTCCGGAGTGCGCAGAAAGGCGAGCAAGCGCCGGGCGTCGTCGGCGCGGGCGGGCGATTTGGTCACGGCGGCTGCATAGATGGTGACCTTCTGCAGCGGACCGGGCAGCGGGCCCACGAGCTTGATGCCTTTGACCGGCAGGATCTCGGTGATCTGGTGCAGCCCGATCTCGATCTCGCCGCGCCCGACGGCTTCCACGACATAGCCGCCTTCGAGATAGGTGGTCTTGGGTTTCAGGGCATCGGCGATGCCGAGCTGGTCGAAGACCTGGGCGAGATGCCGGCCGCTGGTGCCCGTGGCCGGGTTGATCATGACGATCGATCTTGCAGCGAGCAGCGTGGCCTTGAAGGCGTCGGGCGTGGAGATGTCCGGGGCCGTGGCCTTCTCGTTGACGGCGACACCAACGCCGATGCGGCCGAGCTCGACGGCCGTGCCGGGCACGACCCAGCCCTTACGTTCGGCCTCGTCCATGACCTCGGAGGCGAGCACGAGAACGTCCGCCTGCGCGCCATCCTCGATCTTCTTGCGCAGGGTGCCCATGGGGGCGAAGTCGGCCGATACGCGGAGGCCTGCGCTCTTCTCGAAGACGGCGATGGTGTCGGTGAGCGCGGACTTGACGGCGCCGCCGCTGAAGACGACGAGGCTGTTGTCCGTGGCGTGGGCGGGCGGGGGGAGCAGGAGGAGCGTGAGGAGAAATGTGAGCTGCTTCAATGCGTGCGTGCGCATGGGCCATCTCCTGCGGCGATCCATCGACTATATCGTTATGGGCACCGTAACGCGAACTATAGAGAGAGAGGATGTGACTTCCCTACCAAACAACCCACTGCTTCGTGAAGTCATCTCGAAGTAGTGCAGCTTCGCTGCGGACGAGATTCTCAGGTCGCAAGGATATTTCGAAAGACGCGCCGTCCACGAATGTGAGGGCGAGCTTCTCGTTCGGCACTTCGAGAGTCGTTTCGACGGGCTTTCCGATTTGCTGGCAGAGAGCATCGCGGTAACCGCTCGCTCCCTGGTGCAAGACGATGTCTCCATTTCTTATTGTCGGCCACACGTAAACGTTCAGGCACGCCCCATCAAACTGGAGTTGAAGGTAGTCGCGGACGAAGGTGACGGCGGATAGGTCGCGTCCTCTGAGCGTGCCAAGCAGCTCTGCGCTTCCGCTTTCAGCGGCGGAGTGTCGAGATGGATCGGAGCGGGATCGCCACAGTTTCATGGGCTGGCCGCCGTCGATCTGGGCTGAGTAGTAGTGAGTTGGCCAATGGCATCGAGCAAATCCACATGCGCCTGAATTCCGAGGATGGCAACCTCCGGGGACTCGTACCGGTGATAGTAGTGAAAGCCTGGCATCAGCGGTTCCAACAGCCACGTAGAAAACACCAAATCGGGCGCCAATTTGTGCTCGATTTCGAATACGAGCTGGAAGGTCCATGTGGAGCGCATTCCCGCGTCGATGTAACAGCGGAGCTCCAAGGCACCGTAATCCTTGCGCCACCTCTTCTTCTTGAACGCAAACCCTCGCGATTCGGCCGTCTTATTGAGGCATTTAGAGAGGTCTCCTTTAGTTCCGCTCCACTCTGCGGCAGAAATTGCGAAGTTTTCAATTTCAGGAATCTTGCACTTCTCCATCTCATCTGCGATCGGGGGCCAGGTTTTGCTGCCTGGCTCGTTTGCCTTGATTTTGAAGGTTCGCAAATCTTCGTGCAGCGAAATCACTGGGCTAGCGATCCCGCGTTTGGTCATCGATGAGGCGAGACCGTCCAGATATTCTGAACGATACGCTGTCTCGCCAGAAAATATTCGGTCATTCGATCGCACTCTTCCGGCAGAGCAAAGATACTCCAGCGCGGTCTCGTCCCAATAGCGGTCGAGGGCTGCTTCATCCGAGCAGCCGCAATTCGTCAGCATGATCTCTCTGAAGCGTTCGGGCAGCCAATAGCCTTTGGCTTCTAAGAGGGATTTGGTTGCTGATCGTCCGGGCCAGCACGCCAGCCCAGTAAGAAGGGGGTGCACGACTTATCTCCTTGTCGCGGCCGCTCCCGAACGCGCCAACAGCTCTATCTCCCAAACATATCGAATCGCGGTGTCGGCCCTGTGGCGGGAGCAAGAGCAAGCGCGATGTCGTGGGCCTCGGCGCCGTGGATAACCTTAACGGACCGTTGACACCCATAATATCCCATGGCATCCCATACATGCCCGACCGCACCGGGCAAGGGGCGCGGGCCGCGGCGCGAGGCTCTGTCGAGGGCCGGAGCCTGGCGACCGCCCGCGTCCCGCCCGGCGGTCGGTTTTTGAAGTTTCCAGTCAGCGAAGTGGCGTCCGGTGAGGCTCACGAAGGGGATGGACCGCTTTGTCTCGACATTCACGAACAAGATCGACGCCAAGGGCCGGGTCTCAATCCCGGCTCCATTCCGCGCCGTACTCGAGCGCGACGGCTACAAGCAAGGCGGCTCCGGGGGCATCTATTGCTACCCTTCGCTCGATGCTCCGGCGGTCGATGCAGGAGGCGAGAGACTTGCGCAGAAGATCGATGAGCTTCTCGCGGGCCTGCCGGATTATTCGGACGAGCGCGACGAGCTGTCTGTCGCGCTCTATGGTGACGTCCAGGTCCTCGTGGTCGATCAGGACGGACGCATCGTGCTTCCTCAGGCGCTCTGCGCGCATGCCGGCATTTCGAGCCACGTCACTTTTGTCGGGCTTGGCGAAAAATTTCAGATCTGGGAGCCCGCGCGCTTCGACGAGCGCAGACGCCAGGCGCGCGCCAAGGTCCAGCAGCATCGCACACTTTTCGGCGGGGGACGCCGAGGCGGCAGCGGGGGAACGGGGGGCGAAGGAGCGCGGGAATGATGACGGAGCGCGGCGCCACGCCGGGGGGCAGCGCCAACGTGCGGCCGCGTCACATTCCCGTGCTGCTTCCTCAAGTGCTGGCGGCGCTCGCGCCTGTGCAGGGCAACACCTTCATTGACGGCACTTTCGGCGCGGGCGGCTATACGCGCGCGCTATTGGACGGCGGCGCGGCGCGCGTGCTGGCAATCGATCGCGATCCGACGGCCATTGCGGGCGGGGCAGCGCTGGCCGAGGCTTTCGGCGCGCGGCTGACGCTGGCGGAGGGCGCGTTCGACGGGCTCGACGAGATGGCGCAGGCGCACGGGCTCGATGCCGTGGACGGCGTCGTGCTGGATGTCGGCGTGTCGTCGATGCAGCTCGATGAGGCGGGGCGCGGGTTCTCGTTCCAGGCGGACGGGCCGCTCGACATGCGCATGTCGGAGAGCGGCGAGACGGCGGCGGATGTCGTCAATACGCGCAGCGAGGAAGAGCTCGCGGATATTTTCTATCATCTGGGCGAGGAGCGGCGGTCGCGGGGGATTGCGCGGGCGATCGGGCGGGCGCGGGAGGCGGCGCCGATCGCAACGACGGCGGCGCTGGCGGAGATCGTCGTGCGCGTGCTGGGGCGGCGGCATGGCGACGAGCATCACCCGGCGACGCGGACGTTCCAGGCGCTGCGCATCTACGTCAACGACGAGCTTGGGCAACTAGGCCGTGCACTGCAGGCGGCCGAGCGTATCCTGAAGCCGGGCGGGCGGCTGGCGGTGGTGTCGTTCCACTCGCTGGAGGACCGCATTGTGAAGCGCTTTTTGACGGCGCGCGGCGGCAAGGCGGCGTCGGGCTCGCGGCATCTGCCGGCGCGGTCGATAAAATCCAACCAAGCAAGTTACCGGATTATTAACCAGCGGCCGTTAACCCCTTCTCAAGAGGAGATCATGGCCAATCCGCGCGCCCGCTCGGCCCGTCTCAGGGCGGCAGAGCGTACCGAAGCGCCGGCGTGGCCACCCGAAGATCTCCAGGTGCTTGGCGTTCCTGAGCCCGAAGCTCCGCGACGCCGGACGCGATGAGGGGATAGGCATGTTACGGCTGCTGAGCGTTGCCGCCATGGCGCTGACGATCGCCTCGGCGTTCGGGCTTTACCAGATCAAGTACGACACGCGGCAGCTCGAGGCCAAGCTGCAGGCGGGCGAGCGCGCCATCGAGAAGATGGAAGGCGACATCGCGGTGCTGAAGGCAGAGAAGGCCTATCTGGCGCGGCCCGAGCGCATCGAGGCGCTGGCGAAGAAGCAGGGCCTGGGGCCGGTCGGCGGGCATCAGTACGTGTTGCCGGGGGAATTGCAGGCGCAGGTGAAGGCGGGCGAGCGCGCTATCGAGAAGATGGACGGCGACGCGGCGCTGAAAGCCGAGAAGGCTGATCTGGTGCGGCCGGACAGCATCGAAGCGCTGATACGCCAGCAGGGGCTCGTTCCGGGCGCGGCGAAGTAGGCCGGAGAGCACTGTCGCAGGGGGAGCAAGATCGTATGTCGCGTGCCATGCCAGCTCCATCGATCGGACTGTATTTGCGCGGTGTGTTCGTCGCCGTCATGGTGGGCGGGCTGTTCCTGGGCGTCGCGGTACAGCTGGTGCGGCTGTCGCTGGTGGCACGCACCGAGATGCGTGTGGCGAGCGCGGAGCCGATCGGGCGGGTGTTCTCGCGGCCCGACATCCTGGATCGCGGCGGGCGGCTGGTGGCGACCGACGTAGCGATGCCGTCGCTGTATGCCGATCCGGCGATGATCCTCGATCTCGACGAGGTGATCGAGAAGCTGCTGCGGACGTTCCCGGATCTCGATGCGGCGGAGCTGCGGAAGTCGCTCGGCGATCGCACGCGGCGCTTCGCGTGGATCAAGCGCGGGCTGGCACCGCTGCAGGCGCAGCGGGCGCATGATCTCGGACTGCCGGGGCTGGCGTTCCGACAGGAGCCCAAGCGCGTGTATCCGGCGGGCGCCCTGCTCGGGCATCTGGTGGGATACGTCAACGTCGACAACAAAGGTGCGGCGGGCATCGAGCGGCACATCGACGACAACCTCGGCATCGAGTCGGTGCTGGGCGCGGCGCAGTCGCGTATTCCGCCGGTCGGGCTGTCGATCGATCTCGGCGTGCAGCAGGCGCTGGCGTCGGAGCTGAAGGAGGCGCTGACGCGCTATCAGGCGAGCGGCGCGGCGGGGCTCGTGATGGACGTGACAACGGGCGAGCTGGTGGCGGCGGTGTCGCTGCCCGAGCTCGATCCGGAAAAACCGGTGGAGGCGCAGGCGGACGGACGGCTCGATCGGCTCTCGACCGGCGTCTACGAGCTGGGCTCGATCTTCAAGATCCTGACCGTGGCGATGGCGCTCGACGAGAAGACGGCGACGCTCGACAAAGTCTATGACGTGCGCGAGCCGCTGAAGTTCGGCCAGCATACGATCAACGATCTGCATCCTCTGGGCCGGCCGCTCAGCATGCGCGACGTGTTCATCCATTCGTCCAACGTCGGCGCGGGCATGATCGCGCTGGAGGCGGGGAGCGCGCGGCAGATCGGCTTCCTGTCGCGCTTCGGGCTGCTGTCGGGCGCGCGCACGGAGGTGGGGCCGGTTGCGGCGCCGATCGTGCCGAAGCGGTGGGGTGAAATCGAGACTGTGACGATCGCCTACGGCCACGGGCTGGCGACGACGCCGGTGCATTTTTCGGCGGCGGTGGCGGCACTGGTGAACGGCGGCACGCATGTGACGCCGACAGCGCTGGCGCGGCGTAAGGATGTTGCGCACGCGCGGCTGGTGAGTGCGCAGACGAGTGCCAGCATCCGCGATCTGCTCAGGCTCAATGTGACATCGCCGCATGGCACAGGACGGCGGGCGGAGGTGGCAGGCTATCGCGTCGGCGGCAAGACCGGCACAGCCGAGATGCCAGGCAAGGGCGGGTATCAGCGCAAGGCGGTGATCTCGTCTTTTGTCGCGGCATTCCCGATGGATGCGCCCCGGTTCCTCACGTTCGTGTCGCTGTTTGAGCCGCGCGCGTCGGAGGAGACCAAGGGCCAGATCACCGCCGGCCTCAATGCGGCGCCGTTGACAGGGCGGCTGATCGCGCGCGTCGCGCCGCTGCTCGACGTGCTGCCGGACCGCGTAACCCAAGAGTCTGCGTCGCGAGTGAATTGACGCTGCACCCGCGGCCACATATTAAGCGGTGACCGGGGCAGCGTGGTTTTTGCCCGCGGTGTCAAAAGTCCCTTCCGCATCAACGATCGCAGGGGCGATGCTTCTTTCCGCACTGACAGGCCCCGAGGTTGCGGCACCCGCAGCGGCATCGCATGTGCAGGTGACGGGGATCACGGCTGACAGCCGCGCGGTCAGACCGGGGTACGTGTTTGCGGCGCTGCGCGGCAGCAAGGCGGACGGCGCGAAGTTCATCGACGATGCTGTCGCTAAGGGCGCGGTGGCTGTGATTGCGGCGGCGGATGCGGCGCTGATCGTTCCCAACGATGTGACGGTGTTGCGCGCGGCCGAGCCGAGGCGGGCATTGGCGCTGATGGCAGCGCGGTTCTACGGCGCGCAGCCGCGCGTGGCGGTGGCTGTGACAGGCACCAACGGCAAGACGTCGGTGGCGGAGTTCACGCGGCAGGTCTTCGCGGCTTGCGGACGGAGCGCGGCATCGCTCGGCACCATCGGGCTCGTGAAGCCGGATGGCGGCGTTTATGGCTCGCTGACGACGCCCGATCCCGTGTCGCTGCACGAGACGCTGGCGGAGCTCGCGGGGGAAGGTGTCACGCACCTGTCGCTCGAAGCGTCGTCGCACGGGCTCGACCAACACCGGCTCGACGGCGTGCGGCTGACGGCGGGCGCGTTCACGAATCTCGGCCGCGACCATCTCGACTATCACGCTACGGAGGCGGACTACCTGGCGGCGAAGTTGCGTCTGTTTTCCGATGTGCTGGAGCCCGGGCGGGTGGCTGTCATCAACATGCACAGCGCGCATGCGCCGGAGGTGATGGCGGTGGCGCAGGCACGCGGCCTGCGCATCCTTACGACCGGGGCGCAAGACGATGATCTGAAACTGGTGTCGCTCGCGCGCGATGGATTTGCGCAGCGCATTACCATCCGGCATGCGGGCCGCGACTACGGCATGCGCTTTCCGCTGCTCGGCGCGTATCAGGTGGAGAATGCGCTGGTGGCCGCAGGGCTCGCGATGGCGGCCGGTGAGGATGCGGCGGCGGCGATCGGTGCGATCGGCGGCCTCAAGGGTGTGTCGGGGCGCCTCGAGATCGTCGGCGAGCGTGATGGCGCGCTGGTCATTGTCGACTATGCACATAAGCCAGAGGCGCTGGGTGCAGCGCTCGATGCGCTGCGGCCGTTTGCGACGGGGCGGCTCGTGTGCGTGTTCGGCTGCGGCGGCGATCGCGACAAGGGCAAGCGGCCGATCATGGGACGCATTGCGGTCGAGAAGGCTGAGGTGGTGATCGTGACGGACGACAATCCGCGCAGCGAGCGGCCAGAAGTGATCCGCGCCGAGATCCTGGCGGCGGCGCCGGGCGCGCGCGAGATCAGAGACCGCGGGGAGGCCATCAGCGCGGCGGTAGGCCTGCTTGGGCCGGGCGACGTGCTGCTGGTGGCCGGAAAGGGCCACGAGACCGGCCAGATTGTGGGCGACAAGGTGCATCCCTTCTCGGATCAGGATGCAGTTCGGGAAGCGCTCGGTGGAGGCGGCGGGAATGACTGATGCGCTCTGGCGCTGGGACGAGTTGGTCGCGGCTGCCGGCGGCAAGGCCGACGGCGCGACCGAAAGCGCGCTGACAGGGTTTTCGATCGATACGCGCACGCTGGCGCCGGGCGAGGTGTTCGTGGCGCTGAGGGCGGAACGCGACGGGCACGAGTTCGTATCGGGCGCGTTCGAGCGCGGCGCGGCCGCCGCACTCGTCAGGCGGGCGTATGTCCGCAACCCGGGCGACGGCGCGCTGATCCGGGTCGACGATTCGCTGCATGCGCTGGGAGAGATCGGCCGTGCCGCGCGCGCGCGGCTCAAGGCGGACGCGCGGGTGATTGCCGTGACGGGCAGCGCCGGCAAGACCGGCACCAAGGAGATGCTGCGCGCCTGTCTCTCGCAGGCCGGACGCGTGCATGCGGCGGAGAAATCGTTCAACAACCATTGGGGCGTGCCGCTGACGCTGGCGCGCATGCCGGCCGACGTGCGCTTTGCCGTGTTCGAGATCGGCATGAATCACGCGGGCGAGATCACGCCGCTATCGCTCATGGTGCGTCCGCACGTGACGATCATCACCAACGTACTGCCCGTGCATCTCGGGCAGTTCGCGAGCGAGGAGGCGATCGCTGAGGCGAAGGCGGAGATCTTCGCGGGGCTAGAGCCCGCCGGCATCGCCATCCTCAACCGCGACAACCGCCACTACTACCTGCTTGAGCGCAAAGCGCAGGATATGGGGGGACGCGTCGTGTCTTTCGGCAGGACGGCGAGCGCGCAAGTGCGTGCGACGGCGATGGAGCCGGGGCCGGACGGCACGCAGGTCACGGCCGTGCTGAGCGAGGGCACGGTGCGCTACACCGTGGGCGCGCCGGGGCTGCATCTGGCGGGCAACTCGCTCGCCGTGGCGGCAGTGCTCGACGTGCTGGACGTGGCGCCCGAGGCGCTGGCGGCACTGGCGGGCGTGGCGCCGCCGCAAGGGCGCGGTGCGCGCACGACCTTTGCCGTGCCGGGCGGGGCGGCTCTTTTGATCGATGAGAGCTATAATGCCAACCCGGCCTCCATGCGGGCGGCGCTCGCGGCACTGGCAACGGTGCCGCGCGAGGCGTTCGCGCGAAGGATCGCGGTGATGGGCGACATGCTGGAGCTCGGGCCCGCAGCTGGCGAATTCCACCAGGGACTGAAAGACGCAGTTGACGCGGCCGGGGTGGATCAGGTCTTTGCCTGCGGTCCGAACATGCGTCTTCTGTTCGACAGTCTGCCCGCGACGATGCGGGCGCTCTGGTGTGCGACATCGGACGAGCTGGCCCCGAATGTGGCTGCGGTTCTCAAAGCCGGCGATGCCGTGATGATCAAGGGATCGCTCGGCACCCGAATGGCGCCGATCGTCGAAGCCGTGAAGGCGCATCTGGGCGGCAAAGCTGTCTGAATTCTTCGACAGGCCGAAGGCATCGGCCGTCCGGGAGGACTGGAATGCTCTATGAGCTCGTGAACTTCAGCGAACAGATCGGGGCGCTCAACGTCTTCCGGTATCAGACGTTCCGGACGGGCGGCGCGATCATGACGGCGCTGCTGTTCGTGTTCCTGTTCGGGCCGGCCATCATCGACCTGCTGCGCCTGCGGCAAGGCAAGGGCCAGCCGATCCGCGACGACGGTCCCCAATCGCATTTCGCCAAGAAGGGCACGCCGACGATGGGCGGCCTCATGATCCTGGCCGGCGTGACGGTCTCGACGCTGCTGTGGGCGAACTGGTCGAGCCCCTACGTGTGGATCGTGCTCGGCGTGACGCTGACGTACGGCGCCATCGGGCTGTTCGACGACTATCTCAAGGTGACCAAGCAGACGACCAAGGGCTTCGGCGGGTATGCGCGGCTGGGGCTGGAGTTCCTCGTTGCCGGGATTGCGACCTATGCCGTGATGCGGCTCGGGCGGCCGGGATTTTCCGACGCGCTGACGATCCCGTTCTTCAAGAATCTGGTGGTCCCGCTGGGCCTGCTGTTCGTGGTGCTCGGCGTGCTGGTGATCGCCGGGGCCGGCAATGCGGTCAACCTGACGGACGGACTGGATGGGCTCGCCATCGTGCCGGTGATGATTGCGGCGGCGACGTTCGGGCTCATTGCGTACCTGACGGGCAATGCGCGGTTCGCCAACTACCTGCAGATCCATTACGTGCCGAACGCGGGCGAACTTGCGATCATCTGCGGGGCCTTGATCGGCGCAGGGTTGGGATTCCTGTGGTTCAACGCGCCGCCGGCCATGATCTTCATGGGCGATACGGGCTCGCTGGCGCTGGGCGGCGCGCTAGGCGCGATCGCGGTGGCGACCAAGCACGAGATCGTGCTGGCCATCGTCGGCGGGCTGTTCGTGCTGGAGGCGCTGTCGGTGATCATCCAGGTGGCCTCGTTCAAGGCGACCGGCAAGCGCGTGTTCCGCATGGCGCCGCTGCACCATCACTTCGAGCAGAAGGGCTGGCAGGAGTCGACCGTGGTGGTGCGCTTCTGGATCGTGTCCGTGGTGCTGGCGCTGGTCGGCCTCGCGACGCTGAAGCTGCGGTGAAGGGGCGGCTGCAACTCGAGGCGCTTTTTCCGGCGGTTCTCAGTATTGACCCGGAGCGCCTGCGCTGAAGTGTGCGGCATAATGGCGTCGCGAACGAGGATATGATCGCGGCATGATTCGGTGCACGACATTCGCGGGGCGCAAGGTCGCGATCTTCGGGCTGGCGCGCTCGGGCATTGCGACCGGGACGGCGCTGGTCGCGGGCGGTGCGGACGTGGCCTGCTGGGATGACAGCGAGGCCGGCCGGGCGGTGGCGCAGAAGGCTGGGCTGCCGCTGGTGGATCTAGCCTCGGCGAACTGGTCGCAGTTTGCGGCCCTGGTGCTGGCACCCGGCGTGCCGTTGACGCATCCCGAGCCGCACTGGACGGTGCGCAAGGCGCAGGCCGCCGGGATCGAGATCATTGGCGACGTCGAGCTGTTCTTTCGCGAGCGGACGAAGGTGGCACCGGATAGTCCGGTCGTGGCGATCACCGGGACCAACGGCAAGTCGACCACCACGGCGCTCATTGCGCACATCCTGCGCGCGGCGGGGCGTGACGTGCAGATGGGCGGCAACATCGGCACGGCGATCCTGTTGCTGGAGCCGCCGGCGGCGCAGCGCTTTCATGTGATCGAGATGTCATCGTTCCAGATCGATCTCACGCCGTCGCTGGCGCCGACGGTGGGTGTGATGCTCAACGTCTCGCCGGACCATCTGGACCGACACGGGACGCTGGAAGACTACGCGGCGATCAAGCAGCGGCTGGTGATGGCGGCGGACGTGTCGTTCGTCGGCATCGATGACGACTTGAGCCGTGCGATAGAGGTCCAGAGGCTCAATACGGCCCTGCCGCATTTCCCAGTGTCGCAGACGGTGTTTGAGTGGGGATTCTACGCCGACGGAGCGGAAGTCTACTTCCGCGATCTCGGTGGTGACACGGCGGAGCGGATCGCGGACCTGTCCGGCATTGTGACGCTGAGAGGCAGCCACAATGCGCAGAATGCGGCGGCGGCGGTGGGCGTGGCGTCGTGGTTTCGCGTGCCAGCCGACGTGATAGCAGGCGCACTCAAGACGTTTCCGGGGCTGCCGCACCGGCTGGAGGAGGTGGGGCGGATCGGGCGGGCGCTGTTCATCAACGACTCCAAGGCCACCAACGCCGACTCGACGGAGAAGGCGCTGGCCTCGTTTCCCAGCGACATCTACTGGATTGCGGGCGGCCTCCCGAAGGAAGGCGGCATCGCGCCACTCGCCGATTACTTTCCGCGCATCGCCAGGGCTTACTTGATCGGTGAGGCGGCCGATCAGTTTGCGGCGACGCTGGACGAACAGGTCGTGTTCGAGCGGTCAGGCACGCTGGAAACCGCCGTCGAGCATGCGGCACGCGACGCCGCGCAGAGCGCGGGCGCCGAGCCCATCGTGCTGCTGTCGCCGGCGTGCGCGTCCTACGACCAGTTCAAGAGCTTCGAGCATCGCGGGGACCGGTTCCGCGAGCTGGTGCGCGCGCTGGTGGCCCAAGGAGCGCGCGCATGAGAGTGTCGCGCACAGATCGCAGCCTCGTCGCCGAGTGGTGGTTCACGGTCGATCGCGTCCTGCTGACGGCGTTCTTCATCCTGATCGGCATGGGCGCGGTGCTATCGCTGGCGGCGGGACCCGCCGTCGCCATCAAGAAGGGGCTGCCGACGTTCTATTTCGTCGAGCGGCATCTGCTGGTGGCGGTAACAGGCACGATCCTGATGCTGGGCGTGTCGCTGCTCTCACCGCGACAGATCCGTCGGTTGGCGCTGCTGGTGCTGGTCTGCGCACTCGGAATGATGGTCGCGGTGCTGATGTCGGGTCCCGAGATCAACGGCGCGCGGCGGTGGCTGCGCATCGGCGGTCATTCGTTTCAACCTTCGGAAATCGGCAAGCCGACATTCATCGTGCTGTCGGCATGGCTGTTTGCGGAAAGCAGCAAGCGCACGGACGTGCCGGCGGTCCCGCTCGCGGCGGCACTCTATGTGCTGTTCGTCAGCCTGATCGTGCTGCAGCCCGATATCGGGCAGGCGCTGCTCGTCAGTCTCGTGTGGGGCGGCCTGTTCTTTCTGTCCGGACAGCCGCTGTCGCGCATCGTGCTGTTCGGGCTGATTGCAACATCGGGATTTGCCGGAGTCTATGCCACCTTCCCGCATGTGCGCGGCCGCATCGCGCGCTTCTTCGACCCGTCGTCGGGCGACACGTACCAGACCGATCGGGCAATCGAATCGTTCACCGAGGGTGGCTTCTTCGGGCGCGGTCCAGGCGAGGGCATGATCAAGACCAACCTGCCGGACGCACATACGGACTTTCCTTTCGCCGTGATCGGCGAGGAGTTCGGGACCATCGCGTGCCTGTTCATCGTCGGGCTGTTCGCGTTCGTGGTGTTCCGCGCGCTCAGGCACGTGTGGCGCGATCCCGATGCGTTCACGCGGCTCGCTATCACGGGGCTCGCCCTGCTGTTCGGACTGCAGGCGCTGATCAACATGGGCGTCAACGTCGGGCTGGTCCCTGCGAAAGGGATGACGCTTCCGTTTATTTCGGCGGGAGGCTCGGCCTATCTTGCGGTCTCTTTGCTGGCCGGGATGCTGCTGTCGCTGACACGACGTCGCGCCGATGCCGGGCGCGTGAAAAAGCCGTCTTTCCGAACCACAACGGCGGGCATGGAACTCGGAGGCCTGGACCTCAGGTGACGCGCGCGGCGGGAACGGAGGCTGCAGCCATGCTGGCAGCCGGTGGCACGGCGGGACACCTCTTTCCGGCGTTCGCACTGGCGCAGGAACTCGGCCGCCGCGGTATCAGCGTCGACCTTGTGACCGACATGCGTGGCGACCGCTATGGCGCGGGGTTTCCGGCGCGCAGCATCTACCAGGTGCCCGCGGCGACCTTCGGCAGCCGTTCGCCGGTGTTGGCCGCGCGCACACTCTTCACGCTGGGACGCGGCACGCTGTCGGCGCACCGCCTGATGGGCCGGGTGCGGCCTGCCGCCGTCGTGGGGTTTGGCGGCTATCCCACCATTCCACCGCTGACGGCGGCACGCCTGCGCGGCATTCCTACGATCCTGCATGAGCAGAACGCGGTGCTCGGGCGCGCTAACCGGCTGTTGAGCCGCGGCGTGTTGGCCATCGCGACATCGTTTGCGAAGGTGCGCCGGCTCGACGGAGCGCTGCGCGAGAAGGCGCGGCTGACGGGCAATCCGGTGCGCGACGCAGTGCTGCAGAATGCCGGACGCTTGTATTCCGCCTCGCGCGATGGCGATCCGTTTCGCCTGCTGGTGTTCGGCGGCAGCCAGGGCGCGCGGTTCTTCTCCGATGCCGTGCCTCCGGCGCTGGTGCGGTTGCCGGATGCACTCAAGCAGCGACTTCGCGTGACGCAGCAGTGCCGCCAGGAGGACATGGAACGCGTGCAGGATCGCTACGAGGAGCACGGCATCGAGGCGGAGCTGGCAACGTTCTTCAAGGATCTGCCAGAACGCATGGCATCCTCGCATCTCGTGATCGGGCGCGCCGGCGCATCGAGCGTGGCGGAGCTTGCGGTCCTGGGTGTGCCGTCGGTGCTCGTGCCACTGCCGCATGCGCTCGACAACGATCAGCTGCAGAATGCAACGCAACTCGCGGAGGCTGGCGCCTGCTGGGCCGTCGAGCAGAAAGCCATAACCGAGACGGGGCTGGCCGAGCTGATCGCGCGACTGATGTCGTCGGCAGCGGACCTGGAAAAAGCAGCGGCTGCAGCGAGAAGCCAGGGCCGGTCCGATGCGGCCGTGCGGCTTGCGGATCTGGTCGAAGAGCTTATGGGTTTGCGTGCGCCAAGCCAGGTGCGTGATATGCAATCAGAGCGCGCGCGGGAGCCTGCGCGCCTGTCCAGAGGACATTGACGATCATGCGCATGCCCGGCGACCTCGGCACGTTCCACATTCTCGGCATCGGGGGCATCGGCATGAGTGCCATCGCCGAGATCCTGCGCGCCAAGGGCTACACGGTGCAGGGCAGCGACCAGAAGGACAGCGCCAACGTGCGGCGCCTGCGCACCAAGGGCATCCGCGTGTTCGTGGGTCATGATCCAGTCAACCTGGTGGGTGCGCGCTACGTCGTCACTTCGACGGCGGTGAAGGCCGGCAATCCGGAGCTGGAGGCAGCGCGTTCCAAGGGCATTCCCATCATCCGGCGGGCCGAGATCCTGGCCGAGCTGATGCGGCTTTATTCGTCAATCTCGGTGACGGGCACGCACGGCAAGACGACGACGACGTCGCTCATCGCGCATGTGTTCACGGATGCCGGGCTGGAGCCAACGGTCATCACGGGCGGCATTATCAACGACTGGGGTTCGAATGCGCGGCTGGGTGCGGGCCCGTGGATGGTGGTGGAGGCCGACGAGTCCGATGGCACGTTCGTCAAGATCCCGACGCAGATCGGCGTCGTCACCAACATCGATCCGGAGCACCTCGACTATTTCGAAACGGTCGAGAACATGCATCGCGAGTACGAGACGTTCTTCCGCAACATTCCCTTCTACGGATTGACGGTGGCGTGCTGCGACCATCCGGTGGTGCGCGACATGATCGACCGGCTGGCGCTGCGGCGCGACGGCAGGCGGCTCCTGACCTATGGCAACAGCCGCGACGCCGACCTGATGCTGGAGAAGGTGACGCTCGAAGGCCGCACCACGATCTTCGATGCCGCGCTCAACGCGCGCGTGGCGGGCGGCGCACGCCGCATCCAGGGCTGGCGCCTCCCGCTGCCGGGGCATCACAACGCGCAGAACGCGCTGGCGGCGATCGCGGTGGCGGCCGAGGCCGGCATGAAAGACGATGCGATCCGCGTGGCGCTGGAGCGCTTCTCGGGCGTGAAGCGGCGCTTCCAGCTGACGGGCACGTGGGACGGCATCGAGATCTTCGACGACTACGGGCATCATCCGGCCGAAATCCAGGCGGTGCTGAAGGCGGCGCGCGCCGGCGCCAAGCGCAATGTCATCGCCGTGGTCGAACCGCATCGCTATACGCGGGTGCGTGACCTGTTCGAGGAGTTCAGCGACTGCTTTCGGGATGCCGATGCGGTGATCGTGACGCCGCTCTATTCGGCCGGCGAGCCGCCGATCGACGGCATCAATCACCGGTCGCTGGCGCACGGCATCGTGCGGGCCGGGCACAAGACGGTGATCGCGATCGAGAACGAGCGCGAGATTGCATCGGCGATCAAGCAGGTGGCGCGCGCCGGCGACATGGTGATCTGCCTCGGCGCGGGACATTCGACGGACTGGGCGCACGCGCTGCCGCAGTGGCTCGCCGAGGGCCAGCAGCGGCTCGGGAGCGCGATGTGAGGGGATCAAGTCTCGCCGCGCAGCTCAAAGCCGATCTGCCCGATCTGCGCGGGCGGCTGATGGAAGGAGCATCGCTGGCCGACATCACATGGTTTCGCGTGGGCGGACCGGCGGAGGTGCTGTTCTCGCCGGCCGATGAGGCCGATCTCGCCTATTTCCTGAAGGGGACGCCGGCAAGCGTGCCGGTATTCGCCGTGGGACTCGGATCGAACCTGCTCGTGCGCGACGGCGGTGTCGGCGGTGTGGTGATCCGGCTTGGGCGCGGGTTTGCGGAGATCAAGGTTGAAGGCGAGACGCGGCTCAGGGCCGGCACGGCCGTGCCGGATGTGAAGGTGGCGCGCGCGGCGGCGGATGCCGGGATCACGGGCCTTGCCTTCTATCGCGGTATTCCCGGCTCGATCGGCGGCGCGCTGCGCATGAATGCGGGCGCGCATGGGCGCGAGACGCAGGATGTGCTGGTCGAAGCGCGCGCGCTCGACCGGCAGGGCAACGTGCATGTGCTGCCGCTCGTCGACATGGGGTTCACCTATCGCCACAGCATCGTGCCGCACGACTGGATCTTCACCGAGGCGGTGTTTGCGGGCGAGCCCGGCGATCCGAGAGAGATCCTGCGGCAGATGGAGGAGGTCGCCGACTATCGCGAGAAGAACCAGCCCATCAAGGAACGCACCGGCGGCTCGACCTTCAAGAACCCGCCGGGGGCCAGCGCCTGGAAGCTGATCGACGAGGCGGGCTGCCGCGGCTTTCGCGTGGGCGGCGCCAAGGTGTCGGAAATGCATTGCAACTTTCTCGTCAACGACCGCCAGGCGACGGGCGAGGACGTGGAGCGGCTGGGCGAGACGGTGCGCGCGCGCGTCAGGGCGGCATCGGGCGTCGAGCTGCAATGGGAGATCATCCGTGCCGGCCGGCCGCTGCCGGGCCGGCACACGGGCGAGGCATTGGTGGAAGCGAGTGCGTCATGAGTGATGGGCAGGAAGGCCGCAGGTACGAGCATGTCGCCGTGCTGATGGGGGGCTGGTCGGCCGAGCGCGAGGTCAGCCTGTCGACGGGGCGCGAGTGCGCCAACGCGCTGGAGGCGGAGGGCTTTCGCGTGACGCGCGTCGACGCGGACCGGGATCTGGCGGCGCGGCTCGTCGAGCTGAAGCCAGAGGTGTGCTTCAACGCGCTGCATGGGCGCTGGGGCGAGGACGGCTGCGTGCAGGGACTGCTCGAGGTGCTGTCGATTCCCTACACGCATTCGGGCGTGGCGGCGTCGGCCGTTGCCATGCACAAGGAGCAGACCAAGCGCGTGGTGAAGGCGCTCGGCGTGCCGATCGCCCAGGCGCGCATCGTGACGCCGGCCGAGGCGCTCAGAGATCACGCCATGGAGCCGCCGTATGTGGCCAAGCCGATCGCCGAGGGGTCGAGCGTCGGCGTCGTGATCGTGAGCCGCGGTGCCAACCGGCCGCCTGAGGCGATCCGCACCATTCCGGTCACGCGCGACGGCGAGATCATGATCGAGACCTACGTGCCGGGGCGCGAGTTGACGTGCGGTGTCATCGGCGACGCGGCAACCGACATCATCGACATCGTGCCGGCGGAAGGGCTCGAGTTCTATGACTACGAGGCGAAGTATGCGCCGGGCGGATCGAAGCACATCCTGCCGGCGGAGATTCCGGGACATGTTCGCGAGGCGGTCCGGGCGCATACGTTGACGGCGCATCGGGCGCTCGGGTGTCGCGGCATCTCGCGCTGCGATTTCCGTTGGGACGACGAGAAGGACGAGCTGGTCTTCCTCGAGATCAACACCCAGCCCGGCATGACCCCGACGTCGCTCATTCCGGAGCTTGCCGCGCATGCCGGAATGCCGTTCGGCAAGCTCCTCACCTGGCTGGTTAACGACGCGAGCACCGACCGATCATGACAGGGGCGATCGGTGGGGTGATCGGCGCCATGTTCACCCTTAATTAACTTCCTTCGTTAAAGGTTAACACGTGATGGGCCGGCACCTGGTGTCGGAGCCATGCGGCGTGTCCGCCCGGAGGCCAACGGCCCCTGGTCGCGCGCCTCGACGTGTTCCGCGTTCCGGCCAGTTGGACGAGGGGTTTCGTGCATCGGCAGGCAAGACAACACCGCACCGGTCCCTACAGCGATGCTTCGCATTCGCCGCCGTTTGCGCACGCGCAGGCGATGCCGGACGTGAAATCTGCGTCGCGCCGGCACCTTCTGCCGCTCGCCATCTGCGCGTGCCTGGGGGCTGGCGCCTTCGCATGGCTAAGCGATGGTGGCCGCAGCGCGCGCGCCGCGGCGCCGCTCGCCGAGCAGATCGACGGCCTGCTGGTCAGCGCCGGTTTTGGCATCAACGAGATCTGGCTCAGCGGGCATCGCAACACCGTGGATGCGGACTTGTTTGTGGTTCTCGCAACGGAGAAATCGGGCTCATTGCTGAGGTTCGATCCGCGCCAGGCGCGCGAGCGCATCGAGCAGCTGTCGTGGATCGACACGGCCGCCGTCACGCGCGTGTTTCCGGATCGGCTCAGCATCGTCGTGCGCGAGCGCACGCCGTTCGCCGTGTGGATACATCAGGGGCGGCATGCGCTCATCGATGCGTCGGGCCGAATCCTGGCACATGTGACGAAAGAGGTGCGGGAAGATCTGCCGCGCATCAGCGGGGAAGCAGCGCCTGAGGCCGCCGCTGAATTGATCACCGCCTTACAGCGCCATCCCGAGATCGCCGGCAAGGTCGCCGTTGCCGATCGCGTCGGCAAGCGCCGCTGGACGCTGGCGTTCGCATCCGGCGCCGTGGCGCAGTTGCCGGCCGAGGGCCAAGCCGACGCCATCGACCGCCTGGCGGATCTCCAGATGCGGCAGCATGTGCTCGATGGCAGCCCGTTGCACGTCGATCTCAGACTCGCGCATCGCACGGTGGTGCGCATGACGGCAAACGCCTCCGGCGGAACCTGACAATGACAGGTCCCCGCAAATGCTGAGGAAAAAGCAGCCAAATGCGAAATCCGGCGAGGTTGTCGGCGCCCTGGACATTGGCACCAGCAAGGTGTGCTGCCTCATCGCCGAAAGCGATGGACTTGGAGGTCATCGCCTGCTGGGCTTTGGGCATCAGCGCATGCGCGGCATCAAGGCCGGGGTCGTCATCGACCCGGAAAAGGCCGAACGGGGCGTGCGTGCCGCTGTGGCCCAGGCCGAAAGAATGGCCGGCCTGACACTGGCACGGGTCGCCGTGGCGGTAACGTGCGGGCGATTGAAATCCGAGACGTTCACGGCGCGCGCAACGGTTGCCGGCCGGGCCGTGGCCCGGGCTGATACGGCACGCGTGCTTGCGGGTGGCCAGTCGTTTGCGGAGCGCGGCGGACGCGCTATCGTGCAGATGACCCACACCGGCTGGCGCCTCGATGGGCGCGCAGGCATCGTCCATCCGCTCGGAATGGTCGGTAGCGAGTTGTTATTGCCGATGCATGCCGTGACGGTGGACGAGCAGCCGCTCGGCAATCTGCTGCATGTGGTGGACCGCTGCCATCTCGAAACCGCAGGCGTCGTGGCGGCGCCGTTCGCGAGTGCCATGGCGGTCACAACGGCGGAGGAGCGGCATCTCGGCGTCGTGTGCGTGGATATGGGTGGCGGGACGACGACGCTGGCGGCGTTTGCCGGCGGCCAGTTCATGTACGCCGACGGCGTGCCGGTGGGCGGCGGCCATGTCAGCTTCGACATCGCCCGTACGCTGTCGACACCCCTTGCAGAAGCCGAGCGAATCAAGACGCTGTATGGCACTCTGCTCTCGGCGTTTTCCGACGAGCGTGAGGTCATCTCCTTTCCTGGAGTGGAGGAGAACGAGGCGACGCAATGCGAAACGACCAAGGCGCGGCTGCGTACGATCATCGAGCCGAGGGTCGAAACCGTATATGGCCTGGTTGCCGAAAAGCTCGACCGGGCGGGCTTGTCGCATCTGGGCGAAGGCCGCGTGGTGTTGACAGGGGGTGCAAGCCAGATGATCGGGCTTGCGGAATGGTGGTCGTCCCGCACAGGTGCAGCCGTGCGGATCGGCCGGCCGCAAGCGTTGGACGGTATGGAAGGAAGCATGTGCGGTCCTGTTTTTGCTGCCGCTGCGGGGCTTGTTTCGAGTGCGGTGTCGCCAAGCGCGGGCGTTGCAGAGCATCAGCGCCGGACTGTGCCGGCGCAGGGATATTTCGCGCGGCTCAATGGATGGATTCGTGACAGCTTCTGACGTGAGGCACCGATGAGCATCGATCCGCAGCTGCCGAAACCCGCCGATCTGAAACCGCGGATCACCGTCGTCGGCGTCGGCGGCGCCGGCGGCAATGCCATCAACAACATGATCGCCTCCGGTCTCGATGGCGTCGAGTACATCGTCGCCAACACGGATGCGCAGGCGCTGGCCATGTCGAGCGCCGAGCGGCGCATCCAGCTCGGCGTCAACCTGACAGAAGGGCTCGGAGCCGGCTCCAAGCCGGAGATCGGCGAAGCGGCGGCACAGGAAGCCGTCGACGACATCCGCACTGCGATCTCGGGCTCGCACATGGTGTTTATCGCTGCCGGCATGGGCGGCGGCACCGGCACAGGTGCGGCAGGCGTCGTCGCGCGCATTGCCAAGGAACTGGATATTCTCACCGTGGGCATTGTCACGCGGCCGTTCCAGTTCGAGGGCTCGAGGCGCGCGCGGGCTGCCGAAATGGGCATCGCCGAGCTGAAGAAATACGTCGATACGCTGATCGTCATCCCGAACCAGAACCTGTTTCGCGTGGCGACCGAGAAGACGACCTTCAGCGATGCCTTCCGGCTGGCCGATCAGGTGCTTTATTCGGGGGTTGCCTGCATCGTCGATCTGATCGTCAAGGACGGATTGATCAATCTCGACTTCGCCGATGTCCGCACGGTGATGACAGGCATGGGCAGCGCCATGATGGGCACCGGCGAAGCGGCGGGTGATCGGCGCGCGACGCTGGCGGCTGAGGAAGCCATTTCCAATCCCTTGCTGGATGATGTGTCGCTGCAGGGAGCGAAGGGATTACTGCTCTCGATCATCGGTGGCCCGGACATGACGCTCTATGAGGTCGACGAAGCCGCAAGCCGGGTCCGGCAGGAAGTCGATCCGGAGGCCAACATCATCCTCGGCGCTGCGTTCGACGAGACTTTGGGCGATCGCATTCGCGTTGCAATCGTGGCCTCTGGCCTGGCGCGTCCGGGCACGCACGATGCGCGAATGTCGCGGGATGTGGGACCGCCGCCAACGCCTCGCGATCGCAACGGAGCGCGCGCCAACGACATGCGCGCGCCTACGGATGTCGATTGGGCGCCGCGCTCCGACTACGGAATCGGTGCGAGCGAATTGCAACGGCAACTGTCTCAGGCTCTCGAGGGCGGTCAAGCGCACGCGGATTCGCATCCCGAGCGTGACCGCGCTGACCGGACTGATGGACGCACGGTGTGGAAAGCGCCGGGCGGGGTCGTGATCGAGCAAGGGGCTGGGCCTTCGGGTGACGCATCTGAGCCGCAAGCTGATGGTCCGCCGGCTGGGTCGAGGAAGTCTGCCGGGTTTACGCCTAGTCCGCCGTCGCCATTGAAACGCGGCCGCCGGCCCATGCCCGAGATCGCTGATTTTCCCGAGGTCGCGCAACGCGAATATCACAGCAAGACGGACCCGCTCAATGGACGGGTAAGCGCGCCGCGCAATTTCGACGATGCGGGCTCTTCAGTTCCGCCGCGCAGACGTGGACTGCTGCAAAGGCTCGTCGATGCAGGACGAGGGCGGCGCCCAGCCGAGGACGCGTCGCCGGATGTTGCTGCAGGCAGCGAACGTCCGTTGCCAGAAGATCCAACCCTCCCCGCTTTTGTTAAGCGGGACAGGAGGTAAGGGCGGTTTGCTACGTGCCCATTTACGGTAACACAGCGTAAGAATCCGTGATTTGTCGTGGGTCTACAGCACGCGTTATCGTTCTAGTTAAGAGCTGTATCGATTCGCCGCATTTGGGGTTGTTGCACCAGCAAGTTTGCCCCGCAATCAAGCGTAACGAAGCGGACGATGCAGGCCTTGGGGGGCTCAGGCAAGTCAGGGGATAGACAGGCCTGAGTCGATTAGGGGATCGAGGGACGGCGCTACAATGTCGAAGCGATTCATCGGCGCTCGCCAGACGACGATTGCGCGCGAGATCGAGATAACGGGGACGGGGGTTCACAGCGGCGCACCGGCATCGGTGGTACTGCATCCGGCCCCGGCAGAAACGGGACTGAGATTTCTCGTTTCCAAACGCGGCAAGATCGTATCCGACATCGGCGCCGAAGTGCGCGCCATCAAGAACTTGACGCTCTGTACAGTCATCGGTGACGACAAAGGTGTGACCGTCGGAACCGTGGAGCACCTCCTCTCCGCGGTGCGGGGGCTATGCGTCGATAACTGCTACATCGAGATCGACAGCAAGGAAGTGCCGATTATGGACGGCAGCGCTGCGGCTTTCGTAGCAGCGATCGATGAAGCCGGCATTCGCGAGTTGGCGGCGCCCAGGAAATACATCAAGATCGTGAAGCCGGTCCGCGTTGAGGATGGGACCTCGTGGGGCGAGATCGCGCCGCACTCGGGCTTCCAGCTTGACGTCGAGATCGATTTCGAAAGCCCGATCATCGGCCGTCAGAGAATGCGGCTTGACCTGAGCCCGGGCACCTACCGCAACGAGCTTTGCCGGGCGCGCACTTTCGGTTTCATGCGCGACGTCGAGAAGCTCTGGAAGGCCGGTCTGGCACTCGGATCATCGCTAGAGAATACAATTGCCATCGGCGACGATCGCGTCATCAACGCGGAAGGCCTGCGCTATCCGCAGGAAT
The DNA here is from genome assembly GCA_046154585.1 of Hyphomicrobiaceae bacterium. Classification (GTDB taxonomy): domain Bacteria; phylum Pseudomonadota; class Alphaproteobacteria; order Rhizobiales; family Hyphomicrobiaceae; genus CADEFX01. Next base: position 23,404 of record JBJXDX010000009.1, on the reverse strand, counting down.
TCGTGCGCCACAAGATGCTCGATGCGGTCGGCGACCTGGCGCTGGCCGGGGCTCCGCTGCTGGGAACCTATCGCTCGGTGCGCGGCGGCCATCGCCTGAACGCGAGCGTGCTGCAGGCCGTGTTCGCTGATCCGGATGCGTGGACCTACGTGCACGCTCCACGCGTGCGCGATGGCATCCCCATGGATATGTCGCTGGGCATGACAGCGGCGGCCTTCGCTGCGGATCGCACCTGAGCCTTCCAGGCAACGGATCGCGATATTCGTTGGCTCGACGCAATTTGTGGTGCTTTCCCAGGGAAATGCCACATTTTCGGCCTTCCTCACGTGGACACTTCGCCGACGGGATGGAATAGGAATCGCGGTTGTGCGATTTGGCGGAAGACCGTGGCCGTGCTAATCGGAGGGGTTGCTTTCTAGAAGGCAATCCGGACATCGGGCGGCTGAAGACGTTGACGCCGGATCGGCAATACGAAGCCGGCCGCAAGGCAGGGACAGGCGAATGGCATTGAGACGATGGACATCCGCCCGGCCGGCCGCATGGATCGTGGCGCTCGGTGTCGCGGGCGCGAGCCTGTTGGCGGGCTGCTCGTCCAAGATCGATACGGCCAAGCTGCTCAATCCCGACCCGCCGGCCAAGATGTATGCGGAAGCCGATGCCTACATGGCCAAGGGCCAGTGGGATAACGCCGCGAAGAAATTCGAAGATCTCGATCGCGACCACCCGTATGCGCCCGAGGCACGCCGCTCGATGGTCATGGCGGGCTTCGCCTACTACAAAGCTGGCAAGTACCCGGAAGCCATCGCAGCCGCGCAGCGCTACACGACAATGCATCCGGGCACGAAGGACGCGGCGCTTGCGCACCACGTGATCGCGTCCGCGCATTTCGATGAGATGAAAGATCCGACACGGGACCAGTCCGCCACGCGCAAGGCGCTGACGGAGCTGAAAACCCTGGTGCAGCGATACCCGGACAGCCCGTATGCCAAGCAGGCCGAGAATCGCATTCTTTTGTGCGAGGACGCTCTTGCCGCGTCTGAGATGAACGTGGGCCGCTACTACCTCAAGAAGGGCAATCAGATTGCGGCCATCAACCGCTTTAAGACAGTTGTGGCGGAGTATCAGACGACGCCGCATGTTGAAGAAGCCCTGATGCGATTGACCGAGTCCTATGTTTCGCTCGGCATCCAGCCCGAGGCGCAATCGGCTGCCGCTGTTCTTGGGCACAATTTCCCGCAATCGCGCTGGTACGCTGACGCGCACGGGCTTCTGCAGCGGGTCGGTCTGAAGCCGGAGATGGTGTCCACCAGCTGGGTCGGCCAGCAGTGGAAGAGCGAGATCAAGCGCGGGCCCAACGGCAAGCCCGAGCCTCTGCCTGATCCGGTTCCGGCCAAGAAAACGCCGCCAACGAACAATCGCACGCCGGCGCAGGATATCCCGACCGCGAGCACCACGCGCACCGGTCCCTTGGGCTTCACCAGCGCCAACTGAGGGCCGCTCTGGCAGGAGTGATCCTAGTGCCGCGCCAGGGCTCTTGGCTTGACTAGCTGTGGCGGTGCAAAATCCGGCGCCATGAGCAAAACAGCTAAGATCAAAAAGCCGGTTGAGTCGCTGACGAAAGCCGAAGCCCGCTTCGAGCTGGAAGCGTTGGCGGCCGAGATCGCGCGGCACGACGAACTGTATCACGCCAAGGACGCGCCCGAGATATCGGACGCCGCCTACGATGCGCTGGTGGTCCGCAACCGCGCGCTCGAGGCGCGTTTTCCCGATCTTGTACGCGAGGACAGTCCGTCGCTGCGCGTGGGCGCGGCACCAGTCGAAACGTTTGGAAAGATTCGGCATGACGTGGCGATGCTGTCGCTCGGCAATGCCTTCGAGGATGCTGACGTCACCGAGTTCGTGGACCGAGTCCGCCGCTTCCTGCGCGTGCCGTCTGACGATCCTTTGGTGGTCCTCGCCGAGCCCAAGATCGACGGCCTATCCATATCGCTGCGCTACGAGAACGGCCGGCTTGTGCAGGCCGCCACACGCGGCGACGGAACGACCGGTGAGAACGTTACGGCAAACGTCATGACGATCCGCGAGATACCCCATCGCCTGAAGGGCAAGAACGTGCCGGAGCTGATAGACGTTCGTGGCGAAATTTATCTGGCACATCAGGATTTCCGTCGATTGAATGCGGCGCAGGCGGAGGCCGGTGACAAAGTCTTCGCCAATCCCCGCAACGCGGCAGCAGGTTCGTTGCGTCAGCTCGATGCGGGCATTACAGCACGCCGGCCTCTGAAATTCTTTTCCTATGCGTGGGGTGCGGCAAGCCGGCTGCCCAGCGATACGCAGTCGGGCGTCGTCGATGCCTTCGAGGAATGGGGGTTGCCCGTCAACGGGTTGCGTCGCCGATGCAAGGGACCGGACGAGCTGCTGGCGTTCTACCGGTCGATGGCCGAGAAGCGTGCATCGCTGGGCTATGACATCGACGGGGTTGTCTACAAGGTCGACCGCCTCGACTTTCAAGAGCGGTTGGGCTTCGTGTCGCGCTCGCCGCGGTGGGCCGTCGCGCACAAATTCCCGGCCGAGCAGACCACGACCGTGCTGCGCGACATCGAAATCCAGGTCGGCCGGACCGGAGCCTTGACGCCGGTCGCCAAGCTCGAGCCTGTCACAGTCGGCGGCGTCGTCGTATCGAATGCGACGTTGCACAACGAGGACGAGATTGCCCGCAAGGACGTGCGCATCGGCGACACGGTGGTTGTGCAACGCGCCGGGGACGTCATTCCGCAGGTCGTCTCGGTTGTTCTCGACAAGCGGCCGAAGGGTGTGCGGCGGTTCGTTTTTCCCGAGGTCTGCCCGGCGTGCGGCAGTCATGCCGTCCGTGACATCGACGAGAAAACAGGCAAGGCCGACGTGGTACGCCGCTGCACCGGCGGCCTCATCTGTCCGGCGCAGGCGAAGGAACGGCTGAAGCACTTCGTCTCACGCAACGCGTTCGACATCGAAGGGCTGGGCGGCGAGCGTATCGAACTGTTTTTCGATGAGGAACTGATCCGGCAGCCGGCGGATATCTTCACGCTTGAGGACCGCAACGTGAAGTCGTCCGACCCGCTGCAGGACCGCAAGGGTTTTGGCGCCAAATCGATCGAGAACCTGTTCAAGGCCCTCAATGCACGCCGCAGCATCGCGCTCGATCGCTTCATCTACGCTCTGGGCATCAGGCACATCGGCGAGACGACCGCGCGCGATCTGGCGCGGGCCTTCGGAACGGTCGAAGCCTTCCGGACGGCTGTGGCGGCGGCCGTCACTGGCGGAAAGGACAGCGAAGCCTATCGCGATATCGACAATATCGAGGGTATCGGCGAGACGGTCGTGGACGCGCTGGTCGACTTCTTCGGCGAGCCCCACAACATCAAGGCGGTCAACGACCTGCAGGTTCAGATCACGGTCGAGCCGTACAGCCGGCCAGCTACGATTATGTCGGCGGTGACGGGTAAGACCGTGGTGTTCACGGGCACGCTCGAGCAGGTCACGCGCAGCGAAGCCAAGGCGCAGGCCGAGCGCCTCGGCGCCAAGGTGGCGGGTTCTGTATCCAAGAAGACGGATTACGTCGTGGCTGGCGCGGATGCGGGGTCCAAACTCACCAAAGCGCAGGAGCTTGGTGTGACCGTGCTGACCGAGGACGAGTGGTTGAAGCTGGTGGCACGGTAAGCTGAATTGCGGATACTCAGGACGCAAGCTGAAAGCGCTCGAAGCGATGTAGTTCTTCCTCGATAAGTTTCTTGTGCGCTCGCGCCGAGCCGTTGCCGACCCAGGTCCATTTCTGCATGAGGAGCTTTTGTTTTGCGCGGTCGGTCTTGAGATCGATAGCCGCAACGACGTCATTGCCGACCAGCGTCGGCAGCGCGAAATACCCGAACTGCCGTTTCTCTTTGGGCAGATAGGCTTCGAAGAGATGCTCGTAACCGAAGAATAGCTGCAGGCGCTTGCGCTGAATGACGAGCGGATCGAACGGCGAGAGGAGATGGACAACGTTGCCTGCAGTCTCGGATGAAGTCTCAAGTGTTTCGGGACTCGCCCAGTGTTCGATCTTTCCCGCATCTTCCAGGCCCACAGGAACCAAGTTTTTCTTACGCACGCGGGCCTCGATCAGCCGCCGGACGCCGGCTTTGCGACTGGCGCTCAGATGGCAGACGGAGTCGAGGCTCACGATGCCTTGGGCGCGGAGGGATCTGTCCAGGAGATACTCCAGCATCTCGCGCTCCGATGCGGGTCTGGGTCGCTTCTCCCAACCGAAATGCCGGTCCATCATCTCGTAGGTCTTCAGCATGCCGGCACGTGCGCTGACTGTGATGACGCCGGTGAAAAAAGCGAGCTGAAGCGCGCGCCGCGATGGCTTGCGGCTCGCCCAGGGATGGTCTTTGTCCCTCAGCTCATCGTCCTCGATGTCGCGGATCGTGAGGGCACCGCCGTTGCGGATGAGTTTGAGTACCTTGCGGACGTCTTTGGTTTCGACGGTCTTGAACCAGGATTTCGGCGCACGCTGATACTGCCTCATCTCCGGAAGAAAGAACCGCACGTCCGAGGTCGGCACATAGGATAGCGCGTGCGTCCAGTACTCGAACACCGTCTTGTCGATGCTCTGGGCCTGACGCAGATGGCTGCGCTGGTATGTGGGAATGCGCGCGTAGAGGATGTGATGGTGGCAGCGCTCGATGACGTTGATCGTGTCGATCTGCACGTAGCCCAAATGCTCGACGGCAGCGCGCGTGGCTTCCGGCCCGTCTCCGAACGGCGAGGGACTATCGAGACGCTGAGCGTGCAGCCAGATCCGTTTGGCCTGGGCCTTCGAGACCAAGCGGGGTTGGGTGATGGAACGGCGCATGAGGAGTGTTGATCTATGATCGCAGAGGGTGTGGCGTAGCTTATGCGCCGATATCGCACCCCGTCTATTGACGGCTCCTGCCACGCATCGTGATGCGATGTCTGGTGAAGACGGGGATGTTGAGCCTGGTATTAGGCGACGATCCTATATCGCGAAAGCTTCCGTGTAGAGTTCGGGCTTGAACCCGACGAGCAAACGCCTGCCTACGTCGAGCACCGGACGCTTGATGATCGACGGTTGGGCGAGCATCAAGGCAATAGCCTTCTGTTTGTCGAGATTGGCCTTGTCCCCATCCGGCAGCTTGCGAAACGTTGTGCCCGCGCGATTGATGAGCGTTTCCCAGCTCACGTCGCGGGCCCAAGCTTCGAGGCGCGAACGGTCGATGCCCTGAACCTTGTAGTCGTGAAAGGTGTAGGTGACGCCATGGCCGTCGAGCCAGGCGCGCGCCTTTTTCATCGTGTCGCAGTTCTTGATGCCGTAGATCTTGACAGCTTTGCCGCTTGCCATCTCTCACTCCCACTCAATCATCTCTTGATCACGTAATGCATTGAACAATCTCAAGCAATTTCATGGCATGGCACCTATACCGTCAGAATTACCGTCGGATCAGTCCGCTTGGTGGCGATAGCCCGCGATAGATGCTCAACGGCAAAAATCCGATTCTGCTAGAAGGTACCTTTCCACCCAATCAGCAGCCGCGAGAGATGTCCCGCCGTCCCTGCCGTCACAGGGCCATGGCGATCGCATAGCGCTGCATCATGTCTGCTCTACAGGGCGAGCAGGTCGAGGAGTTTGTGCCATAACAGACCACATTCAGCCCTTTCGCAGAATGACTGGATCGATCAGAAGCAGACACTACCCAATGACCGGCTTTCTATTCGCCGACCGCTTCGGGGTCAAAAGCAGAAGAACCTTACCCCGGCTTCACTCTCACGCAGTAGACTCCGGCGCTGGGGGCCCATAGACGCAGGGCCGTCATCGGCTCAATCGGGCCGGCCCGTATAACTTGATCAGTGGACCGAGGCTGCGCACTATCCGTGGGGCACCATGACGCATTCTTCAAGCCCAAGGGAGAGGTGCGAAGTTCTGCATGATCTGGCATGGGGCGCGTCCGGACCCGGTTCAGATTAAGGCGCGACAGATCGGGCACTTCGGACCAGCAGATTGCCGTTGCGACGAACGCCCTCAGCGGCCAAAACAACGCAGACCCACTATCTCGCCGCGGTGGGCCACCATAGCCGCATTCCCGGGGTGAACGCTCTGCCGAACTTCGCATCCAAGTCAAACGGGACGGCATCGCCATCGAGCGCCCTTTGCTCGAGCTCCTTGCCGGGTTGGCAGCGAGGCCGGAGCAGCGTTCCCGGTTTAGCCGGACGATCCAGCCGCAGTCGTGCTCGCGCTTACCGAGAGGCACAGATGAGATGGTAAAGTGACTCGACAGTCCGAACGCCGCGAGGGGCGCATGTGCGACGACGCCAATGCACCGGCGCGGGCCTTGGGCCCACGCTCGGCGCTTCGGGTGATGGACATTCTGCAAGCTCTGGCCGCCGAGGCCGAAGTCCTGACTTTGGCGAAGCTGAGCGATCGCTTGAAACTGCCAAAAACGAGCGTGTTGAGTCTGCTGCGTGCTCTCGAGGGCGGCGGATACGTGCGCAGCAAGGATGGTAACTATGCGCTGGGCGACCAGGCCCTGAAACTCGGTGCGAGCCTTGGTCAGGCCCGGGCATTCCCCAAATGCGCGCGGCCCGTACTTGAGCGGTTGGCGAGAGAAACGGAGGAGACGATCCTGCTCGGCGTCCTCTCTGAGGAAGGCCATGAAATCTCCTATGTCGACGTCATCGAGTCCGAAAAGCCACTGCGCTTCGCCGTTCGCGTCGGAAACCGCAGGCCGCTGTACTGCACGGCTGCCGGAAAAGCCATGCTGGCCTTCCTGTCGAAAGGCTTCCAGACCAAATACCTGGCTCAGACGAAGTTCGTGAAGTTCACCCCGGACACATCATCGAAGGAGGAGCTTATCGCTCTGCTTTCCGAGATCCGGCGCCGCGGCGTAGTCGTCGATGCGAACGGCATAATCGACGGCGCGACGGGTATCGCCAGCCCGTGTTTCGACGAGGCGGGCCGAGTCAGCTGTACGCTTACGATCGCAGGCCCCACGGCGCGGATGCTGGAGATGCGAGATCGCATCGAGCAATTGGCGTTGAAGGCCGCCGAGGAACTTTCACGGATTCTCGGCTATCGCGACCCCTATCCGCCGTCCGAGCGTCCGAGCGTCCGAGCGGAAACGGGCAAGCCGCGCAGGAAGTAGAAGCCTCGTGACACGCCGATCTAATCCCTGCCTTTCCTTATCTCTTCCCAGGTCGCGTCGATCTGCTCGATGCCGGAAGCCTTTGCGGCGGCATCCATATTAAGGATCTCGAACAGCGATTCTCCGGCCTTGATCCGCTGCCGAATGGCAACCTCTTTCGCCGCGCGCTGACGTGCGCCCTCTACCGTGGCGGCAATACGCGTCCGCGGGATTACTAGCACACCGTCGCCGTCGGCGACGATGACGTCGCCCGGTTCGACAAGCACGCCATCGACGACAACCGGGACATTCACGGAACCGGGCCCGCGCTTTTCTGGATGACTGGGTGAAATCGCCGTCGCCCAGACCGGAAAATTCATTTTGCGCAACGCATCGACATCTCTGACCGGCCCGTCCGCAACGACGCCGGCAATTCCTTTCTGTGCCGCGAAGGTGCAGGCTACATCGCCCCAAAGAGCGCCCTGACTGCCGCCTCCGTTGGTGAGAACCAGTACTTGGCCGCGCTGGGCAACATTGAGAGCGACGTGAATCATCAGGTTGTCGCCCGGAAAGTTGTAGCTGGTGACGGCGGCTCCGCTGATGCGCCGGCCTTCGAGAAGCGGGCGCATGCGCGGGCTCATCAACGCCATGCGGCCCTGTACGGCCCCGAGCGCTTCATGAAGATCGGCGATTGCATAGTTTGCGGCCTCAGCCACCAGGTCCGGCTCCGGCAGCGGAATGCGCGTGCAGATGATGGGATTCATGTGTGATCTCCGATTGCAATTGCGACGGCGCCGCTCTGCAAGATTTCGAGCGCGACGGCGCGACCATGCCGGACACGCCCCATGCGGCCTTTCTCATTCAGTTCAGAAGATTGTCGCGAAAGGTGTCTCCCTCGTACTCGGTACGGAAAATGCCGCGCCTCTGCAGCAGCGGGACGACCTCGTCGACGAACTCTTCCACACTCGAGGGCGTAATGGTCGGCGTGACGTTGAAGCCATGGCAACCAGTCTCGCGCCAAACGGCCTCCAACTGATCGGCAACCTGCTCCGGCGTACCCACGAGCTGCGGCATCCCAACCGCCAGGCCCCATCGGATGGCGGCTTGGCGCAGCGTAAAGCGTGTGTTGTCGAAGGAGGCCGACATGGCCTTCATGAGACCCTGGGACGCCTGCGTCTTCTGCTCCTCGAGCGGTAGATCGAGCTCCATCTGGCTGAAATCCACTCCGAGCGAGCCTGAAAGCCTGCTCAGCGCGGCCTCGAGCGGAATGCGCGAGGCGAAATCCTCGAGCCGCCGTTTCGCCTCGGCTTCGGTACCGCCGAGGATCGGCTGCACGCCAAACGTCACCTTGGGTGCCGGGGTTTCCGTCTCGCGGGCGGCCTCGTGAAGTTGTCGCGTGAACGTCTTCATGCCAGTCATATGCGGTTGAATGGCGAAGACTACATCGGCATTCCTAAGCGCAAAGCGCTGCCCCCGCCCCGACGACCCGGCCTGGAACAGAACCGGGCGGCCTTGTCGTGATGGCAGCGTGGGAGGCGCCGTGTGGCAACGAAAATACGCGCCCTGATAGCGGATGATATCGATCTTGGCAGGGTCGGCGAAGATGCCGGATTGTCGGTCCGCCTGGACGGCGCCAGGATGGACCCCGCCCCATAGCGCGCGGCACACATCCATATACTCGTCAGCGCGATCGTAGCGGGCGTCGTGATCGAGTTGATCAAGACCGAGCGCTCGATATTCGCCGCGCAGGTGGCCAGTGACGATATTCCACCCAATCCTGCCGCCACTGAGATAGTCGAGTGTAGAGAGCGAACGGACCGCCTGATAGGGATGGTTCGCGGAAATCGAGAGCGTGACGGCCAACCCGAGCCGCTCAGTCGCGGCCGCAAGCGCGCTCAGCAGGACGACCGGATCGTGCGTCGGCCAGCAGACGCCATACCGCACAGCTTCGTCGCAGCGCTCCTTGTAGCGATCGAACACGCCCGGCGTGTCGGCGAAAAAAATCCCGTCGAATAGCCCACGCTCGTAGATCTGGGCCAGCTGCTGCCAGCGCTTGAGGCTGCCCAGGGCTTCAAGCCGCTCGTCCGCAGGATCAGACCAACTCAGGATCGTATGATTGATCGGAGAATTGATCAGGAAGCTGATCAGATGCATGCGACTTGCCACCGGTCACTCCCCTCCCTCAGGATCTGCCACCAGAGAGCGCGTTAGCGCACACGCATTGCCACGATCATGGATTCAACTTGCGTTCCATTATAAGAACAATATTCTTATATAAGAATAGATAGACGGGCCAGCGTATGTCAAGGCTGCGCCTGCGCGATGCTTCCGCAAGCCTGGGGCCGACTAGGCGCGACAGGGGGAAACGGCCAATGTACGCAGCACCCACCAGTGTCACGGCGAGAGTATTCACATCGATTCCTGAGACTTTCTTCAAGAGTGGTCGGCGGTCCGAATGGGCCGACGTGCAGTTTCACGGCGCACCCACCCCGACCTTCCTCGAAGGGCCGTCGTTCGATCGTAACGGGGACTTGTGGGTTGTCGATATTCCGTGGGGCCGCCTGTTCCGCATTTCACCGAATGGCCAAGTGAACGTCGGAGCCGAGTACGACGGAGAGCCCAACGGCCTAAAATTCCACAAGGATGGCCGCGCCTTCATCACTGATCACAAGCACGGCATCATGGTCTTTGATCCGAGGACCGGCCGCGTCGAGCCTTTTATTGAACGCTCGCTGCTGCAACGCTTCAGGGGCGTCAATGATCTCGTCTTTGCTTCCAATGGCGATATGTATTTTACGGATCAGGGTCAGACCGGACTGCACGACCCAAGCGGCAGACTCTACCGCCTGCGCGCCAACGGGCAGCTGGACTGTGTACTTGACAGGATTCCCAGCCCAAACGGCCTCGTGCTCAACAAGGCCGAGACCGCGATATTCCTCGCTGTGACACGCGCGAACGCCATTTGGCGCGTACCGCTGATGCGCGATGGGACGTCAAGCAAGGTTGGAACCTTCATTCAACTATCGGGAGGTGGCGGTCCGGATGGGCTGGCAATCGACGAGGATGACAATATTGCGATCTGTCACGTCGGCCTGGGGACCACATGGCTCTTCAGCGCTCTGGGGGAGCCGATGTTGCGCATCAAGTCCCCCACGGGACTGCTGACGACCAATTGCGCCTATGGCGGCCGGGATCGTCGAACGCTCTACATAGCGGAATCGAAGACCGGGACGATCCTGTCAGCGGACATGCCGGTGCCCGGGCGGCCGATGTATTCTCACGCGGCGTGATGCGGAACCCGAGGTGACAGCATGAAGAAGCGCATGGCAATCGTCGGGGCGGGTGCTGTCGGCTGCTACCTCGGTGGACATCTGGCGCGGGTCGGCCACGACGTCACGCTCATCGATTCCTGGCCCGAGCACGTCGAGGCGATCCGCGCTCACGGGCTGAGGTTGTCGGGCATGACGGATGAGGAGACGTACACCGTTGCGGTTCCGACGATGCATATCACCGAGGTGCAGCGCCTCTCGAAAGAGCGGCCAATCGACATCGCTATCGTCTCCTGCAAGTCCTACGACACCGAATGGTGCGCAACGCTCATCAGGCCGTACCTCTCGGTGCAGGGATATGTCGTCTCGGCGCAGAATTCGATCAACGAGGAGACGATCGCCGGCGTCGTTGGATGGGGTCGGACCGTCGGATGCGTCGTTGGAAACAACTTCGCCGTCGATCTCTATGAACCGGGCTGTGTTCGCCGAACGATGCCCCGTGACTTCAAGACGGCCTCCATCCTTGTCGGCGAAGTCCACGGGCGGGTAACGCCACGGGTTGAGGAGCTGCATAGCCTCTTTGCACCTTTCGACGGAGCGGCCATTACGACGAATTTATGGGGAGTCCGCTGGTCGAAGCTGTGCGTGAACGGAATGCGCAACGGTGTCAGCGCGGCGACCGGCATGGGCGGCAACGAGCGCGACGCCCATCCGGTGATCCGTCGCGTAATCATCCGTCTCGGGGGCGAGGCGGTCAGGATTGGACAGGCGCTTGGCTACGATCTTGAGCACATCACGGGGCTGGAGCCAGGACAGCTGCTTGCCGCCTCCGAGGGCGACACCAAGGCGTTGACTGACGTCGAGCAGCATATGCAGAAGGGTACCAGCGCACAGGCGCGCAGCAACCTGCAGCGTCCCTCAATGGCTCAGGATATCCAGAAGGGTCGGCGCACCGAAATCGGCGAGATCAATGGGTACATCGTTCGAATGGGGAAGGAAGTTGGGTGCGCGGCACCGACGCACGAACGGATTGTCGAGATTATCCATCGCGTCGAGCGGGGGAAGGTCTCGCCGCGGCCGGAACTCCTGTTTGCAATTTGAGTCTTTTCGTTCGTTGACAGAAGGGCATCCTTGAATATGCAGGCCCATCCCATCCAGAGCGGTCTTCGCTATGAAATGGTGTCCAGGGTGGACGATGATCATCCTGACATTCCCTCAGGTTCGCTTGACCACGCGGTAAGGATTCGCGGTACGGAGCCTACTGATTGTTGAATCGAACCTTCGCGTTACCATCGAGGTGAAGCGGCAAAGAGAGTTGTTGACAAGTTGCGCCGAGAGACAAGATCGTGGCGAACTGAACCTGGGCGTCGACCCGGGCGGAAGGAAGCGGTTGCAACAAAACCGATACGTGGGAGGAGCAGTGAAAATGACCAATATGGTGGTTTGGGCTGCGGTCGCCATCTCGGCGGCTGCGATAAATACGCAATCGGTGGGTGCCCAGACGAAATGGGACCTTGCGTCAATGATGGGGGCAACGCATCCCGTCACCTTGCACTACAAGGCCTTTGCCGATGAAGTAAAAAAACGCACAGACAACAAGTTCGAGATCATCGTCCGCCCTGCCGGCGAATTGCCCTTCAAGGCTACTGAGATCGTCAAGGCGGCGGGCGACGGTAACGTCCAACTCGGGGAGGCCTATCAAGGCTTCATTTCGGGATCGATACCTCTCGCCTCGGTTGCAAGCCTACCATTCCTTGTGCGCACGCCTGAGGAACTGGAGAAGGTCTACCCGATCATCGAGAAATACACGAAGCCCGAATTCGAGAAGAATGGCGTGAAGGTCCTCTATTGGTTTACCTGGCCGGTACAGAACGTCTTTGGCAAGGGCAAGCCGATTGCAACGATCGAGGATTTTGCCGGCCGCAAGATTCGGACCACGGACAGCAAACAATCCGAGATGATGAAACGGTTCGGCGGTTCGGCAGTGACCATCGCGCCCGCGGAGGTTCCGGTCGCCATGGAGCGCGGTGTCGCCGAGGGATTTTTTACGGCGGCCTTCAATGTCATGGGCGCCAAGTGGTACGAGTTCGTCACCTGGGCGTGGGTCGGCCAAGTCCATATCGGCGGGCCAGACTATCTGCTGATGAACATTGCCGCGTACAATAAGCTCGACCCCAAGTTGCGCGAACAATTGGACGCCGTTGCGAAGGAATGGGGTCCGCGTACGTCGGCTGCCAACCTCAGGGACGAGGTTACGGCGTTCGAAGATCTCAAGACCAAGCACAAAGTCGAAGTCATCACGCCGTCAGCGGCGCAAGTCGATGCCATGACGGCAAAGATGAAGGAATACTGGGAATCCTGGGCGAAACAGCATGGCGCGAACGGCGAAGCCCTGCTCAAGGAAGTCCGCACAGCCCTCAATAGATAGCCCAACCTTTCCTCGCACCGCTCCGCCGCCGCGCCGCCTATTCGCGGCTGCAGAGCGGGGCGGTCACTCCAAAAAACCGGTAGCATGATGGACAACGCACTGGCCAAGGAAGCGGATGGCCTCACTGCGTCAGAAATCCAGGCGCAGACAGCTTATGGCCGGATCGTCAACCGCCTCGCCAACGGGGCTGCTGTCCTGGCCGGTGTCGCGGTCGCGATCATTCTGATTCTGGTTTGTCTCGAAGTGGCTCTCAGACCATTCAAGATCTCACTCCAGATCGTGGACGAAGTGTGCGGCTATCTTAATGCTGCAGCCATTTTTCTAGCTCTCGCCTACACGCTCCGAGACGGTGGCTTCATCCGCGTCGAATTGGTCTATGACCGCCTCAAGGGTGGAATCAAGCAGTCCGTCCGATGGATGATCGTCTTGGTCGGTATCGTCTACGTCGCGGTGCTCCTCTACTACACCGTCATTCACGTTCACTACCTATATCAAAAGGACGTTCGAGCGGTCTCGGTTATTGAAACGCCCGAATGGATTCCCCAAACGGTCGCGATCATCGGGCTCTTCGTGCTGCTGCTGCAGCTTGTGGCTTACGTGCTCAACCGCATGCGCAATGTGCCCTGAGGAGCTCCCATTATGAGCCTCGACACTCTCATTATCGTTCTAGGCCTCTCGCTGACCATTCTGCTGATCGCCGGGCAATGGATGGCGTTTGCTCTCGGTGCGGTCGGCATGCTGCTCATGTTTATGAGCAAGGGTGCGCTCGGCTTGCAGTCGCTCTCGTCGGTCGTTTGGAACACGTCGAACAGTTACATCCTGATCGCCGTGCCCATGTTCTTGCTGATGGGCGAACTCATTCTCCGCAGTGGCGCCAGCAATTATTTCTATCGCGGCGTTGTTGTGCTGCTCGGCCGCCTGCCTGGCGGACTCCTGCACGCCAATATTTTTTCGTGCGCAATTTTCGCTGCTGTGAGCGGTTCCAGCGTCGCGACGGCTGCGACAGTTGGCACGGTAGCAATCCCCGAGATGCTGAAGCGCGGCTATGATCCAAAACCCGTATTCGGCTCACTGGCGGCTGGTGGCACTCTCGGGATCCTCATTCCGCCGTCGATCATCATGGTGCTCTATGGCGCGCTGGTCGAAGAATCCATCGCCCGTCTGTTCATGGCAGGTGTCCTACCCGGCCTTCTGATGGCCGGCATATTCATGATGTACATTGCCATCCATCTTATTTTCCGTCCGTCCTTGGCGCCGGCAAAGGACGTGGGCGAACGTCCGCCAGCCGCTGACTTGTTTCACATTTTCCCGGTGCTGGGTTTGCTCATTGTGGTATTGGGCGGCATCTACTTCGGCTTCACGACACCGACCGAGGCCGCAGCAGTTGGCGCGGCAGGGGCGCTCGCGTTGGCAGCTGGATATGGTGGGCTGTCGAAAAAAGTCTTCACAGAATCGTTGATGTCAACGGTCAAGACCACGTGCATGGTCACGCTGATCATTATCGGCGCGCAGATTCTATCAGCAGCCTTGACCTATTCAGGTGTAAGTCGGGCTGTCAGCGAATGGATACTGGCGTTGGGACTTTCCAAATGGGTGTTCTTTCTGGCCCTTGTCATTCTCTATCTGATCCTCGGATGCTTCGTCGATGGCATCTCGATGATCTACATGACGCTGCCAGTGCTCTTGCCCGTCATCAAGGCCTTTGGATTTGATCTCGTTTGGTTCGGTATCATCCTTACGATTTTGATCGAGCTTGGACAGATCACGCCGCCAGTCGGTCTGAATCTGTTCACCATACACGCCATATCCGGAGGGTACAGGTTCTCCGATGTCGTCATAGGGTCATTCCCTTACTGCTTTCTAATGCTTTTCGTCATCCTGCTGCTGTGCGTCTTCCCGCAAATTGCACTGTGGCTACCGACGACCGTGCGAGGTTAGTCGGGCCTGACCAGGCCTTCGCGCTTCCTAGCACTAGCGAACGAGGGGCCGATTTAATGCGTCCCGACCGGCAATCAATCGGACGAGTTCGAAAGCCCTACCGCCATCGGTGGCCACGTCCACACCGAGCCAGGACCACAAATTAGTGGAATCTACGATCGCGCCGTTGCGACACCGACCGGCAAGCTCACCGTCATCCGCCGCGAGGACAACTGCCGTCAAGGGTCGCCTTGTTGAACCGACTTCCCGTGCTCGGCGGTCCAACCGCGTGCGGCGGCGAGAAGCCGATTCAGACAGTCCGGATCCGGATGCGGGATGAAGCGGTCGAGCCGATCAATGGTTCGCCCCTCGAACAATCCGGCGAGGGTGTAGGGTTCCCGCGCCAGGAAAGCCTCTGCCTTGGCCACGCTTTCGATGTCGAGCACCAGGAACATGCCGATTGCAGTGTGCCCATCCTCGGACAGGATGGCGCCGCCAGTCTGATCCCGGTTGAGCCGTCCCATCATCACCAGCCGCCGCTGCCACGTCACCTCGTGCGGTGAATCACGCTTCGCGCTTCACGGCAACCGACTTCTGCAACAAAAATCTGCCAGCAGCAGACTCCCTCCCCGATTTCCGTCTATGTCCGTATGCTGAACAGCGGAAGCTTGACGATCACGCGCGTTCCGCCCCCCGGCGCATCGGTGAGCGTCAGCGTGCCGCCATGGCTTTCCGCCGCCTTGCGCGCGATGGTCAATCCCAGCCCGGCGCCGCCCGTGTTGCGGTTGCGCGACTCCTCAAGCCGCACGAACGGTTCGAGCACGCGCTGGTGCTGATCCGGACTGATGCCCGGGCCTTTGTCATCGATGGTCAGTATCACCATGCCGTCCGCCACGTCCGCGTCTATGGCGGCCTCGCGTCCGTACGCGATGGCGTTGTCCGTCAGATTGGCGACCAGCCGGCGAACAGCGAGCGGGTCACCGAGCACCTGTGCCGGTTCTCCGGGCGTCGAGATAGTGAGCGAGACCGGCGTGCCGCCGAGGCGGCGGTCTTCGACTTCTCTGCGAAGCAACGGCGCCATTTCAAACAATTCCTGCGCGCGTGGCGGCGCAGCAGCATCGAAGGCGATAAGGGAATCGTCGAGTAGCCTGCTCATGTCGTCGAGGTCGCGAACGGCTTTGCTCCGCTCGCCCTCATCGCCGATCATTTCCGCCCGGAGACGCAGCCGCGCAGCATAGGTCCGCAGATCGTGCGAGATGCCGCTGACCAGCACCATGCGCGCCTGGAGAAGAGTGGACACCCGTTGCCGCAGACGATTGAAGGCCGCAATCAGCGCGCGAATTTCCGGCGCGCTCCTCGGCGCATCGGCAATGGGCTCGGCCTTTTCCGGCAGGTTCATGAGGTCCACTGCCTGCGCGAGGTCACGCAGCGGGCGAGCCTCCCGGCGCAGCATGAGGACTGTCAGCAACGCAATGCCGAAGCCCAGGATGCCGGCCCAGAAGCCGGGCGGGAAGCCGAGCAGGCTGAGCGTCAGCAGGCCGCCTGTCGTGACGATCAAGGTCTCGCCTGTCTTGAGGCCGACGCCGATTTCGACCGATCCCGGCGAAGCCCAGGCCAACGCCTTCATAGGACCGGCCACGAGCTCCGACGACGGCTCGACGCTGACGCGCACCTGCCGATCGCCGAGGGCTGCGAGGTAGCGGCGAACAATGAGGTCGACCACGGGCGCCTCGTACCAGGGCGTATCACCGGCTTGCGGCAACCCATCCGCCACGCGCACGTGCAGGTCGGTGCTGTTGGCGGCCCGCAGCACGAGCGGCCATTGCTCCTTGGGCGTGGTTTCGAGAAGCTCGACCAATGCTGCGGTCTGGTCCGGTACCGGAAGGCGGAAACCCGTCTCGGTATCGCGGCTGCGCTGCAGAAAATAGGTCACCATGGCGAGCACCTGAAGCGCCACGAGACCGGTGATGACGATCAGGAACAGTCGCGCCCCGAAGCCGAGGCGGATCATGATGTCAGCGATTTTACGGGATGCACGAACAGGTAGCCGTTGTTGCGAATGGTGCTGATCAGCTCCAGGCCCGGCACCGCCGCCCCGATCTTTTTGCGGAGGCGCGAGATGGTCATGTCGATGGTGCGATCGAAGGCGTCGGCGCTGCGTCCGCGCGTCCAGTCAAGAAGCTGATCGCGCGTGAGAACGCGGCGCGGACGCTGAACGAAGCAGGTCAGCAGCTCGAACTCCGCTGCAGTGAGAGCAATTGGTACACCGGCATCGTTGGCAAGCTGACGCGTATCGAGATCGATCATGAGGCCGGCGAAGGCGTAACGCCGCTCAGGCTCGGCCTCGATCGTGTTGCGCGTGCGGCGCAACAGCGCCCTGACGCGCGCCAGCAGCTCGCGCGGGTTGAAGGGCTTGGTCAGATAGTCGTCCGCTCCCATCTCGAGGCCGACCACGCGGTCGACGGGATCGGCCTTGGCCGTCAGCATCAGAATGGGAATGGCGCCGCGTGTCCGCAGGCGGCGGCAGATCGACAAACCGTCTTCGCCGGGCAGCATCAAGTCGAGAATGATGAGATCGGGCCGCTGCCGCGCAAGAATTTGATCGAGCGCAGCGCCGGTGTCCGCCACTGCCACTGCGAAGCCCTCGCGCACAAGCAGATCATGCACGAGACGATGGATCTCCTTGTCGTCCTCGACGATGGCAATCAGCGCGTCTGCGGCAGTCGACATGGCGGGTTACGGTACGGACGGGCGCGCAAAAAGCAAGCAGCCGAAGGCCTTCGTTACAATCTGTTACATCCCTGAGAACAAACGACAACAACTGTTTCTTGGTTGGCAAACGCGCGCCAAGTGAGCCCTCCAATCTCCGTGTCGCTGGGGCACATTCTCACGGAGAAAACCGATGCAGAGACGCGCGATCACACCGGCCATGGCAGTCGTCACGGCCGCCGCCGGATATCTGGCCATGACGATGGTTCTGGCGACACCCGCTGACGCGGGCGGCCGCTCATGGAGCCGAAGCGGCACCGTCACCGGACCGCGCGGCGGCACGACGACATGGGAGCGATCGGGCAATTGTGAAGGCGGAAACTGCACGCGCACCGGCTCCGCGACGGGACCGGGCGGGCGGACCCGCTCCTGGGACAAGTCTCGCACCTGTGCCGATGGCACATGCACGTCGCAGGGAAGCTACACCGGTCCGGCTGGCAGAACATGGAACAGCACGGGCACTGCCACCTATGGCGGCGGCACGGTGCAGGCGCAAGGGACGATAACCGGCCCGAAGGGTGGTACAGCCACCTATGAGAGGAGCCGCACATGTGCCGGCGGGACGTGCTCATCCGAGACGTCCGTAACAGGACCGAGTGGCCGCACGGCGACTCGCGAGAGCACGGTCACGCGCGACGGCAACAGTTGGGAGCGCGACGTCACGACCACTGGCCCCAACGGCGGAACCTGGACGCGTGAGGGTTACGGCACCTGTGTCGGCGGCACCTGCACGTACGGCGGCACGGTCACCGGTCCGCGCGGCAAAACCGGCAGGTACAGCGGCACGTCAGGCCCAACGCAGTGAGCTCAGCCTCTCCGGCATTCAAACCCAAAGGAGTTTTCGACATGATCTATCGTGGTCTTGTGGCAGTCGCTGGCCTCGCAACGGCGATGACGGTTGGTGCGTCGTTGGCGAGCGCAGCGCCACTCGGCGTTCTGGATGGCGCAAGAGAGGACCCAAGCCTCGTTATCAAGACGCATGGCTGCCACCGCTCGTGCGAATGGGGTCCGGTGTTGCGCTGGCACCGACACGTCGGGCCGGCATGCCGCCCGATCGGTTGCTGGCCGCGCGCGGCTCATCCGCATCGCTGCTGGATCGATTGGCGCGGCGTTCGCCGCTGCCGCTGGTAGAGCCCGCAGCCTATCTCGCCGAGGGTGCCGTCCTCACGGCACCCTCATCCACTTGCGGGGAATTCAGCCATGAGTATCAAACAGGCGCTTGCCACTGCCGTTGTTCTCGGCGGAACGCTCATTTCAAGTAAGCCGGCTGCGGCGCTCGATCCGTCTCGACCTCACCACAGAGCCGTGGCCGTCGTCTGCCAATGGGATCACGATCGATATTGCGGCCATGCCGATGCGCGAGGCGACCGGGATCTGGCATGCCTTGCGCGTCATGCCGAACGTCTTGGCCCCTTATGCCATCGCGCGCTCAGTGTGGCCGCGACGGTCGATGCCTGCCGCACGGACTATGAACGATATTGCAACCATGTGCCGCCCGGTGGGGGGCGAGGATTGGCCTGCCTCGCGGGCAATTTCGACCGACTGAGCGCAGCGTGCATGGGAGCAATCGCTGGGGCTAGACGATTGGCGCATGGGTTGCGCGGCCGCAAGACATACGATGACGACACCACCGGTGAGGACCGGCAACGTGCGGATGAGTTCATCAAATAGGAAGGGTCGACGAAGCCGATCAACGTCCCTACAAAGAGCGCGCAATGTCGCTGGATTCGCCACTGATGCGCCGCCTGTTTTGCATCCTTATCGCTCTTGCGATCTGCGTCCTGCCGGATGTGCGCAATGCGCACGGCCAAGGCGTAATCAGGGCGCAGGCGCCGCCTTTGCGGCAGGCGTGCGTCGCTGACTACATGAGGTTCTGCCGCGGCGTGCTGCCGGGCCGAGGCCGCATCCTCCTCTGCCTCAACGCACACGCCAATGAGCTGACGCAAACCTGCTTCCAGGCACTGGCGCTGCGCGGCCTCGCCTCGGCCGGCGCGCTTAGGATATGTCGCGAAGACTATGACCGCCTCTGCGCGCAAGCGGCCCCTGGTTGGGGGCGGGGCCTAGCTTGCCTGCTGGACAATACGCCGGCCCTTAGTCCGCCGTGCAGGGATGCTCTGACCAAGCAGGGCGTGTTCGACGATGAGCCTGGAGCGCCGGATTTTCGCAAGTAAGCTGTCGACGGTCTGAGGCGCCTTTGGGTCAAACTTCGCCGGTGCGCCAGCGGTCTCGCGACGGAAGGTTCTGCCCCGTAAAACGGACGTGCTGGTAGTCGGTTCAGCCGGGTAAAAAACGCTAGGAGCTGACATGAATGGTCCGAGGGGCGCGACCCATACTGGATGTCCGCTTTTAGGAAAAGCGGTCATAGACTATTGCGCTTTGCTTCTCGATTTCAGGACACCCCAAACGCACCCGATGATCGCGCCGATTGGCCCCACTACGAAAGCTGAGGTCATTGCCACTTCCACGCTCTTGTCGTGAGTGTTGCCTGACAACGCGGCCAGAATGCCAGCGCAAACAAGCGCGCCTGCAACGTAGCCGGCAACGACGCCTATCAAGGCGCAAAATATCCTGGACATGAGTGACTCGTTGCTCCTGCTGCGGATGTGCTTCGTGCCTCGAACGTGTCAATACACCCTACGACAAGCTGTCTCGCAACGCGGCATCCGGAGCCCAGTCCTATCGAGGAAGACTTCGAGTGTGCATCCCATTGCACAAATGCAGTCTGCCTGTCCCCGCTAGCCCGTAGAGGTCACGATCGATCCGGACGACCATCCATAAACATTTCGCAACAGTATCTTCGACGCGTCCGGACATTCGCACTTCAGATCACGTGGGCACGCTGGAGCTTGCGACAGTGCGGCCACGCACGTCAGAGCCTGCTGCCGAGAGGTTGACAAGCGCCTAAGGCTGATTCTCGCCGATGTCGAGAAACCACATGCCAAGTTGAGGCTTTTGAGGCCAAATGCAGAGGTAATCTAGACTGAGCATTCTGGCCTCAGCCTTCGAAAACAACGAGGGCCGATGAGACCAAATAGCCTGAAGGGAGATGATGAATGCCTGATTTGGTCGCTGTGATCGGCATGGGACAGATGGGCTCCGGCATGGCGGCTCGCCTGCAGGGCTCGGGATACGACGTCGTCGGTTACGACATCAGCGGGGATCAGCGTGCGCGCCTTGCCAAGACGGGCTTCCGCATGGCCGAAAACATCAAGGAGGCATTGGCCGGTCGAAATACCGTGCTTTCAAGTTTGCCAGATCCCACGGCTGTCCGGGCCGCATGGTTGGCTGACGGGATCGTTGCCAACGCGGAGAAAGACAGCCTGTGCATTGAGCTGAGCACAATCGATCCGCAGACGATGCGCGACGTTGGATCGGCAGCTGCGCAGCGCGGCTTGGCCGTCGTGGATTGTCCCGTTAGCGGAAGCCCGAGCGAAGCGGGGGCGGGCAAGCTGATCCTGATTGCCGGAGGCGAGCGCCAGCACGTCGAACGGGCAGAGCCGGTGCTGAAGCTGCTGGGCACTGATTGGAAATACACAGGTCCTGTCGGGACTGCCAAAGTCGTGAAGATCGTCAACAATATGATGTCGATGGGGAATGTGTTGGTCGCTGCGGAGGCATTCGCTCTGGGAGTTGCGGCAGGCGTCGAGGCTTCGAAGCTCTATGACGTGCTGTCGGTCAGCGGTGGCCGCTCCCACCATTTCACCAAACGGTTTCCCAATGCTCTCAAGGGCGATTTCAGCCCCGGGTTTAAGCTGGAGCTGGGCGAGAAGGATCTAGCACTTGGAATCGACCTTGGGCGCAGCGTGCGCATGCCGACACCCGCCGCTTCCAGCGTCCGCGAGCTTTATGCTGTTGCGTTGGCGGAGGGTCTGCGCGGACAGGATATTGTCGCGCTGCTATCGATGTATCAGAAATGGGCCGAGCAGGACTGAACGAGCGGTGCGCGCCGTCCCGGATCGGATGCAAAGCTTAGCGAGCCCCGGCGCCGTAGGTCATCGACTATCTGGGATAGCGCGGCCGATTCGGCCACCAAGCGCTTGTGCAAGCGTTCGATTCACTTTGGCGTTGGCCAGCGTCGGATCAATCTCGAGTGCGCGATCAAAATCTACAACGGCAGCTGCCAACTCACCCGCGTTCATGCGCGTCAGACCGCGGTTCAAGTGCGTTTGGGCGAGCTCAGGATGGACAGCAATTGATTTGTTGTAGTCGCTCAGTGCCCTGTCGATCTGTGACAAGGCCGCAAATGCGTTGGCGCGGTTGTTGAGCGCCATCGCCCTCAATCGGTCGCTCAAAATGTCTTTGTCCAATACGTCGGTGCAGCCATCGATGGTCCGTTGCGGATCGACGCGCTGCGAGCAGTCGGCTAGACCGTCGGCTTGAGCACTGGCCGTGAGGATTAGAACTGCCAGCGTCGCAACAATGGGCGCATGCATATCGGTTTCCTCCAGCGTGACTTGACCAAAGACGTCTGGGTTCGCTGGCGAAATCGTCAGGGCGCGGCGTCAAGGGATCGTCAGCGAGATATAAACCTGCGTCTCAAGCTACCCGAGCCCTTCAGTCGCTGCCGTTACGTAAGGAACAACTTGGTTGGCGCTGGGCTGTAGCCTTACGTCGGAATCGCCTTACCCCACTAAGGTCGCAGCGGCGAACGTGTGATTGGCAGCGTGCTGAAGCAGAGCCAGGTCGGGTGGACACCGCGGCATCGACTTTGCGAGGTTCATCGAGGCGGCAAACCATCCGAGGCAACTTGACCTATATAACGATGAGCTGCGGCTCACTCTCCCAAGGTGCACAGACATGAAGGCATCGCTCGCGCCTAGAGAACACAAAGCTGACACCATTGTTCATGTCAGCGGCATCGTTGCCGGCGTCGTTGCGGTCACCGTCATGTTGGTGGCGGCAGCACGCCATCTCCCGCTTGCCTCGACAGCGAGCCTGGCGATTTACGGTTCGAGCATGCTCGCCATGTTCGCCTGCTCCGCGTCCTATCACATGATCCCTTCTGCGCGTTGGACGGGCGTGCTGCAGAGGTTGGATCACGCCGCCATCTTTCTCAAAATTGCCGGCACTTACACCCCATTTGCCGCCATCAAGATCGGAGGGATCGCCGGCTTCGGCCTGCTGGGATTGGTGTGGCTACTTGCCCTGATCGGCGCGGCCGGAAAGCTGTTGCTCACGTCGACGTGGGACCGAATTGCAATCCCGCTCTATCTGGTGCTTGGTTGGATCGGCCTGGCGATGCTCAAACCTTTAATGGCCTCAGTGTCACCGACCTCCATTGTCCTGCTCGGGATCGGAGGTCTGCTTTATACTGTCGGCGTCATTTTTCACGTGTGGCGCTCGTTGCCGTACCAGAAGGCCATCTGGCACGGGTTCGTGCTGGCGGGTACGGGTTGTCACTTCGGCGCCGTTACCAGCGCAATGTTTCTATGACGTAAGTCACACCGTGGGCCTCGGCTCTTCCTCGGTGAGTCGGCCGAACCTGTGTTGAACCACGATGGTTCGGGCCGAACCGGCGGCCCTTGACCTGCATCAAAGTGCGGCAAACCGCTGGAGCCGTCCGAGCCTCCGGTTTTGCTTAAAGGCCGACGGAGCGGCCGTACGCGCGCGCCGATCCGGCCACGTTCGCATTGGGTCACGATTGACCGTTTAGGAAGCGCGGGCGCACGCAAAAATAACTCCTGAGAGCTGACGGACTTGGCGTTCCAGACCTCAGCAGCAGGCATGTTCGCCGTGACGTACGCATCCGGCGAAGACCGCAGGGGTGAGTGCTCAGGCGGCTTGAGCGGCACCGGCCTTGGCGGCCTTCCAGTTCCAGGGCAGCAGGTCGGCGATCTGCTTGGCGGGGTGATCGGCAATGCGGG
>JBJXDX010000008.1:0-31234 GCA_046154585.1 Hyphomicrobiaceae bacterium | reverse complement strand
CGGCCCATCGGGCGATCGGCACACGGAAGGGTGAGCAGGAGACATAGTCCAGCCCTGCGGAATGGCAGAAGTCGATCGACGCCGGATCGCCGCCGTGCTCGCCGCAAATGCCGATCTTGAGATCGGGCCGCACCCGTCGCCCGCGCTCCGTGCCGATGGTGACCAGCTCACCGACGCCGGCCTGGTCAATGGACACGAACGGATCGACCTCGAAGATCGCCTTCTCCGCGTAGTCGGTGAGAATGGGTGCCGCGTCGTCGCGCGACAGGCCGAGACACGTCTGCGTGAGATCGTTGGTGCCGAACGAGAAGAATTCTGCGCCGGCGTCGCCGCCGGCAATTTCGTCGGCCTTGAGGGCGGCGCGCGGCAGCTCGATCATGGTGCCGATCTGATAGTCGATCTTGGCGCCGGTCTCCTTTTCGACGGCCGCTGCGGTGGCGCGGATGACATCGGCGAGGAGATCGAACTCGCGCCGCCAGGCGATCAGCGGGATCATGACCTCGGGCACGACGGCACTGCCGGTCTTGCGGCTGGCGTTGATGGCGGCCTCGAAGATGGCGCGTGCCTGCATCTCGGTGATTTCCGGATAGCGGATGGCGAGACGGCAGCCGCGGAAGCCGAGCATGGGATTGAACTCATGCAGCTCGGAGACGCGGTTCTTGAGTTTTTGCAGCGGCACGCCGAGGGCCTGCGCCACGGTGGTTGCCTCCTTGTCGTCGTGCGGCAGAAATTCATGCAGGGGTGGGTCGAGCAGGCGGATGGTGACGGGCAGGCCGCCCATGATCTCGAACAGGGCCTCGAAATCGGCGCGCTGCATAGGCAGAATTTTCGCGAGCGCGCGGCGGCGGCCCGTTTCGTCGTCGGCGCAGATCATCTCGCGCACGGCCAGGATGCGGTCGGTCTCGAAGAACATGTGCTCGGTGCGGCACAGCCCGATGCCCTCGGCGCCGAATTCGCGGGCCTGGGCGGCATCGCGCACGGTGTCGGCGTTGGCACGGATCTTGAGGCTGCGCGTCTCGTCCGCCCACGCCATGACGCGGGCGAAGTCGCCCGACAGCTCGGGCTGGCGCATCTTGACCCGGCCTTCGATGACCTGGCCGGCGGAGCCGTCGATAGTGATGAGGTCGCCCTTGCGCAGCACCTTGCCGTTCACGGTCATGGTGCCCGCCTTGTAGTCGATGCGCACCATGCCGGCGCCGGTCACGCAGGGACGGCCCATGCCGCGCGCCACGACCGCGGCGTGGCTCGTCATGCCGCCGCGCGTGGTGAGAATGCCTGTGGCGGCGTGCATGCCGTGGATGTCCTCGGGCGAAGTCTCGATGCGCACGAGGATGACGTCGCGGCCTTGGCCTTTCAGCGTCTCGGCCTCATCGGAATTGAACACGATCTCGCCGGACGCGGCGCCGGGTGACGCCGGCAGGCCGGTGGCAATGATCGTTTTGGCGGAGTCGGGATCGATGGTCGGGTGGAGGAGCTGATCGAGGGACCCGGCATCGATGCGCAGGAGCGCTTCGTCGGACGACATGACGCCTTCGTCGACCAAGTCGACGGCTATTTTTAGCGCGGCAGCGGTGGTGCGCTTGCCGGACCGCGTCTGCAGCTTCCACAGCTTGCCGTCCTGGATGGTGAACTCGACGTCCTGCATGTCGCGATAGCGATCCTCGAGACGTGCAAAGATGCTTTTCAGCTCGGTAAACGTTTTCGGCATGAGCGCTTCGAGGGAGGGCGCGGTTTCGCTTGCCTCTTTGCGCGCCGCTTCGGTGAGTGGCTGGGGCGTGCGGATGCCGGCGACCACGTCCTCGCCCTGCGCGTTGACGAGAAACTCGCCGTAGAGCTCGCGCTTGCCGGTAGAGGGATTGCGGGTGAAGGCGACGCCCGTGGCCGATGTCGGCCCCATGTTGCCGAACACCATGGCCTGCACGTTGACGGCCGTGCCCCACTCATCGGGGATGCCGTGCAGGCGGCGATAGGTGCCGGCGCGCGTGTTGTGCCAGGAGCGGAAGACGGCACCGATGGCGCCCCAAAGCTGCTCGCTCGTGTCCTGCGGAAATGGCTTGCCGCTCTCGCGCTCGACGGAGGCCTTGTACTCGGCGATGACGTCGAGCCAGTCCTCGGCGGTGAGATCGGTGTCGAGCGAATAGCCGTTGAGGCTCTTGTGGTTCTCAAGCACATCCTCGAACACGCCGTGGTCGATGTCGAGCACGACGCTCGAATACATCTGGATGAAGCGGCGATAGCTGTCGTAGGCAAAGCGCGCGTCCCCGGATCGCTCCGCCAGGCCGCGGACGGTGTTGTCGTTGAGGCCGAGGTTGAGGATCGTATCCATCATGCCGGGCATGGACGCACGCGCGCCCGAGCGCACCGACACCAGCAGCGGATTGGCCGCGTCGCCGAAACGGGCGCCGACGATGGCCGACGTGCGTTCGAGGGCGTCGCGGACCGGGGCGTCGAGGCCGGCCGGCAGCGTGTGGCCGGCCTTGTGATAGGCCGTGCAGACGTCGGTGGTGATTGTGAACCCTGGCGGCACCGGCAACCCGAGGTTGGCCATCTCGGCAAGATTGGCGCCCTTGCCGCCCAGCAGGTCCTTCATGTCCGCAGCACCGTCGGCCTCGCCGCCGCCGAACAGGTAGACCCACCTTGATGCCGATCCGGTCATGCTGGTCCTCGCTGTGTCCGTCCTGCGATCCTGACGCTGGGACCCCGAGTCCCAAGCCTCTCCTTAGCGCTGTGCGCGGGGGAAGGGAACTGCGGCCTGGAGCGCTTGCACCAGCGACCAACGCTCCAGGGCGTATCGGGGTCCCAGCTGCGGCGATTGCGGGGACTCAGGCCTGCAAGAAGCCTTTGACCTCCGGCCCGTCGTTGCGCACTCTCCCGGCGCATGCACACATTAGGGACGTCAGAGATGGCCGATCAATTGCCGCAGGTCTTGAAGGAGCTCGAAGCCGGGGAGGAGAAGGCCGTCGAGCGGCTGTTCGAGTTCATCCGCATCCCGAGCATATCGACCGATCCGGCCTACGCAGACAATTGCCGGAAGGCTGCCGCGTGGTGCGCCGGCGAGCTGTCGTCGATCGGCTTTGCGGAAACCAAGGTCGTGACGACGACCGGCCATCCCATGGTGGTGGCGCACGACCGCAAAAAAATCGCGGCAGGAACCAAGCACGTTCTGTTCTATGGCCACTACGACGTGCAGCCGCCCGACCCGCTGGAGCTGTGGAAAACCAATCCGTTCGAGCCCCGGATCGCGACCGAAAAGGGCAACGGCAAGGTGATCGTGGCGCGCGGGGCCGAGGACAACAAGGGTCAGCTCATGACCTTCTTTGAGGCAGCGCGCGCGTGGAAGAAAGTCGCGGGTGAGCTGCCGGTGGCTGTGACCGTGCTGCTGGAAGGCGAGGAGGAATGCGGGTCGCCGTCGCTGCCGGGCTTCCTGGCGCAGCACGGCAAGGAAGTCACGGCCGAGCTGGCGCTGGTGTGCGATACCGCGCAATGGAACAAGGATACACCGGCGATTGCGACCCAGCTTCGCGGGCTTGTCGGTTTGGAGCTGGTCATCACGGGTGCCTCGCGCGATCTGCATTCGGGTACGTACGGCGGCGCGGCCGCCAATCCCATCCGCGTGCTGGCCAACATCATCGGCGAGATGCATGACGACAAGGGTCGCGTGACGGTCGAGGGCTTCTATCACGATGTCGAGAAACCATCGAAGAAACAGCTCAAGCAGTGGGAAAGCCTGGGCTTCGACGAAAAGGAATTCCTGGGCGATGTGGGGCTCGCGCGGCCGGCGGGGGAGAAGAAGTATAGCGCGCTGGAGCAGATCTGGGCGCGCCCGACGCTCGAATTCAACGGCATTACCGGCGGCTACCAGGGCGTCGGCACGAAGACGGTGATCCCGTCCAAGGCGTCGGTGAAGATCACGTGCCGGCTGGTGCCGGGCATGAAGCCGGACAAGGTGCTGAAGGGCATTCAGGCGTTCGTGAAGGAGCGGCTGCCGAAGGATTGCAAGGTGGAGTTCGTGGGCGGGCGGGGCAGCCCGGCGATCGCATTCGACGCGTTTGCGCCGCACATCACCAAGGCCGCCGCTGCGCTCAAGGACGAGTGGGGCAAGCCCGCGGCGCTGATCGGCATGGGCGGCTCCATTCCGATCGTGCAGTCGTTCAAGGATGCGCTGGGCATGGACTCGCTGCTGGTCGGCTTCGGTCTCGACGACGACCGGATTCATTCCCCGAATGAGAAGTACAACCTGTCGTCCTATCGCAAGGGCGCGCGCAGCTGGGCGCGCATCCTGGCAGGCCTTGCGGCGGACTAGAGACGGAACGGTGCAAACGGCATGTGTCCGCGCTACGCATTGACCGGACGCCCGCCTTCGATCGCTGCGTACTTCAAGCTGGCGGCGATCGATCCGTTTCCGCCGCGCTACAACATCGCGCCGACGCAGCCGGTGGGCATCGTGCGCATGGGCCATAGGGGCGAGCGTGAGTTCGTGCTGGTGCGCTGGGGTCTGATCCCGCCGTGGGTGAAGGACCCACGGGAATTTTCGACGCTGATCAATGCGCGGGCCGAAGGGGCCACGACCAAGCCGTCGTTTCGCGGGGCCATGCGCCACAAGCGCTGCCTGATTCCGGCGGATGGCTTCTACGAGTGGAGCGGCGCGAAGAAGGCCAGACGCCCTCACCTCGTGCGCCGGCGTGACGGCGGGACGATGGCATTGGCGGGGCTGTACGAGAACTGGCTCGGCGCCGACGGCAGCGAGATCGAGACCATGGCGATCCTGACCGTGCCGGCGAACGGGACGGTGGCGCCGGTGCACGACCGCATGCCAGCGATCCTTGCGCCTGAGGATTTCGACGCGTGGCTCGATTGCCGCGGCGTGCTGGCGGAGGCAGCGGCGGAGCTTCTGCAGCCGGCGCCCGACGATCTGTTCGAGGTGGTGGAGATCGGGCCCGAGATCGGCAATCCGCGCAACGAGGGGCCGGAGCTGCAGCAGCCGCAGCGGCCAACGCTGCTGTAGGCGGGCCCGCCAAGGCGGACCTGGCGACTGTTTCTGATCCAAATTCTTTGGCCGGCATCGTTGCGACGCAGCATATCGCGCGGCTCGTTGCTCGTTATCGGTTCATTGGAAATCCAGGGGCACCGCAACGTTGGACGCTGCGCAAGCGTACCTGCCGACGAATTTCAAATCTGTGTCGCGGGTATTACGGTCCGGCGAATAGAGGCGTACAATGAGGAATTGGAAAGCAAGCAGGAGATCACGCAACGAAGGAAAGGGAACGTCATGTCGGAGACAGCAAGAATCGCGGATTTGAAGACGGGCCTGCGCGGTGAGCTGATTGAGCCGAAGGATCCGGGCTACGAGGAAGCGCGGGCGCTCTACAACGGCATGATCGATAAACGACCGCTGGCGATCGCCCGGTGCACTGACGTTGCCGACGTGATCGCCGCGGTCAATTGGGGGCGCGACAACACCCTGCCCATCGCCATCCGCGGCGGCGGGCACAACGGACCTGGCCTCGGCAGCGTGGACAAGGGCCTCGTCATCGACCTATCGCAAATGAAAGGTGTGCGCGTCGACCCTGCAGCCCGCACCGCCCGCGTTGGAGCCGGGTGCACGCAGGGCGACGTCGACCACGCGACGCATGCCTTCGGTCTGGCCGTCCCGGCGGGTATTATTTCGACAACCGGGATTGCGGGCCTGACGTTGAGCGGCGGGCATGGCTACTTGTCGCGAAAATACGGCCTGACCATCGACAATCTGCTCGAAGCCGATGTCGTGCTGGCCGACGGCGGTTTCGTGACCGCCAGCAAGGAAAAGAATCCTGATCTCTTGTGGGCGCTGCGCGGCGGGGGCGGGAATTTTGGGGTCGTCACGAGCTTCCTGTTTCAACTGCATCCGGTGAAGAGCGTATTCGCCGGACCGATCGCCTGGGACCAGAAGCACGCGCGCACCATCATGCAGCGCTATCGCGAAGTTCTGCCGAAAGCACCGGAAGACCTCGGGGCATTCGTCGGCCTGAAGAAGATACCCTCGAGCGCGCCTTTCCCGGAGGACATCTGGGGCAAGCGCATCTGCCTGCTGATGTCCTGCTTCAACGGGTCGGAGGCGGACGGGAAAAAGGCTTTGGCGCCGCTGCTCGAAGGGCTTTCCGAGCCGTTCTTCAACTGGATGGGCACGATGCCCTATCCGGCCGTACAGAGCATGTTCGACGGGCTCTACCCGAAGGGCATGCAGTGGTATTGGCGGGGCGACTTCGTCAAGACATTGCCCGACGCGGCAATCGACGCCCATCTCGAGCAGGCGGCGAAGACGCCCAGCGAGCTGTCGCTCATGCACCTTTACCCGATCGATGGCGCTGTTCAGCGGATGGGCAAGGGCGATACCGCCTGGAATTGCCGGGACGCGACGTGGTCAATGGTCATTGCCGGCATCGATCCCGATCCGAAGAAGAAGGGTGATGTGACGCAATGGACTAAGGCCTATTGGGAGGCCGTGCACCCCTTCGATCTGGGCGGGGCGTATCCGAACTTCATGATGGATGATGAGGGTGATGCCAGGCTCAAAGCGACGTATGGCGACAATTATGCCCGCCTCGCTGCCGTGAAGAAGAAATACGATCCGGCAAATCTTTTCCGGGTGAACCAAAACATCAGACCGGCGGCTTGACGTCCGGCTGAATCACATGGGCTCGTGTGTTGGTGCTGACGTTGCAGTGCGCGGCTCGGCCGGTGTGTATGCGCGCCAATGATTCAAAGCACCGCGCACATAACACTCGCGACCGCTCGCGCTTCGTGACACTATCACGACAATTTAGTGTCAATTCGATAACACGCGAGCGGCGCATGAGATTGCTGTGGCGGGAGGGGTCGAATCCGCTGGCTTGGTGGTGGGCGCTGCTGATGCTGGCCAGCGGTGGAAACATCGCGCTCTGGTTCGCGCTGTATCGGCAGTTCCACGTGCAGCCAGCGGGCAGCCTGGACGGCGCGTCGAACACCCAGCTCATGCTGCTGCTTTGCGCGGCCTACGTCTTCGGCTGCGCCTTCAGGTCGGTTCTGCCGCGTGCGGATGTGCAGCGCATCTGCCTGTTCGATACGTGGCTATCGAGCGTCGTCATCGGGCGATCCGTGGCAACAGTGGCCGAGGTCTCGTTCGCGGTGCAGTGGGCCATGGTGCTGGGCCTGCTCGGCGGCATCGCGGGCGTGGATGCCATCTTGACCGTCGCCTGGGTGATCGTGCCGCTGATTGTCGTGGCGCAGTGCTGCTCGTGGTACGGCGTGATGACGACCAACTACCTCGCGAATGCCATCGAGAACTCGATTTGGGCCGCGGCCTTCCTTTTGGTTGGCATTGGCCTTTGCCGGTTGCTGCCGGAGTTCGATGGTCTGGTTCGCCTGGTGCTTGTCGTCGCGATCATCGGAATTGCGGGCTATCTGGTTTTTCTCGTTACCGTCGACGTGCCAATGTACCTGAGCCGGTGGCAGGACGGGCTTGCAGATGGCGGCAAAGCGCTGGGTCTCCTCGAGGGTCTGCGCGATGCGAGCACGCGCTGGATCGTGACGCACGACTTTGCCCAGTGGAAGGATGAGATCCCCTGGATGTCGCTCTATTTCACGGCGGCAGTGTGGGCGAGCCTCGCGCTTGGTCTTGTCTATGGGCTCGGGAATCATCTTCCGCAGTATCGCATCGAAGCTGCGGACCAGGTTTTGGGCTTCCTCCGGTAGCGCTACGCGACGGTCGCGGCGCACGAAGCTCGTGCAATGGGCTGGGCGCGTCCATCGCAAGCGCAGATCGTTTCTATCCAATCAATCAATTTTGCAAATCGGCGGCCAACAGGCATGTTCCGGCGCGACGAAGGGACGGCGGGCATAGCCGCTCCCGCCGCGACCAGACCAAATCGACATAACTTATTGCAGGGATTTCCCATGTCTAAGGCACTGCATTTTGCCGGCAGCACGCTGGCAGCAACATTGGCCGGCAGCCTGCTGGTGGTCGCGCTCACGAAGCTGCCGTCGGCAGCACAATCGGCCGGTGCCATCACGGCGCCTGGAGAAAAGCTGGTGGCCACCATCCACGCGCAGGGTGCGCAGGTTTACGAGTGCAAGACTGGAGTGTCCGGCACCTTGGCGTGGCAGTTTCGTGAGCCGGTGGCGACGCTGGTCGAGAACGGCGTGACCGTCGGCCGGCACTATGCGGGACCAAGCTGGGAGCTTGCCGATGGCAGCGTGATCGTCGGTAAGGTGGTGGGGCGTGCGCCAGGCAGTGGCCCCAACGATATTCCGCTGCTGAAACTCGAGGTGACCTCCCGTCGAGGCGCCGGCCGGCTCTCCGAGATCACCACGATCCAACGCCTCAATACCAGGGGTGGCATCGCGGACGGCGTATGCGAGAAGGTTGGGACATTGCTGAGCGTGCCGTATTCGGCGGACTACGTGCTTCTCAAGAAGCCGGGTTGATCACAGATCAGGCGGCGAGGCGGGACAGCATGCTCTCGAAGACGCGGCGGCCGTCGGTGCCGCCGAGGGCGGGCTCGAACAGGCGCTCGGGATGGGGCATGAGGCCCAGCACCTTGCCCGTTGGGTCGCAGATGCCGGCGATGTTGCGCTGGGCACCGTTGGGATTGGCCGCTGTCGTGACCTCACCCAATTTGTGGACGTAACGGAGCACGACGCGGCCTTCGCCCTCGAGCTGGTCGAGGGTATGGGCGTCGGCGAAATAATTGCCGTCGCCGTGCGCGACGTGCAGGCGGATGATCTCGTCCTTGCGGTATTGGCTCGTGAAGACGGTCGCGTTGTTCTCGACGCGCAGCCAGACATCGCGGCATACGAACTGCAGCGAGGCGTTGCGTTGCAGGACACCGGGCAGCAGCTCTGTCTCGCAGAGAACCTGGAAGCCGTTGCAGATGCCGAGCACGGGCGTGCCGGAACGGGCGCGCCTGACGACGTCGCGCATGATGGGCGAATGCGCGGCCATGGCGCCGCAGCGCAGATAGTCGCCGTAGGAGAAGCCGCCGGGCAGGACGATCACGTCCGACGCGGGAACGGTGGCGTCGCCGTGCCAGACCATGTTGACGGGTGTGCCCGTCACGGCTTCGAGCGCAACCTTGACGTCGCGGTCGCAATTGGAGCCGGGGAAAACGATGACGGAAGCCTTCATGGCGCCGTATCTCCGTTCAGGTGACGAGCTCGAACGCGTAGTTCTCGATCACCATGTTGGCGAGCAGGTCCTTGCACATCCGGTCGACGGTGACGCGGGCCGAGGCCTCGTCGGAGTCGGCGAGGTCGACCTCGATGTATTTTCCCTGCCGCACGTCCTGAACACCGGTGAAGCCGAGAGACCCCAAGGCATTCTGGATCGCCTTGCCCTGCGGATCGAGCACACCGTTCTTCAAGGTTATCTTGATTCGCGCTTTCATGCCGCCGCAGCCGTCCGTCTCGCGTTGAGTTGACTTGTGATGCCCGGCGCCGGAGCCGGGCACAAGGCGCACGATCCGCTTATCCTCAGCTCGGCTTGGAGGACACGAGCACGGGGCCCACGCCTCGCGGCCGCGGGTTCTCGGTCAGCACGCCCAGCCGGCGCGCGACTTCCTGATAGGCTTCGAGCACGCCGCCCAGGTCCTTGCGGAAACGATCCTTGTCCATCTTGTCGCCGGTGGCGATGTCCCACAGGCGGCAGCAGTCCGGACTGATCTCGTCGGCCAGAATGATGCGCATGGTATCGTTCTGCTCCCAGAGGCGGCCGAACTCGACCTTGAAGTCGACGAGACGGATGCCGGCGCCGAGGAACAGGCCGCCCAGGAAATCGTTGATGCGGAGCGCGAGGCTCATCACCTCGTCGATCTCCTGCGGGTTGGCCCAGCCGAACGCGGTGATGTGCTCCTCGGAAACCATCGGGTCGTTGAGCTTGTCGTTCTTGTAGTAGAACTCGACGATCGAGCGCGGCAGCTGCGTGCCGTCCTCGAGGCCGAGTCTTTCTGACAGCGAGCCAGCCGCGACGTTGCGCACGACGACTTCCAGCGGAATGATCTCGACCTCACGGATGAGCTGCTCGCGCATGTTGAGCCGCTTCATGAAATGCGTGGGGACGCCGATCTCGCCGAGACGCTGGAAGATGTATTCGGAAATACGGTTGTTGAGCACGCCTTTGCCGTCGATCAGCGCATGCTTCTTGTTGTTGAAGGCCGTGGCATCGTCCTTGAAATGCTGGATGAGCGTGCCGGGTTCGGGCCCTTCGTAAAGCACCTTGGCCTTGCCCTCATAAATGCGCCGTCGCTTGTTCATTTCGTTTTCGTCCTCGTCTCGAGAGGGTATTGGCATGGCGAATGCAGTTGCGAAAGAGACAGTCTAGTGTCTCCACGCCGGCGAGCCGACCGCAGGATATGTTCAAGGGGTAACCAGCCCATGGCGTGGCCCAGGAACGGCTCGAATGATCCCCGTATTCGAGCCGGACAGTAGCGGATGCGGGGGCTGGAAACAATCTTAACACCGGCCGTATCCCGCAGGGATCGGCGGGTGTTTCGGCCTTGGTTGATTTGCCGCGGGGGGCAGGCTATGCCTCTGCAACCCCGAGGGCGAACCAGCGCCTTCGAGCCGCGTTGAATGCGGAAAAATGAACGATCTTCAATTTGGAGGAGTCGATGACCACATTCGACGAGCGGGAAAAGTCATACGAGAAGAAATTCGCTATGGATCAAGACCTTAAGTTCAAGGCGGAATCCAGGCGGAACAAGCTCTTAGGCGAGTGGGCTGCTGCCAAGATGGGGCTGAGCGGGACGGAGATCGAGGACTACGTCAAGGCCGTCCGCAAGTCGGACTTGGCGCAAAAGGGCGATGACGACGTGTTCCAGAAGGTCAGCAAGGATCTTGCCGACAAGGGCGTGAATGTCGGCCCCACCGAGGTCCGCAAAATGATGGGCGAGTTTCTGGCCCAGGCTGTCAGCCAGATCGAGGGCCAGTCCAAGGCCTAGTGCCAGGGCGGCATGCGCTGCGCCGTGCTCATTGGTCCTGGTTGCGGCGCAGCAAATCCAGGAGGAACGAGGCGAGCGAGCCGATCGCCAGGAGCAGGGTCGGGGCCAGGATGGCGATGCCGAACAGGCGCGAGGGCGTGAGGAGCGTACCGGCCGGCATCAGGGCCGTGAGCGTCGTGGCCTCGGCGGTATCAGGCAAAGCTGTTGCGGCGAGTAGAGCCGCCAGACCGGCGCGGCCGGCTGCGCGATGTGCATGCCTCATGGTTTCCCCCGATGAGATGCGAACGGCACGCGCGACGAAATCCGAATACATCCAAGGGTAGCACGAGATTTGCGCCGCCGCAGCGGTGCTGAAGGCGTCGAGCGGAAAAATCCGACCCGGTGTGTTTTAAGCCGACACCGGTCCGAGGCTTTTGAGGAATTGCCCGAACGTGAGCAGGCCCTCGGGCCATGGTCCGTGCCCGGACGCGGTGTTGATGTGGCCTGCGTTGGCGATGATGGATAGATCCGATCCCCAGGCCTTGGCGAACTGCTGTGCGCGCTCGATGCTGCAGTGGGGATCGTTCGAACTGCCAATCAGGCGGCTCGGAAACGGCAGCGTATGCATCGGCGTCGGCGCAAAGCCGCCGAGCGTCGCGGGCCATCCGTCCATCGCCTCGGCATCGGCCGGCGCGACCAGGAAGGCGCCGGCGACGCGGCTCGATGCGAGATCCCGCGCGGCGTGGGCCACGGCGGTGACGCCGCAACTGTGCGCAACGATGACGGCCGGGCGCGTCAGGCTGCGCGCCGCCGCGACAATATTGCGGACCCAGTCGTCGCACCGCGGCTCGTCCCAGCTGGCCTGCTCGATACGCCGCGCCGTCTTGAAATGGCGCTCCCAGCGCGATTGCCAATGGTCGGGGCCGGCGTTGGTCCAGCCGGGGACGATCAGAATGTCGATCTCAGACGTGCGCATGCGCTATTGATAGTCAACACGGCGTAATGTTCAACGCGCTCTATGGCGCCGGGGGTTGGCATCATGAAACTCTACATCACCACGACATCGCCTTACGCGCGCCTGGCGCGCATCGTCGTTCTCGAAAAAGGGCTGGCGAACGAGGTCGAGCTGGTCGAGGCGAAGACGCGGACGCCGGGCAGCCCCTATTACGGCATCAATCCGTCGGGCCGGGTTCCATGTCTTGTGCGCGAGGACGGCCAGATCATGGAGGACAGCCAGCTCATTTGCGCCTGGCTCGATGCGCGGGACGGGGAACCTCGTCTCATGCCGGCGTACAAAACCGGCGACTGGGCCTACGGACGGCTCGAATGCCATGCCCGCAGCATGCTGGATGGCCTTGCGGTGTGGGCGCGGGAGGTGCGGCGGCCGGACGGCGAGCGCTCGCCGGGCATCCTGCAGCATGAGATGGATCGTGCGGTGCGCATGGCCGATTCGTGGGAGGCCGAAGTCGGCCATCCGCTCATGCAGGGATCGCTCAACATGGCGCAAATGCTGCTGATTGCGGCCATCGACATGGCCGCGCACCGTGGCATGGGCGATCTTACCGACAACCGCGCGAAGCTCGCGGTCTGGGCGCGGCGCGTGCGGCAGATGCCATCGGTGCAGGCGACGCTGCCGCCGGGGGCGTGAGGTATCCACCTGGCAAATAGTGTGATCCGTCATCATCGAGCGGCATAGGCGCAGCCGGAGCCGTCTCGGGGATCCGGTCAATCGCAGTTGCAAATTATTTGCAATAAAAACATGCATGGCGGGCAAAGGTAAGGGGCTTGCGCGCATCAGGTGGAAAACCGGGCTGGTGGCTGGTCTACGGTTGGGCCAGCCGTGCAGTCCTGGCGGGCAGCTTGCTAGAGCCCACTATGCCCCGATCGCTACCAACGCCGACCGGTCAGGAACGAGACGATTGCCACGCCTTGAATCAGCGCAGCCGTAGCAAATACATAAGGGGCGGCTCCCGGCGGTGCTGCGTCCAACTGCGGCGCGAATTCCCGGATCAATCCGAACGTGGCGGGGGCGAATGCGTACGTGGCCTGCCCTATTCCGACAACGAGAGCGACGGCGCGCGTGACGTCATCCTTGACGAACTCCACTTGTGCAATCAGCGGCGGCAGCGAGGTCGCATTTCCGAAACCCAGGCCGAACAGGATGACGCCTGCGAGCAGCAGAGCAATCGACTCACCGGCCGCCAGATAAAACATGACCGAGCCGAGCAATTGGGCGGCATATCCTGCGCACGCCACCAAGCGTCGATCTGCCCCGATCGGCATGGTCCAGCCGAGCAACGTTCGTCCCGCTATAGCCATCGCCGTGATCAAGGCCATCGCGAATCCTGCCATCTGCGCTCCGAGCGCAGGCGCCAGCAACGAGTAGAGATGCGCGATCAAACCGATCTGTGCGAACAATCCGAACGCCATGGCGGCCGACAATGTGACGAACCGCCGATCGAGCCACAGCAGACGGCCGGGCAATGGTCTTGCATGCACCGAGGTGATGGAGCTTGGCGGATCGCCCGGCGCGTCGCCATCGGGGGCAAGGCCCATCCGCTCAGGTGTCCGGGAAAAATACCGGCCGGCGAGGACCCAGAGGCCGAGGATCATTGTGGCTGCGATAGCCATCGCTGCATCGGCAAACCCCAGCCCCGCGATGGTCGCAACCCAAAGCGGCGAGAAGATCACGCCGCCAATGCTGCCGCCGTTGTAGGCCATGCCGAGGGCCGATGGGCGCTTGCGAACGAACCATGGCGAGACGATCGCATTCAGCGCGGCTGCACTCATGCCGCCCCATCCCGCGCCGCTCAGCAGGCTTGCAACGAACATGTGCCATGGTTCGCGAGAGGTCGCCCAGATGATCAGGCCGCCCGCCATCGAGATCGAGCAGGCTCTGGTGACTTTCGCTGCACCAAACCGGCGATGTAAGGCCGCCATGTTGGCGCCGGAGTACGCGCCAACGAGGAAGTGAACGGTCACGGCAGTCGCTATCAGCGCGATGGGCCACCCGCGCGATTCGTGCAGAACCTTCAGGAAGACGGGAGGGCCATAGAAGCCCAATCCCCAGCCGAAAACGGCCAACACGAAGGCGGCGGAAACCACGCGCCAACCCTCGAACGTCGCATGCTTCGCCTGCGTTGCCATCGCTCACCTCGTCGGCTTGTCGAATTTCCGGCAAGCTGGCATGGGGGAGGGTGGGACGTTTCGGCGATGGTCGAAGCGTCGTGCGGCGCAATTCGCCAGGATGGCCGCTCGCGTTTCGCGCGTTGCGGTATGAATTCACAGGCCACGCCCTAGGCCATGTATCCCGTCGCCAAGGGGCGCGCCCAGTCCTCGCGGCCGCGCTGCATGGCGGAGGCTGCCGCGTTGTCCCAATCGTAGGCGATGGCGCGAAACGTGAAATGCCAGCTGTCGCCGGAGCGGTCCATGACGAGATAGCGGGCGTGCGGGCTGCCGGCCTCAATCGTGTGCCCGGTGGGGACGTCCCACTTGTAACCGGGCAGGCCGACGCTGCCGGGATTGGCGACGATCTTGCCGTCGGGCAGACGAAACAGCCGGGCGATGTGCGTGTGGCCGCACAGAACGACATTGCCGTGTGCTGTCGCGGTTGCGGCGCCGAGATCATCCTTGCGTGCCGGGTGTACGCTGCCGTCATCCGCCACGCGTTCGGTCAGGTAGGCCATGTCGCTTACCGGCGTGCCGTGGCACAGGAAGAGATCGTCAGCCGCGGTCAGCGTGGCCGGGAACGACCGCAGCCATGCATGATGCTTTTCGCCGATCTCTTCCGCGGCGATGCGATCGGACTGGCCGAGGCCGGCGGGCGGCGTCTCTACGACCACGCGGTCATGGTTGCCGCGGATCGTTGGCCAGTTGAGGGCCATGAGAAGGTCGGCCGTCTCGCGCGGCTGGAGCGGACCGGACAGGCAGTCGCCGAGGTTGAGGACGAGATCAGGTGACTGCAGCCGGATGTCGGCAACGACAGCCTCCAGTGCGCCGAGATTGCCGTGGATGTCGGCAACGATTGCGACGCGCATGACCGCTAGGCCTCGCCGAAAACGCGGCGGAAGATCGTGTCAACGTGCCGGGTGTGATAGCCGAGATCGAACAAAGCCTCCAGATCGGCCGCCGGGAGAATGGCGGACACCTCTTTGTCGGCCTTGAGCAGGGTGAGGAAATCGCCCTCGCCGCGCCAGACCGGCATGGCGTTGCGCTGAACGAGTGAGTAGGCCTGCTCGCGCGAGGCGCCCTTCTGCGTCAGCGCCAGCAGGATGCGCTGCGAGTGGATGAGGCCGCCCAGGCGGTCGAGATTCTTCTTCATGTTTTCGGGATAGACGACCAGCTTCTCGACGACGCCGGCGATGCGATTGAGGGCGAAATCGAGCGTGACGGTGGCGTCGGGGCCGATCATGCGCTCGGCGGACGAATGCGAGATGTCGCGCTCGTGCCACAGGGCGACGTTCTCCATGGCGGGCAGCGCATAGGCGCGCACCATGCGGGCGAGACCCGTGACGTTTTCGGTCAGCACGGGATTGCGCTTGTGCGGCATGGCGGAGGAGCCCTTCTGCCCTTCCGAGAAAAATTCCTCAGCCTCGAGAACCTCGGTGCGCTGGAGGTGGCGGAATTCGATGGCCAGCCGCTCGATCGAGGAGGCGATGACGCCGAGCGTGGCAAAATACATGGCGTGCCGGTCGCGGGGGATGATCTGCGTGGAGACCGGCTCCGGCACGAGTCCCATCTTTTCGGCGACATAGTCCTCGATACGCGGATCGATGTTGGCGAAGGTGCCGACCGCGCCGGATATGGCGCACGTCGCGACCTCCTTGCGGGCGAGCTGCATGCGGTCCTTGGCGCGCGTGAACTCGGCGTAGGCCTGGGCGAGCTTGATGCCGAAGGTCGTGGGCTCGGCGTGGATGCCGTGGCTGCGGCCGATGGTGACGGTCGACTTGTGCTCGAAGGCGCGTCTCTTGAGGGCGGCCAGCAAGCGATCGAGATCTGCGACGAGCAGATCGGCGGCGCGGACGAGCTGCACATTGAGGCAGGTGTCGAGCACATCGGACGACGTCATGCCCTGGTGCACGAAGCGGGCTTCGGGGCCGACATGCTCGGCCAGATGGGTGAGGAAGGCGATGACGTCGTGCTTAGTCGTGCGCTCGATCTCGTCGATGCGGGCAACGTCGAACGTCGCTTTGCTGCCGCGATCCCAGATGACCTTTGCGGCCTCCTTGGGAATCATGCCGATGTCGGCCATGGCGGTTGCGGCGTGCGCCTCGATCTCGAACCAGATGCGAAAGCGTGTTTCCGGTTCCCAGATTTTCGCCATCTGCGGGCGTGTATAACGGGGGATCATGTCGGTTCGCCTCGGTCGAGATCAGGCTGTGAGGCGTATCAGAGGCGCCATCGCCGTTCAATGACTGACCCAGGTCCGCGAACAGCGTAAATTGAGCATCGAAACCGGATTTTGAGGAGGCGGCGATGGCTGCGAGCTCGGCCACCCGTGAGGTGACCAACCAGAGTCCCCCGTTCGAGGGTATCAACCTGTTCACCACGGACAGGGCCCTGCGCGAGGCCGTCGTGCGCGAGGGTGGCGAGCGCGCCATCGAAAGCCTGACCGGGTTTGGTGCACGCTGCGGTAGCGTGGAGGCGACCCAGCACAGCCGGCTCGCCAACGCCTTTCCGCCACAGCTCAGAGCATTCGACCGCCAGGGCCGGCGGCTGGACATCGTCGAGTTCCACCCCTCCTATCACGTGCTCATGACCATGAGCTGCGCGGAGGGGCTGCATGCGAAGGTGCATGAGCATCTGGCGCAGGCCGGAGGGAGCCCGCCGCAGGGCATCAATGTGACGCGCGCCGCCGGGTTCTATATGGCGGCGCAGATGGAGGCGGGACACTGTTGCCCCATCACGATGACCAATGCGTGTGTGCCGGCGCTGCTGCAGCAGCCAGATTTAGCGGAGGAGTGGCTGCCGCGCATCCTGTCGCGCACGTATGACGCGGCCTTCAAGCCGTCGATCGATAAGGCCGGCGTCACCATCGGCATGGGCATGACCGAACGCCAGGGCGGCACGGACGTGCGCACCAACACGACGCGGGCGGTGCCGGTGCAGGGTGGCGGCCCGGGGCGCGAGTATGTGCTGACGGGACACAAGTGGTTCATGTCGGCGCCCATGAGCGACGCGTTCCTAGTGCTGGCGCAGGCGCCGAAGGGGCTGTCCTGTTTTCTCTTGCCGCGCTTCCTGCCCGACGGCACCGTCAACGCGCTGCACTTCCAGCGCTTGAAGGACAAGCTCGGCAACCGCTCCAATGCCTCATCCGAGGTGGAGTTCGAGGCGGCGAGCGCGTGGCTCATCGGCGAGGAAGGGCGCGGAGTGCCGGTCATCATCGAGATGGTGTCGGCGACGCGTCTCGACTGTGCCATCTCGTCGGCCGGGCTGATGCGGCGCGCGGTGGCGGAGGCGATCCACCATGCGCGACATCGCACTGTGTTCGGCAAGAAGCTGATCGATCAGCCGCTGATGTGGCAAGTGCTGGCGGATCTGGCGCTCGATGTCGAGGCGGCGACAGCGCTCGTATTCAGGCTGGCGCGGGCCTGCGACCGGCAGGAGGACGAGCGTGCGCGCGCTTGGCTCCGGTTGATGACGCCGGTGACGAAATACTGGGTGTGCAAGCTGGCGCCGGACCTGGTCTACGAGGCGATGGAGTGCCTGGGCGGCAATGGGTATGTCGAGGAGGGCATGCTGGCGCGCATCTATCGCGAGGTGCCGGTCAACGCCATCTGGGAAGGATCGGGAAACGTCATGGCGCTCGACATCTTCCGCGTGCTGCAGCGCGAGCCGGACGTGGCGGCGATGGCGCTGGAGGATCTGGGCGCGGGCGTGGGCGAGGATCGCGCGTTGGCGGCGGCGTTCGCGCACGTGCAGTCGATCCTGCATGAGCCGCGCACACTGGACTTGCGTGCGCGTTCGCTGGTGGAAGGACTGGCGCGCGTGGCGGCCGGCGCGCTGCTGCGCGCGCATGCTCCGGCCGCCGTGGCCGATGCCTACATCGCCACGCGACTCGCCGGCGACTTTCGCCAGACCTGGGGCCAGGGGTTGGAAAAGGCCGACTGCCGAGCCATCCTCGACCGGGCATTGCCGGGCGAGGCGTGACGGCGGCAGTCAGGCATCAGGCGGCCTTGATGCGCGGGGTGTTGGCGTCCGCACCGTCGAACATGTCGACGATGGTCGACAGCGCGTTCACGAGCTCGGCACGCCGTGGACCGGCAAGCGACTTCAGCAGCCGTTCGTTGACGCGCTGGACCGCGGGCTCGGCCTGACGCAGTGCTGCCTGGCCCGCCGGTGTCAGACGTACGGCATAGGCGCGCGCGTCGTGCCGCGCGCGTCGCCGCGCCAGGCTGCCCCTTGCCACGAGCCGCTTGACGATATCGGCGAGCGTCGAACGGTCGATCCCCGTTTCCCGGACGATATCGGTCTGGCTGGCAGTTTCATGCCGCGCAAGCGCGGCCAGAACTGCGAACTGACGCGGCGTCAAATCGGACCCGGCCATCTCGGCGGCAAAAAGCTCGTCGGCAATCTGGCCGGCCCGGTGCAGAAGGTGCAAAGCCGATTTGCCGAGCGAATTATGTTTAACGTCCTGCATTTACGGTATTATTCCCAATGTGATGTGGATGTCGCCGGTAGGACGGATCGTCAGCCGACGTTGTGTAGATGGGATGTAGGTGCGGGGAACCCGGGGGTCTTGACGCTGGACGCCAGGGTTTTGACCACAGAGCACCGCGGGCGTATTGTCGCTGGCAAAACTCATCCGTCCATACAGCAAGGCATGGCACAGTGCGTCCGTCCGGGCCAACAGTTCGGGCCAGCCTTCTTGCCCGTTTCGACACGTTCCTGGCGAAACGGAAGGTGGCGTTGTCGCCGCTGCTGGCGGCCGTCGGCCTCGATGCCGACGATTTGGATGATCCCGATGCCTTGATCTCGCTTAACGCCGTGGCCTCACTGCTGGAAAATGCCGCGGTAGAGGCAGGTGATGAGTGTCTCGGATTGCACTTTGCCCAGTTCATCCCGCCCGGAGCGAGCGGCCTCCTGGGCCATCTCCTGATGAGTGCGTCGACCGTGCGCGAAGCGATCGGAGGCGTTGAACGCTACACCGGGCTCGTCATGTCCCCCATATCGGTGGCGTT
Organism: Hyphomicrobiaceae bacterium; assembly: GCA_046154585.1. Lineage (GTDB taxonomy): Bacteria > Pseudomonadota > Alphaproteobacteria > Rhizobiales > Hyphomicrobiaceae > CADEFX01. The sequence continues at coordinate 12,123 of JBJXDX010000008.1, read as the reverse complement.
CGAGCAGAAGGGCGGCCGCGGCATCCTGGAGTGGAAGTATCCTTCGACCTTTTCGGCGCCCCGGCTGCAATTTTCCGGATTGGTCGTGGGCGCATTCGTGATGCGCTTGCAGCAGAACGTCGGCTCGGACCTGAAGCCCATCGCCGTGGAGTTCGAGCACAGGCCGTTCGAGTGTCCGCAAGTCGTGCAGCGCATTTTCGGTTCGCGCGTGCGTTTCAATCGGCCGCATAATCGGATGATTTTCGATCTCAAGACACTCGGCCGGCAAGCGCCAGGAGCAACGCCCGGCCTTTACGGACTGATCAGTCAGCTCGGCGACCGCATGCTGGAGGAACAGCGTCAGGCAGCCGATATCGTCGAGCAGACGCGGCGCTTGATTACGGCGCGGTTCCGCAGCGGAGGGACGGACCTCGATTCGATCGCAACGGCCTTCGGCATCTCGCCGCGCGCACTGCAGGGACGGCTGAAGCGCGCGGGAACCACGTTCGAGGCGGAAGTCAGCGCAGCCCGCAAGCAGATGGCGGAGAGCTATCTGCGCGACACCGGCCTTTCCATGACCGAGATCGCCATGCTGCTCGGGTTCTCGGAGCTCAGCGCCTTCACGCGCGCCGTGCAGCGATGGTTCGGCGTGTCGCCGAAGGTCTATCGGGTGAAGGCGCGCCGGCATTGACCGAGGTCGCGGCTCGCGCGTCAGAGTCCGGCGGCTGAAAGCAGGCGGCGCGAGCGCGAGAAGAAGTCGCGGCGAACAAGGATCAGAAGCACCCATGTCGCCACCAGGATGAAGGCGAGCGGGTGAAAGAACCAGGCCATTGCGGCAATCGCATAATAGAACGAGCGCAATCCCGCATTGGTGCGCTCGGCGGCGATGCCAACCAGACGGGCGGTGCCGAGGGCATGGCTCTCGCAGGCATCGGGGCTGCCTTCGCCGAGAATGGGTGTCGAGCCGATCATGATGGCAGCGTAGTGGGACAGGCGGAACGCCCACGCGAACTTGAAAAACGCAAAAATGAAGATGGTGATCAAAAGGAGAAGTTTGATTTCCAGGAGAACCGAGGGCGAGGCGACGAAGGGCAGGCGTTCCAGCATCGCTTGAATCTTCTCAGCCGATCCCATCAGGGCAGCAAGCCCACCGACGGCAATGGCGCTGGTTGAGGCAAAGAACGCGTTGCCCTGGCTCAAGCTGCCGAGTAGCTGGGCATCGACGATGCGGTTGTCGCGCCGCGCTATATTGCGCATCCACTGCTCGCGCTGCCGTTGCACGGCGGCGACGATCGTGCGGCTTGCGAACGGCTCGTATCCCGTGACCAGCCAGTACACGCAAATGAGCGTGCCGAACCACAAAAGAGCCACGAGGTCGAAAATTGGGGCGGATTGAAGCATGACAAGCCTCGGGTGGATCGTCGGCAGGCATTGCCATAGCATTGCGCCGGAGACTGCGACACAATCGCGTTGGCGCGCTGCGCTCGGCCCACAGTGCCGGGGCTACCGTCATGCGGCCTTCAAACCGCTGCTGGGGTTCTTTATATTCCGGCGATTCCCGAACCAGCCCTTGAGCAAAACGAGGACAACGGCATGGCAGCGCTGTTTCAAGGCCGTCTCTTGCGCTGTGTGATCGGCCTGATGCTGGCGGTGGGGACGACCGGGGCCTCGCCCACGAAAGCTCAAAACAAAATGCCGCCGCCGTCGCGCGAGGCTGCGCAATACTCGTTTGCGCCGATCGTGAAGCGGTCCTCGCCAGCCGTCGTCAACGTGTTCGCGCGGGGAACGGTGCAAGTCCAGTCGCCGTTCGGCGGCGACGATGCCTTCTTCCGCCGCTTCTTCGGCGACCGTTTCGGCATGCCGACGGAGCGGACGCAGAATTCCCTCGGCTCCGGGGTGATCGTTTCGCCTGACGGCGTGATCGTGACCAACACCCACGTGGTCAAGCTCGGTGGTGCGACCGAGATCCGGGTGGTCCTCGCCGACCGGCGTGAGTTCGATGCCAAGGTGCTGCAGCAGGACGAGAAGACCGATCTGGCGGTTTTGAAAATCGAAGGCGATGGGCGGTTGCCGTCGCTCGAATTCGAAAACTCCGATGCGCTGGAGGTCGGCGACATGGTGCTGGCCATCGGCAATCCGTTCGGCGTCGGGCAGACGGTGACGCAGGGCATCGTGTCGGCGCTGGGTCGCACGGAGATTGCCCAGTCCAACGCGCAAGTCTTCATTCAGACCGACGCTGCGATCAATCCCGGCAACTCCGGCGGCGCGCTGGTTGATATGACCGGGCGGCTGGTGGGGATCAATACCGCCATCTACTCGCGCTCCGGTGGATCGCACGGCATCGGCTTCGCCATCCCGTCCAACCTGGTGAAGCTCGTGGTCGAGAGTGCGGTGGCCGGGCGCAAGCTCGAGCGTCCTTGGCTCGGGGCGAAGCTGGAGGCGGTAACGCGCGACAACGCCGAGGCACTGCAGCTTGATCGCGCGGTCGGCGCTTATGTGACGCGCGTGTATCCCGGCAGCCCCGCCGCACAGGCCGGCCTTCTCCAAGGCGATGTGATTCTGGCCGTCGATGGTGTTGAAGCTGTGGACGCGCGCAGCATCATGTATCGCCTGACGACGCGCGGCATCGGCAATACGGCACAGCTCGATGTCTCGCGCGTCGGCAAGCGCATGGCGGTCAGCATCACGTTGCGGGCGCCCCCCAAAGCCGGCAAGGACGATGTGCGCAATCTGGCGGGCGATCATCCGCTCGACGGGGCGCGGGTGTCCAATCTCCTGCCGGCCGTTGCCGACGAGCTGGGGCTCGATCAGGAAAGCGGAGCCGTGGTGCTGTCCGTGCGCAACGGCTCGATTGCGGCCAATCTCGGGTTCAAGGCTGGCGATATCGTTGCCTCGATCGGCAACGAGCAGATCGACAACGTCGCGGAGCTGGAGGGACTGCTGAAGCAGCGCCAGAAGATGTGGCGGATGGCGATCAAGCGCGGCGGCCGGCTGCTGCAGTTGCAGGTTCCGGGGTAAGGACTTCGTCATCCTCGCGCGAGCGCGGCGAAGCGGCGTGAAGCGCGGGGATCCAGCGTAAAAGACTTGTCGAAGACGCATTAGATAAGGAGCCTTCGGCAGATAAGGAGCCTTCGGCGCTTCTTACGCTGGATACCCGAGGCGGCTCGCCTGTGGCTCGCCGCTTGAGGATGACGGCCGTTCGGCTAGGCTTGGTTTGGCCGGAAGCCGCCGCGCGGCTATGATCCCGGCATGACCAATCTTTTCGAAGCAGCCGGGCTCGAGACCGGGGCGCCGCGGCCTTTGGCCGATCGCCTCAGACCCAAGCGCTTGAGCGACGTGGTGGGGCAGGACGAGCTGGTCGGCCTCGACGGCACCCTGATGCGCTTGCTGAAGAGTGGCCGGCTGCAAAGCATCGTCTTCTGGGGCCCGCCGGGCAGTGGCAAGACCACGATCGCGCGGCTTCTGGCCAACGAGACGAAGCTCGAGTTCGAACAGCTTTCGGCGATCTTTTCGGGCGTGCAGGACCTGCGCAAGGCGTTCGATCGCGCCCGTGCGCGCCGCCAGACCGGCAAGGGGACGCTGCTGTTCATAGACGAGATTCATCGCTTCAACCGTGCGCAGCAGGACAGCTTCCTGCCGCACATGGAGGACGGCACCATCACGCTCGTGGGGGCCACGACGGAAAACCCGTCGTTCGAGCTCAACGCGGCGCTTCTGAGCCGGGCCGCCGTCCTCACGCTCAACAGACTCGAGCCCGAGCACATCGAGCTGCTGCTGCGCCGGGCGGAAGTGCTCGAGGGGCGTCCGTTGCCGCTCGACGAGGATGCGCGCGATGCCCTGAGGGGGATGGCCGATGGCGACGGGCGTGCTGCGCTGAACATGGCTGATGAGATATTTGCGGCAACGCCAACAGGAGCCCGGGCGCTTGGGCGCGAGGCGCTGACCATGCTGGTGCAGCGCCGCGCGCCGCTCTACGACAAGAGCCGCGATGGGCACTACAACCTGATCAGTGCGCTGCACAAGGCGGTGCGCGGGTCCGATCCCGATGCCGCGCTCTACTGGCTGTGCCGGATGCTTGATGGCGGCGAGGATCGCCTGTTCCTGGCGCGCCGCCTGGTGCGCATGGCGATCGAGGATGTCGGGCTCGCCGATCCACAGGCGGTCGCGCAGGCGCTGGCGGCGAAAGACACGTATGACTTTCTCGGCTCGCCGGAAGGGGAGCTGGCGCTGGCGCAGGCGACCATCTATCTCGCCACGGCACCGAAGTCGAACGCGGCCTATGTCGCCTACAAGGGTGCCATGCGGGCCGCGAAAGAGCACGGCAGCCTCGCGCCGCCCAAGCACATCCTCAATGCGCCGACGAAACTCATGGCGGAACAGGGGTACGGCAGCGGCTATGAGTACGACCACAACGCGGAAGAGGGCTTTTCGGGGCAGGACTATTTCCCGGACGGCATGCGGCGCGAGCAGTTCTACGATCCGCCGGAGCGGGGCTTCGAGCGCGAGATCCGGAAGCGTCTGGCGTATTGGGCGGCACGTCGCGACAAGCGGCAGAAGGAAGAGTAGGGGCTCACATGCGCAACCTGATGGCGCTGGTTCTTGGGATTGCCGGCGCGGTGCTTGGGGTGATGTTCGTCAATCCGATGCTGGCGTCGATGCTGATGGGCCGGCTGTTCTCCGATCCGCAGTCGGTGGCGACGGGGCACCTGCTGATCTTCTGGGGAACGGCCGCCGTTGGGGCGATCATCGGCTGGGTTATCGGGCGATGGATCGGCGGCCGGCTCGTTAACGGCTAGGGTGTTCTCGACTTTCGTTGAATCGCTCAAACACCCTAGACCTTTGTTCTGTCGTGCTTCTTATCGGAAAACCGGTTCCCACTTTTCCGGAAGCACTCTAGGTCCCGATTCCGAAGTTCGCAGGAGCTCTCGGCTACGTCGGAGAGCGAACTTCGGAATCAAAAGGGACACTAGACCCATAGTCTTGCTCGTGTGATTCAGATCGAGAAATTCGCTCAGAGGCGGCCCATAGATACGGCGAATTTCTCGATCATCACACTGGAGCCGTTCCGATTTGGATTTCAGTGCGCACGGGCGCCCGTGGCGGCTGCAGCGGTTGTGGCCAGGATGACAATGTGGGGTTAGCCGCGCGGTCATAGCCACTTCCGCTCTCATCCCCAATTCAGCTGCGCTTCTATTCCCTCCAATGATCCGCGATCCAGGGGGCGGGGCGGAAGCGGCGGCGGGTGGGGCGGAAGCGCGCCGGCCCGCTGGCGCGCTTGTTGATCTCGTGCTCGCCGCGCATCGCCGTCTCGGGCGTGATCCGGCCGAAGAAGACGAGGATCTTGCCGCCGGGCGGCATGCGGGGAGTCGAGAAGAATCGCACGACGCGGTTTCGCGGCAGACAGGCATTCGAGAACGGGACACACCACTCGGCCGGCCAATACGTGACCTCGGGCACTGACTTCGAGACGAAGTTCTGCTCCTTGGAGGCGAAGGTGCCCTTGAGCACCTCCGTCGGCGTCGCATAGAAGCGGTCGACAACGGCGCTCTCCATGCCGATGAAATAGCGCATCACCGAGCTGTTGCCGTAACCGAGCTCGGGATCCTTCCATTCGCGGATGATGCAGAAGCGGCCGTCATGGGCGAAGAACGGGTCGAGACTGCCGATGATGACGAGATCGAGATCGAGAAACAGCGTCATGCCGGTGAGGCCGCCCAGGCCCGGCTGCATCAGCCCGACCTTGCGCCAGTTCTTGCCGAGAGCAGGGTCGAGGCGCACGTCCGGCAAGGGCTGGCACTCAACCTCGGGGCGGATGCCGGTTGCGTCATCGGTGAAGCAGACGAAGCGGATGCTCCAGGTTGTGTTGCGGCGGACCATGCCGTAGAGCCGGTTGACCCACTCCGGGCCATAGCGGGTGCCCCATTTGATGCAGACGATGTTGGCGGTGCGCGTCGCCTGAGCCTGTTGAAACTGCTCTTTCCAGGTCGGCTTCTGCAATAGCTCCGCCATCCTTGTCTCTCCCCCGGAAATAGCTTCGTTCACGCGGTCGGCTCTGGTCCGTCTAGGCCACGCGACGTTGCCAGGCAAGGGCCTTGCGATTGGCCCCGGGCCGCGCAGGGCGTTTGTGCTTGTGCCGTTTCGCGCAGCTCTTCCATCGTGTTAGAAGATTTCGGGCATAACTGGACGGGACCTCATGAAAGACGTGATCGAAGAGCTGGAGCGCCGGCGCGCGGTGGCGAAGCTTGGCGGCGGGCAGGTGCGCATCGATGCCCAGCACAAGCGCGGCAAGCTGACGGCGCGCGAGCGTGTCGAGCTGCTGATGGACGAGGGCTCGTTCGAGGAGTTCGACATGTACGTCGAGCACCGCTCGACCGACTTCGGCATGGAGAAGACCAAGATTCCGGGCGACGGCGTCGTCACCGGCTGGGGCACGATCAACGGTCGCGTCGTGTACGTGTTCGCCAAGGACTTCACCGTGTTCGGCGGGTCGCTGTCGGAGGCGCACGCGCGCAAGATCATCAAGATCCAGGACATGGCGCTGCAGAACCGCGCGCCGATCATCGGCCTGTTCGATGCGGGCGGAGCGCGCATCCAGGAAGGCGTGGCGGCGCTGGGCGGCTACGGCGAGGTGTTCCTGCGCAACGTGCTGGCGTCAGGCGTGATCCCGCAGATCTCGGTGATCATGGGGCCGTGCGCGGGCGGCGACGTGTACTCGCCGGCGATGACGGACTTCATCTTCATGGTGAAGGACACGAGCTACATGTTCGTGACGGGCCCCGACGTAGTGAAGACGGTGACGAATGAAACCGTCACGGCCGAGGAACTGGGCGGCGCCCGGGTGCATACAACCAAGTCCTCGATTGCGGATCGCGCCTACGAGCATGACGTCGAGGCGCTGCTGCAGATGCGCCGGCTGATGGACTTCCTGCCGTCCAGCAATACGGCGGGCGTGCCGGTGCTGCCGACCAAAGACGACGCCGATCGCGTCGAGATGAGCCTCGACACCCTCATTCCCGACAACCCGAACCAGCCCTACGACATCAAGGAGCTGATCCTCAAGGTCGTGGACGAGGGGGACTTCTTCGAGATCCAGGAAACGTATGCGCGCAACATCGTGACCGGGTTCGCGCGCATGGAAGGGCGCACGGTGGGCATCGTCGCCAACCAGCCGCTGGTGCTGGCGGGCGTGCTCGATTCCGATGCGTCGCGCAAGGCGGCACGGTTCGTGCGCTTCTGCGACTGCTTCGAGATCCCGATCCTGACGTTCGTCGATGTGCCGGGCTTCCTGCCGGGCACGGCGCAGGAGTATGGCGGGCTCATCAAGCACGGCGCCAAGCTGCTGTTCGCCTATTCGGAAGCGACGGTGCCGAAGATTACGCTGATCACGCGCAAGGCGTATGGCGGCGCCTACGACGTGATGAGCTCCAAGCACATCCGCGGTGATGTGAACTACGCTTGGCCGTCAGCCGAGATCGCGGTGATGGGCGCGAAGGGGGCGGCCGAGATCCTGTATCGCAGCGAGCTTGGCGATCCCGACAAGATCAAGGCGCGGATCGACGAGTATCAGCAACGCTTCGCCAATCCGTTCATTGCAGCCGAGCGGGGTTATATCGACGAGGTCATCCTGCCGCGCAATACGCGCCGCCGGATCTGCCGGGCGCTCAATATGCTGCGCGACAAACGCGTCGAGAACCCCTGGAAAAAGCACGACAACATCCCCTTATAGGGGAACGGCTCGAATTAGATCACCCGTCATCATCGAGCGGCGTAGGCGCAGCCGAAGTCGTCTCGGGGATCCAGCGCAAGGAGTGCCGAAGGCTCCATATCTTAAGGTGTCTTCGACGAGTCTTACGCTGGGTCCCCGCGCTTCGACGTGCCTGCGGCACGCTCGCGCGAGGATGACGAGATGGATGGATGCGCGTTGCGACGGGTTGAACGCGGAGGCGCGCCTCGAGGGATGGGTCGGATGAGGGTTTCGGACCGGATGTTGCTGCTGATTGTCTGCATCTTCCTGCTGCCGCTGACGACGCATGCGCTGTGGTGGCTGTCGCAGGAACATCCGCGCAGCTACGCGCAGGCGGATTGGTCTTCGTCCGGCATCCTGCCGCCGGCGTCGCGCGTGAACGATGCGGTCGTGCACGTGCTGGCGGGGCGGACGGGGCGGTGGAAGGGCATCTTTGCGCACCATAGCTGGATCGTTGTCAAGCCGCGCGGTGCGTCGCGCTACACGCGATTCGATGTGGTGGGATGGGGACGGCCGCTGCGTATCGACGGCTATGCGGCGGACGGGCGCTGGTTCGGCGATACGCCGGTGATCCTGGCGACCCTGCGCGGAGCTGCGGCCGAGGCGGCGATTCCTCGCATTCGCGCTGCGGTTGCCGCCTATCCACACGCGGATATGGGCAGCTACGGCGTGTGGCCGGGGCCCAACTCCAATACGTTCGTGGCGTATGTCGCGCGCGCCGTGCCGGAGCTGGCGGCGGGATTGCTGCCGACGGCCATCGGCAAGGACTATGCGAGCTGGCCGAGCGTGGTGTCGCTGACGCCGAGCCGCACGGGCGTGCAGATTTCACTGCTCGGGCTCGTGGGCGCGAGCGCCGCATGGGTGGAAGGCCTCGAGGTGAATCTGCTGGGACTCGTCGCAGGCATCGATGTCCGGCGGCCGGCGCTGAAGGTGCCGGGGTGGGGACGCATCGGCGTCAGTCCGGCGTGAGCAGCGTCACTCATAGCTACCGTGCTTCGTCGTGGCCCCTGGATCCCGGCTCGCGGCGCGCAGGGCCAGCATGCGCGCCTTGGCCGGGATGACAACCCGGGTTGAGGAGCAGCTGTGCTTGTACCGCTGTCATCCCGGGCAAGCGCGGGCCGAGGCGGTGAAAAAAGGCGCATGGCGACACTGCCCGCGCGCGACCCGGGACCCAGAGTTACCTGCGGCAGCCGACTCATCGAGTGGGGCCAATGAAACGGGGCCGCTCTGTGGCGCAGAGCAGTCCCTTGCTATTGCCGAAGAAACATCAGGCGATGTTAGCGGCGGGCAGCCGTCTTCTTGGCGGCGCGCTTCTTGCCGGCCATCTTCTTCACGCGGCTCCGCGCTGCAAGTGTGCTGCCACGTGCACTGCTGGCCTTCTTGCGCGGAATGGTGCGGCTGGCCTTCCGCTTCCGTTTCGCAACGCTGCGCGCCGAACGCGCTCCACGTGCTGCAGCCATGACGAAGTCCTCCTCTGGGTTGCAACGAATGTCATCTAGTGATTTTGAACGCGATGCACAAGTCGTGCTGATAGCGAAACGTTCCGCGCGCGCACGAAGCGCGTGCGTGCGCCCATGCAGTGACGCGTGTGAGCAATTGCATCGAATGCGTGTGCGGCGCGCCGTATCGCGCGCAATCGACTCAAGGGCCGGCGAACTGACCCAAACCGAAGCCCGGTGCGAGAAACACGCCCGACCACGCCAGCGACGACAGCACACTCGCAATACAGAAGATGACGAAGTTCATCTCCATGACGCCGGCCGTGATCGGCAGGAACGGGCGCATGAAGCCCAAAAATTTTCCACCGAGAATGGCGAGGATGCCCCAGCGCTCGATGAGCTTGCGGCCTTTGATCAGCAACTCGGGGCGGCGCGAGAGCGGCCAGACGCGCTGTGCGTTGTCTTTGAAGTAGCGTCCGATGCCATAGGTCACCAGATCGCCGAGGATGGCGCCGACCGTTGCCGACAGCCAGAGCGAGATGAAGCTGCCACCGAACGCGCCCTGCATGGAGCCGATGGCGACGAACAGCGCGCTCGAGGGCACGAACAGCGAGACGACGGGGACGCCTTCGGCGAAACCGAGGAGGAAGACAAGCGGGTCGGCGAGATACTGATTGTCGCGCAGGAAGGCGACGATGCTCTCCGTGAAGCTGCCATTCGATGAGGGTGGCGTCTGCATGACGGCCGCGTGCTCAACCCAACCCGAACTGCCGGCTGATAAGCGTCCAGGTGTGGGCCAGTCCGTCGCCGAACGCCAACAGGACGAAGGCCCAGAGAAAGGCCGAGGTCCAGTTGGCGATCTGGAAGGTCATCGCTGGCATCTCGACGGCGCCGGCAACAATCGGTACGGAAGCCCGAAGCGGGCCTGAGAAACGGCCGATCACGATGGCCCAGGCGCCCCATTTGTCGAAGAACTTGCGCCCCTTCGGCAGCAGATCTGGGTAACGGTTGAGCGGCCACATGCGCGCGATCTGGTCGTGATAGTGGTAGCCCAGCCAATAGGAGAGCCAGTCGCCGAGCGCAGCGCCAACGGCCGCGGCGGTCATGACGAGCCAGAAGTCGAGGCTGCCGCTGGCGCCGACAAGCGCGCCCAGGGCGACGAGCATTCCCCAGAATGGAAAGATCAGAGAGACAAAGGCGAGCGATTCGCCAAAGGCGAGAATGAAGACGACAATGGGCATAAGGGCACGATATTCCCGAACGAACGCGAGCACTGCGTCCGAGTATGCCGCGATGTCCATAAGTCTCAGACCCCTGGCTTGCCGTGTATAGCCGTTACGCTCTGCAGCGACGCTTCATTTCAGCGGCAAGCTCTTTGGAGACTTCGGCGGCGAGCATCGATCCGCGAGAGACCTGTGCCGGCGAGAGTCCCGCAGCACCTGGCCCGCGGAGGGAGACGGGTGCGGCATCGGCCTCGCGTCTGCCATGTGCCAGCTCGTCGCATGACAGCTCGCGCTTACGGCTCTTGTAGGCGAAGAGGCGGACGCCCGACGCGTAGGATTCAGCGGAAGCAGGCTCGCGCACCCAGCGCCGGTCGCGGTCCGCCATCATGGCCCGCAGCGCGGCAGCACGCCGGTCGATGCATTCCTTGCTGTCATCCACGCAGCCGGTCGACGCCGTGTTCTCCGGGGGAGAGAAGAGACTCAACGAACATCCGGCCAGGAGCAGGGTACCGGCAGCCACTCCGGCCCGGATGGCGTGCGATACTGGCATGATGCCGGTCCCCCCTTGTGAACGATCGGCAGAGCACATAGAAGGCAGAGGTGGCCGCGGTATGGCGTTTTTGGGATGATTGAGCAAAACTCCTCCGCAATCGGATATATGTGGCTTGCCACCGGCATCACTGCCCGCGTGGCCGAGCGATCAAACCGTCCTTAGCAGAGTACATGGAGGAACGTCATGGCGCATGCCATAAGAGTGCACAAGTACGGTGGGCCGGAAGTCCTGCAATGGGATGAAGTCGAAGTCGGCGCGCCGGGGCAGGGCCAGGTCAAGCTCAAGCACCACGCCATCGGAGTCAATTTCATCGACGTTTATTTGCGCACGGGACTTTACCCGCAGCCGTCGTTTCCGTTCGTTCCGGGCATGGAAGGGGCGGGCGAGGTGACGGCCGTCGGAGCTGGCGTCACGGATCTGAAGGTGGGCGATCGGGTGGCTTACGCGGGCGCGGCTGGCAGCTACGCCACCGAGCGCGTCATCCCGGCCGAAAAGGTCGTCAAAATCCCGGATGGCATCGAGTACAAGACGGCAGCCGGCATGATGCTGCAGGGCATGACCGTGCGCTATCTGCTGCGCAAGACCTACAAGGTCGGGCCCGGCACGACGCTGCTGATGCACGCGGCGGCGGGCGGCATCGGTCTTATCGCCTGCCAATGGGCCAAGCACCTGGGTGCGACGCTGATCGGCACGGCGGGCACCGATGAGAAGTGCAAGCTCGCGCTCGCGCACGGGGCTGCCCATTGCATCAACTACAGCACGGAAAATTTCGTCGAGCGCGTGAAGGAGATCACGGGCGGCAAGGGTTGCGACGTCGTCTATGACTCGATCGGCAAGGATACGTTCCCGAAGTCGCTGGACTGCATCAAGCCGCTCGGGCTGTTCGTGACGTTCGGCAACGCGTCAGGTCCGATCGACGCCTTTAACGCCGGCATTCTCGCGGCGAAGGGCTCGCTCTACATGACGCGGCCGACGCTGAACACGTATACGGCGGCGCGATCCGACCTTGTCGAGACCGCCAACGATCTGTTCGACGTCGTGAAGAAGGGTGCCGTGAAGATCGCGGTGAACCATACCTATCCGCTGAAGGATGCAGGGCAGGCGCATCGCGATCTGGAAGGTCGCAAGACGACCGGCTCCATCGTGCTGCTGCCGTGACGTGGCGCATGACGGCGATGGGTGTCG
>JBJXDX010000007.1:0-8123 GCA_046154585.1 Hyphomicrobiaceae bacterium | reverse complement strand
AGCAGCGCGATCGGCGTGCCCGTGGTGACCTGCTGGCCATTCTCGTTTTCGAACACGCCCGACAAAATCCTGACGCTGTCGGGCTCGCGCCGCTGCGTCGTGAAGCGCGACTGCCCCGGCCGCCGCTTGTCGAGGAAGGCCTGAATGTCCTCGACCTCTAGCGCCAGGCCCGGCGGACACCCGTCGACCACGCAGCCGATGGCCGGCCCATGGCTCTCGCCCCAGGTGGTAACGCGGAAGAGGTGGCCGAACGTGTTATGTGACATTTCTGCTGCGCCTGCGAACGGGAGCTGGCTGCCGCCTTGCCGGGGCATCTCTATACCCGGCTGCTTTTGGGGGCAATGCAGCATTCCCGATGATCCGCCGTTAACTTATGTGGCGCGTTAGCCACAAGCGATGCACAAGTCACGTTCCGTCTTCCCGCCGCGACAATCCATCCGCTATGGTGGCGCCCTGGTTCTCACGCGGTCGTGATGTCTCAGGGGACAAAGACCGTTTCAGGGGGCCTTGGTAAGACAACGGGAGGAAACGTTTGATGCGCATTATGAAGGTGCTGATCGTGGCATTGGCGGCGCTGTTCGCCGTATCGACGGTGCAAGCTGCGACATTCGTGAAGCCGGCTGGCACGCCCGGCATCGAGTCCAGCGTCGAGCTGACCAAGGCCAAGAAGAAAGCCAAGAAGGCGAAGAAGGGCAAGAAAGCCAAGAAGAAGGCCGGCAAGAAGAAGGGCCCCGGCCAGTGCGGCGCCTACATGTATCACAAGGGCGGCAAGTGCTTGGACGCGCGGGCCAAGAAGTAAGGCCTGCTGCAGTTTGGTTCTTTTTTGGGGTCGCGCTTTGCGCGGCCCCTCTTTAATTCTGCGGTCGCGTTGTGCCGCTACTTCTTAAGGGTCTTCAGGCCCTCGAGCGCCTGCTCGTGATCGGCCTCGAGTTCCAGCGCCTTGCGATAGTCAGCTTCCGCCAGCGCTCGTTCGCCAATTTCGGCGTAGAGCTCGCCGCGCGTGGCAAAGTGATCCGCATCGTCGCTCACAAGCTCGATGGCGCGCGTCAAGTCCTTGATGGCCAGCGGGAGGTCATCCATCTCCGCATAGGCGTCGGCTCGCTGTACATAAAGCGCAGGATATTCTGGGTTGAGCGCGATAGCCTCGGTGTAGTCGCTGACCGCGCCCTCCAGATCGTCCGCATCCTGACGCGCCATGCCGCGATTGAGGAGCGCCTCCGCCTTGAGGTTGTCGTCGATGCCGGCGAGGCTGATGAGTGCTGTGCACATTTTCTCGCGCAGCTCCGCAGCCTTCTCCTCATCCTGGCAGTCCGCCAGTTCCTGCGCCACGGCATCGCTGGCGTGCGCCGGCGTCGCGTGGACTGGGCAAATGAAGAACATCAAAGCCAATGCGATTCGCGCCGGGAGAATGCGTACAAATCGGAAAACGCGGGTGGCGCCAGGCCGCGCCGTCGTCGATGTCGTCACATGTATTACCGTGGGTTGGAACCAGCCGCCGCAGACGCTTATCGGATCGCATCGGAACCGTCGATTCGCTAGGACCGGGCCCGACGGCATTTGCCCAACCTAGATGCCGTTTCACCACACGCCGCGGCAGTCTTGCCACCCCGGGTGACAGAAACCTCCGCATCGTCCCGGAGCAGGATCGCTTCGGATTGAACCATCTTCCCTCACCCGAGGTGCCTCGGCCGAAGCGTGAATCCTGCTCCACTCTACAAGTTTAGAGTGCGATTCACGTTTCGCATGGAAGCTTAGTGCTTCCATGCGAAACGATCGCGCTCTAGGTGAAAGTGACCGCGTTACGCGTGATTCTGGGCCATCTACAACCGGCAGGAGGCGGAAAGCGACCGTGGCCCGGCAGTCAGTCCGGTGGTTCATCACAGGGTAACAGGACGGCACCTACCCGCATCTGAGCAATGCAGGTTGGGGCCCGATTGTCATTGCGAAGGAGCCGGAACAGCCGCTGTTCCGGCTCCTTTTGTTTACGTGCCGCGATTGCGCCTTGCTTGTGCCGTAACTGCGCTCTGGCCGGTCCAACAGGTTGGGGGAAGTCAGGTGATTCGACTCCTGGTTTCGGATGTGCTGAACGGCGCCTGCTTTGCTGCACTGATTGTTTTGGCCGCGGGACAGTCGCCGAAGATTTCCGCCGGCTCGGCCGTTCCCGCGCGGGACGTCATCGAGCGTTCACAGTCTCTTGGGCAATCGTCCGCTGAGCGCGGCTCGCAGCCGGCGGAGCGCGATCGCGACATCGCAGGCGCCGAAGGGACCGATCGGGCTTCTGCTGCCATCGAGACCCAGAGCATGGTGGCGGGCGACAATCCGCAGAAATCCGATGCCGTGTCGTTGTCGCGCCTGCCATCATTCATGCGGCCGGAACTCAAAGCGGCGGGAGGCCTCGGCCCCGCGGCCAATGGCGGCATCGATGCCCACGTTCCGCCCATCGTTCGCCAGCGCCCGGTAACGCCACCGCTCAAGACGGAAGCCAAGCCTAAAGGGAAAGAAAAGGTCAAAGCGGCCGCGTCGGCAAAGAGCAAGTCGGATGCGAAGCAGGCGTCGCGCACCGTTACCCCCGCCTCGGTGAAGCGGTAGCTACACCCACTCCTGCGCGCCGGCCCGCAGCACCAGGACCTTGTCCTGCGGCACCTCGAGCAGCGGGATCGCCGCGCCATCAAGCGCCAGCACATGCCCCCGCACCACGCGGCTGACACCACCGTGCGACACGGCCACCGTGTCACGCTGCAGTGTCGTCAACCAGGTCTCTACGCGCCGCGCGAGATCGGCATAGCTCTCGCCGTCGATCGGGCACCAGTTGAACGGGTCCGCCGTGCGCGCCTTGAACGCCACCGGATCCTCGTCGGCAAGTACATCCCAGATGCGCCCTTCCCAGTGCCCGAAGTTGATCTCCTTCAGCCGGTCCTCGCGGCGAAAGTCGTCGGGCACCAGGCCCATCTCCCGGCGGATGATCGACATGGTCTCGGACGCGCGCTGCAGCGGGCTCGCCACGAAGTCGAGATCGGTCTGCCCGCTCAGCAGCTCGCGCAGCATGCGGCCGTTGCGTGCCGCCTGGCCGCGCCCCTTGTCGTTCAGCGGTGTATCGGTTTGTCCCTGGTAGCGGCGGATGGCATTCCAGTCCGTTTCCCCGTGCCGTACGAAATACAGCGTCACTCCGTCCTTCAACATGTCGCGCCTTAGACCTTGAGCACCAGCTTGCCGAAGTTACCGCCGGTATAGAGCAGGTTGAGTGTTTCGGGAAACGCATCGACGCCACCCTCGCGCACGTCTTCGCGGATCTTGAGCTTGCCGGCCTTGTGCCAGGCGCCGAGCTCGAACATGGCCTCGGAGATGCGATCGGCCCAATCGAACACGATGAGCCCCTGCACCTTGAGGCGCTGCGTCAGCACCGGCCGCAGGTTCGGCCCGGCACTCGCCTGTGTTGCATTGTAGGCCGAGATCAGTCCGCACACGGGGATGCGTCCGAACAGGTTCATCTGTGGCAGCACCGTTTCAAGAATCTCGCCGCCGACGTTCTCAAAATACACGTCAATGCCCTTCGGACACGCATCGCTGAGCTGCTGCGCGAGCCCGCCAGCCTTGTAGTCGAGGCAGGCATCGAACCCGAGTTCTTGCGTCACATAGCGGCACTTGTCCGCGCCGCCCGCAATCCCGACCACGCGGCAGTCCTTGATCTTGGCGATCTGCCCGACCACAGACCCTACGGCACCGGACGCGGCTGACACCACCACCGTCTCGCCGGCCTTGGGCTGCCCCACCTCCAGCAAGCCGAAATAGGCCGTCCATCCGGGCATGCCGAGTCCGCCGATCCATCGCTGGAGCGGTGCCGCATCGGTGTCGACCTTGTACACGCGCGCGCCCTTCGACAGGGCGTACTGCTGCACGCCGAACAGACCTTGCACGGCATCACCCGGATTGAAGTCGGGATGCTGCGAATCCTCCACGATGCCTGCGGCGTAGGCTCGCATTACCTCGCCGACGCCCACCGGAGGCACATACGACTTGCCATCGCTCACCCACCCGCGCATTGCCGGATCAAGAGAAACGTAATGCACCTTCACACGAAACTGCCCGGGCGCGGGCGTCGGCACCGGGCCATCCTCGACCACGAATGCATCCCGCCCCAGCATGCCGGGCTGCGGCCGCTTCGCAAGCTTCACCTGCCGGTTTGTGGTCATGCGCAATCCTCGCTGACGGTAAGCCCTTGATACCCTTCGTAGCGCGATCGGCCGTCGGCTACCAGCGTCGCCGCGGCAGAGTCCTACTTGGCGATGAACGACGCCGGCATATGCAACGTCCACGTCACGCCCTCCGGGGCAAAGACGAGATCGACGTCGGCATCGAGCGCCTGCGCGATCATTTTCTTGATGACGATGTGCCCGAAGCCCTTCCGCGGGGGCTCCTTCACCGGCGGCCCGCCCTTCTCCGCCCACGCAATGCGGATGCGATCCTCGCCCTTGTCCCCGCGCACGACGCTCCACGTCAGGCTGACTCTACCGGCAGGGACCGAGAGCGCGCCGTATTTAGATGCATTGGTGGCAAGCTCATGGATCGACAACGCCAGGTTCTGCGCTGCTGTCGGCGTGACGTTGAGAATGGGGCCATGCAAGTCGATGCGCGCCTCCACTTCATCGACGAACGGGACCAGGATCGAGCGCAGCAGCTCGGCCAGCGGCGCACCATGCCAGTTCTGATGCACGATCAGATCCTGTGACGCCGACAGCGCTTGCAGGCGCTGGGAATAGTTCTTCTCGAACTCCTCCAGATCGCTGCTCGAGCGCGCGGTCTGCCGCGCCATGGCTTGAATGACGGCCAGCAGGTTCTTGGACCGGTGCGAAAGCTCCCGCATGACGAGGCGCAGGTGGGCCTCCTGTTCCTTGCGCTCGGAGATGTCACGCACGATCGACGAGAATCCCGACAGGGATCCGCCTGGTCCGTACATCGGCGACACGTTGATATTGACGTCGATGAGGCGGCCGTCCTTGTGGCGCCGCACGACATCGCTGCGCAGTCGCTGGCCCTCGCGCAAGCCCAGGTAGATACTCTCGTATTCTTCCTGCCCGCCCTCAGGGTACAGCGTCTGGATCGGCTTGCCGATGATTTCGTCGGCACGGTAACCAAAAAGCGCCTCGGCACCCGGATTCCATGTCCGAAAGACACCATCCACGCCCATGGACATCACCGCGTCCTGCGACGACTGGATGACGGCGGCGAGCTGCGCATTCGTCTCGGCCGCGTTCTTGAACTCCGTGACGTCGTAGTTGGCACCGATCAGGCGCAGCGGCGTATCCTCCTGATCGAGCATGGCCTCTCCCGTCGCCGCAATCCAGCGAACATCCCGGGCGGGCGAAACGATGCGGAATTCCAGGTCGTAGGTGCCGCCCGACGCTCGGACGCGATCGATCTCGGCATCGGTGCGCGCGAGGTCGTCGGGGTGAATAACCGAACGTATGCTTGCCGGCGTGAGCGGCACGGTCTCGCTCAATCCAAACAGACCCCTGAAGTTCTCGGAGCACACGATCTGCTGCGTCCGCAAATTCCATTCGAATGTGGCGAGGCCCGCGAGATTTTGTGCCATGCGCAAGCGCGTATCGCTGTTCTTGACCTCGCGCGTGCGCTGGCGGATCTCCACGGATGTCGCGCGCAGCGCATCGACCACCTCGTTGGCTTCCTGAAGGGAGGAGGCCAGCGGCTTCAGCACACGGCCTTGGCCGAGCAGACGCCCCGCCGCGGCTGCGGCCGCAATCGGGGCTGACAGCCGCGTGCCGAAATAGAGCGCCAGCAGCGTCGCCAGCGCCAGCGATCCCGCGCCCAGCCCGACCAGCCAGAGACTCAAATTGCGAAATGGGGCCTCGATGACGCTGAGCGGTGCCCACGTCGCAAAGCGCCACCCGCTGACCTCGGACCAATGAAACGCCTGCAGGGAGGGACGGCCTTGCAGGTCGACCGATCGCAAAATCCCCTCCTTCTGCCCAGTCGAATTGAGGGACGGGCCGGATATCCGCTTGCCGACGAGCTCTTCGTGGGCCGTGCTGCGCGCGATGAGGATGCCTTTGCGATCAGAAATGGCGGCAAACCAGTCGCGCGGTAGCTGCGATTGACGCAGGATCGATAAAAAGTCGCTGGTTGAGATGGAGAGGACCAGCACGTAAGCCACCTCGTCGCCGCGGAAGACCGGCACGCTCACGCTCACGAGGTGCTCTTTCGAGACGGTCCCCACGAACAGGTCCGAAACATTCAGTTGCCGGCTTTGCGCCACCATCTGCGCAAACTGCGTATTGTCTCTTTGCGTGTAGGGCAGGACGTCACCCCACGCCAATCGCGTGTTCACCAGTTGCCGGCCGGATATGTCCATCAGCACGGCGTTCCGCTTCGCCGGCGCCAGCGTCAGCTTGGCCTGCTGGTAGAACGCCTCGAGATTGCCGTCTTGCAGCGACGGCGAGTTGGAGAGCGCCTTCAGCGTGGAGATGACGCCGCTGATTTCACGATCGACGTCTGCCGCAAGCGACCGGGCAATCGACAGCAGTTGCGTCTCGCGCGCCCGCTGCTCGTATCCGGTGAGGTGCTGTGCGAGGAGAAAGGTAAAGATCAGAATCGGCGCGAGCAAAGCCGCAGCAAACAGGACGAGATGGGCCCAGATCGGCCATGCCCGCATGGCCAGCAAGGGCTCGACGGTGGCATACACCCTCCCCAGCCACTGCGGCCTGATCTCCCCTGCCATCAACTCGTTAGCCACGATAGACGTGCTCGCTGCAGGCGGCGGCCCTACGCCGCGTGGGCGCCGCGTTTCGACTGGCATGTCCAGGATAGCAGGTCACGCCGGAACCCCCGATGGTCAACCCCAAGAAACGAACGGGAAGCCAATAGGTTGCACCGGGCAGCCGTGGCCGCGACTTATCGTTTCTTTGGCTTATGCAACGTTTGAGCGCCCGCCTTGTCACCTGCAGGTTGCTCCGTGGTACCCAGCGCATCCGCGAGACGGGTGGTTGCAGAGCCGGGCGCCAAGGCCTTCTGCTGGGTGTCGTGTGGCGCCCATCCCGTCAGCGTGATGACCTCGAATGTCGCCGGGATTCGCCCGTTGGCCGCTCCGTGACTCTGCGCATAGATCTCGACCGCGCGCAGCAGCGTGGCCCGGCGCGAGAGGCTCTGCCTCCGCTCGATGAGCACATTGGCGGCCCCCATGCCGCGCAGGTCGCGCATGAGGTCGAACGCCGTATCGTAGGTGACCGTCAGCGTGTCGGCGTCGGCAACGGGCAGGGCGAACTCGGCGCGCTGCAGCAGGCCGCCCAGGTCGCGGATGTCTGCGAACGGCGCGACGCGCGGACTGGCGCCACCCTCCACCTCGATCTCGGCCTCCGTCAGCGCCTCGCGCAGCTCGTGCAGCGTGCGTCCGCCGAGGAGGGCCGCCAGCATCAGGCCGTCAGGCTTGAGCGCGCGCCGGATTTGGATCAGCGTCCCAGGCAGGTCATTGACGAATTGCAACGCCAGACCCGAGACCACGAGATCGAGGGAGCGCGCCCGAAACGGCAGCCACTCCTCATCACCCAGCACCCGCGGCCCGTCGCAGCGCGCCAGCAGCCTCGCCGATCGTTCGACGTCGATCAGCACATCGATGGTGCCAAGATCGCGCAGGCGGCGGCTGACGACGCCATGATAGGCACCAAGGTTCACGGCGAGGGGAAAGCTGCGGCGAACCAGCGTCAGCCGCTGCGCCAGATCCTCGGCGACATGACGCAGCAGGAAATCGTGGCGTCCCGCTGCCGCAGCGAGCCGGTCCCGGCGTGCCGTGAGCAACTCCCGATCAAATATGATGTGGCCGGCGCTCAGCGTGGACCTCGCGATTGTTCTAGTGTCCCGATTCCGAAGTTCGCCTGATCTCGATGCTAGGTCCGGGCGCGAACTTCGGAATCAAAAGGGACACTAGATTCATAATCTTGCTAGTGTGATTCAGATCGAGAAATTCGCTCCAAGATGTGCGGCAAATGCCGGCGAATTTCTCGATCATCACACTAGGCATGCACTAACATGCCCGTCCACAAAACTGGAGTGCGGTCATGCAGGGGCTGGACGGAACCGGTGAGCGGCCACGCGGCGTCATCGCCTCCGCGCTG
>JBJXDX010000006.1:0-22836 GCA_046154585.1 Hyphomicrobiaceae bacterium | reverse complement strand
AGCCGTAATCTCGCGCCGCGCGCCCATGCTGATCTGTCCCGCCATCGGCGACACCGATCCGATTCGGTATCGCCGCCCCACGCCTGACGGTCAGTTCTCCGGTACCATTTTTGATGAGGCAATGCGCCCCGCGTCGAAGCCCTCCGCTGCTGCGCTACGCTCCGCAGCTCCGGTCGTCGACGCGCTCCACGCCGCCAGCGACAGGGGTCTCCCTTGCACGCCGATCAGGGGTGAATGGTCGACGCCGATTGACAGCCAGCCGGTCTAGCGTCCACTCACGAACTGACACGAGCCTGATCTAACGACGACTCTCAATCTAGGAAGGACCGTCACCTCCGACTCTTTTCCTGCTCTCCCCTTTTGTGCCATTCCCAAGCCGTGGAGATGATGTCGTCGAGCTTCGTGATATGCGGCTTCCATTGCAATTCACTTGCCGCGCGCATCGAGTTGCTGATCAGTCGTGCGGGATCACCAAGCCGCCTGTCGCCCAGCCTCACGGGTACGGCTAGCCCGGTCACTCGTTCAACCGACGCGATCACTTCGCGGACGGAATATCCCAAACCATTCCCTAAGTTGTAGGCACGATGCGTGAGCCCCTGCTCCAACCCCTTCAGCGCCAGAACATGGGCCTTCGCCAAGTCGGTCACGTGGATATAGTCACGGATGCATGTCCCATCGGGCGTCTCGTAGTCTGTCCCGAAGACCGTGATCGCATCTCGGTCTCCACTTGCGGCGTCAAGAACCAACGGCACGAGATGTGTCTCGGGATCATGATCTTCCCCGATCTCAACGTCAGGATCGGCTCCCGCCGCGTTGAAATAGCGGAGCGCCACTGATCGCAATCCGTGAGCTGCATGGAAATCGGCAAGCATCCGCTCGACCATCAGCTTCGAAGCGCCGTAAGGATTTATCGGAGCCTGCGGCATCATCTCATCGATCGGAACCTTGTCGGGCACACCATAGGTTGCGCACGTGCTCGACAAGACGAATTGATCGACACCGTGATCTCTCAGGGCTTCCAGCAAGGTCAAAGAGCCCGCAACGTTGTTGCGATAGTACTTCCCAGGATCCGCAACCGACTCTCCGACGTAGGCAAACGCTGCAAAGTGCAGACAGGCACTAGGGCGATACGCCTCAATCACTCGATCGAGAGCAGCCCGATCGAGAATGTCACCCCGTTCGAGCGGACCCCACTTGGCAGCCCACGTGTGGCCCGATGACAGATTGTCGAATGCAACAGGAAGATACCCTTCGTGAGCCAATATCTTGCATGTATGCGAGCCGATGTAGCCCGCGCCTCCCGTGACCAACACGGAGCCTGTTTCGGCGCGTTTCATTTCATCCCCTCACACAAACCTTACTGGTGTCCCACCGCCGAGCTAGGCGGATATCGTCCTGGCTGGGCCACTACTCGATGCACAACCTGGTCAAACTTCTTTAATACACTGGATACTGACGCATTTTTGTATTGGACGTTGAGTTACATCAATGAACGGCTCGCTTGCCTGTGCTTCGGTAGCAAGTGGTCGCGGCATTTGGAATAAACTTGAAGAGGGCTGCGGGTGTCCGAGGAATGGCGACGTTCATGGCGCGGCCGGCACAACAACAGCACTGAACGGCACTAGGGTTAACGGCGGCCAACAGACAAAGGATCGTTCGGATTGGTGCTCCAAATTGCGCTTCGGGTGGGTGTAGTCGCTGGCCACATTAGTGATCTTGGGATCATCCGCAATTTCCAGCTTCGGAAAACCCACCCTGCTTGATATTTAGGCGCCGAGGCGGGAACTTCGCGCTCGACGCTCGGTATGTGCGCGGCTACGGGTGCTTTGCCCGCGGCCTCCGTGTTCGGGTCGCCATTTGGGTGGCCCTCCTCGCTATGGCGGGGTTGAGCGGATGTCGATCGGCTTGTTTCAGGCGTTCGTGGACCACAAGGCGAAAAGCGCAACCATGATGGGGACGGGCCGACTGGGCACATCTGACCTGATCGTGTCCCAGCTGGGCATGGGTTGCGTCAAACTCGGCAGCGTTGGCGCTCTTCATAGCAGAAAGAGCGCTAGCCGACTTGTTCGACGCGCAGTCGACGCAGGAGTGCGCTTGTTTGACACCGCTGATGCTTACGGGGCAGGCATCAGTGAGGCGACGCTGGGCGAAGCACTCGCGCCGGTTCGTGACGGCGTCGTCGTGGCGACGAAGGTAGGGTATCTCTTCGAGGAGCGAGGTCGTCTCGCGCAACTCGCATGGGGTGCCGCCCGGGCCGCAATGCGCCGCCTTGGTCCGGTGTTGCCGCGCTCTCGATCATCAGTCGCTGTGACTGGCGCAGCATACTCCAAGCAGGACTTTTCAGCGGCATATGTACGCGCTGCGGTGGTCGGCAGTCTGCGGCGCTTGCGCACCGGACATCTCGACCTTCTCCAGTTCCACGGCCCGCCGGCGCCGGAGCAGTGCGAACTCCCCGAGGTAGTAAGTCGGCTGAGGGATGAAGGCTTGGTTCGTTACTTCGGCGTTGGTTGCGAACGACTTGAAGTCGCTGAAGCATGGGTCGGCGTGCCCGGCTTGACTAGTATTCAGATGGGTTTCGGAGTGCTGGACCCGGAGGCTGCCGCGGACCTTATCCCGCGAGCGCGCCAAGCCGGGGTCGGCATCATCGCCCGCGGGGTACTCGGCGGAGGACTGCTCGCCCAGTTCATTCGCGGTCGCCCAATCAACCTCGACGCAAAGCGGTCCACGCGCTTGCATCGACTTGTCGATCTCGCCACCGATCACGGGACCGACGTGATGCAACTCGCGGTCTGGTACGGCCTGCATCGGAGTCAGGTCGATGCTATTCTGCTCGGGATCAGTTCGTCAGCGCAGCTCGAAGCGAATGTGCGCATGGTCCGGCAGCCGTTGCCGTCCCTTTCGCTCCTTCAGCAGATCACGGATATTGTCGAAAGGGCGGAGGCGTGAGCGCTGAAAGCCAAGTCGTTGTTGTCGGCAGCGGTCCCAGCGGAGCAATGGCGGCCGAGCAGCTCGTCAAGGCCGGCGTTTCGGTCACGATGCTTGAGTCGGGATCGCGGCCGCCGCACGGAATCATTGTTCGTGCCGCCGGTCGAACTCTTTTCCGCTGGCGGTCGATGCGGGCGCTATTTTCTGATCGCCATATCGTTACCGGCGATCCGCTGACTGAGTTCTGGAGCAGCCTGTCCCCGGGAGGCCTCTCGAATTACTGGACAGCCGCTGTGCCACGCTTCGCACCGGAAGATTTCACGGATGGGGCAAGGATCGACGAGCGCTTCCGTTGGCCAATGACCTACGACGAGCTCATCCCCTTCTATGAGGCAGCCGAAGCCCACTTGTCGATCACAGGCCCCACGACGCCAATTCCGAGGGTACCTCTTGGCTTGACACAGCACCAGCTGGCCGCCCCTTCCGACTGGAACGCATTGCGCGGCGGCGCGCTTGGCGACGAATTGACCGTGCTCCCACTCGCGCGCGGCAGCCGATGGATGGTCGTTGGACGTGGATCGGAGTTTAACAGCTACCACATCATCGTTCGCCCGCTGCAGCGCCGCCGGGGGTTCGAACTTCGCCTGGGCGCGCACGTTACCCGGCTGATTCAGAGCCGTTTCGGTGCTGTCGAAGGTGTTGAATATCTCGATACTGCGTCGCGTACTCGGCGCACTATACGGGCCCAAGCCGTCGTTCTTGCCGCCGGCACTGTCGACACGACGAGGATTCTCCTCTCGTCGATATCCACCGCCTCGCCCGCCGGTCTCGGCAACGAGCGCGGGCTCGTTGGACGATACGTCCACGATCATCCCCGTGACTGGTGGCCCGTGGAGTTCGAGCGCCCGCTCACTTTGCTCGACCACCCCCTCTATCTTGCCCGGGCTGCGTATGGGACAAGCGCACCATTGTCCGGCGCGTCGGCTACCATTGGCCTTGCCGCCACGCGAGATCTGGCCAAGACCTGGATCGGCCGAAAAGGTCGGCGCTTCGGGGTGCAAGTGTTCGGAACGATGACGCCGTCAGAAGACCACGTAATCCGACTCAGCGCCAACAGGGTCGACCGCTTCGGGTTGCCCTGCGTTGAGATCGATGTCCGCTATGATGATGCGGCCCGGACAACGCTGTCGAACATGCGTGACCGCTTCGCGAGGGTGTTCGCCGACGCCGGGGCCCCCGTTAGGGTTGAGAGCGTGAACTGGATGCCGCGCCCGGGATCGTCAGTCCACTATGCGGGCTCCGTGAGAATGCACGCAAATCCCGACCTCGGTGTGCTGGATCCGTGGAACCGAGTCCACAGTTGTCCCAACGCTGTCGTCGTGGACATGAGTTGCTTTACTACCAATCCGGAGAAGAACCCCACCCTAACCGCGATGGCACTGTCAGCCCGTGCAGCGCGGAAATTGGCGGACGATTTCCAAAACTGCGGAGGGGCTACATCGCGCCCTTGAATCCTATGTCCGCCAAAGCGCGAGCAGTCAGAGCTTCGCCCGACTTGTGTTGTATTGGCTCCGGCGAAGGCTTAGCAAATGACCGATGATACTTTGCGTATCGTGGTGCTGTTAGTCCCTTGCCTGCTTGGTCTTTGGACCGCAGTGGCTTGCAGGCGCGCGTACCACCATGGCCTGCCAGGCTCTGACGCGCTGGTCTGGGCGAGCATGTCAGCCCTGTTCTTCCTATTGTTCCCGGTGAAAACCGCGCGTGGCCTTGGCTTCCTACGCGGCTTCGGAGACGACCTGGGCGGTCTCTTCAAGCAAATGGGGTGGTACGAAGACCGCCGCACTTTGCAGATCGCAGCGAGTATCGCTGTCGCAGCAGCCGTCATCGTCTTGATCGTTTGGGGACTGTGGTGGGCTTGGCACTACATTAAGCGCTATCGCCTCGCCATCGGCTTTGCGGCCCTGACCGTTGGCTTTGGCATCGTTCGTTTCATTTCTCTGCACGAGGTCAACGCTTGGAATGCAAGCGCGCCCTGGATACGCACCGTGGTCGATCTCGTGGCCGCCGCAGGCGTGTCGGCCGTAGCCATTGCCCGGCTCCGCCAATTGAGCCATTTCCGAGATTCGCGGAGACCTAGGCGTCGAATGGCCCGCTACCAAGACAGGGTCCGCCAGCCGTAACGCATGACGAAGCCTGAAGGACGGAAGGATTGCTTCTGTCACACCGAGTGCAGGCTGCCTCGGTAGAACGAAGGTAACCTTGCCATTTAGGAGGATTCTAAGTCTTAACGAGGAAAGAGATGCCACGTCCACGAAAGGGAAACCGCGCCCAGGAAAGCCAATAGCGCATTG
This sequence comes from Hyphomicrobiaceae bacterium, assembly GCA_046154585.1. Taxonomy (GTDB): domain Bacteria; phylum Pseudomonadota; class Alphaproteobacteria; order Rhizobiales; family Hyphomicrobiaceae; genus CADEFX01. The sequence goes on along the minus strand of JBJXDX010000006.1, from coordinate 17,560 downwards.
ATCCCTAAACCGTTATCTTTATGCGACGTCCTCTGTGGGTTTTTGCCGAGTTACTGGCTATGGTGTGTCACTTCGAGAAATTGGCATGGTAAAGGAGCTGTCCATGACGCCGCTCGCTGGGCAGATGCAGGAGCTTGAAGCAAAACTCGGGCGCGACGGTTATGTGACGTTGCCCAACGTCGTGTCAAAGACACGGCTCGCGGCGCTCGCGGATCAATTGCGCAACGAATTTAATCGCGCCAAAGCCGCTGGCGAGCTGTTCTCGGGCGGCGGCATGATCAGCGGCCATCTGAATTGTTTTCCGGGTGCTCAATCGCGCTTCGTGTACGACGAGCTCGACCAGCATGGCGTGTTCGATCTCGTCCGAAAGATTTCGCCAGCGGCGACGCGCATGCCCAATATTGGATGCAATCTCAACCTGCCGAACAGCGGCGCGCAGAACCCGCACGTCGACGGCTACGCGGCAACAGCCTTCTTCATCGTGAACGTCGCCCCTGTCGACACAGATATCGAGAACGGCGCGATGGAGGTGACGCCCGGCACGCACGTCCACGAATACAAGTATTGGCAATATGCCCTTTCTGGAAAGCCCGCGATACGTATGCGCATGAGTGCCGGTGACGTGGTAATCCGATCGTCTGTGTTATGGCACCGCGGAATGCCAAACGTGAGCAGGGCGGCCCGCCCGATGCTTGCCTTCACGTGGGAAAACGGAGGCAGTGAGCTTGCCGATCCGTACACTGCGCATGGCGGCCAGATTACTTTTCTCACCAACCGTTACTCTCAGAACCTCAGCGACCGAATACGCGAGCGTGCCTTTACCAAGCTGCCCGCGCTGGGAACGGGCTACTTGTTCATGCGCTCCCTTTTTCAGTAACTGACATCGAGCCAAACCAGTTTCGCTCACGCCAGCATGCGCTCATAGAGCGAGGAGAAATCTGACGCCATCCGCTGCGGTGTGAAGTGGGCTTCCACTATGGAACGGCCGAATTCTCCAAATTCGATGCGAAGTGCTGGGTCGCGCAAGAGCCGGATGAGGCTGGCTGCAAGCGCGTCAATGTCGCCAGGTGTCGAAAGCAGGCCGCATTTGCCGTGTTCCACCACCTCAGGCGTGCCTCCATTGTTCAAGGCAACGACCGGTCGCTTCATCGCCATTGCTTCCGCGAATACAAGGCCGAACGGCTCCCAAAGGCTCGGAAGCGCGAAGACATCGCATGCGGCAAGCAGGGAAGCGATGTCCGAGCGCTCGCCAGCGAACACGACGTTTTCTGCTACACCCAACTCGCGCGCGCTCTTACCCAAGTCCCGCGCCGTACCACTACCGGTTGGATAGTCGGCCCCCACAATCGCGAGGCGAACGTCCGGAAACTCACGCTTGACGAGTGCAAGCGCCTGCACCAGCTCAAAGTAACCCTTTGAGCGAAACAAGCGCCCCACGCTCAGTATGAGCGGCGGGGAATTCGGTATTCCCAGCGACGCGCGCCCGAGCCTGGGATCAAGCGACGGATCCCATCGAGAGGGTTCAATCGCATTGAGCACTGCGTGTATGCGTTCCGGCCGGTACCCGGCTTGCACAAAGGTGCTAGCCGTAAATTTGGATACGCCAACGATCGCATCTGCCCGGCCGAGCGCCCAAGTAACTCCTCGACGCATCCACTCCCCGTAGTTTACGTGCGCGTGAATAAGGCTCTTAGCACCCGTGAGAGCTGCAAGGGCCACACAGGCAATGGCGTCGCGCGGTCGGTCTGTGGAATGCAGGATCTCTATCCGGCGGCTTCGAATGTACGCCGATAGTCCCAGCAGGCTCGCTGCCGCCGGGACTGCTTCGGCGACGCTGGCAAGCTTCCGAAGCCTGGACTGTTCCCACAGAGATGGTCCGAAGTTCGTCCAGCGCACCGCGATGCCGGGAAAGGCACTCAACTGATCGAACGCAGATGCGTGCGTTCCAGTCTGGGGCGCCGCATGCAGCTGGAAGCGATCCTGCGGTAGATTGCGCAGAAGCAGGAAATGGATCGATGTGTCTGCGCCGCCGGCAAGCGCTGAGTTGATGAATAGAACCCGTGTACGTCCGTCATGGGGAGGCGGCGACGAGTTCAGCACACGTCGCTCGCCAGACCGCAATCACAGCTGCCATTGGAATGGCCACGCCACTCGGCAAAGGCAGGCCGCCGGATACAATGGTCTAGTGACATTCTAAGCTCGGCTCGGGCTGCATCGCGTGGGCTTCGCCTGAATGATACGACAGCGACGAATACCCAGCAACCGAGCCTTGCTGGCTAACCGTGAAGCGTGAATAACGTAGGAAAATATGTCGGAGGTCTAATCGCACCGGCATCGGTCACTCTTGAATGACCGCAAATTGGTCTGGGAATGGAGCTTGAACGATCAAGTTGGCAACCGGTCAACCATATCCGGGTTTGCGCTTGGTTTGCGAACCTGTCCGTTATAGGCATCAGAGTACGCGTCGGCTTCTGGCCTTTCTGTCGGTTTCGGACAGCACCGATGTATGATTTGGCAAACCAGGGCGTTCGTTCACACTTCGTGTAAGCGTGTGCGAAGCGGCAGTCAGGCGGGATGTGGCGCGAATGCTCAGTGCTCTGGTGATTGCGATTGTTTGCCTGCCTGCGTTTTCTACGGTCGTTTGGCTGGTGGAAGTCATCGCCGGCTGCTTTGCCTTGCGAAAAGACGGGAATTCTCCAGTTGTAGCTCCCGGTGCACTGACCCATAGAACGGCCGTGCTCATCCCCGCCCATAATGAGGGAGCGGGGATACTTCCCACCATCCGGGACGCGCAAGCCCAACTTGCAGCCAATGACCGCATACTCGTAGTCGCGGATAATTGCACCGATGACACTGCCGCGGTGGCGCAGGCGGCGGGAGCCGAGGTGGTCGTCCGTACTGATCCCACTCGCCGCGGCAAGGGCTTCGCCTTGGAGTTCGGCGTACAGCAATTGGAGCGCAACCCTCCCGATGTTGTCGTCATCATGGATGCCGACTGCCGACTAGGCCATGACGCTTTGCCGCACCTGTCGCAAAGCGCGATGATTAGCGGGCGACCGGTACAGGCGCTCTATCTCATGTTGGCGCCGGAGGATGCGCCGCACGGAAAAGGGGTGAGCCTTTTCGCCTGGCGCGTCCGGAACTGGCTCAGGCCGCTTGGCCTGCAACTGTTCGGGCTGCCAACCCAGCTCTTCGGCACCGGAATGGCCTTTCCGTTCGGACTGCTCAAGGGGCGAGATCTCGGAAACAGCCGGTTGGCAGAGGATACCGCTCTCGGGCTCGCCCTCGCCTCAGCAGGCTATCCCCCGCTCTTTGCAAGCAAAGCCCGTATCTACAGCCGCTTTCCCGTGTCTCAAGCCAGCACCGAGCGCCAGCGTCAGCGGTGGGAGAAAGGCCAACTCGACAACGTCATCGAACTCGTACCGGGTGCAATTGCCACCTCGCTTCGCACAGCAAGTTTAGCCCTGGCGGCGCTCGCCATAGATATGGCTGTGCCGCCCTTGTCGCTGCTCGTTCTAGTCACAGCCTTCTGCCTAGCTTTGGGTACGGCAGCTTGGCTATTGGGGGCCTCGTCATCCGTTCTCGCCATTCCGGCGTTTACCGCGATGCTCTTGGTTCTTGGAGTTGTAGGCTCCTGGCTTGCGGTCGGTCGCGACGTTTTGCCCTTTCGCAACTTGCTCCGCCTACCCCTCCACGTTGTCAAGAAACTCGGCCTCTATCGAAGCATTGCGCTTGGTCGAACCACGTCGAGTTGGATCAGGACCGACCGAAAGTGATCGTGATGTTTTGCATCCCGCGGGTATACACGTTGAACCCACCGATGCGTTCCAGATTCACGGCTTCATCAACCATTTGCGAACTATCTAAGAAATTCCGGTCTCATATGCTCGCAAGCCCTATACGTGCGGAGCTCTAGATTATGGCGAGTTATAGTTTCGGTTTTGTCCTTGAGCAGTCGCTCGGGCACGTCACGCACACCAAGAACTTGCGGGCTAACGTGCCCCTCGATCCCGAAGTGCGCGCACACTGGGCCCTAATTGCCTTCGAGGCTGCAGGCGTTGCCGGTAGGGTTCCTGTTTACAAAAGTAACTGGACCGTGCGCGCCGGCGTGCGGGCGAACCTTGCCCTCAGTCGAATGGACAGACAGACCAAACTCGACGCTCTATTCATACACACGCAGGTGCCGGCCATTCTGGCCCAGCGCTGGCTGAACCGAATACCGGGCATCGTGTCTCTAGACGCTACCCCTCTCCAGTACGACGAACTAGGCGCCTCCTATAGGCATGACACAGGGCCGGCATGGCTCGAGGCTTGGAAGTGGCGTCTGAACCGCGACTGTTACAGGTCGGCGCGCCGGCTCGTTGCGTGGGCGGAATGGACCAAACAAGGTCTCATGCGGGATTACGAGGTGCCCGCCGACAAAATCACGGTCGTCCCTCCCGGGGTGAATGTTGACGACTGGCGCAGGCCAAAGCCTCGCACGCCCCATGCCGATCCAATCAAGATCCTGTTTGTCGGAGGCGACCTGGAGCGCAAGGGAGGAAGGGTACTCCTTGACGCCTTCCGCGCGTTACGGGACTTGGGGCCTGAACTCCACCTCGTTACCAAGGATCGCCTAGCGCCCGAACCGGGCGTGTTCGTTTACAACAATATGGAACCCAACAGCCAGTCCCTGAAGGACCTATACCATACCTGCGATATCTTCGCCCTGCCCACGTTCGGGGACTGCCTTCCAATGGTGCTCTCAGAGGCGGGGGCCTCCGGAATGGCCATCATCTCGACGAATGTGGCCGGGATCCCAGAGATTGTTCGCAACGGAGAAACGGGCCTTACGGTTTCGGTAGGCGATGCAGTCTCTCTGGCACAGGCCCTCAGGGATTTGGCGACAAATCCTGCCCTCCGCATGGCCCTTGGCGAAAGCGCCATGGCTCACGTGACGCGCCATTACGACTCCAGAACCAATGTCACCCGCCTCCTGGGATTGCTCAAGGCAGAGGCAAACGCAGCGCGAGCAGAAAAGCTTACTGCTTCGACGGCCCGCTACGCTTCGTAGCTGGCGCTCGCATCACGAGGCAAGTACAGGCAAATCTTGTTGGGACGGCACAGTAATAGTAGGTAAACGATTTGATACCAGAATTTGATGGCAAGAGGTCGCAGAGGTCTGCAGCGTGCAGCAATGACCACCACGCGAGTTGCTGATCCTGAGCGGACGGATGCGCCCATCACCTACCCGCCGGCTCCAGACGGCCAGGTACTGTACGTCATCGGCGATATCCATGGGCGCCGCGACTTGCTTGAGCGGGTCCACCGGTCGATCGACCGGGACAAGGCACGCGCACGCAGCCCAAGCTCTACAGGGCCTACCGGCCATGGCCAAGCGCCCTCACACCTCGTGAAGCCACATGAGGAGCGCGCGGACTGTCCAGGTGGCTCCAGCCCAGAGCGGGCGACAGCCCCAGGGCGACCGGTGGCTAAGAGCGATGTCTTGGCCGGCACATCCGCTATTGGCAGGGGCGTGTGCGTCAAGGGCCGCATACAGGCTAAACATGAGGTGTATATCGACGGTTATGTTTGGGGCGACGTGCATGCACCCCGCATCGTCGTTAGGCCTCAAGCAACCGTAGAGGGGACGTTGATTGCCGGTGATGTTGTAATCGGTGGAAGCGTGCAAGGAACCATCCGGTGCAACAGTCTGACCTTGGAGGCTGGAGCCCGCGTCAAAGCCGACGTGCTGTACAAGTCGCTACGCGTTGAGGAAGGCTGCCTGTTCGAGGGAAAGTCGCGTCAGTCATGCGATCCCCTGTCAGAGGAGAACAACCCGGGTCTGTCGCAACCACACGAACCAGCGACGCTAGAGATTTATCTGGGCGACTACATAGATCGCGGCGATGACTCCCGCGGTGTCGTGGAATTGCTGATCGAACGCGCTCAGGTAACGGACACAGTCTTCCTGCGCGGCAATCATGAGCAACTCCTGCTCGACTTCATAGCGGGCATGGTGGACTTTTCGATCTGGAAGCAGGTTGGCGGGCTTGCTACGCTGCGATCCTATGGCGTCCAGGCGAGTCAGTTCGGTTTTTCGGCCTCCCAGAACACCCTGCGGTCTTCGCTCAAACAGGTGATTGATGCGAAGCACACCCGCTTCTTCAATAGTACCACGCCCTACCTCGTATCCGGTCCGTACCTTTTCGTTCACGCTGGTCTGCGTCCGGGTATCCGCCTTGAGGAGCAGCAGCCGATCGATCTTATGGGCATTCGGCAGCAATTCCTCGACTTCGAGGGCAGCCACGAGCATATCGTGGTTCACGGCCACACGCCCGCTCAGGTCCCCGAATTCAAGCGCAACCGCATTAACATCGATACCGCTGCCTATTCGACGGACCGACTGACTTGCCTCAGAATCGGGGCTGATGGACCGCACCTGCTTGAGGCGTGAACGAGCACTGCCCCGGGCCGCGCAGATATTGAGGACTGAGCCATGCGTTACAGTGCTTGGTGGCTTTTGGTCTCAATGCTCGCCAGTTCATCTGTGGCATTCACGGAAGCGCTAGCCAAAGATTGGCCAACTCAATCGGAGCTTGCCGCTGCCGACTGGAAGAATAATCTGAAGACGGGCCCCAATGGCCCTATCCCAGCAATCGTCGTAGATCAATTCGGGTATCCTCCGAAATCCACCAAGATCGCCGTCATTCGCTCTCCGCAAGTGGGATACGACAGCGTTGCATCCTTTGAGCCGGGAGGTATGTACGCGCTGATCGCACTTCCTGCCGGCAAGGTGATGAAGACCTCACCGCCATCCGCCTGGAAAGGTGGAAACATCGATCCCGCCTCCGGCGACAAAGCGTGGTGGTTCGATTTTTCTGACATCGAAACGTCCGGCAAGTACGCGGTCGTCGACCTGGAGAAGGGTGTTCGATCGCCCAGCTTTGCTATCGGCGATCACGTCTACAAAGACGTCATGAAGCATACGATGCGCGCTTATTTCTATCAGCGCGCTGGGTTTGAGAAGAAAGCAGAGTTTGCAGGAAGGGCCTGGGCGGACAGGGCAAGCCACCTGGGTTCTGGACAGGATTCCGAGGCGCGTCCTTGGCACGAGGGGCGGCCGCTAAGGACGGTCGAGAAATCGCTGATCAAAGATCTGCGTGGCGGTTGGTTCGACGCGGGAGATTACAACAAGTACACAAACTGGACTGCACGCTACGTCATTCTCCTGCTCCGCGCATTCGAGGAGAACCCGCAGGCGTTCAGCGATGACTACGGCATCCCAGAGTCGGGTAATGGCATCCCCGATCTTTTGGACGAGGCGAGATGGGGATTGGACTGGCTCGTCCGAATGCAGAACTCGGATGGATCTGTTTTATGCGTCCAAGGACTGGCGAGCGGTAGCCCACCATCACAGGCCCGGCAAAACAGCTACTACGGTCCTGCGACCACGTCCGCCACCTTGATGACCGCGGGAGCCTTCGCCTACGCATCCAAGCACTTTGCGGCGCGCGCAGAGCCTGAACTCAAAGCATACGGAGAAGACCTTAAAAGACGTGCGGCCAGTGCATGGGCCTGGGCTAGTGCAAACCCCAATGTCCTCTACTACAACAACGACGACTCAAGGCAGCCGGGGTCGAGAGGCCTTGCCTCCGGACAACAGGAGATGACCGCAGCCGAGTTGCATCGCGCTCGCTTCGAGGCCGCCATCTATCTATTCGAGATGACGGGTGATGCTTCCTTCAAGGCAATGGCCGATGCCAATCACGGCACGCTGATACCAGCGTGGGGGGCAACGATGTGGGAGGTCGATGCGCAGGAGATCCTCCTGTACTACGCCCGACTGCCCGGCGCCACGCCGGAGATATCAAAAAACATCCGCGAGCGTTCCCTGGCCAACATGTCACGCGCTTCCGAGGCGTTCCAAGGCCACCTGCAGCAAGCAGACCCATACCGCGCCCCGATTCAGGCCTACACATGGGGTAGCAACAAGGGCAAGGCTATGCAGGCCAGGATGCACCAGTTGGTGGCCTTGCACAGCACCGATGCAAGGCTGTCCAACGCCTCGCTCGCGGCCGCGTTGGAATATGCCCACTATATCCACGGCGTGAACCCACTCGGCCTCGTCTATCTGACCAACATGTCCGCGGCCGGCGCCAGTCATTCCGCGGCGACAATGTTCCATTCCTGGTTTGCTCGCGGCACGCGCTGGGAACGAGTGACGGAGCAGCTTCCGGGCCCTCCACCAGGCTTCCTTGTCGGCGGGCCCAACCCGCAGTTCTCGTTGGATTCCTGCTGCCAGGCACCGGTCGGCTCACCCGGATATCGCTGCTATGGTGCGGCCACGTTCCCACTCTGTCAGCGCGAACTGTCACCACCACTGGGACAGCCGCCGCTCAAGGCGTATCTCCAATACAATGATTTGTGGCCGGCGAACTCGTGGGAGATTACGGAGCCGTCGTTGAACTACCAGTCGTACTATGTGCGGTTGCTCGCGGACTTTATCCGATAGCGTCGCGTGGCCTGCGCATTGCCTACCCTACAGAACTCGGAAGTCCGAACGGGCCCTTTGAAGGCCGCCGAAACTCCTTCTCTCAATCAGGCATGATCTTGTCGCTTGCAGACTGGGAGGAGGGCCGCCCGCTCACTTCCGCGCCCCATGGCTTCACGCCCGCTGCTCGCTGTAGTAGCTGTGGAACCGATTGCCCTTGTAACGCTCGATGGTCTTCAACGCGGAAGGGTCTGCCTTATTGAGAACAACACAAAGAATCCGGTCGAAAAGCTGCGGCGCACCATCGAGGGACTCAAACAGAATCCGCTGACTTGTTTTTCCCCACTCGACCACAAAAACAAAACGGTCACAGTGCGGCGCGATCATCTTGTGATCGACGACAATGGCTATTGGCGGAGCTTCAATGATCACCATGTCGTACGACTTTCGCGCCAACTCCATGAGCTTCTGCATCCCAAACGATCCGAGCCGCTCGGCGGAGTTGTCAATTCTCTTCGGCGTTGGACAAGGAAGCACATCCAAGTTCAAACGCTCATTCCTGACGACAAACTTCGCAAACGCTTCGGGCTGCTCCAATGCTTCCTTCAACCCCACGCCAGCTTCAGGAGCCAGTCTCTCCGATAGCGATTTGCGGTGGAAGTCGGCATCGATTACCAGAATCCGCGCATTAGAGTGCCGGGCGCCATGCGCAGCGAGACTGGTGGCGAGCGTCGTCTTACCTTCTCCAGGAAGTGAAGACACGATGCAAACGACCTTCACATCATGATGCCGCTGAGCAATATTGACCGAAGCCCAAATGTTGCGAAGGGTTTCGGCAAATCGTGAGTAGGGAGCGGCCAACGCGTATTCGCCGCCCCTCAAGGAAGTTTGCTTTTTCCTTCCTGCGACCAGCGGTAGTATGTTGCAAGGTAAGCCGGTAGCGTCCGTCACTTGCATGGCGCTACGGAAAACACCAAACGGAAAACTCCTGCCAAAGACAAGGGCACATCCCAACAGCAAGCCCATCATCGATCCGCCGGCAAGGATCACTAGCCGTTTTTTCGATGACTCCGTCTGCGATGGGGGCGTTGCACGCGAAAGCACGCGAGCGTCGGGCATGATGGCGGGTTGCGCCTCCACCTTGCTGAGCTCGCCGATGTGCTGCAGCATTTGATTATAAAGGTTCCTAAGAGTGGTGGCGGCGCCTTCCAGCTCACGCAGGCGCGCCTGCGTCTCAAAGTTCTCCCCTTCGGTACCGACGGTCGAGGAAATCGTCGCCGCGAGCTCGTCATAGCGGGCACGCGCCATCTCGTAATCCCTGCCGAACGTGCCCGAGATGCGCCTTTGCTCATCGGCAATCGCTTCGCGTATTTCCTCCATCCGCTTGCGGACCTTGACTGCAGCCAAGTGATCTTTTCCAACGCGCCCCTCGATATCGTTTGCACGTGATGAAAGATCCAGGAGCTGTGCACGCAACCTGCTTGTGAGGTCGTTATCTGGCGTGAAGGGGTTAGCGTCGGCCGCGACCTCAACCCGGTCCATCCGAGCTTTTGCCTCGGCCATCGCAACGCGTGCGCTGGTCAAATGTGTTTGCAGCGCGGTAACTTGCTCCCGTGAAAAACCCGATCTGGCCCCCTCGGCCAGCTGGTTCGCCATCCGGTACTCAACAAGTGCTCGCTCCGCATCCGCGGCTTGCCGCTTCAATTCGTCGACGCGATCTTGAACTAGCTCGCTGGCGATCTTAGTCGATTTCTGCTTCTTGGCGACACTCGCCAGCTGATAAGTCTCGACGATCGAATTGACGATTGTTGCCGCCCGCACGGGCTCCTTCCAAGAGAAGGAAATCGTAATTACACTTGGCACTTCCTCCCGATTCACCGACAAATTCCTAGTTAGAATATCGGCGGCAATTTTTTCGGGGTCATCAAGGCGCGCGCCAGATGGATCCACATCCGGCTTTTCCGGCAGACCCATGGCATGGGCGGCGGTCCGTAGCAGATCAAGAGCACGCGCTCTCAGGCTTTTTTCGTTTTTGTTGCCGACAAAAGTAGGGTCATCTGCCAACCCCAAAGACTTCACAACCGGTAATACAATACTTTCAGAGGGAATAACATAGGTCTGCCCCAACGTGTCCATGTCCTCGATAACTGGCTCGTTGCTGACCTTGTTCGACTGCATGTAGCGCGTCGTAGTTCTTTCAAACATGATACGGGCGCTGGACTTGTAGACGGGAGGCATCACCGAGAGCACCATCAGCGCAGCGATAAGACCGAAAACCGAGCCTGCGACTAACCAAAACCACCCTCTAAGGGCAATTCCAATAAAATCCGCCATGTCCGGCGGCACCACGGCCAAGCGCTTAGGCGGCAGTTCGTCGCTCAAATTCGTTTCAGACATAGAGGTCATGAAGCCGCTCGGACATCTTGTGCGCTAGCAAGCGCTTCTTGGTTAAGCCTGATCGGGCCGCAAAACGGACGATGCAAGTAGCACAAACATGCCAATGTCGCATAGTTGCACTTTTTCGCATGCTAAACAAGCCATTGGACCGTTCGAAGCCAGCACTAACAATGCCAACTTCGCATAGGGATAGCGTTGGCTAACTCCTCAGTTACCCCCTGCCAACATCCTCACGACCGGTCGTGGCTTTCCATTCCTTTAGGAGCCATATTCTCCACGCTTCCGTGAACAAAATACGGGCTAGCCTCGGGATGTTTTGCTATGGGCGAATAGAGGCAATCCTGCTGCGCGCTAAATTTACCACAAGCCGTAAATCGCCCCGCGAAACCAGTTGTGTCGCCAACGCCGCAGCCCCAAACCCGATGACAAATAGTGGTACTTCGTACCACAAGTCGAGCGGCTCAAGTATCGAAAGCGGTAGAACAGCACCAATTCCAGTTGCGCAAGCCCGCATCAAATTGAGGATTGTAGCCAAGCTCACGCTTCCCCTTGGCAAGATGACCAAACTGGCCAGTGACGCCGGTATTTCTGAGAGGCCCGCAACAATAACGAGAAAGATGGCACCGTTTCCAAAACGCTGCTGCCAAAAATCCATGAACATCCAACTTGCAATCAGGCAGGCCATAATTCTTACAACGCCTATAATCAACAACTCTCTATTTTGGCCGATCGCCACCATCGCCGACCCCAGAAGCAACACCAAAAAAGACAGAGGAATAAAGACCGCCATTGCTCGCAGGACGGACGGCGCATCAACGAAGTGACCGTATCCAAAAATAATTCCAATTATGTGATCTGCAAAAACGTAAAGAGCGGAAGATACGGCCGCCGCAGTAATAAATATGATCCGACCGGTTAATTCGATAATGTGCCTCATGCGCTCCGTGGAAAGTGAAGCTCGAGAGAACTCTGGGAAAGACGCATTGAGCGCGATCATGGCCGGCGAAATGGCTATGCCAAACACGGTGCGAGAGGCCCCGTACCATCCCACCACGGTTGATCCGGCAAATGCCGAAAGGATCAACATTTCACCTAAGCTTTGGGAGGCGACCACCAGGGCGTATAGTACAATCGGCGCCCCCTGGAAAACGAGTTCACGCACAGCTTTCGCCGACGGCGCTTTTGCTCTCAACCCAAGGCGGAAAGCATTATGCCCTCCAACCAAAAGGCTCGCCAGCCCAGCGGCGGCCTGCATCAAAATTACTTCCGTAAGCCCACCACCTAAGCGGAGTGCGACGAAGGTTGTGGCCAACAGCACCAACCGTCCTGCGATGGTTGCGTATACGTCGATATCCATCCGGTCCTTGCCCCGCAATGTGTAGCCGAAAGGCGAATAGAGCGTGACCGGAACCGTTACAACGACGGCCAATAGCGCGAGCAGCACGACGTACTGGTCGTAGCCCATGGCGAACGCGGTAGCGACCGCAATACCGCAGGCGAATAAAGTGGTCGTTAGTCGAATGAGGAGCGCACTGCCGATTAACTCGGCCTCATCTTCACGTCCCTTCGCCATTTCTCTCGTAAGGTAAGCGGTCTGCCCCCAATCGATTATAAGAGAGACAAAGGAAATGATGGTCGCGATGATGTAGAGGGTACCAAAGTCTGAGGGCCCCAGGGCGCGACCAACGATTGCAGTTTGTAGGATCCCAAGTGCGGTCGTGACGACTTGGCCAATCCCAAGATGGAAGGCATTACGGACCAGGAGCCACTTAGTGCCCGATTTCATGGAACGTCCCGGCCGATAGACATCTATGGCGATACCGCTATTCGCTCAACCTTCGCGCCGGAAACGACAAGTTACGCTAAACCTACCCGGGCTACGCAAATATGCGGACCGGCACCGCCCCGCCCTTCTCGCCCGTCCGCACAACCTCTATGCGAGAAGACACGCGACCTTCAAGATCGTCGTTGGAAGCCCTAGACTTAGACCATATATCGTGAGTTCTCTGCGTCCAAGGCAAATGGAATCAGCTTTGGCTGGGGCAAGCCTCTGATCGTAAGCCTCCGGCGAGGACCGCCTTGGCGATAGCGGAGGCGTAGCTAGGACTGGTACCGACCTTAGGGATCAAGCCATAGGACGGGACTATGTCTGGCGACACGAACGGCCCGCGCTTCGCTGTGGTGGCGAGTACGCGGCGGCAGTTCAGCGGCGACCAGAACGCAAGAAGCTCTCGTCGAAAGCGCCGGTCGCCAAGGCGATCGACTACAGTCTGAAGCGATGGCGCGCCTTCACGCACTTCCTCGATGAGGGGCGACTATGCCTCTCCAACAACGCCGCCGAACGTGCCGTGCGCGGTATCGCCGTCGGGCGCAGGAACTGGACCTTCTGTGGCTCAGACGGCGGGCACCGTGCCGCTGCGATTTACACGCTCATCGAGACCTGCAAGCTCAACAATGTCGATGCCCGTGCGTGGCTTGCCGACGTTCTCGCCCGCATTGCCGATCACCCGGCGAGCAAGATCACTGACCTACTGCCCTGGAAATGGGCCGCTCACCGCACACAGGCTTGATCCGCTCACCTGCGGTCTTGGCCGGGTGGATACCTCTGATCTAACCCGTTAGCGACTGGTGATCGTTCCCTTGTGCGATCCGCCTCAACCGCTGCAGGCTGGATCGCCTACGCCCTAAGCGGCGGGCAACTCGTCGATCGCATCGTTCAAAACGCGGGTAAGGCCGTCGACGTAGCGGTCGAGATTCATGTGACCTTCGACTAGTAGACGGCCATTTTCGCCTAAACTGACTGCCTCCTCTGGCTGGGATAGCAACCGCTGTATCTCTGCACGCAGAGCTATAGGATCTTTCGGCGGCACATACCGCCCATTCTGACCATCAACCACAACATCGGTTTGGCCGGCCACGCGAGTACAAACGACAGCTCGCCCCATGGCCATGCACTCCAAAATGGCTGTCACGCCCGCTTGAAAGTTCACTTCCTCGAGCGGCATGACCATGAAGCGACTGTCGGCGTACAATTGACGCAACTCGTACTGAGTAAACTTCCGCACCGTGACGTTGCTTGGGATCGACTGCCTCGCAACTCCCTCCTTGCTCTTGGACCATGGCGACGCAGCCGCGATTACGACCTCTACAGGAAGGTTCTCCACGGCCTGCAAGAGCGTTTCATAGTCGCGACGTTCCAATCCTACAGCGCAGATCTGCGGAAGCCGAGTAGGTCGCGCCGTCACGCGGTCGGGCGCAAAAAAATTCTGGTCCACCATAAATGGTGACCACAGCACGCGGTTCAGGCTCAGCTTCCACCGTTTTTCTATAAACTGCTGTTGCCATCGGCTGTATGCGATGAATCTGTCGATCGCACTTTGCACACCAAGCCAGTCCAAAAAGATGGTCTTTTTCCGCTCCGAGATGACATGGACGATCATCAAGTGCTTGGGCCGTGGGCCTGGAGTTAGCTTGAGAAGAGCAGCTAAGGGAAGACCGATCTGTTCGCCGTCGGTCACAATTGCGCGGTAAGTCTTGCGGACCTTCCAGCAGGCGTACGCCAGAACCAGATTCGGCCCACCAAGCCTTTCGAGCATGTTACCGATGCGGCCTCCGATCGTTCGGGCAGTGCTGTAGTCAACTAGGTCGGCATCAAAACCCCGGGCCAGTTCCAGGTAGTCCGCCCGAGGTCGCAAACCCTTAGCAATCTCTGCGTGGATGACGGGCGGGATAACGCCCGATACCGTCAGCATCACGCTCCTGCTCATTCCCGAACCCGTCGTAGCGATGGCCTCATTCAGCAATCTTTACTGCTCTCACAACCAGTCGTTCAACGAAAGGAGTATCTGTGTAGAGCTCCGGTCTTTACAAAGCGTTCGAAGCCGTAAGTCGCCATTTGTAGCCAGTGCCGTTGGCGTGATGTGCGCGCCACCAGCGCGACATCCCCAGGTGACCATGTTTGCAAGCTTGACCGTTGTTCGACAAGTACACGCCGATTACCCTTTTCAGGCAGTGTCAGCTTACCTACACTCACGTCAGTATTCGGACGCTAACTCAGCCTGCAGAAAGAGGCGCCTATTGCAATAGAATGTCGTTTCGAACTACGAACTGTTTCCATGCGCATAGCCTTGGGGCGGGCCGGGATTGTGATGGCAATATAGAAAGAATCAGGTAGATGTCTCATCTCGGCGCAAGACCTTACCGCTCCCTTATGGCCGTGCTGATGGCATGCGCGATGATAGTCTGTGATGCCGCTATCAATCACGGTGGTTTGGACGATGGGTTCACCTCACCAGCCCGAGCGCAAATATCACTACCATCCCGCGGCGAGCCCGCCCAGCTGCGTTCGTTACCTCTGGCCCGTGCCCCGATGGTACGCATCCTGCGCGACGACCGAGTGGCCACGCTCGAAATGGACTACAATGCGGCCAAACCCTTTGGTCAGTTTTGGAACATGTCGGGTTCGCCCGACGATGACGCGGGCTTCTTGGTAATCTGGTGGCCGCAGGCTACAGCACAGTTCGAACAAACCATTCCGTCCGAGTTCGCTGAAGGTCTATGCACGAGCAGGCCCTCTTTGATAACGAGGGCTTCCGTAACACTCGCCGCCACACCTCTGGCGCTAGCCGACCTACCCGTTGGCGCGCGTTGGCTTGTGACTGCAAATCGTCGTGTGCAATTGCAGCCGTTAGATAACGACCGTGACTATCGCGTGCGCGTGCAGCGCATCAACGCGGGCGGCAAAATCAGCAGTCGCGCAACCGAACTCAGCTTTAACGGCGGGGATGGTGCGCGCGTTGCCGCATTACGCAGTAGCCTCACCTACTTCGACGACTTCAACCTGCCTCAGGGGGCGCCTGATGAGCTGCTGTGGAATAACGCCAGCTCGGTCTCAACCGACCCACGATTCAATCTGTTCTTCATCAATGACCAATTGCACTCCCACACACTGCACGGTACCGGTTCCGCCGGTTCTACTGACAAGTCGCAGACTTCGCAGCGCTTCCGAAAAAAAGTACGCATAGAAGCCGACACGCGACGACGTATCGTGTTCGATATGGACACACCGTCCATCTTGCGCTCCGTATGGTACCTCGACCTCAATCCGATCTCCACCGATCTTACCGGTCATTTGAGCTTTTTTGACGATGGCAAGACCCTCGGCTTGCCTGCCGGCACCCTCCGTCTGCGCGCAGCGAACCAAGTGTTCAGTGTGCACATCATAGATGGTCAAGGCGCGTCTCACCAAGTGGCCAGCATCAACATGGAGCAACTCGGCAAGCAAGCGGTAACTAACGTGCGTCGAAGCTTCGACGTGCGTGTAGGGACCACCGGGATACAGGTCTTCATCGATGGCACTAGCGTGATCAACGCGAACTATGGTGCCCACACTTTGCCGCCGGCAGACTACGAACTCCTGTGGGTGGCCTTCGGCTACCACACCACGAAGGACAACGTGCCCTACTTCCTACAACACTGGGATAACTTTGGCTTCGATGGTCCAGTGGTCGACGAGCGCGTGGTGCACAACTACGTCACGCGGCTCGAAGGAACGGATTATCAAATGACGCGGCGAGGCGCGCCCGTGACCTTCACAATCAACATTCCGGACGACCTGCGCCCGGCGGTAGCCGGAGCCAATGCTGAAGCCTGGCTGGTGGCAACCTATCTGACAGGCGACCACTCTCGCCTCAAAGTGGCGCCGGGTGACTTCGTGCGCGTGAATGCCAGCGCACAATTTCCACTCCCTCAGCCGAACAACAACAGCCAACCGCTGAACCCCTCCGCGGACGCCTGGAATATTCCGCATACCGCTCGCATCAAGCTTGGCGACATCGCGCGTGACGGCATCTCTCCACTCGTGACCGGTAGTAATAGTTTTCAGTTCAACGTCGAAAATGCCGGTCTTGTGAATGTACATGTCGAGGTGCTCTATCCGGCCGGAAGCGCGCCTAAATACACGCCACCGTGGGCAATACACCGCTTTCCGCTGCACACCGAGTTGCCGCGGCTAGGCCCGCCAGCACGTTTACAGCGCATTGGCTCGATCGAAGTGGGCTCCGACCAAAACATCACAAACCGCAACCGCCGCGCCATTCCCGTGAGTGGGCGTGTACCAATCAACATTGAGGCGGGTAACAGCAGTTATGCCAACTGGGCACCGCACCATATGAACGTGCCGGTACGCAGCGTCGAAGTGTGGGCTACAGGCGGCACCGCCGGCCTTGCACAAATCGAGGTGTTCCTGCGCCGCACAGGCAGTGATAGCGAGCCAGGCAACCGGGTGCTGCAAATCGATACCGCCATTGATGCACCGGCGCCCCAAGGTCGCTATCTGTTGACATTCGACTCTCAACCCTTTCCAAACGGCGATTACGAGCTTTTCGTGCAAGCGACTACGCCGTCGGGGGTAAAGAGTCACCCAAGCTATGGAGATGAAATCGACTATTTCGGCACAACCAAATTGTCGGGTGCGTATTACCCAATCCCGATCCGAATTCAGAACTAGGGCTGCACAATCAAGCTTGGACGATTCGTACTGCTTGCAGCCGTCGTGTGCGGCATTAGAGAGCTGGCTCCACAATTTCGGACGGTAGGGTGAGTGGATTGTCTGCCTGACAGCGGGCACGGTTGTGCCTGCGAATCAGGAGCATTCGATGAGCAGACGACCGAGGCGGAACCACTCGCCGG
>JBJXDX010000005.1:0-4561 GCA_046154585.1 Hyphomicrobiaceae bacterium | reverse complement strand
CGCGCGCGGGCCTGCTCGACGATCTCGCCAACAACGACGAGCTGCCCGACGACGCGCGGCGCCTCATCAATACGATGCTGGAGTGGCGCCAGCTCACCAAGCTGCGCTCCACCTACACGGATGCGCTGCCGGCGTACATCCACGCGGACACGGGGCGCATCCACACGAGCTACGCGCTGGCGGCGACGCCGACGGGACGCCTCGCCTCGAGCGAGCCCAACCTGCAGAACATTCCCGTGCGCACCAAGGAAGGGCGCGCGATCCGTACCGCGTTCATCGCCGACAAGGGCTGCAAGCTCATCTCGGCCGACTACTCGCAGATCGAGCTGCGCGTGCTGGCGCACATCGCCGACATCCCGCAGCTCCGGCAGGCGTTCGACGATGGCCTCGACATTCACGCCATGACGGCGTCGGAGATGTTCAACGTGCCGGTGAAGGACATGCCGCCCGAGGTGCGCCGCCGCGCCAAGGCCATCAACTTCGGCATCATTTACGGCATCTCGGCGTTCGGGCTTGCCAACCAGCTCGGCATCGCGCGCGAGGAGGCGGGGCAGTACATCCAGACGTATTTCCAGCGCTTCCCCGGCATCCGCGACTACATGGAGAGCACCAAGACGTTCGCGCACGAGAACGGCTTCGTGCAGACGATCTTCGGCCGGCGCGTGCATTATCCCGAGATCAACACGCGCAATCCGTCCATGCGCGCGTTCCTCGAGCGCGCGTCCATCAACGCGCCGATCCAGGGCAGTGCCGCCGACATCGTGCGCCGCGCCATGGTGCGCATGCCGGCTGCGCTGGAAGCGGCGGGCCTGTCATCGACGCGGATGCTTCTGCAGGTGCACGACGAATTGGTGTTCGAGGCGAAGGAGAAGGACGTCGCCAAGACGATCGAGGTCGTCGCGCACGTGATGGAGATGGCGCCGGAGCCGGCGCTGAGGCTCAAGGTGCCGCTGAAGGTGGATGCGAAGGCGGCGGCGAATTGGGAGGAGGCGCATTAGGAAGACCAGAGCACGCACGCCTCAGGTTGTCGATGTTACAGAGGGACGGTCAGCGAATCAGCGTTAGATACGCGGCATGTCCAACCGCAAGCGCAATCAGCAGTATCGCCACAACCATTATGTCCCAGTCTGGTACCAGGAGCGATTCCTGCCGCCGGATCAGGATCGGTTCTGGTATCTGGACCTCAGGCCCGACGTCGTGACCAGCGGTCACGTGCGCTACACTCGGCGAGACCTTCTGCATTGGGGGCCTCGTCGGTGTTTCGCGCAGAATGATCTCTACACGACGAATTGGGGGAATGCGCTGAACACCGAAATTGAGCGATTCTTCTTCGGCAAGCTCGACGCACAAGGAAAGGCGGCTGTTGAATACTTTGGATCATTCAAGCATCCGTCTGCCGACGGCGACATGTTCAATGCGTTTGTCCCTTACATAAGCGTGCAGAAGCTTCGGACCCCGAAGGGGCTAAATTTCCTCCAGCACCTGGCCCGGACTTACAATCGCAACATCACTTTGATGATGCTTCAACAGCTGCAGAATATGTTCTGTGCCGTTTGGACCGAATGCGTGTGGCAGCTCGCGGACGTGCCGCCCGCTTCACCGACCAAGCTGATCATCTCTGACCATCCCGTTACGGCTTACAATCGGAATTGCTTTCCTGAGTCAGCCTACTGCCAGGGATGCAATGATCCGGACATTCGCCTCGTTGCGACCCATACCTACTTCCCGCTCTCGCTCGATCGCGTGCTCATCATGACCAACTTGTCCTGGGTGAGGAACCCATACCAGAACGAGCTGACGATGAGGCCAAACCCGTCGTTCTTTCGCGATAGCATGTTTAATTTCTTGGACATCCAGACTGACCGCGTCCTAACCGAACAGGAGGTGCTGGAGATCAACTACGTCACCAAGCGCCGTGCCAATCGGTACATCGCCGCCGCCGAAAAAGAGTGGTTGTATCCAGAGCAACGGCTTGGTGAACCGCATTGGCGCAAGCTCGGTGACGGCTACCTGCTCATGCCCGATCCCCGCCACGTTTACATGGGCGGAGAAGTCATCATCGGCTACACAGGCGGCCGCTCTGATAGCTTCAGCGAGTACGGCCATAAGCCCTGGCAGAAGGACTTCAAGAACGAGGAACGGGACCGTCGCGATACAAAAGCGCTCGAACGATTCAAGGCCGAATGGGCAGCTATGGCAGGGCCGCAGTACCGCGGAGTGTCTTACGAATTCGCTAGCAAGGAGCGTCCGCCTCGTCTGCAGGACAGTGAGGACATGCATGCGCATTATCTTGAAGTTGACGAACGAAACCGCGCATTGCCTGGCGAAAGGCAGCGTAGGCGCAGGTTGATGCGGTGATTTGGTTGTCCACGTTGGGAGGTTCGTTGCGCATGGCGCGAGAACTGGCGGAGGCGAAGCGCGTCGGTTGAAGCCATACGCAGAGCAAGCGGACAGTCGACTGGGTCCAGGTCGATTTCCTCATGCGCTGCGCGCATTCGGCGCCGGGATGACGCTAACGGGTGGGTTTGGGCATTGCCTAGCATGACCGGAAAAGATCCCGGATGGCCCCGCGTCGCGCCGCAGGCGCGAGCGCGGCGCCTCCGGGAACGCAGGCGGAGGGTTGGGTGCGCGGCGCGAGCCCGGAGTTGGGGACGCCCTAATGCGCCGAAATGAATTGGTGAGTGGGCCACCTCTTGGCTTCTCCTACGGTTCCAATACTCTTCACCCTCGCGGAGCGCGGCTACAGCGCGCCGAGCCGGGGCCTTTCGCGGTAGTGGCCAATGCACGAGCGGCCGGCGAAGGAATTCTATGTCTACATCGCGGCCAGTCGTCCGCGTGGTGTGCTGTATGTTGGCATGACGAGCGATCTCGCTGCTCGTGCCTGGGAACATCGTGAGCGTGTGCTCGACGGCTTCACTAAGCGCTATTGGGCCGGGCGGCTCGTCTATGTCGAGCGATATGAGGATGCGCGCGTTGCTGCCACGCGAGAACGAGCCATGAAGCGGTGGCGGCGGGATTGGAAGATCGAGCTTATCGAGAAGCACAATCCGACATGGCGGGATTTGTTCGAAGAGGTTGTGCGTGCGGACGGGTTTGAGGTTTAGTCTCTGACGGGGAAGATCCCGGATGGCCCCGCGTCGCGCCAGAGGCGCGAGCGCGGCGCCTCCGGGAACGCGGGTGGAGAGGTTGGTTGCGCTGTCATGAGCGAAGTTGGGGCGTGTTGTCATGAGTAAGGTATCCGAGGTTGCGGCTCCACCAGACGCAGTTCAACGGCGCGCGGCGAAGGCCGTTGTCGTATACGGAGTCGAGACGCTGCCGCCGTACGATGCGGCGTTCTACGGCAGGGTGCGCGCCGGCATGACACAGGCGGGCGAGGTGATCGTACCACCGCGGGAGGCGCGGGTGGTGGAGGTGCCGGCGGGGCATGTGTTTCGCATCGTCAGCGTCGAGGGGCCGCAGGTCGGCGATCTCAATTTGTGGAATGCGCATGATCTCGGCGAGCGGTTCTTTAGCGGCAAGACGCGGGCGTTTCACGGCACGCACGTGAGCACGGGCGACCGGCTGTGGAGCACGCTGCCCGCGTTGCGGCCCATGGCGACGATCACGCACGACACGCTCGGCTGGTATGGCTGGGACGAGGACGGCGGCGGCATCCACGATGTCATCGGCACGCGCTGCGATCCCTATACGAACGTGCTGCTGAAGGGCACGGAGTATCACCACTGCTGCCATTCCAACCTGACGCGGGCGCTGGCGGCGCACCGGCAGATGCCGCTGGCGCAGGCCGAGCCGCACATCCATGACGTGATGAACGTGTTCATGTGCACGGGCTTTACGCGCGACACGCATCAGTATTTCATGAAGGCGAGCCCGGTGCGGCCGGGCGATTTCATCGAGTTCTTCGCCGAGATCGATCTGCTGGCGGCGCTGTCGGCGTGTCCGGGCGGCGATTGCGGGGCGAGCCATTCCAGCGACACGGCGCGGTGCTATCCGCTGAAGATCGAGATCTACAAACCGCGGCCGGAGGATCTGGCGGGATGGCGGCCGGCTGAGCCCAACGGCTATTCGCGCAGTCACGGGGTGCGCTAGAGTGTTTCCGACTTGAATTGAAGCGCGAGCCCAGCCCATGGAGGGCTGGCGCATCTTGGCCCCTGGGTCCCGGCTCGCGCTCGCTTTCGCTCGCTTGGCCGGGATGACAACATAGGGCGTGGCCATGCTCACTCCAGTGTCATCCCGGGCAAGCGCGGGCAGAGGCGGTGAACAATTTTCGACAGCGTTAGCTCCCGCGCGCGACCCGGGACCCAGAGCCACACGCGGCAGCAGCATGTCGATTCGTTACTAGCCAGAAAAGCTCTAGACGCCCGCGCGATTCACCATGTGCACGAAAATGCTGCCGGACTTGTCCCCGCACCCTCACGTGCGCGCATGATGGGGGCACTCCTTGCCGCGACGGCTGTGATCGATCCGGTACGCGCAGGGCAAGGGGCGGCGGCGCCCCGGAGAAGACTGTCACCGGCAGTCCGAGATCCGGGGGGTTTGAGCCCGTCGGGTCGCAGCCGGC
>JBJXDX010000004.1:0-6619 GCA_046154585.1 Hyphomicrobiaceae bacterium | reverse complement strand
CGTCCTATCGCTTGCTCGCTCAGGTCGGCACCAGACGTAGCTATGCGCAATCTATCGCCAAGGCGGTCCTCACCGGAGCCTTACCGCAAGCCGTAGAAGCTGCACCGAGCAGAACAGTAGCCAGCCGCCCAGCAGAAGTCCGCCTAGGGTCAGAGCGTCTGATATAGGAATCGATCTTTTATCGGGACCGGCTTTTGCAATCAGGACCAGCACCGCCAAGTAACAAAAAACTAGGTCGATTAGTGCCAAGTACAGCCTAGGGCGGTTGATCGAGATTCGCATCACGTACCCCACTTTGTCTCGTATGGTGGGGCAGCTTGAATGGCCGAAACATCTAAGCCTGCCGCCTTAGCCTGCTCAAGACAGTCAAGAGCCTCCTTGCGAAGCTCATGCTCTAAGACTGCAGCGACGCGTCCAAAGGATCGAGGGTCAGAGAAGAGGTCAAAAATATCCTCTCCTCGATAGGTCATCGTCCAATACATATCGTCGTATTTTGAGAGCCCTTTTCTAACGCTCTCGATGCGCTCAAACTCTTCAAGTATTTCCAGAGCCTCCTTCATCCGCTCAGGCGTCAGACCCTGAGTCGCCACCTTGGCTGACATCGCAATCGGCCCCGTGCAACAAATCACCGTCGCGAGCATAAAGTCCACTTGCTCCTGCCGCCAAATGAAACTCTGGTAATCCAATTCAAGACACTGCCTAGGCGACTGCATCTACGCAAGCTGCGGAGTGTGGAAGCGTGATAATCACACCGGACACGGACACCCCTCATAGGGGTGTGTCCGTGTCTGTCCGGTCGAAGGAGGTCCGGACTAAATGGCTGCCTTTTCTGTGGTGATGAAGTGAGCGGGCAATGCGGACGTATGCTCCACGGACCTCGGCGTGCACAATAGATCGGTCAACAATTCCTCTCTCTGTGCCTACTGCGACCACATAAGCAGCAAGGACGACTAGCGGTTAGGCAGCCCGAGCTGTCTTGTGGCAGAGACACAGCAGCCATGGAGGGACGGAGCCGTCACCTGCTGCAAATGATAAAAACGGTGAACGTCTTAGCTCGATCCGCAAGATCGGCGGGCGAAAGGATCGGGGTGGCGGTGCTGCTCGATATCTGCACAGAGTGCGCCTGGAGGAAGTTAATAGCCACCGCTGCCTTGATCGCGAAGTTTACGTTCTGCAGCGCATTGATTTTGCCGTAGATGACGCCCACCGCGTTGCCAGCGTAGTCAAGAACGGGACCCCCGCTATTGCCGTTCTGGACTGGGGCCGAAACTTGCAGCGCCCGCGTGTCGTCATTCATTCCTGCGGTTGCCGTGACGTTGCCCAATGTAAAATTGCCGGTAGAGGGGAGAAAGCCTGCAAGAGGAAAGCCATATACCGCGATGGCTTCCCCGGTTCGAATCGAGGTCTTTAGTGAAGGGACATACTCGGGACGTATGTTCGACACTAGCAGAGCTAAGTCATTGTTCGCGTCGGTTGCAGCCAAGCGCACGGTCTCCATCGATGAGCCGGGAAGGCCGGCCACTATTTTGGAACACCCGCGCACGACATGGGCATTTGTGAGAATGCGGCCGTCGTGTGTGATGAAGAATCCCGTGCCGCTAGTTGCGCGAGCTGCGTTTGGGTTGCTGTTGTTTAGGTATTGCACGCACGTCTGGGCGGCCTCAATCGCGTCTGCCGATCCGGAGAGCGCATATTCAAAGCGGCCACGGATGGTCACTACCTCCAATTTCTGACCAGTGGTCAATGCTGTCACCGCTCGAGGAGCCAGCGCTGGCTCCAAAATGGCTAACCCGCTGTCGCCAACTGCGGCCACGCCACGATGGACGCTCCTTCCATCCACGAGAAGCTCCATGTCCCAGCGCATGAGGCGTTGAAATCCGCCGACCCGGCTGAAGGCGCCGACCCACTTTCCGTCTTGGAGTTGGATGAGACCGAAGCCCATACGCGCTGTGAACTCGGTCCGCACAAGGCAGCCAAACGTGCCCGATTTTGCGGTCAGTACACTGCCCGTCCAGCCGTTCTTCCTGAAGAACGTCGTATCGCCCTGTGCACATGCCGGGCTGAAGAGCGATGCGCAGATAAGCAAGGCGCAGAGAATTGCAACAGTATATCGAGACATGCCAGCCCCCCGGCTAATGGCCGAAACACGATACGGGAGTGGAGACCTCAGAGTCGAGCGTGTCAGGTAAGCGGCGCTGAAGCCTGTGTGCGACCGTGAGGCAGATGGATGCACTGATGACGCGTCTGTTGCGGTGCCGGTAAGCGTTTGCCTGGTCGTGTCGGCCCCTGGAGCGATGGCACGTCGGCACAATGTGAAGGCGCCGGGGTTAGGCAACGCTGGCTCCCCACGGCTTACTTTGAGAGCGGGATCATGTCGGATCACGAGAGCCATTCAACCATCGCTTCCAGCATTGCCATCGCTCATGATCACCTGGGGCGGGACAAGTGGGACTGCCTCTAAAGAGGCATGTCCCGTTCCGTCCCGGTACACGCCGGGTCAGACGTCCCGCAATGTCCCGTCCTGTCCCGTTGCAATTCTGACCTCTTTTCTTTGTTCGCTGGACGCCATGTTGGCCACTTTGACTGATCCAGAGCCTTGACCGCACCACATCGCAAAGCAGACATTGGTCCAGAGCTGGCAGTTTGAGGACAGCCCACGTGGTATCGAGAAACGCCGAATGACGCTGATGAGGGACCCAGCATGCGGCTGAAGGGCAAGGTGGCGCTGCTGACTGGTGCCGCGGCGGCGATCAAGGGCGAGCTGATGGGATTTGGCGGCGCAGCGGCGCATCTCTTTCTGCGCGAGGGCGCCAAGGTGGTGCTGACCGACATCCGCGACGAGCTGGGCGACCGCGCGGCGGAGGCACTGCGTGCGGCTGGGCATGACGCGCGCTACATGCGCCTCGATGTGACATCCGAAGAGGAGTGGACCAATGTGGTCGACGCCGTCATGGCGACCTACGGCCGGCTTGATATCCTCTTCAACAATGCCGGCGTCGGCTTCCCAGGAAAGGTCGAAGATCTCACCGTCGCCATCTGGGAACACGAGCTGGGCGTGCACGCCAAGGGTGTGTTCCTCGGTACACGGACGGCGATCCCGGCCATGCGCAAGGGCGGAGGCGGCTCGATCATCAACACGTCGTCAGTGATGGGCATCGTCGGCAGCCCGACTTCGCCTGCCTACTCTGCCGCCAAGGGCGCGATCACCATCTTCACCAAGTCCGCGGCGCTGCAATATGCGAAGGAGAACATCCGCATAAACTCAGTGCATCCGGGCTATGCCGACACACCGCTGACCGAGCTGCGTTTCAGCGACCCCGCTGTCCGTCAGGTGCTGATCGATCGTACGCCGATGGGCCGCCTCGGAACCGCCGCCGACGTTGCCAATGGCGTCTTGTTTCTGGCCTCCGACGAATCATCCTGGGTTACCGGCTCGGAGCTGGTGATCGATGGGGGCATGACGGCGCAGTAGCAGCGTCGCGCGCATAACACCCCAGATACCGGCCGCGACCAGCGCAAGCAAAGTTGCGCTCTCGAATTCCGAAGCAGAGCAGGGCCGAGGTATCGCCCAACCCGTTGGCCGAGGCGGGATCCGGATGCCAGAGTAGATTGCTGATAACGCCTTGCAGTCTAACCGCTGCCCTGAGCTGATCTTGGTGAGGTCTGACATGCCTGCATCACCCGACCGTCGGAACGAGTCGATCTACCGCCGCCTCGGGGTGCGCACGATCGTCAACGCCTCGGGGCCATCGACGCGGCTCAGCGGCGGGATCATGCATCCCGAGGTCGCACAGGCCATGGTGGAGGCCTCGCAGTGGTGCGTTGATCTCGGCGCGCTGCAGGGCCGCGCCTGTGAGCTGATCGCGGAGGCGACCGGTGCCGAAGCTGGATACGTGACGGCCGGCGCCGCGGCGGCCCTGATGCTGGGCACAGGGGCATGTCTCGCCGGGCTTGACCCAGCACGGATGAGTCGGCTCCCTGATACGGCCAGCATGGCAAACGAAGTGATCGTCGCGCGCAGCCAGCGCAACATGTACGACCATGCGGTGGCCCAGGCTGGTGCACGATTGATTGAGGTGGGGATACCCGACCGCTTCTCAGGAGCCGGCGTGCGTGACGCCCAGATCTGGGAGTACGAGTCCGCCATCAGCGAGCGGACGGCGGCCATTCTGTTCGTGGCCCAGGAACATGCAGAGCCGCCGCTGCCGCAGATCGTCGAGCTGGCGCGCCGGCGCCAGGTACCGGTGATCGTCGATGCCGCCGCACAGCTACCGCCCGCCGCCAACCTCAAGCGCTTCATTGCTGAGGGCGCCGACCTCGTGGCTTTTTCGGGTGGCAAGGCGCTGGGCGGTCCCCAGGCCTCCGGCATCCTCGCCGGGCGGCGAGATCTGATCCAGTCGGCCGCGCTACAGCAGCTCGACCACGACACCTATTTCGAGCAGTGGAGCCCGCCCGCCAGTTTGTTCGTTAAATCGCAGATCGTGGGCCTCCCCGCCAGCGGCATCGGGCGTGTCGCCAAGTGCGGCAAGGAGGAGATCGTCGGCCTCCTGACCGCGCTCAGGATCTTCCTCGAGCAGAATCACGATCAGGCGCACGAACGGTGGCTCGGCCTGTGCCGGGAAATTATTGCCGGCCTGCAGGGCATTCCAGGCACGGCGGTGACGCTCATCGAAAGGAACAGCAAGGACGTGCCGGAGGTGCACTTGAAGGTGGATCGGGATCGGCTCGGCTTCGCCGCCGCTGAGCTCATCAAGCGGCTGCAGGACGGCGATCCATCCGTTCACGTCAATCATTCTCGGGCGCGCGAGAGCGTGATCGTGCTGGGCCCGACCTGCCTGAGAGCTGGCGATATTGAGATGTTGATCAAGCGCGTGCGGACCGAGCTCGGCGCCGCGAACAGGACATAACGGCCCTCCTAGTCGTCTCGGGACAGGTATACCAAGCGCGCCAAACGGCGGCGATGCTTCACCGCCGCGAACAGGTCTTAAAGGGCGCGTGATCCGGCACCTTAACTGGAATGCCGCGAAGCGCCTCCCAGCAATCCGGCCGCCAATTCAATGATCCAGCAGTGGCAATCCTCTTCCGAGCAGCTCTCAGTGCCCCAAATTTGCACGAGCCCTAGCTGCTAAGTGTTTGTCTGTGCCGTCGGAAGGCCTGCTTCCTTGCCTCCGGGGTGGTGTCGGGATCATGCTGGTAGGTATACCGACGCCACATGCTCAGTCTTTGTCCTAGCCGGAATGTAGGCGGAGGCGGGCGGCATTTCCCCTGCCTCGGCAATTGCCTCTTTCAATGCCTCGAATGTTATCTGGGCTGTTGCAGACAGTTTGGGGGCCCTTCTTCGTCTTAGATGGGATATGACCTTCAAACGGAGTGACAACGCACGATGCGATCAAGAGGTCATCATCGTCGCGGCCCTCTCCCTGAAACTGCCCCTGGTATGGAACTCCCGGGTTTCGGCGAGAGTTGAACGCCTATGACGCGACACGGGTCGCGCAATCTAGCCGTGCTCGGGACGGTTGTTGGCGTCCTAACGCTCATTGCGCTGTTCTTGATGTTTGCGCCACGCTAGCAGTGGGCAATTCTGACGCGTGGCGATGTTTCTTTTCAGCCGTCGAGGCTTTTATAGGAGTCGACCATGATCGGTGCGTGGCGTCTTGCGTCGGCCGTGCTCCTTTGCACCACAGTGATCGCAACTGCCCAAAACTTGCCTGGGCCCTCGCCGGTGAGCAGCGGAACGTTCCACAGCTCCCCTGAATCTCCCGACAAGCCCCTTCGAGCAAGAGGCGACTGACTACCTCCGTCAGCGAATCCGAGCACAAATGAATCGAGCAAGCAACCGAGCGTTGGTGGTCGTGACATCGATGGAAGCGATCCGACGAGGCCGGGTAACCAAGGCAGTCAGTACAGGCCCTAACACAATTGATTGCGTGTCGGCCCGGTGCCGTGGCCGCGTCCCGTCATTGAGCGGCTCAACGGCATGGACAGATTGGCGAGCAAGTGATGGCAAACGGAACGAAGATCCAGCGGTCAAGCTGATGGACGACAGGCAACGCGTGGCGCTGGCCCGCAGCATCCTCATGGACTCGGAAGAGGAACTGGCGAGTATGCGCCGGATTGCCGAGGACACGCGGGAGGTGTTTCGCAAGCTGGACAAAGACCTGCCCACTGCGCCACGATTGTGATAAACGAAATGCCGAACACATGGCCGTGACCACCTCGGCCGTACTGATGGGCTCGCTGGCGGCGTCCCTGATGGCGTCCAGAATCAACCGTTCCAACTCGACCTCCGGAATAGCTTGATCCGTTTTGGAATGTGCTTGTTGCGAATGGAATCCACATGCACCGAGGGATCGAACAGCCGCAACGTGGCGTCCACATGCACAAGCTGTTCTTTCCAGTGCCGGAGCTAGCTGTCCAACTGGTCGATCTCAGCGCCAACGGTTGCCCGTTTGTCCTTCAACGCCGATAGAGCGTAGCGATTGCCTTTGTCGTTCAGAGCTGGCTCCACAATTTCGGACGGTAGGGTGAGTGGATTGTCTGCCTGACAGCGGGCACGGTTGTGCCTGCGAATCAGGAGCATTCGATGAGCAGACGACCGAGGCGGAACCACTCGCCGGCC
>JBJXDX010000003.1:0-69044 GCA_046154585.1 Hyphomicrobiaceae bacterium | reverse complement strand
TGCCTCGCCGGTCTTCTCGATTTGCTTGCCCGAGGCCTGTGACAGATCGCGCACGGTATCGGCCACGTTCTCCTTCGGCTTGGCCTTCCCCGGTTCCACCGTGTGCTGCGGCTGCTGAGCGGCCTTGTCTGGCGCTGGCGGCGCACCGCCGACGCGCTTGATCGGGCCGTCGCAATCGAAAACAGTGCCTTTGCGGATGCCGCAATCCGCGTGTCCGCCTTCCCTGACCAAAGTCGTCGTGCAGAACTGCTGCAGCGGCTGCCCTTGCGCCTGGCGCGCATCGCCGATGACGCACCGATAAACGGCCGGCGGGCCGTTGCAGGCGACGCAAAATTCCTGCGCCGAGACGGCTCCGCTGTGTGCCGCGAGCAGAAATCCCGATAGGGCGATCGCCGGAGGTATCACACGCATGCCGTTGCTCCTGGCGTGACCTTCAAACCGTCATTGCGCGGGCAACGCGACAGCACCGTGTCGGTTCCCGATGCAACCGCTAGGGAGACCCGTTGCGGCCGTGCTTGCGGTAGGCAGGACGCTCGGACAAAGCCTCATAGTAAGCAGAAGTGGCCTTCAATTCCGGCTTGGCAAAGGGAACGGCGAACCAGCGGTTGACGCATAGGCCGACCGGAATATCGCCGAGTGTGAAGGACTTGCCTGCGACGAAGGGACCGCGTGATGCCAGCTCGGCATCGAGCGCACGCATCTGCCGTGTCCATTCGGCGATTCCCGCCTCAATGATCTTGGGGTCACTGAACGCAGGCATTTTCACATGCAACCCCAAGAATACGGGGCGCATGCCCAAGGAAAGGTCGACGGATGCCCAATCCATCCAGGATTCGACGACTGCGCGTTGCGCTGCATCGCGTGGATAGAGATCCTCGCGGTGATGCTTGGTCGTGAGATAGCGGGTGATGGTGTTGGATTCGCGCAGGATAAAGCCGTCGTCGTCGACGACCGGCACGACGGCGAAGGGATTGAGCTTGAGAAAGACCGGGTCGTCCGTCGAGCGGTAGCCGCGACCCCAGTCCTCGCGCTCGAAGGGCAGGCCGATCTCATCGCAGATCCAAAGCACCTTGCGCACGTTGATGGAGTTGGCGCGCCCGTAAATCTTGAGCATGAGACGTCCTCCCGGCTCGTTGGCCGGAGGATCCCGTTGCCGCGTCCCTCCGGCGTGCTTGCAGTGCTACTCCCTGGAGACTAGAGCAGGCGGAGACATGACTCCATCGCAATCGCCGCTCGTGTGATGATCGAGAAATTCGCCGGTACTTTCGGAAGCGCTCAGAGCGAATTTCTCGATCTGAATCACACGTGCAAGTTTATGATTCTAGTGCCCCTTTGATTCCGAAGTTCGCTCTCGAACCCAGCCGAGAGCTCCGGCGAACTTCGGAATCGGGACACTAGACAAAGGCTCGGATACCAGATGCGCATCGAATACCATCGCACATTGATTGCCGATCGGGTTCGGATCGCGGCGTTCCACGATGCGCTTGCGGGCGTGATCGAGAAGGGGCGATCCGTCGTCGTGGACGTCGGCACCGGCACCGGCATCCTGGCGATGCTGGCGGCGCGCCTCGGCGCCAAGAAAGTGTATGCGTATGAGAAATCGGAGATCGGTGCGGTCGCAGAGCGGCTGATCAAGGCGAACAAGGTGCGCAACATCGAGGTGATCGCGGCGCGATCGACGGAGATCATCGATCCGCCGCGCGGGGATATCGTGGTGTCGGAAACGCTCGGCAACTACGCGCTCGAGGAGTTCCTGGTCGAGACCATGAACGATGCGCGGGCGCGGCATCTCAAACCCGGCGGTGTTTTGATTCCCGGAGCGCTGGATCAGTTCGTGTGCCCGGTCATCGCGCCGCGCGCGTTCGACGAGCTGGCGGTGTGGAACGAGATCGGCCACGGCCTCGACTTCAGTTTCGCGCGCGTCATGAGCCTCAACAATGCGTACGTGCGTAAATTTGCCCCGCGCGAGCTGTGGGACGAGGGGCGGTCGGCAGTGAGGTGGGACCAGCTTGACTTCTCTCAGCGCAACCGCATGAGCCGCAAGGGCCTCGCGACATGGCGCGCAGCGCACAAGACGACCGTGTATGGACTGGCTCTGTGGTGGACGGCACATCTGACGCCGCGGGTGCCGCTGTCGACCAGCCCGCTCGATGCGGCCACGCATTGGGAGCAGCTTTATTTTCCGGTGCTCGAGCCGATGCCCGTCGAGAGAGGAGAGCAGCTGTCTGCGGATCTTCGCTCACATTCGTCGGAAGAAGGCGGCACGGATCTCGCCTGGACGTTGACGGTTGCGAGCGCCAACGGCAAGCAGCGGAGCGTCCAGGCGCTCAGCCTCGAAAAAGGCTTCCTGCCTTGACCGGGACGCTTTGTGCTTCTGTTCAGCATTGACGTGTGCAGCGCGTCAATCGTTCACCTTTGATTTTCCGTCGACCAATTAGGCGTTTGCAGCCGGAACCAGAGCCAAGGGTCCGCGTTATTCGGGCTCTCCTGCGTGCAACTGAGAATAGGGAACTCGGCGCAGGGCCGTAGTTATTCTAGGAGGCTCACAATGACACCGAAAACAGCAACCAGTCTGAGCGTTCTCGCCTTGATGCTGAGCCTATCGCCGACCGCGATGGCACAGACCTCGACCGAGACGCCATCGGCCACCCAGCAGCGGTCTTCGCCGGCGGCTCAGTTGCCGCCCGAGAAGATGCCGGCGGAGAAGGTGGCGCCGGCGGCGAAGTCGGCTACGCCGGCTGACGGGTACATCACCACGCAAAATGCAAACACGGTGCTTGGTACCGATCTGATCGGCAAGACTGCCTATGGCTCGGATCAGAAAAAGATCGGAACCATCAATGACGTCATCATGAAGCAGGACGGCAGCGGCATCGAAGGCGTCGTCGTTGGCATCGGCGGCTTCCTGGGCCTCGGCGAGCACAACGTGGCGCTGAAGATGGACAAGTTTACCTTCCGTCCGTCCGAGAGCGGGCGCGTCATGGTCGTCCTGACGGCGTCCAAGGAAGAGCTGCAGGCCACGCCGGCCTTCAAGTCGAAGGCTGACCAGGAGGCAGAGGCGGCGCGTAACGCTCCTCGGCCGACGACACCTGGCGGTCCGGGTACTGGCGGCACCTCGCGCGCCAACTAACGATGCGCACGGTCGTGATGCCAATGGAAGGGCGGCCTCCGGGCCGCCCTTTTCCGTTGGATCGAGAGCCGCGGCCCATTCGCGGCTGGCATGCGCGTACGGCGTTGCTCGGTTTGCCGATCCAATTGCGGATGATGCTAATGTGGGGTCTTCGGATCCTGCCGACGCGTCCAATCCTCAACAGCCGGAGCCAGCATCGCTCATGCAAGACAAGGCACCCCCGCGCTCCGACCTCCTGCATTTCGAGGACGTTGTCGTCGGCCGGACGGTCCCTTTCGGGCGCAAGCAGGTTACGAAAGAGGAGATCGTGGCGTTCGCGAGCGCGTACGACCCCCAGCTCATTCACCTGGATGAAGAGGTGGCAAAGGCGTCGATCGTCGGCGGGCTGTGCGCGTCGGGGTTTCATTCGTGCGCCATCCTGATGCGCATGCTGGCGGACGAGGTCTTGAACAAGGCGACATCGCTCGGATCGCCGGGCATGGACGAGGTGAAGTGGCTGAAGCCGGTGCGGCCCGACGATGTGCTGACCGCGCGCTACACATACACGAGCAAACGCGTGCTCGGATCGCGGCCGAACGTGGGACTGGCAGCGGTGACATTCGAGATGCTGAACCAGGCCGGCGACGTGGCGATGATCTGGATGTCCAATCAGCTGCTGGCGGTTCGCCATCCCGGCGCAGCGGCTCCAGCGACGCCATCGCCGGGCGCGGCGAAAGCGGGTCCGGCGCTGCAAAGTCTCTGGGACGTGCCGGCGGGCCCGGCCCTTTCGGCGCGGAGCAACTATTTCGAGGATCGGGTGGTCGGCGAGAGCGCCGAGCTCGGGTCGCATACCTTTGCCAAGCCGGAGATCATTGCCTTTGCCCGGCATTACGATCCGCAGCCGTTTCACCTCGACGAGGAGGCGGCGAAGTCCTCGCTGTTCGGCGCGCTGTGCGCGTCGGGCTGGCACACGGCGGCCCATTACATCCGCCTGTCGGTGGCGTTGCGGCACGGGATCGAGGCCAAGATCCGCGCCGCGGGCGGCAAGGTTGCGATCTACGGCCCGTCGCCGGGCTTCAAGAACGTGCGGTGGCTGAAGCCGGTCTATGTCGGCGACACCATCACCTATCGCAATCGCACGACGCAGAAGATCGATCTCAAATCACGGCCTGAGCGCGGCCTCATCGTCAGCGAAACGCAAGGGCGCAACCAGAACGGCGAGATCGTGTTCGCGATCAACGGCCAGATTCTGGCCGAGCGGCGCGAGCCGTATCGGGCGGGGTGACAAACGCAAATGCCGGTAATGTCTCAGTTTGAAATTTGGCGGCAGAGGCTAGGTGTGAGCTGCCATTTTCTCACACGGTGCCCAAGTCCCGGGGCGCGGTCAGCATTACCCTCTGGAACCCCTTGCGGGGCGGCCTTGCCCTCTGCCTGCCCCTAGCATAGCACAGCCTTGGTGGACTCCCGATTGTGGCCCCTGGGTCCCGGCTCGCGCTCCCTTCATGGCGGAGCCATGGCTGTCCGGTTCGCGTCTTCGCGCACTGGTATCCCCCTCCCCCGCGGGGAGGGGTCAGGGGCGGGGAGAAGCAACAGGCGTTGCGCTTGCCTCTTCACCCCACCCCGCCCTCAACTGCGTTGAGGGCGACCCTCCCCGTCGAAGGGGAGGGTGGGTCCGAGTGCGAGGCGGGTCTCGTCAACAAGGGCATTCTCTCTATCCGCATTGCATTTGATCGTTTCGTGTTGGGCGAGGGCGCTAAGCTCTCGAAGCACCAACATCGCAACACCTTGCGACTGCCGCGTCAGAACTGAACCGGACAGCCGTGAGCCATGCTCCACATGGACGCTCGCTTGGCCGGGGTGACAACATAGTTTGATGCGCGGCCTAGCCACACACTCGCGATGTCATCGCGGGCAAGCGCGGGCCGAGCGGACGGCAAGTAGAATATGGTGTCAGAGCCCGCGCGCGACCCGGGACCCAGAGCTTCGCGCGGTAGTCAGCCTCAACTGGTCGAGCGCGCTAGCGCACTTCCCGTGCGGATGGGCACAGCTCGAAGGCGTGGGTCAGGGCGGCTTCGCGGTTGTCGAATTCGCCGAGTGTTTCTCCGCCCAGCGCATGGGTGCGGATGAAGCTGTCGGCGAGGCTTTTCTCGAAGCCGTCGAGCACTTGCAGGGCGGTGTAGTGGATCTCCGATCCGACGGGCGCACGGATCAGGACGCTCCGGCCCTTGCCGTAGCTCGCTGTCCAGACCTTGCATCCCTCGCTTTGCGGCGTAGGTGCCGAAGGCCGGGCAAATGCGCCGGCGAGCGCCGCCGTGTTGAAGGCATGGCGCCCCGCGCCAGCCATCGGTTTTTCAGCGGCTGCGGTTTGCGGCTTCGCGGCTCTGCCGTCTTCGTCATCGGCTACGATGGCGGCGCCGGAGCAGAGCGAGGCCCGGTAGCGCTCGGCGATGGCTTCGATCGATTGCGCGTAGCGCCGATCGACGGCCCAGCGGCGCGCCAGATCCCGGAAGGTGACCGGGCGCTTGAGGGCCCGCGACAAGCTCACGATGTCGTCTTGCTTCTCGCGTGTCCGTTTCGCAACCGGATTGTCGACCATTTCGCCCGAGTAGGCGACGAGGTGCTGCATCTGCCCGAGCACGCCAGTGGAAACGTCGGGGAAGCTGTCGCCCGGGACGCCGCCGCCGGTGGTGCCGATGCCGGCGAAATTGTTCTGCTTGGGGTTGACGTCGCCCCACTTGCCGCTGCCGGTCTTGTAGGTGAGGAAATTCGTTTCGACGAGCATCTGGAAGAAGGCGTAGTCCCAGCGCACGCGCAAAACCTCGCCGTGCTGTTTGTAGAAGCGGGCGATGTCGCGGAACTGCGGCAGGAGATCCTGATTGCGCGTCGTCAGGTAGCGCATCAGCCGCGCGGGCGTGACGCACGCCGGCACGCGGTTCTTGTCGTGCATGCGGATTTCGGGCGCAGGTGCTTGCGCCGATGCCCCCGTGGGCAAGGCAAGTGCAGACGCGATAATCCCAAGGCCAACCAATAGCCGCAGTGCCGCCGGACGAAACGTCATCCGCCTTGATCCCCCTTCAATGGTCTTGGCGCCCGTCAGCCTTCGGGGCAAAGCTCGAAGGCCTGGTCGAGGGCTTGCGACTGGCTGGTAAATTCGCCCGTGACGGTGCCGCCCTTGGCGTAGGCGCTGATGTAGGCATCCGCCTCACGCTTTTCGGACCCCTCGTTCACATCGAGAACGGTGTAGTTGATGCCCGTCTCGCCTTGCGCCTTGATGAGAATGGCCTTCTCGCCGCCGTAGCTCGCGGTGAACACGTGGCACTTGGGAGCGGGCGCAACAGGCTTTGCCAGTGCCGTGCCGGCCGACACCGGCAAGACGGCCGCCGATTTCGTGCCGGCATCCGCTTTCGGCGAGGTGAGAGACGAGATGCTCGGCGTGGTGGCGGCATCCTTGGATGCCGTCGCAGCAATGTCCCTGCCGGGCTTGATATCCTGCACTACCGTATCGCCGTCGGCCTTCGTCAGATCGCCAATCGCGCGCAGCAGCGAGCCCACGCCCAGGCCCGAGCGCTTGTTGTTGTCCTCGGCTTTGCCGTCCTCGATCGCCTTGCGGGCCAATTCGACGCCGGGGCGCGGCTTCTCTTCGAGAACAGTGCTTTCAGCGAAAGCGTTGGGCTTGGTTCCGCGTCCGGCGCGGGCCTCGCGAACAAGGTCGGGCTGGAGATCGGGCTTGTTGCAGAATTGCTCATAGAAGCGCTCGCCAACGGTGCCGATCATGTCGGCATAGCTCTTGTTCTTTGCCCATTGCTGGGCCAGGTGCGCATAGGTCATCGGACCTTTGATGGTCTTCTGCCATGACGTGAGGACGCCCCACTCCATGACCTTGCGGGTGCGCTCTGCGACCGGGTTCTCGACGGGCTCACCGGTGTACATCAGAACGTGCTCGAGGTGGGCGCGGACGCCTGTCGACACGTCCCTGAAGGCTTCGCCGTGTTGCCCCTTGCCGACCGCTCCGAGGCCAGCGAAATTGTTCTGCACCGGCTTCACCAGCCCCTGGCGATTTTCGTCGCGCATGAAGCTGAGAGAGCCGGTCTCGATCAGCATCTGGAAGAAGGCGTAGTCCCAGCGGATGTTCAGGTCCTCGCCGTGGCGCATGTATTCGACGGCGATCTTCTCGAAGCGGGGATCGAGCCCAGCGTTGCGGGATTTGAGATAGGCCGTCAGGCGGCCCGGCGTGGCGCAGTCAGGGACGGCATTGCGTTCCGACGTGCGGATCTGCGGCAAATCGGACGCTAGTGCTTGTTGTGCAGGGAGCAGCGAAAGGGAGCTGACAACGGCAAGGGCTACGACGCGATACTTCATTGGATACCCAACCTGGCTGCAGACACGGCGCTCAAATCGCGAGCCTTGGTTTTCGACATCGGTTATGGATCAGTTAGCGTTAACGAGGAGTTACGAATCGGATGACGGCGACCGCCATTGGCGGTGATGTTTGGGGCGTGAGTGGGGGCGATCGAAGGACAAATTGTGGCGGCGCGGAGCTGTGGTGCTGTCTCAGATTGCACATTGGACACCTTCGTCATCCTCGAGCGGCGAGCGATCAGCGAGCTGCCTCGGGGATCCAGCGCATAAAGCGCCGAAGGCTCAATATTTAAGGTATCTACGACGAGTCTTATGCTGGGTCCCCGCACTTCGACACGCCTGCGGCGTGCTCGCGCGAGGATGACGATATTTTAAACTGCGGCGAGGGATCAGCGCGACGACCGCTTGCGCTCGATCTCGATGCCGACGGAGCGGCATCCCGGCAAAATGTCGGGCTTCTCGAGCCTGACACGGACGGCTTGAACCCGCGGATCATCGAGCCAGGTCGTGGCGATGCGCTCGGCCAAGGTCTCGAGCAGATTGAGGTGCTCGGACTCGACGATGCGCTGGATGCTCGTGACCACGGTGCCGTAGTCGAGCACTTCGGCGAGCCGGTCCGACGCGCCGTCATAGGCATCGGCGACATCGAGTTCGATCGAGACCACGAGACGCTGCTCGTAGCGGTGCTCGACCTCGTAGACGCCGACGTGCGCCATCAGCTCCAGCTCGCGCACGAAGACTTTGCGCCGGCCCGTCGCATGCAACGGAGGCCGCTTCGTTTTCGCGCCGATGATGGTGTCGCTCATGCTCGTCAACATCGATCTAAGGTCTTGATCCGGCCAAGCTATCCCTTGTCCGCCGCCGCCAGGACATCGGGCGTTTGCCAGACGAGATGCTGGCCGCCATCCAGCGCGATCATCTGCCCCGTCAGGGCGGGGGCGTCAAGAATGAAGCGAATGGTGGCGGCGATTTCGGCAGGGCTCGTGCTGCGCTGCAGGAGCGTTGCGGCGCTCTGGCTCGCGAACTGGTCCGGCGACTGGTGCGCGCTGGCCAGAACCGGTCCCGGGCCTATGGCGTTTACACGAATTCGGGGCGCAAGGGCCTGTGCCATCGTCTGCGTCGCAGACCACAGAGCGGCCTTCGATACGGCGTAGGAAAAGAAGTGCGGCGTAGGTTTCAGGACGCGCTGGTCGAGGATGTTGATGACATTGCCCGTGGCGCTCGCCGGCAGGTGCCGGGCAAACGACTTGGCGAGAAAAATCGGCGCGTTGAGATTGACCGCGAGCTGCCTGTCCCATTGATCGGCATCCAGGCTCGGCAGATCGTCGTAAAGGAATGTCGAGGCATTGTTGATCAGGCACGTGGGAGCGCCGATCGCCGCGGTACATCGCGGGATCAATGCCTCAACTGCCGCAGGATCGGAAAGATCGGCCGGGAATACTTGGGCGTTGCTGCCGGAAGACGTGATCTCGCGAGCAAGATTTTTCGCCTCGGCCGCCGATATGTGGCAATGGATGGCCACGTTCCATCGCCTGGCGGCGAAATCCAGCGCAATGGCGCGGCCGATGCGGCGCGCGGCGCCCGTGATGAGCACGGTACCGGGTGATGGAACCGATTCATTCATGCTCGACCGGTGTCCCGTCCCATGTTCGACATCACCCGTTATGCTACGGGCTCCAAAAGTGCCTTGCCAGCCCGGAAATGGCTGATGGTCCGGCGGCAGAACCTAGGCAGCGTGCTCATAAAATAGGCAAAGTCTAGGTAGGTAAAAGGGCAGGCCCGCGAAAGTGTTACGCGCCTGCCACGCAGCATATGAAAGCCCGTTGCTTTCGCATGTTCTTTCTTGCCGATCCGGCCGGAGTCGAACAAAGCTTGCGGCCGGACGCGCTTCGCTAGTGTGCGGTTCGCGTGAAGGACAGGGGAACCCACGAATGAAAAGCTGGATCAAGACCGCTGCGCGGACTGCCGGGCTGGTGGCGCTCGGCGCTGCCGTTCTCACCGCACCCGCTTACGCCGACGGGATGAAGAAGAAGTACGGCAGCGTGAAGGACGAGCCGGCTGCGCCGCCCGCGCCCGATTGGACTATCTCATACAACTTCGCCGTGACCTCGGAATACGTGTTCCGTGGCGTGTCGCAGTCGGCCGAGGATCCGACGATCCAGGCGGGCGTGGACGTGACCTACAAGCTTTTCTACGTCGGCATCTGGGGATCCGGCGTCGAATTCGGCTCGGCTGTGGACGCCTGGGGCGAGATCGACTACTACGCGGGCATCAAGCCAGTGCTCGGGCCCGTCACGTTCGATCTGGGCGTGATCTATTACACCTATCCGGGCGCACGGGACAGTGGCGCGGAGCTGGACTATTTCGAGATCAAGGTCGGCGCCAGCGGCACGATCTGGAAGGACGGCACTCTCGGCGTCACGGCTTACTATTCACCTGAATACACCGGCAAGACAGGTGACGTTTGGACCGTGGAAGGCACCTTCGCCCAGGTGTTGCCGAAGCTGCGCGACATCGTTCCGACGTTCAGTGCGACCCTCGGCTACAACAGCGGTGACACGGCCGCCTACAAATTGGTGATCGCCAACGGCGATGACAGCTACCTCTACTGGAACGCCGGCGTGAGCTTCGCCTTCCATGAGCGGTTCTCGATCGATCTGCGGTACTGGGATTCCAACATCAGCGACGCGGGTGGCTTCTGCACGGGCGTTGTCCTGCAGTGCGACGAGCGCTTCGTTGCGACCGCGAAAGTGACTTACTAAGTTTCTCTTCCTTCTCCAGAACTGCGCGTGAAAACGGGGTCCGACAGGGCCCCGTTTCTTATGACCCGGCTGCCCAAAGGCCGTTCGTCAAGAGGCCGCGGCTGCTGGGGACGTAAAAAGAGCGTGCTTGTCACACGTATGCCACACGCGTGCCACACGACCCAACGACACTCATGACCGCTCAACGCCCAATCCGATGTCCAGGCATCAGCGCCTCGGGCCTTGAAAGCTGATGGTGTTCCGGGTCGCGCCGCGCCCTCTCTGGTGCACCCGGCAAGGGAGGCTGGCCGAACGATTGCTTTCGGTTTCGTACCCCGCTGCCGAACGTGCGGACGACCGGCCTCCCGTCCTGCCTTTTCCGCTCCATGCACTTCTGTATGGGATCAATTCTGGGGCACTGAAATTCGCTTGAGGGGCTGAACCTAAGGCCCGTAGGATGCGCGCCGTCGGAAGCTCGGGATGGCGCTCGCGTGCAATACTCGTTTCTCAACCTCGTTCGGCAGGGGCTGTCGGGTCACCAGGATTGGCCCGTGCAATGGCGTTCGCCCGAGCCGAAGGCCTCCTATGACGTTGTGGTGGTCGGTGCGGGTGGCCACGGCCTCGCGACGGCCTACTACCTGGCGAAGGAGCACGGGATCACCAATGTCGCCGTCCTTGAAAAGGGGTGGCTCGGAGGCGGCAATACCGGGCGCAACACGACGATCATTCGCTCCAACTACTTGTGGGAGGAGAGCGAGGCGATCTACGAGCATGCGCTCAAGCTGTGGGAGACGCTGAGCCGCGAGCTGAACTACAACGTCATGTATTCCCCGCGCGGCGTCATGATGCTGGCGCACACGGTGCATGACGTGCAGGTGTTCAAACGGCACGTGCATGCCAACCGGCTGGCGGGCATCGATAACGAGTGGCTGACGCCCGAGCAGGCGCGGGCCTTCTGTCCGCCGCTCAACATTTCGCGGCAGCTTCGATATCCCGTGCTCGGCGGCGCGCTGCAGCGGCGCGGGGGCGTGGCGCGGCACGATGCGGTGGCCTGGGGCTACGCCCGGGGCGCGGACAGGCTTGGCGTCGACATCATCCAGAATTGCGAGGTGACCGGCATTCAGCGCGATGTGCACGGCGCCGTCGAGGGCGTCGAGACGACCCGCGGCACGATCAAGGCGGGGAAGGTCGGCGTGGTGGCGGCCGGGCATACGTCCGTGCTGATGGCCATGGCGGGCGTGCGCATGCCGATCGAGAGCTTTCCGCTGCAGGCGCTGGTGTCCGAGCCGATCAAGCCGGTGCTGCCATGCGTGGTGATGTCCAACAGCATTCACGCCTACATCTCCCAATCGGACAAGGGCGAGCTGGTCATCGGCGCGGGCACGGATGTGTATACGTCCTACAGCCAGACGGGCGGCCTCCACATTGCGACGCATACGCTGGAAGCGATCACGGAGCTGTTTCCGACGTTCCGGCGGCTGCGCATGCTGCGCAACTGGGGCGGCATCGTGGATGTCACGCCCGACCGGTCGCCGATCATCGGCAAGACGCCGGTGCCGGGGCTGTTCGTCAATTGTGGCTGGGGGACCGGCGGGTTCAAAGCGACGCCCGGCTCGGGGCATGTGTTCGCAGCCACGGTCGCGAAGGGAGAGCCGCATCCCATCGCGGCGCCGTTCAGCCTCGACCGGTTCGTCACCGGGCGGCTCATCGACGAAGCGGCCGCCGCGGCGGTGGCGCACTGAAAGAGATCCTATGCTTCTGATCCGATGCCCCTATTGCGCTGCGGAGCGCCCAGAGATCGAGTTTCGCCATGCGGGAGAGGCGCACGTGGCGCGCGCCGCGGACCCGTCGCAGCTCAGCGATCAGGAGTGGGCCGAGTTCCTGTACTTCCGCAGCAATCCGAAAGGCGTGCACGCGGAGCGCTGGCGCCACGTGCATGGGTGCGGGCGCTTTTTCAACGCGATCCGCGACACCGTCAGCGACCGGATTTTTGTGACATATAGGGCAGGCGAGGCGAGACCTGAGCTGTCGGTGCAAGAGACTCCGCGATGACGGGTCCAGGCGTTTTCAGAACTGCCAGCGGCGGCCGCATCGATCGCAGCAAGATTCTGCGTTTCAGTTTCGACGGGCAGCAACTCCAGGGATGCGCCGGGGACACGCTGGCGTCGGCGCTGCTGGCCAATGGCCGGCATTTGGTCGGGCGATCGTTCAAGTATCACCGGCCGCGGGGCATCGTCACCTGCGGGTCCGAGGAGCCCAACGCGCTCGTGACGGTGGTGCGCGAGGGCGGACAGGTGACGCCGAACCTGCGGGCGACGCAGGTGGAGCTGTATGATGGGCTCAAGGCGCATAGTCAGAACCGCTGGCCGTCGCTGACGCGCGACGTGGGCGCGTTCAATGATTGCCTGTCGCCGATCTTTCCGGCGGGCTTCTACTACAAGACGTTCATGGGGCCTGGGTTCCTGCCGGACAACTGGGCGTGGACGAAGATTTTCGAGCCCGTCATTCGCCGCGCGGCAGGCCTGGGGCGCGCGCCCACGGGGGCCGATCCCGATCGCTATGCCAGCCGTTTCGCGCATTGCGATGTGCTGGTGGCGGGCGCTGGGCCGGCTGGTTTAGCTGCGGCGCTCGCGGCGGCCGAGGCGGGCGCTCGCGTCATTGTCGCCGACGAGCAATCGGAGATGGGGGGCTCGCTGCTGTCTGCGACGCGCGGTGCGATCGACGGCGTGCCGGCGGCGCAATGGGTCGGTGATGCGCTGGCGCGGCTTGCAAGCCATGCACGCGTGCGGCTGCTGCCGCGGACGACGGTGTTCGGATATTTCGCGCAGAACATGCTGGGGCTGGCGGAGCGCGTGTCGGATCACGATGCCTCGCCTGATCCGGACGGTCCGAGGGAACGGCTCTGGCAGGTGCGTGCCAGGCATGTGGTCATTGCCGCAGGAGCGATCGAGCGGCCGCTGGTGTTCCCGGATAACGATCGGCCGGGGATCATGCTGGCCGGGGCTGGGCTGACGTATGTCGACCGGTTCGGCGTGAAACCCGGTAGCCGCGCCGTCGTGGCCGGATCGCATGATACGATCTATGAGGCGGCCATCGGCCTGAGTCGGGCGGGCGTGGAGGTGGCGGCCGTTCTCGACTCGCGCGCCGATCCGCAAAGTCCGGCCGCCGCGGCAGCGCGAGACGCGGGCCTGCCGGTTCGGACAGGCACGTGCATCGTCGGTTCGCGGGGGCGCCTGCACGTCAGCGAAGTCATGCTCGGCGCGCCGATGCCCGATGGCTCGATCCGTGATGCCGGCCGCATTCCCTGCGACTGCGTTCTCATGAGCGGCGGCTGGACGCCGTCGGTGCATCTGTTCTCGCAGTCGCGCGGCAAGCTCAGGTTCGATGCGGAGGCAGGGGCGTTCCTGCCCGGCGTTTCGGCGCAAAACGAAGTGTCGGCGGGGGCGTGCGCTGGGCTTTCGGGCCTGGCGGCAGTCATCGAGAGCGGTGAGGCGGCGGGATGCGCGGCAGCGGAAAAGTGCGGCTATCCGTCAAGACCGGCGCGCACCTATCGGGTTGAAGACGCTTTCGATGCCACGGCGCACGCCGAAGCGCCGCGCATGCCACAAGGCGTCGTCAAGGCATTTGTCGATTTTCAGAACGACGTCACGTCGCGCGATCTCGAGCTGGCGACGCGCGAAGGGTTTCGCTCCATCGAGCACATCAAGCGCTACACGACCACCGGCATGGCGACAGACCAGGGCAAGACGTCCAACATGAATGCGCTGGCGCTGGTGTCGGACACGCTGTGTGCGCCGATCCCTGCCGTGGGGCTCACGACCTTTCGCCAGCCCTATACGCCCCTGACATTCGGCACACTTGCGGGTTCCGCGCGCGGCGATCTCTTCGATCCCATCCGGCGCACGCCCATCGATTCTTGGGCGCAGGGGAAGGGCGCCGTGTTCGAGGATGTCGGCACCTGGAAGCGCGCCTGGTATTTTCCGCGCGGCCGGGAGGACATGCATGCCGCGGTCGCCCGCGAATGCCGGACGGTGCGGACCACGGCCGGTATTTTCGACGCATCGACGCTGGGCAAGATCGAGGTGGTCGGTCCGGATGCCGCGGAGTTTCTCGACCGCATGTATGTCAATGCGTTCAAGACGCTGAAGGCGGGCCGCTGCCGGTATGGTGTGCTGCTGAACGAGGCGGGGTTCGTCATCGACGACGGCGTCATCGCCCGCCTTGCGCCGGACCGGTTTCATGTGACGACCACGACCGGCGGCGCGGCTCCGGTGCTCAATCTGATGGAAGACTACCTGCAGACGGAATGGCCGCAGCTGCAGGTATGGCTGACATCGACGACGGAGCAGTGGGCCGTCATCGCCGTGCAGGGGCCGCGGGCGCGTGAGGTGATCGCGCCGCTGGTGGATGGGGCCGACATCGGCGGCGAGGCCTTCCCGCACATGAGCGTGTGCGAGGCCAAGGTCGCGGGCGTGCCGGCGCGGCTGTTCCGCGTGAGCTTCACGGGCGAGCTTGGTTTCGAGATCAACGTCCCGGCAAGCTCAGGGCGCGCTGTGTGGGAGGCCGTGGCGGCGCGGGTGGAAAGCGTTGGCGGATGCCCGTATGGGACCGAAGCCATGCATGTGCTGCGGGCGGAGAAAGGCTACATCATCGTCGGGCAGGAGACCGACGGTACGGTGATCCCCGACGATCTTGGGCTCGGCTGGGCCATCGGCAAGGGCAAGACCGATTTCGTCGGGCGGCGGTCGCTTGCGCGCACCGATATGGTGCGCGCGGATCGCAAGCAGCTCGTGGGGCTTCTGACACAAGGCGGCGATGTGCTGCTCGATGAGGGTGCGCAGATCACGTCGGAAGCGGCGCCAGCGAAGGGCACGGCCGCGCTGGGACATGTGACGTCGTCGTATCACAGCCCGGCGCTGGGGAAGTCGATTGCGCTGGCTCTCGTGAAGGGTGGACGCGGCCTCATGGGGCGGCGGCTGTTCGTGCCGACTCCGAAGGGACCAATCGAAGTCGAGGTGGTGTCTCCCGTATTCTACGATCCCAAGGGAGAGAAGCTGAATGGCTAGTGCTGGGCTCGCCGGATCGAGCGATCACACGCGTGCAGGAGCTTCCGTGCGCGCGGCGGCACCGGCTGCGCGCTTCGTATTCCGGGGACGCGATGCGGCCGTTGCCGCGGCGGGAAGCGCGCTGGGCACGCCCTTGCCGCTGGAGCCGTGCCGGGCGTCGCAGAGTGTGGGGCGGATTGCGCTGTGGCTCGGACCCGACGAATGGCTGCTGATTGCGCCGCGGTCAGAAGGAGAGCTGGTGGCATCGGTGCTGGCGAAGGCGCTGGCTGAGACGCCGCATGCGCTGGTCGATGTCAGCGATCGCAATGCGGCGCTGATCGTCTCGGGTCCGGCGGTGGAGGATGTGCTGAGCGCGGGGTGCCCACTCGATCTCGATCAGGCCGCATTCCCGGTCGGCATGTGCACGCGGACGCTGTTTGCGAAGGCGGAGGTCGTGCTGTGGCGGACGGTGGCGACGGAGTTTCGGATTGAGGTGGCGCGGTCGTTCCTGCCGTATGTGGAGGGCGTGCTGGCGGTGGCGGTGAGGGATGGTGGGTGAGGTGTGGTCGGGCCGGACGTCAACGCGTTCGGTTTCTCGCGGAGTCTTATCTCAAG
The DNA here is from genome assembly GCA_046154585.1 of Hyphomicrobiaceae bacterium. Lineage (GTDB taxonomy): Bacteria > Pseudomonadota > Alphaproteobacteria > Rhizobiales > Hyphomicrobiaceae > CADEFX01. Next base: position 53,175 of record JBJXDX010000003.1, on the reverse strand, counting down.
GGAGGGGTGTTGGCATAATCTTAGGCCAAAACTCCTCGTTCAAAGTGCGGACTTCTTTGTACGTCATGCATTGGCGATAGGCGCGCCACGCGGCGGGATTTTGTCTGAGGAACGAAGTCAAGAACACTCCTAATATTGCAGCGGATGTGAGCACGTAAATAACTGTCAGCGAGAGCAGCAAATCTATCCAATCAATATTTTCGCCCTGCGAAATTCGGTACGGCAAGATCACTAAACCCATAGCCACCAGACCTGCACCAAAGCCCCACAATCGCAGCAACGCCCGCACCAGAAGATCAAGAAAGCCAGATATCGCAACCGTTAATGGCACTGCGAGCCTCGAGCAAACTCGGCCTCTCTTTTTTATATCAGCGTATTGCCATCGTGGGCGGGCAGCCTCACTCTCAGACCACCCTCCCCTTGACGGGGAGGGTCGCCCGCAACGCAAATTGCGGGCGGGGTGGGGTGACGACGCGAGCGCAACGCCTGCTGCTTCTCCCCACCCCTAACCCCTCCCCGCTGGGGAGGGGATCCCCACGGCGGGAACAACCGAAAAGAGCGCCGATAGTTCATCCCGACGCTGTGCGCAGCGACGTCAGTCCTACACGCCCATCTCGTCGAGAACCTTGCTGGCGGTGCGGAAGGCGTCGATGGTGGCGGGGAAGCCGGCGTAGCAGCCGACGTGGATCAGGGCCTCGCGGATTTCTTCTTTCGTAAGGCCGTTGTTGATGGCGCCTTTGACGTGCACGGCGAGCTCATGATGGCGGTTGAGCACGGCGAGGATGCCGATGGTGAGCAGGCTCCGCTGCTTGCGCGTCAGTCCCTCACGCGACCAGAACATGCCCCAGCCGATCTCCATGACCATATCCTGCATCGGCTTGGAGAACTCGTTGGCGTTCTTGAGGGAGCGCTCGACGTGCTCCTTGCCCAGCACTTCGGTGCGAAGCGCGCGGCCCTTTTCCAGGTTCGAGTCGGGCATGTGCGTTTTCTCCAGGTTTTGGGGTGATGATGCGATTGTGCGGGGAGCGCACGGCGAGGGCAACGTCATTAGTTGCCGGGAGTTCACGCTTGCAATTCGCTCGATCGAAGCATCACGCATGCCGATCGTTGGCCTGTGGCGGGTCGAGACAGGACGGCAACCCGTCCGTTCTGCGTTCCCGGAGACGGAGCCATCAGCGCCGTCATCCGGGATCTTCCCCGGTGTGATGCACGCTCGCGTGCGACGCGTGGCAGATCATGCGCGCCATCTCGGTGTGTGAAGACCCCGGCTCGCCGCGCGGCTGCGCGGCGTCCGGGGACGCAAACTTGTGGGGTTGTAGGCTTTCGACGCGATTTTGCTGAACCGGACAGCCGTGGAACAAGGTCCGAGGATGACACCTGTGCGTGAGGCGCGGATTGGCGATCAGATGAGCGGCAGTAGTCGGCCGGGCGCCCATCCCTCGAAAAAAGTAATCCCCGCCCTTCGCCGCGATCTTATCCTGCGGCCATCCCGGATCTGACCACCCAGGGCGCAGGCAAGAGCTGGTTGTCTGCGATCGGGTCCGGGGGCCACGATTGGGCACGAGACATCAGCGAATCCGTGCCACCCTGCTGCCGGCGATGAGCGTACGCCGGCTCTCCCCCGGGCGTGGATGACCGGGGACTGGCGGCTGGCGGTCCAGTCGTGGTGCGTGGAGCGGCGAGCGCCGCATCCCCTATGAATAACGGTACGGCCCTCGCCGCTCCGCCCCTGCGGGGGACAGTGATGATGACGCAAAGCCTCGGACTCGCTGGGCCGCGAGGAGTTGCGTGCTGCGCGCGCCGTTTTCGCTTGCCTTCCCGGGGTGGTTGCCGAGACTGCACGTCTGAGGAACGCAAAAGAAGGGCGAGGAAATGCAGGCGGACTATGTGATCGTCGGCGCGGGGTCTGCGGGCTGCGTTCTCGCCAATCGCCTGTCGGAGGATGGTGCGCGCGTCATTCTACTCGAGGCCGGCCCGACCGACTGGCATCCGATGATCCACGTGCCGGCCGGCGTGCTGAAGCTGCTCTACAACCCTCGCGTCAATTGGAACTACGCGACGGAAGGCGAGGCTGGCACGGCCAACAGGTCCATTCATTGGCCGCGCGGTCGTGTGCTCGGCGGCTCGAGCTCCATCAACGGCATGCTGTTCGTGCGCGGCAACTCGGCCGATTACGACAACTGGGTGCAGATGGGATGCCGCGGCTGGTCGTACGAGGAGTGCCTGCCGTTCTTCAAATCGATCGAGCGCTATGCGCCGGGCGACGACAGCGTGCGCGGCAAGACGGGGCCGCTGCTGATCGAGGACTACCGCACCATTCTGCCGCTGACGCATCGCTTCGTCGAAGCGGCGCAGCAGGCGGGATTTCCGTTCACGCCCGATCTTTCGGGCACGCAGATGGAGGGAGTCGGCTATTCGCAGATGTCGCGCAACGGCCGTTTCCGCGGCTCGACGGCGCGGACGTTTCTGACGCTGGCGCACAAGCGGCCGAACCTGGAAGTCGTGACGAATGCGCTGGCAGCGAGGTTGCTGTTCAACGGCAAGCGCTGCACGGGCGTTGCCATTCTGCAGAACGGCACGCAGCGCGATGTGTACGCAAACCGCGAGGTGATCGTCAGCAGCGGGACCATCAATTCGCCGCATCTGCTGCAGGTGTCGGGCATCGGGCCGGGCAATCATCTCAAATCCATCGGCGTCCATGTCGTGCACGATCTACCGGGCGTGGGCGGCAACCTGTCGGATCACTATGCGGTGCGCGTGTCGATGCGGGTGCGCAACGCCGTGTCGATCAACCAGCTCTCGCGCCCGCCGCGGTTGCTGAAGGAAATCGCCAACTGGATGACGATCGGCAAGGGCGCGCTGACGTTCGGCGTGTCGAGCGCGCAATGCTTCTGCCGAAGCCGCGAGGGGCTCGCGAGCCCGGATATACAATTGCTGTTCTCGCCGGCGAGCTACGACGAAAACAAGTTCGGCACGTTGGAAAAGAAGCCGGGCGTGACGATTGCCGTCAGCATCGCGCGGCCGGAGAGCCGCGGCACGATCATGGCGAAATCGTCCGATCCGCGCGACCGGCCGGCGATCAAACCGAACTATCTGTCGGCGCCTGGCGATCTGCGCGTGTCGATGGCGGGCATTCGGCACGCGCGAAAAATCTTTGCGCAGCCAGCGTTTGCAGCCAATCGCGTCGAGGAAATTGCGCCGGGTGTCGATATCGCAAACGAAGCGCAGATCGAGAGCTACATCCGCAGTGCCGGCACGACCATCTATCACCCCGTCGGAACCTGCAAGATGGGCGAGGATCCGATGGCCGTGGTCGACTCGCGGCTGCGCGTGCGTGGCATGACGGGGCTGCGCGTGATCGATGCCTCGATCATGCCGGCCGTGACCACGGGCAACACGAACGCGCCCACGATCATGATCGCCGAGAAAGGGGCGTCGATGATCCGCGAGGACGCGCGGGCCGCCTAGGAGGGATCGAGCTAGGCCGGCGGAGAGGCGATAATGTCCTCGTAGGCGTGACGTTTCGTAATGCCGCCGGAGTTCTGGAAGACGTCGAGAGCAGCCTCGAAGGCAGGGCGCGTGATCTCGACGTGCGGCGTCCAGTTGCCGAGCTTCTGATACGTGGCGATGGTGGACGCCAATACGTCCTGATGGATCTTCGGGAAGAAGCTCGCCTCCGCCTTGGCAATCTCGGTGGCGGGCGTTGTGATGATCCAGTTGCGGGCCTTGCGATAGGCGCGCATGAAGCGCTTGGCGGAATCCGTCTTCAGCCAGTCGCGCGTGGCGGCAAGGCTCGAGAATGCGACCGGGCCGATGGCATTGCCGACCGAGGCGACGATGTGGCCGACGCCGTCGTGCTCGAGCTGCTGTGGAGCCGGGCCCTGCTGATGGATGTACGCGCCTTCGCCAGCGCGGAAGGCCGCATCCATCTTGTCGGAGGGGACATTCACCGCTTTCACATTGCTGAAATCCACACCCATCTTGTGACAGGCATACTTGAACATGGCGAGCGGCTGGCCGCCGTGGTCAACCAAGATGGGGCTTTTCGTGAGCTTGTCCCAGGTGAAGTTAGAATCTGGCGTGCGCGCTGTGATGAAGAATCCATCCTTCTCGTTGATCTGCGCGAAGTGCAGGGCGGGCGGCTTCTCGCCTTTCTCCAGCGGCCCGAAGCCTTGCGAGATGGCGGACTGAGCAACATGCACGGTGCCGTCGACGAGGCCGGCAATGGCCGATTTTCCGGGAGGCGAGATGGCGTATTTGGGCTCGAAGCCTTCCTCCTTGAGGAACCCGCCGGCGATGGTGGCGATCAGGGGGCTGTAGAATGCGGAGAAGCGCGTGAACTCGATGCTGATCGGCTCGGCCATTGGTTGTTTCTCCCGAATGTTTGGAGGGGGGTGTTACGTTGAGTCTGCGCATTCGCGCCTGTCATGCAAGCACAATGCGGTCAGCGCGGCCTGGGCTTGGCGCGCGCGGTCGGTGCGGCGTGCGCGGGATCGTCGGGCCAGGGATGCTTCGGATAGCGGCCGCGCATCTCGCTTCTGACGTCGGCCCAGGACCCGCTCCAGAAGCCCGGCAAGTCGCGTGTGATCTGCAGCGGCCGACCGGATGGAGCGAGCAGCATCAGCGTCAGCGGCAGGCGGCCATGAGCGATCGCGGGATGTTGCTGGCAGCCGAACAACTCCTGCACGCGGAGGGATACGGCCGGCGCATGCTCGCTGTCGTAGTCGATGAGATGGCGGTTTCCCGTGGGGGCTTCGAAATGTGTCGGCATCTCGGCATCGATCTGGCGCTTCACGTCCCACGGGATGAGGTTGTCCAGAGCGTTCCCGAGATCGTCGGCAGAAATATCGGCGAGCCGCGTCTGCCCGAAGAGAAATGGCGCGAGCCAGTTCTCGATGGTGGCTGCAAGCGCCTCGTTGGTCAGATCGGGCAAGGTGGAAGATAGCAGGGCCTGGGTTTTGCGGAGAAACCCGACGCGGTGCCGGAGTTGCAGTTGAGCCTTGCTCCATGGAAGTCGGTCAAGGCCCAGCGACGCGACGCCGCGTGCGAGCGCGCGGGCGGTGCTCTCGTCCCCTTTCGCGGGTCGGGGGTCGTTCGAAAGCTCAATGGCTCCAAGCCGGCGGACGGCGCGGGAGCGAACGGCTGCCGCTTCCTTGTCGAAGGAGACATCCTCCTGCTCGGCGATGCGGTCGCCGGCCGCGATGAGGACGTCGGTCTCCGACGCGGCGGCAGCCAGAAGAATACGGGCGTTGGCAGCGGTGCCGGATAGCTCGGCCACCATCAGGTAGGGCGATCGGGCAAGCGGGTCGGTGGGGTCGAGCTGGGCGGCGCGGCCGTTGGCGAGAAGGAAGCGGCCGCGTTCGCCGCGCGCCTTGGCGACGCGCTGCGGGTAGGCCAAGGCGACAAGGGATGCGGTCGACAGAACGTCGCCGGCAGGCGCAGTGGTGTTGCGGGCATCCCTCGCCCATCGATCGGCCATGCGCCGCATGCCATCCGCGCGCTGCGAGCGTTCACGCCTGAAGTTTGCGAGACGCACTTCGATATCTGCGTCAGTTCCGCCGAGGTTCCGCTCGACGAGCAAGGCGGCGAGCTCTGCCGCCTGGTCTGCAGAGCCGTGCTCTGCCGCGATCAGCACCATGCGAGCGAGCCGCGGCGGCATCGGCAGCGCGCGCAGGCGGCGTCCCATTGCAGTGATGCGGCCGTCGTTGTCGAGAGCGCCGATCTCCTGCAGGTGCGTGCGGGCTGCATCGAGGGCCGATTGCGGCGGCGGGTCGAGCCACGCGAGACGCCGGACGTTCGTCTCGCCCCACGCAGCGCAGTCCAGGAGCAAAGTCGCCAGATCGGCCGAGCGGATCTCAGGCGGCGTGAAAGGCAGCAGGCCAAGGGTTTCGGGCTCCGACCACAGGCGGTAGCAGACGCCCGGTTCCGTCCGCCCGGCCCGGCCCCGCCGCTGGTCCGCGGAGGCGCGGCTGACGCGAACGGTTTCGAGGCGCGTAATGCCCGCTTCGGGATCGTAGCGGGGGAGCCGCTGCAGCCCGCAATCGATGACGATGCGAACGCCTTCGATCGTGATCGACGTCTCGGCGACGGAGGTCGCAAGGACGACCTTTCGGTGGCCCGTTCGAGCGGGGGAGATGGCTTCGCTCTGCATCTTCTGATCGAGCCCGCCGTGCAGCGCGACGATGGAAATATCAGGCCGCGTGAGTTCTGCCTCCAATAGCGTGGCAACCCGACGGATTTCCGCCTGCCCCGGCAGGAATGCGAGGATTGAGCCGGTGTCAGCGCGCAGCGCGTCCAGGATCGCGTCGCTCATTTGACGTTCGATACGCGCATGGGGACTGCGGCCGAGGTATCGCGTGTCGATCGGAAAGGCGCGCCCCTCGGATTTGATAATCGGAACGTTTCCGAGAAGCGTTGCCACGGCACTGGATTTGAGCGTGGCCGACATGACGAGGATGCGCAGATCCGGTCTGAGGGCTCCGCGCGCGTCCAGCGCCAGGGCCAGCCCGAAGTCGGCGTCGATCGACCGCTCATGAAACTCGTCGAAGATGACGGCGCCTATCCCCGCAAGCGCCGGATCATCTAGAATGAGGCGGGTGAAGATACCTTCGGTCACGAACTCGATTCGCGTATCCGGTCCCACCCTAGTGGCGAGGCGGGTCCGCAGCCCGATCGTGCCGCCGAGCCGATCGCCCAGAAGCCGCGCTGTGTACTCGGCTGCAGCCCGGGCCGCGATCCGCCGCGGTTCGAGAACCAGGATCTTGCCCGTGCCGAGCCAGGCCTCGCCCAGAAGAGCTGAGGGGACACGTGTCGTCTTGCCGGCCCCGGGCGGCGCCACGAGAACAGCCGACGTCCCGCCCGTCAGCGCGGCCTTGAGGTCGGCCAGGACAGAGTCTACCGGCAAAGGGTTGATCGCGTGCATGGCGCCGATCCCTAGCGGAGATCGTCGCCGGCGGCCAGCCCGGCGAAACGCGCCATGGGTGCGCGGGGTGGAGGCTTGGATTTACCGTGCGATGGCCCGCTATCCCGGCAGCCGGGCATACGCTAAGTTTGTGCTCCCGTCTCCGGGAGACGGCAAAAACAATCAGTCTGAATGGTTCCTGTTGAACATTCGTGGAGGAGACGGGTCATGATTGGAAGGCGCTTCCTGCAGCCGTTTTTTTTGACGTCGCTGGGTGCAATCCTGAGCTTTGGCAGCGCGCAGGCGCAAACTTTGACTTTGAATGGAGCGGTACAGTTCAACGATGACCATGCCTTCACCAAGGCCCTGGTAAAATTCGAAGAACTGGTGAAGCAATATTACGGCAAGCCGGTGAATTTTACGCTGCACAAGAATTCGTCGCTCGGCTTGGAAAAGCAGTATTTTGAGTACATGGCCCAGGGCAAAGCGGTCGACTATGGCATCGTCTCGCCCGCACATATGTCGACGTTTTCCAAGGCGGCCCCCTTTATCGATGCGCCGTTCCTGTTCCGCGACCTCGATCACTGGAACAAGGTGCTCGATGCGGACATCCTGAATCCAGTCGCGGACGAGATTGCGCAAAAAGCCGAGGTCATGCTGATCGGCTATGCTGGCGGCGGCACGCGTAACATCTTCATCAACAAGCCGATGGCCTCTCTGGAAGACATCAAGGGGCTGAAAGTACGCGTGCAGGGTGCTCCGATCTGGTCGAAAACGTTCCAAGCGGCTGGCATGTCGCCCACCGTCATTGCCTACAACGAGGTCTACAACGCCATTCAGAACAACGTCATCAGCGCGGGCGAGAATGAGGCGGCCGGCGTCGAATCGATGAAGTTCTACGAAGTGGCGCCGAACCTCGCCATGACGCAGCATGCAATCACCATTCGGCCCATTTGTTTCTCGGCCAAGACATTCAAGGCGTTGCCGAAGGAGCTGCAGGATGCCGTTTTAAAGGCTGGCAAGGAAGCGGGGGCATATGGCCGCAAGGTCGAGAGCTCGGAGGATGAGGAAAAGCTCGTCGCCCTCGAAAAGGCAGGTAAGCTCAAGCGTATCCCGTTCGCTGGGCGGGACGAGATGAAGAAGCGCGTCGATCCGGTCATGGAAGCCTACGCCAAGGAGATTGGCGCGGACGGCATCCTGCAAAAGATCAACGCCATCAAATAGCGCTTTGCGCTGAGGTCCATTGCGGGAGACGGCCCATGGGCCGTCTCCCCGCATGTTCTAGTCAAGGCAGGATAAATGATCGACGGCGCACCTGGCCCCACGTCCCGCGTCTACTTCTCCCAGCGCCTTCGACTCCACTATGTGGATTGGGGCAATCACGATGCCCCACCGCTTCTCCTCGTGCATGGTGGCCGAGATCATTGCCGGAATTGGGATTGGGTCGCGGACCGGCTACGCAAGGATTGGCATATCATCGCGCCGGACTTGCGCGGACATGGCGACAGCCAATGGTCGGCCAGCGCCAACTACGGCATGGCCGGATACATTTACGACCTGGCCCAACTCGTCCACCAGTTGAAGCTCGCGCCGGTGACCATTGTTGCGCACTCCCTCGGGGGTAGCATCGCATTGCGATATGCCGGGATCTATCCCGACAACGTCAAACGGCTCGTCGCCATCGAGGGGCTGGGACTTTCACCGCAGATTTTGCGCGATCGCGGGAAGAAGCCCATCGACGAGCGCATGCGCAGCTGGATCGAGGAGCAGCGGGCGCTCGCGGGCCGTCTGCCGCGCCGCTACGCCTCGATCGAGGATGCTTTCAAGCGGATGCAGGAGGAGAACAAGCACCTGTCGCCGGAGCAGGCGCGGCACTTGACGCAGCATGGCGTCAATCAGAATGAAGACGGCACCTACAGCTGGAAGTTCGACAATTATGTGCGCTTGTGGCCGCCTTACGACATGCCGCAAGCGAATGTCGAGGAGCTGTGGTCCCACATCACGTGTCCGACGCTGCTGATCTACGGCAAGGAAAGCTGGGCGTCCAATCCAGCGGAAGACGGCCGGCTGAGGCATTTCAAGGACGGGCAGGCGCAAGTCGTGTCGTTCGAACGCGCGGGACACTGGGTGCACCACGATCGCCTGGATTCTTTCATGCAGACAGTGCAGCCATTCCTCGCCGGGCAACCTGTGCCGCCGGTCACCTAGGGAGGGGAGTATGGCTGAACCAAGTGTGCCGCATCTCACTCTGTGGCAGCAGTTTACGGCCGCTTATGCCAGGCTGCTTGAGATGGTGCTAGTGTTCTCCGTCGGCATTCTCGTGCTTCCGGTCAGTTTGCAGATCTTCTCCCGCTACACCGCCCTGATCCCCTCCTACATCTGGACCGAGGAGATGGCACGCTTCCTGTTCATATGGACGATCATGATCGGCGCCATGATCGGCGTGCGCGAGTCGACACATTTCGAGGTGGACGTCTGGCCGCGCCTCGGCGCCAGATCCGAGGCTGCCGTTCGCCTCCTATCCCGTATCGGGGTGCTGGCCGCCGCGCTGGTGTTCGTGTGGGCGGGGATTGAGTTCACGCGATTTGCGTGGAACCGGACGTCCGAGCTTGCCGATCTGCCGTTATGGCTCATCCATGTCGCGTGGCCCGCGACCGGCGTCACTTGGATTGTGTTTCTCGGTGAGCAGATGGCGAATGATCTGGCGATCATTCGGGGGAAAACGGCATGAGCGGTGCTGTATTGTCGCCCGGGTCTGCGGCGCTGATCCTGTTCGGGCTGTTCTTTCTCCTGCTTGTGCTTCGCGTGCCTGTCGCCTTCGCTCTCGGCCTCGCGTGTCTGCCCATTCTCGTCATCGAGCCGCGGCTGGACACGATGACGCTGATGCAGGAAACGTTCAACGCCTACAACTCCTTCATTCTGCTGGCAGTGCCGTTCTTCCTGCTGACCGCCAATCTGATGAACGTGGGCGGCACAACGGACCGATTGCTCAAGCTCTCGCGCACCATGGTGGGGCACTTCCCGGGAGGACTGGCGCAGATCAACGTCGTGCTGTCGATCTTCTTCGCCGGCATTTCGGGATCGTCGACAGCGGATGCGGCAAGCCAGTCCAAGATCTTCATCGATGCGCAGCGCAAGGAAGGTTACGACGACAGCTTCTCCGTGGCGATTACAGCCGTTTCGGCGGTGCTTGCGGTGATCATCCCGCCCTCGATTCTCATGATTGTCTGGGGTGGAATTCTCACGGTGTCGATCGGAGCCCTGTTCCTGGCGGGTATTCTGCCGGGCCTGCTGATCGCCGTGGCGCAGATGGCGACGGTGCACGCGTACGCCAAGGCACGCGGCTATCCCACCTATGCGCGTTCGTCGTGGCGCGAGCTCGTGTGCGCCACGTGGGTCGCCATCCCGGCCTTGATGACTCCCGGCATCATCATTGGCGGCAAAATCTTCGGCTGGTTCACCGCGACCGAGTCGGCGTGCATTGCCGTGCTTTATGCAGCGGTATTATCCCTCATTGTCTATCGCGAAATGGACCTCGGCGGCCTTTACCGCGCGCTTCTCGACACGGGCAAGCTGGCCGGCATCGCCTTGTTCTGCGTGGGCACCGCGAGCACGTTCGGCTGGTTGCTGGCCTACTACAAGATTCCCGAAGCCATTCTCACCGGCGTGTCGGCCTGGGGCATGGGATTTGCGGCGACCGGTTTTTTCATCGCCTTGGTCTTCCTCGTCGTCGGCTGCTTCCTGGATGCCATCCCGGCTATCATCATCTGCGCTCCGATCCTGGAGCCGCTGTCCAAGGCCGTGTCGATGGATCCCGTGCATTTCGCCATGATCGGCATCGTCTCTCTGGCATTCGGGCTCGTGACGCCGCCATACGGGCTTTGCCTGATGATAGCCTGCTCGATTGCCGGCATGCGCATGCGGGACGCGATCAAGGACACCGGAATCATGCTCATTCCGATGTTCCTCGTCCTGGCCTTGGTCATCGTATGGCCGAAGGTCTCGCTGCTTCTGCCAAGCCTGATCTCTCCGGAATTTCTCAGATAGGACTGTAATCGACATGACTGAAAAACAGATCGCCGTCGTCACGGGCGGAGCCAGCGGCATCGGCGAAGCGACGGCGCGGCGGTTCGCGGCGGACGGGCACACCGTCGCGCTCGTTGATATGAACAAAACACGCGGTGAGGAGGTCGCTGCTTCGATCTCGGCAGGCGGTACGACCGCGAAGTTCTTCGCTTGCGATGTCGCGGATGCCTCCGATGTGGATCGGGTTGCGGCCGAGGTGGAGAAGCAACTGGGGCCGGCGCGCGTTCTGGTCACGTCCGCTGCGCTCATTCCAAATACTGAAGGCATCATGGATATGGACATGGCTGCCCACGACCGGATGTGGCAGGTTAACTACCATGGCACTGTGCATACGTGCCGCGCCTTTGGGAGGCAGATGATCGAGCGCAAGCAAGGCGCCATCGTCACACTCGGGTCGATCAACAGTTATCTGCCGCTGCCGCTTCCGGCCTACAACCCCGGCAAGGCCGCCATCCAGCGCCTGACGCAATTGCTGGCGGTCGAGCTCGGCCGGCACGGCATTCGCGTCAACAGCGTGGCGCCGACCTATGTGATGACGCCACCGCTCCGAGCCAAAGTCGAGAGCGGCCATCGCGATCTCGGCAAGATCATGAGCGTACATGCGCTCGATCGTTTGCCTGAGCCCGGCGACATCGCCAATGCCATCGCGTTTCTGTGCTCGGATCAGGCCTCAGCCATCACGGGCATCCTGCTGCCGGTCGATGCCGGTTGGCTGAGCGCGGTTAGCTACAAGACGTATGCTGGTGGTGTGCCCTGGGAGCAGTGATGGCGGTGCAGACGAGGCGTCAGCGCTTTAGAGGATTGAATGAGTAGAGAATTCAAAGTCGAGCACCACTTCGCCGAGCTGGACGATGTGCTTCTGCATTACGTCACCGCAGGCAGCGGGCCGCTGCTGGTGCTGATACACGGCTGGCCGCAGACGTGGTTCGAGTGGGTCCGCGTGATGCCGGCGCTCGCCGAGCGCTATACCGTGATTGCTCCGGATATGCGAGGGCTGGGGGACAGCTCGCGCCCCCTAACCGGCTACGACAAGCAGACGGTGGCACGGGACATCTGGCAGGTGGTCAATGGCAAGCTCGGTCACGACCGGTTCTTCCTCGCCGGCCACGACTGGGGCGGGCCGACTGCCTATGCGCTTGCAACTCAGCACCCAGAGGCCATTCGCCGTCTCGCCATCGTCGATGTCGTCATCCCCGGCGACGGAGGTGACTTCTCGCAGGGCGGCCGCCGCTGGCATCACCAGTTTCACATGACGCCGGATCTGCCCGAAGCCCTGATGCAGGGGCGGGAGGATGTCTATTTGAGGTGGTTCTACCGCGAGTTCTCCTATCTTCCGACGGCGATCGGAGAGGACGAGATTCAGGAATACCTGCGCACATACCGTCAACCTGGCGCGATGCGCGCGGGCTTTTCCTACTATCGGACGCTGCCGCAGGATGCAGCGGCCAACCGTGAGATTATCGCTCGCATGAAGCTGACCATGCCGGTGCTGGCGATCGGCGGAGCAAAAAGCCGTGGCAGGGGGCGGGAGCCAGAGGACAGCCTGAAGCGCGTCGCAACCAATGTGCGGGGCGTTGTGGTCCCCGATTGCGGACACTTCATTCCCGAAGAGCAACCCAAAATCCTGACGCGGCTGCTGCTCGACTTCTTCGGCGAGGAGACCTGAGACGCCATATCGCGCTGTACAAGAGATACATGGCTGTATGCTCTGCTTTTGGTTGAGCTTTGCGCTCGTTCTCGCCCGTGTGACAGCCGCATGAAATCTGACGTGATTGTTCTCGGTGCCGGTATGGTCGGCATATCGGCGGCCCTCCATCTGCTGAAACGCGGGCGTTCCGTGACGCTCATTGACCGGAGGGGGCCAGCTGAGGAGACATCTTATGGCAATGCCGGCCTCATTCAGCGCGAAGGCGTCGTGCCATACATGTTTCCGCGGGATTTGAGCCTTCTCCTAACCTATGCGCGCAACAATTCGACCGATGCGAGCTACCATCTCTCTGCGCTTCCACGCATTGCACCCTGGATGTTTCGCTACTGGCTGGCCTCCACTCCGGAAGGAAAGGCGGCAAGTGCGCGGGCCATGTTGCCGCTGGTCGAGCGCTGCATTGTCGAGCATGAGGAGTTCATGGGCGAGGCGGGCATTCTGGGCATGGTCCGCCGCACCGGTTACCTCAAGGTCTTCCGCTCGCCCGACAAGCTGGACGCCGCACTTGCCCTTGAGCAAACAGAGCGCGCAGTGTTTGGCATCAACTACACCCATGTCGACCAAGGGGGCCTTGGCGCGCTTGAACCGCATCTTAGCGAGGAGTTTGCCGGTGGCATCCACATGACGGATCCGGTCTCGGTGGCCGACCCCGGTGCTGTCGGACGTGCGTACGCCGAGCTGCTCGTGCGCAAGGGCGGCCGCTTCGTGCTCGCAGATGCGCGCTCGCTGGAGCAGACTCAGGACGGTTGGGCGGTCGCGACCAAGGACGGAACGTTGACGGCGAACGCCGTGGTGCTCGCACTTGGGCCCTGGTCGGACGATATCTTCCGTCCGCTCGGTTACGATCTGCCGCTCGGCTGGAAGCGCGGATATCACATGCACTACCGCGCCAAGGGCAACGCGACACTTAGCCGGCCGGTTATCGATGCAGAGAGCGGCTTCCTCATGACGCCGATGACGAAGGGAATCCGCCTGACCACCGGCGCGGAGTTCGCCTTGCGCGATGCGCCGAAAACGCCGGTGCAGTTGGAGCGGGTCGAGCCGATTGCGCGCCGGATGTTCCCGCTGGGAGAGCGCATCGAGGCGGAACCTTGGCTTGGGCGACGGCCGGCACTACCTGACATGGTTCCGGTCATCGGGCCGGCGCCGAGACACAACGGGCTGTGGTTCACTTTCGGCCATCATCACCTCGGCTTCACGTTGGGGCCGGTCACGGGTCGCCTGCTGGCCGAGATGATGACGAGTGAAGCGCCTTTTACAGACCCCTCGCCATATCGCGCCGACCGTTTCTGACGAGAGTGCTGCGTCAGGACCTGTGCAGATCGCGCTGGAGAATGGTGCGGCCCGCTCCTGGCGCGCAGGTCGAGCCGCTCCAGCTGCCGCCCGCGGACAAGCATGCTGAGATCGAGCGTTCGCGGGATTGTTGCCAGAGGATCAGCGCGGCCACGACGACGGCCAATGATGCGACGGCGATCCAGCGGTTCACGACGAGCTGCCAAATTTGTCGCGCCAAGCGGGAAGGGCGCCGGCAAATGGCAGCGCAGTCGCCTCATACACGCCCCGGGCGATCGCGCGCGAGAGGCAATCGGCAGCCGCAAGACCGATTTCGGTGAGATCGACGTTCTCATTCTGCAAGGGTTTGCGAAGCATGGCTGCCGCTATGACAGTGTCGCCATCCATAGGCGCGTGAGCGGGCCGGATGGCTCGCGCCAAGCCGTCGTCGGCCATGATTGCCAGCCGCTTGGCCTGAGATTTCGTGAGAATGGCGTCCGTGACAACCAGTGCTACGGTCGTCGATGGGGGAGCACCGCCCTTCATGCGCAAGGCTAGGGCGCCGGCGTGAATGACTGCCGGCAAGCCGCGTCCGCCAAATTCCTGTTCCCGTTCGTAAGGGGCAGCCCAAAAATGGGGTCCGTCGCCGATCATGGCCGTGCCGACCGCATTGACAACGACAATAGCGCCGATCTCAAAGCCGGATCGCGTTGTCACGCTTGCCGACCCCAACCCGCCCTTCAAATTGGCTGTGGTCGCACCGTAGCCGCCACCTTGAGTGCCAAGAGGGAACTCCTCCGTTGACGCCCTTTTGGTGGCTTCCCAGCCGAGATCCCAATAGGGAGGCTTCCGACCCCAGCTCTTGTCGCCGCCGTTCATGAGATCGAACGTTATGGCTTGCACGGCAATGGGAACGGTGGCGTTGCCGATCTTGAAACCGATGCCTTGCTCCCGCAGGCAATTGACGACGCCGCCCGCCGCATCGAGGCCAAACAACGATCCGCCCGACAACACAACAGCATCGATACCCGGCATCGTCATTTCTGGCTCGAGCAGTGCGGTATCCCGCCCTCCTGGTGCACCGCCGCGCACAACGCCGGACGCAACGTTCGGCGCGTCCAGCAGGATCACGGTGACGCCGGTCGCTACGCGCGCGTCGATAGCGTTGCCAACACGCACGCCCGGCACGTCGGTTATGAGATTCGCTCGTTTTGCCATGCAGCGCTTCCAACCACGAGCCGACCGATGCGTACCGCCGGCTCAGTCCAGGCGTTGCCACGCACCATTGCGCCAAACATGCAGCGCATAGGAAGGGATTATAGCATCTCCGCGTTCGTTGAAACGCAAGCGCCCGACAACTGTCTCGAATTCCTTGCCCGACAAGGCCGCGGCAATCTTCGCGCCGTCGTTGGTGCCTTGATCGGTGAAGGTCTGCGACCACGCCTCGACTGCGGCATAGGCTTGCAGAGCGATCGATCGCGCTTCGCGACCCAGTTGCATGAGCGGCTCGACCTTGCCCGCAGCCGTACCCACCGGTTTCGGCGTCCACGACAGCATGACGGTGAGCGCATCGCCGGCCAGGTCGGCCGCTGGGATAACCGCGGGGACCGCGAGCATGTCGCTGCCGATGACATGGGCATCAAGCTGCTGCACGCGCATCTGAGCGAGAATGATGGCCAAGTCATGCGGTTGCGCCGGTACGAAAACAATTCCGGCCCCGGCAATCTTCAATCGGCGCACAAGCTCCGTCAGCTCCTTTTCGCCCGGCGTATAGGACTCGCGGTGCACCACCGGGTAGTTGGCAGCCGTCAGGAAACGATGCACTGCGTCGGCGAGATCACGCGACTGCGGGCTCGTATCGTTGAGGATGGCAGCCTTTTTGCCGGCATAGCGTTTCATGATGGCTGAGGCAATCTCGGAGGCCTGCTTGTCGCTGCGGCCCGCAAGCCGAAACGTTGTTGGGCCAGACCGCTCGTCCGTGAATTTAGGGTTCCTCGCACCGACGGAGATGAAGGGTATGCGTGCCTCGGTATAGATCGGCGCTGCTGCGATTGCCGCGCTCGAGCAGACATGCCCAATGACGACACTTGCGCCTGCCGCGACGACGCTGCGCGCGGCAGCCTCAGCGCCTGCCGCGTTGCATTGGTCGTCGGCAGTAATGATGCGGATTGCCTTGCCGTCGGCGACGGCTCCGCCTGGCCAAATATTGCTGACCGCCAGCTCGACGCCCGTTCGGACCGCTGCGGCGGGATTACCTGGGGGATCCGCAGAGCCAACGGCAGCAATAATGAAATCTGCGCGGCTTACGCTCGCCCCGCTAAGCGCAAGCCAGAAGACCAGCACGCCGGCGCGAGCGACCAAGATCGCAATTCGGCGTATGCAAACGCCAAGAGGCAGCCCTAAGGGCTGCCTCCAGTTTCCGTATCGCGCTAACATTGATGTCAGCAGAGGCTGCTCAATTCTGCACGTAGGTGATCTTGCCGTCAGCGCCCTTCTTCCAGGTGTAGACGACGTAGTCGGGGCGGGTGATGTCGCCCTTGCTGTCGAAGCCCAGTTCGCCGATCACGGTCTTGAACTTCTTGCCCGTGCGCGTGGCCTCGGCGACCTTCTTGGGATCGAGAGACTTGGCGTCGGCGGCGGCCTGCGCGATCACCTGCAGAGCCGCATAGCTGTAGAGCGTGTAGGACTCAGGCTTGTAGTTCTTGTCCAGGAACTTCTTGACCACGTCGGCCGCCTCTGGACGCTTCTGGGGATCCGGCGGGAACGTCATCAGCGTGCCTTCGACACCAGGGCCGCCAATCGCCGCAAACTCATCGGTCGTGATGCCGTCGCCCGACATCATCACGGCGCCCACGCCTTGATCGCGCATCTGACGGACAATGAGGCCGCCTTCGGTGTGCAGGCCACCCCAATATACCACATCAGCACCTGCGGCTTTGATCTTGGACACCAGGGCGGAGAAGTCCTTTTCGCCGGTGTTCACGCCTTCGTACAGCACTTCCTTGACGCCGGCCTTGTTCATGCCCTTTTGAGTCTCGTCGGCCAAACCTTTGCCGTAGGTCGTCTTGTCATGAACGATGGCGACCTTCTTGCCCTTCAGCGAGTTGGCAATGTATTGAGCTGCCACTTCTCCCTGCTGGTCGTCGCGGCCGCACGTGCGGGCAACGTTCCACAAGCCGCGCTCCGTAATTTTCGGGTTCGTGGCGGACGGCGAGATCATGTAGATGCCGTTCTCGGCATACACTTCCGACGCCGGCATCGTGACGCCGGAATTGAAGTGACCGATGACGAATTTCACACCGTCGCCGACGAACTTATTCGCCACCGAAACGCCCTGCTTCGGATCGGAAACGTCGTCGCCAAATGACAGCTCGACCTTCTGACCGTTGATGCCGCCGGCGGCGTTGATATCCGCCGCAGCTTGCTCGGCTCCATTCTTCAACTGAGCGCCGAAGGCAGCATTGGGTCCGGTGAGCGGCCCTGCCACACCGACCTTGATCTGCGCGTTGGCTGTTCCTGTGAACGCCAGGCTCGCAGCAAGCGCGATCCCCGACCACACGAGCTTATTCATTCACGCACTCCCTTGCATGATAGACCCGGACACGGTTTGCGCCCAGATCAGGCGAATGGCCTCGCCTAGAAGGCTGCATGATTCCCCGAAATAAGGGCGAAGTCACGTCGATTCACGGGCAGGAACCGGACTTGTCGTGCCGGAATTGGCAGCTATTGCTGGGTTGTGCGCCCAAAGATCGACCCATACTGGGCCGCCATCTGGCGCGCCCTTGTCACCCGATATCCAACGGCGGCAGCTATGAACGCCACAACAAAATCGACGATGTAGTTTTTCAGGGAAAAGAGAACTTCCCAGAACAAGGCATAGTGAAAGAAGCGCACGGCAGCAGCTAACAGCAGCATATAAAGGGGGACATTCCAGAACGGTCGCCAAGTTTGCGCAATCGCACGCCCGGATACGTAACCTGCGGAGCCGCCTATGATTATTGTAATGAGAAGGAAAATCCACAGGCCCTTCGGTCCAGTTTCATAAAACGCGCCGAGCATGGGTTCGCCTACCTCCGCCGCATCTCAGTGGCGCCCGCCTTCGAGATAGGCAGCGCGGATTTCAGGGCGCGCCAGTAGGTCCTGGCCGGTTCCGGTCATCGTGATCAAGCCGTTCACCATGACGTAGCCGCGGTGCGCAAGGCGTAGCGCATGGAAGGCATTCTGCTCCACCAGGAAAATGGTGATGCGTTGTCGCTGATTGAGATCTCGGATGACCTCGAAGATCTGCTTGACGATGAGAGGGGCCAATCCGAGGGACGGCTCGTCGAGAAGAAGGAGCTTGGGCCGGCTCATAAGCGCGCGGGCGATGGCAAGCATCTGTTGCTCGCCGCCCGACAACGTGCCGCCGCGCTGATGCAATCTCTCCTTCAGCCGCGGAAAGAGCTGTGTAACCCGGTCGAGATCCTCGTCAAAGTGGGCAAGGCCATCGATTTCCGCACCCATCTGCAGGTTTTCCAGCACCGTCATGCGCGGAAAGATACGACGTCCTTCCGGTGATTGGGCAATGCGGAGCCGGGCGATCTCGTGGGTCGGCAGGTGCGTGATGTTCCGGCCTTCGTAGACGATCTGGCCCTCGCGGGCCCGAGGGTTGCCGAATACCGTCATCATCAGTGTCGATTTGCCGGCACCGTTGGCACCTATGAGAGTGACGATCTCGCCTTCGTGGACGTCCAGGTCGACGCCCTTGAGCGCCATGATGTTCCCATAAAAGCTTTTGACCTGCCGAATGGACAGCAGCACGTCGCTCATCGGGCGACCCCGGCCTCGGCTAGAGCCACTTCGTCGTCTTCCACACCAAGGTAGGCTGCCACGACTTTGGGATCGTTCCGCACGTAGCTCGGCGGGCCATCCGAGATCTTGGTCCCATATTCCAGAACGACCACATGGTCGGAAATCTCCATCACGACCGACATGTCGTGCTCGATCAGCAGGACTGATGTCCTGTGCTCGTCCTGGATCGACTTCAGGAGTGCGTTGAGATTGGCGCTTTCGCGCGGGTTGAGGCCCGCAGCTGGTTCGTCGAGACAGAGCATAACCGGCTCCGTGCACATCGCGCGCGCAATCTCGAGCCGTCGCTGATCGCCGTAGGGTAGCTCGCCTGCCGCGACATCGGCGCGGTCGAGCAGGCCGATGCGGTCAAGCCAGAAGCGCGCGAGATCGACGGCACGCGCTTCGGCCCGGTGGTACGAGCTTGCTCCGAACATGCCTAAAACCGTCCAGCCAGACGCGCGCATAAGGGCGTTGTGCTGCGCAACGATAAGGTTCTCGAGCACAGTCATGCCCGTGAACAGCCGAATGTTCTGGAAAGTACGGGCGACTTTAGCCTGCCACGCAATCTCGAAATCGGGCATGCGCTCGAGCAGGAAAATGCGGCCGGCCGCCGTTGCCATTGATCTGCGGCCGCTCCTGGTCAGCGTATCGATGTCAGCAGATGTCGCCGATCCTTCGGCGGATAGCAGTATGCGTCCCGACGTCGGCTTATAGAATCCGGTGATGCAGTTGAAAACCGTAGTCTTGCCGGCACCGTTCGGTCCGATGATGGCTGTGATGTCTCCGCGTCGCGCGTTGAACGAGAGGTCGTTAATGGCCACGAGGCCGCCGAACTGCATCATGAGGTGCTCGACCTCGAGTAATGGCTCGCGCTCGCGCTGCACTGCCATCAGCCGTGCCCCTCCTTGACGAGATCGCCCGAAACGGACTTTCGCTCCTTGAGGTAGATGGAGGGGTAGCGTGTGGATATGAGACCGCGCGGTCGCCAGATCATCAGCAGTACCATGGCGAGGCCGAAGATCAGCATCCGGTATTGAGCGGGATCGAAACTCTGGCCGAAAACATGCTTCAGCCAATCGAGCTCGCGCAGGATTTCGGTGCCGCCGATCATGGCTACAGCCGCGATCGCCACGCCAATCTGGCTGCCCATTCCGCCCAACACGACAATCGCTAGAATGATCGCGCTCTCCATGAACGTAAAAGATTCAGGGCTGATGAAGTTCTGCCTGGCGGCGAAGAACGCGCCGGCAAAGCCGCCGAAGCCTGCGCCGATGGCGAATGCCGTGAGCTTGGTGTTGGTAGTGTTGATGCCAAGGGATCGGCAGGCGATTTCGTCCTCTCGCAACGCCTCCCACGCCCTGCCGACTGGCAATCGCCTCAGGCGCAAGGTCACCCAGTTGGTCAGCAGAGCGAGCGCAAGGATCAGATAGAACAGGAAGATCGTGCGATACAGCGGCGAGAATTCGAGCCCGAAGATTGCGGCAAAGCCGCTTTCTGAAGCGTTGAACGGTATGCCGAAGAAACTCGGCCTCGGAATCCCCGAGATGCCGGCATACCCGTTTGTCAGATCGATCCAGTTGATCAACACGAGCCGGATGATCTCGCCGAACGCGAGCGTCACGATGGCCAGATAGTCGCCACGTAACCGCAGCACCGGAAATCCGAGAATGACGCCCCAGAAGGCCGCAAGGATGCCCGCAACAGGCAGGCAGATCCAAAACGCCCAAAGCGGCCAAAAGGTTGGGCCGATCATGTCGGCCATGAATTCCTTGATGGGGGCGCTCGCGGCGAGTAGCGCGTAGGAATAGGCACCCACGGCATAGAACGCGACGTAGCCGAGGTCGAGCAAGCCGGCTAGGCCCACGACGATATTCAAACCCCACCCGAGCATCACGTAGATCAGGATCTGGATACCGAAATTGTCGATCCATTTGAGCGATGCCGCTTTACCGACGAGGAGCAGTATCAGAAACGGATATACGACCAGCAACGCCAAACCGATGATCGAGACAGCGTGTGCGACGCCGGAACCCGCAAAAGCAAGCGATCGCGCTTTCGGCGCCGGATGCCGGCGCGGTGTAAGCAGGTACAGAAGGCGCCCGGCAAAGGCTACAGCAACGGCAACGGCCACGTAGCCCCAGCGCTCCTGCAGGATGAGCTGGTTTTCTAAATTCGTTTCGGTCCGCAGGGCTAGGATGGGAATGGCCAGACCGAGCGCCAGAAGCCCTGCCTTGCCTGCGTCGATGATTGCGGCCCCGATCCCGGGTGATTGTGTCGAGCCGTGGTCTGGACCAGCGCCCGGCATCGACATTAGACCTTCTCGACTTCAGGCCGGCCGAGAAGTCCGGATGGAAGGAAGATCACTGTAATGACGAGAATGGAGAAGGTCGCGACATCCTTGTAGTCGATGGAAAAATAGGCCGACCAGAACGTTTCGATGAGGCCGATCAGAAGCCCCCCGATGACGGCGCCGGGCAGCGATCCGATGCCCCCGAGGACCGCCGCAGTGAATGCCTTGACGCCCGGCACAAAGCCGTCGGCGAAGCTCACGACCCCATAGTGGACCATGTAGAGCAATCCAGCGACGGCAGCGAGCGCGGCGCCGATGACGAATGTCAGCGACACTGTGCGGTTAACGTCGATGCCGAGCAAAGATGCCATCCGCCGATCCTGTTCGCAGGCGCGCTGGGCGCGGCCGAGAGCCGTGCGCTGTACAAGGAACGAGAAGGCAATCAGCAGCACTGTCGTCGTGACGATGATCAGGATCTGCTTATAGGACAGCGTCACGGCGTAGCTGGATCCGCCATGCAGCACGATCACCTCGTTGAGCATCGGAGGAACGGGCTTGTTCCGCGGCCCTTGAGCAACCTGCACGAGGTTCATGAGGAAAATCGACATCCCGATCGCCGAGATCAGAGGAGCGAGGCGGAACGATCCGCTCAGCGGCCGATAGGCGAGCCGTTCGATCGTCCAGGCCCACAGAGAGGTCAGCACCATCCCCAGCACGAGCACAAGGAGCAGGGCCAGTACCAATGACCCAAAGCCCAGAACCTGGGTGAGCAGCAAAAAGAAGATCAGAGCGACGAACGTCGACAGCATGAAGACATCGCCGTGGGCGAAGTTGACCATGCCGATGATGCCGAACACCATCGTATATCCAATGGCGATTAGGCCATAGATCGAGCCGAGCGTCATGCCATTGATCAACTGCTGGAAAAAATATTCCACGGCTGCCCACCCCTCGACCGCGCCGGCTGACGGCCATGTTGACGGTTGGGCCGCCGCTCAGCTGGGTGAATCGAGGCTAGCAGACACTTTCGGCCAACGCACACGCTTTTGTGCGGCGACAAATGCCCACATTTCCGGCGGATGACAGCATAGGCCGGCGGCCTTATCTGCCAGCGATCCGCTACAGCATATTGTGAGTGCCGTCGCAGAAAGGCTTGTCGTCGGTGCCTTTGCAGCCGCAAAGATTGAACATGCCGCTGCCTTCGGCGACGAAGCGGAACGGCTCAAGACTGGTCCCTTTGTGCGACCCGTCGCAGAAGGGCTGCTTTGCTGAGCGGCCGCAAGTGCACCAGAAATAGGCGCGGCCTTCTTCGAGCGCTACCTGGTAGGGACCCTTCTGCGGGACTATCGGTTCGTCGGACACCGCTTCCTCAACTGTACTTCAGCTAGGCGACGTTGAGCTTCATTTCTTCGACGGTCGATTTGCCAGAATCGTCGGTCCAAGTGAACTTGATGTTACCCGGCCCGGGCACGCGCAAATAGAATGAAATGTAGGGATTGGCCGAGATGCCAGGCTGCAAGGACGCCCGGAAGAACTCCTTGCCGGCAAAAGACACCGTCAACGAGTTGATGATATCGCGCGGGACGACCTTGCCGTCCGCATCCCTGCGTTGGCCGGTCTCCATCACGTGCGAGATCAATGTCTTGATCTCGATAATGTCGCCCGCCTTGGCCGCTTCGGGAAATTTGATCCGGGGTTTCGACATGCTCGCTCTTTCTCGTTCAGCCGCCACAGCCACCAATGGTGACCTTGACCGTCCGCTTGCCCAGCAAGAATTTTCCGTCGCTCAACTCCGCCACGGCTACGACGTCCTGCGTTTTTGCCAACCGCATGCGGCTCGACGCGGCGGCCTTGCCGGACTCCGGAGTGAAGGTGAATGAGGCGACGTCGACTTGCGGATTGCCGCTCGCAAAGATGTGCAGCGACTTGACATGGTTGGCGTCCGTCATCGGGCTGTCGACCGACAGGGTGAAAGGCACGGTATTGCCGTTTTCGGCGATTTCCGGCAGGTCCAGGGTGATCTTGCCGTCCACGGGCTTGGCGTCGCCCATGATCTTTTTCAGTGCCTCGTCGAGGGTTTGCGGCGGGCGATCCTGGGCCGCGCCGGGTATTGTAAGCGCTGCCGATATCGTGGCCAGCGCCGCCGCGCCAATCAGGAAATCGCGTCTGTCTACGATCTCCAAGCGCATCGCACCCTCGCCGATCCCGCTCCTGACCAGGAGCTGCCAATGGTCCAGTTGTTTGCTCGGGTTAGCATAATAGAATGCGGGAATGCAAACACGCGGCTATATCGCCCGGCTCCTGCGACCTGCGGCCGGTTTGGTGTCGTCGAGGAGGGGGGTGCTCAAAGGGGCCGCCACCCTGTTGTTTTGGGCTCCATGGGCCGCCTCCTTGGCGGCCCAGAGCCCGCCGCTAAGCTCGTTGCCTGTCATCCTTCTTCTTGTCGAGGACCGAGGTTGCCCTTACTGCGCGCGCTGGGATCGCGATGTCGGCCCCGCCTACGCGCGTAGCCCGGAGGGGCGTTTCGCGCCGCTTGTGCGCCGCTTTCGGGGCTCGCCGGATGTCAGCTTTCTCACCGGCATCATGTTTTCGCCGACGTTCGTGGTGTTGAAGGAGGGAAAGGAGGTCGGGCGGATCGTCGGATATTCAGGCCCTGATTTCTTCTGGTCCGATCTGTCCCCACTCCTGATCAAGGCTGGCTTCCTCCTCGGCAAGAGTTGAGTATGGGACAAAGCGCGCAAGAAACCGGTAGTGAGGCCGGAGACGATTACAGTCGGCTGGCATCGCGCATGAGTTCGCAATAGTGTTCCAGCGTTCAGAACGGGAGGTTCTAGATGACCGAGTTTACACGGCGCGATTTCGGCAAACTCCTCGGAGCAGCGGGTGCCGGCATTTCAGCGTCTTCGATGTTTTCGCCCTTCGCGATAGCGCAAGGGGCGGGCAAGGTGGTGATTGTTGGCGGCGGAGCGGGCGGCGCAACCGTCGCTCACTACGTGAAGAAGGAAGCGCCTGCGCTAGATGTCACGCTGATCGAGGCGAACTCGACCTACTCTTCGTCGTTTTTCTCTAACCTCTATATCGGCGGTTTTCGCACCCTCGAGAGTCTTAGCCACGGCTATGCGGGCCTGAGGAAGATCGGCGTCAAGGTGGTCCACGACTACGCGACGGACGTGGATACAACCAAGAAGACCGTGAAGACGCGAAGTGGCAGGATCTACGCCTACGACCGGCTCGTGCTCTCGCCGGGCATCGACATCAAGTACGATTCTATTGCGGGCTATTCGCGTGCTGCTGCGGTTGTGATGCCGCACGCATACAACACGGATGCGGCGCAGAAGCGTTTGCTGAAGCGCCAGCTCGAGGCGATGAAAGATGGTGGTACGGTCGTTATGGCAATGCCGAACAATCCGTTCCGCTGCCCTCCGGGGCCCTACGAGCGGGCGGCTATGATTGCGCACTATCTGAAGACGAGGAAGCCTAGGTCGAAGCTTGTCGTCTTCGATCCGAAGAAGGCGTTCTCGAAGCAGCCGGTGTTCACGGAAGCGTACGACAAGTACTACAAGGGCATCCTGGAGCTGAACATGACGACGGACATCGACGACTTCTCCATCGTGAGTGTCGATACGAAGACGAAAGAGATCGTCACCAAGGCCGGCAAGAAGGCCAAGGCCGACGTTGCCAACGTCATTCCCCAGCAGCGCGCCGGCGAGATCGCTGTGAAGGCCGGCTGCACCGAGGGTGACTGGTGCCCGATCAATCCGGAGAACTTCTCGTCGAAGAAGGTCAAGGACGTGTTCGTTCTTGGCGATGCGACGGTTGCGGCCGAGATGCCGAAATCGGCTTTTTCGGCGAACAGCCAGGCCAAAGTCGTTGCAGCCGAGATTTTGACGGATCTCGCCAAAAAAGAGAAGTTCCCGGCGCGATATCGCAACACCTGCTGGTCGCTGGTCGCGCCCGACGATTGCGTCAAGATCGGCGCCAACTATGCGCCAAAGGACGGCAAGCTCGACCCATCCGGATCCTTCGTCTCGCAGAAGGGCGAGGACGCCGGAGTGCGCAAGCAGAATTATGCTGAAAGCGTCGGCTGGTATGACGGCATCGTGGCGGACATGTTCGCGAAGACGGCTCCCAGACAGTCTGCGAAGAAGGGCTGAGGCCGTAACGCTTTTTCAGGCGTGGGCGCGGCTCCAGCTGCGCTCGCTATTTCCTTATCGCGGCCGGTGGGGCGGCACGGCGGCGGCCCATTGGCAGTGATCCGTAGTAGGTGGCGAGCGCCTTGACCTGCTCGTCGTCGAGCGAGCGCGCGACAGAAATCATCGCTGGGTTGGAACGGCTTCCGTCCTTGAAGAATCCCACCGTGGCAATGAAGTCGATCGGGGCCCAGCCGGTGATGGACGGAATGCCGTTGTCGACACCGTCTAGGCGATGGCAGCCGCTGCACTCGGCCGACAGATGTTTGCCGTAAGCCAACAATTTCGTGTCGTCTGCAGCCAGCGTTCGGGTGATCGGCGCGATCAACAGGGCCAGCGCCAGTCCGAACCGATAGGCAATGCGGTGCATCGCAATGTGACCGTATGGCTATGAGGGGCAGGGCGACCAGGATAAGTGCGCACGGCCACGCCGGCAATGCGTCGGCGGCGAATGGATGTCCTGGTCGTTTTCTATTTGCGCTCAGGAGGTAGGGGCTGCTCAACGAAAAGTTGTCCCTCGACCGTTCCATCCCGGCGTATATTCGGCCGCGTCGCAGGCGGGTGGCGCACCTTCATGTAAGCTGACACGCGTCCCGCCGTTGACGTTTAGGTCAACTTTGCATAGCAAGGCGCGGCTTGGACAGTGTCGCGCTCATCAGCAGAGAGGCTGCGGCCGATGGCAGAAGTCGCATTTGTCTGCATTGTGGTGATCGTTGCATTTGTGCTGGCGATGCACCGCGCACCGCTGTGGGTATGGGCGCTGTCAGCAGCGATTGCCGCCTTGGCCTGGCAATCGGGCGTCCTCGAGGGTGATGTCTCGCGACCGGGCACTGGCCTGGCGCTGCTGGCCTGGATCCCCGCCATTATTCTGGGACTGCTCTCGGTGCCGTCCATCCGCCGGACGTGGGTCGTCGCTCCCACATTCCGCGTGATCAAGAATACGCTGCCGAAGGTGTCCGATACCGAGCAGCAGGCGCTGGACGCAGGGACGATCGGCTTCGACGCCGAGCTGTTTTCCGGCACGCCAGACTGGAACAAGCTGAGGGCTGTGCCTCCGGTTGTATTGTCGGATGAGGAGCGTGCTTTTCTCGACGGTCCGACTGAGGACCTCTGCCACATGGTCAATGATTGGCAGGTTCGTCACGCAGATCGGGATATTCCCGAACCGATCTGGGATTTTGTGAAGAAGCATGGCTTTCTCGGCATGCTGATCTCCAAGGCCCACGGCGGGCTTGGATTTTCACCGCAGGCGCAGTCTCTGATCCTCGGCAAGATCGCATCGCGCTCACCCGATGTGTGCACGATCGTCATGGTTCCGAACTCGCTGGGGCCAGGCGAGTTGATCGAGAAATACGGGACCGACGCACAGAAGCACCATTATCTGCCGCGGCTCGCGCACGGAGATGAGATTCCTTGCTTCTCGCTCACGGGACCGACATCCGGCTCCGATGCGGCGACGATGCGCGACGTGGGCTACGTCACGAAGGGCATGTTTGGCGGTCGCGAAACGCTGGGTATCCGGCTGTCGTGGGACAAGCGCTACATCACACTTGGTCCCAAGGCGACGCTGGTTGGCCTCGCGTTCCATCTCCGCGATCCTGACAATGTCCTGGGCAAGGGTGGCGACATCGGTATCACCGTGGCCCTGATCCCCGCGGATCATCCTGGTGTCAATATCGGGCGCCGCCACTTGCCTAGCGGGGCCGCGTTCCCGAATGGTCCGAACTGGGGCACCGACGTTTTCATTCCGATGGACTGGGTCATTGGCGGCGAGAAAATGGTCGGTCAGGGCTGGCGCATGCTGATGGAGTGCCTGGCGGCTGGGCGCGCCATATCGCTGCCGTCCTCGGCGGCGGCAGGCGCCAAGTCCATGCTGCGGTTCTCCACGGCCTATGGGCGGATTCGCAAACAGTTCGGCTTGCCGGTGGCCAAGATGGAGGGGCTCGAAGAGCCGCTCGTGCGCATGACCGAGGCGGCCTACGTCAACGAAGCCGGGCGCGCCGTCACGGCCGCTATGGTCTCGCGCGGCGAGAAGCCGTCCGTCATCTCCGCCATCATGAAGTACCAGTCGACCGAGCGGATGCGCCGCTCCGTCAATGATGCGATGGATCTGCACGGAGGGCGCGGCATCTGCGACGGACCCTCCAACTATCTTCAGTCGGCATATCAGATGGTGCCGGTAGGTATTACCGTCGAGGGTGCCAATATCCTGACGCGATCTCTCATCACCTTCGCGCAAGGCGCGCTGCGGTCCCATCCCTATCTCTACCGCGAGATCCAGGCTTGTCAGGATCCGAACAGTCAGCAGGGTCTCGCAGCGTTCGAGAGTGCCTTCCTGAGCCACATCAGCTTTTCGCTCTCCAACACGTTCGGCGCGTTCTTCCACAACGTGACTGGAGGCCTCTTTGGCAAAGTACCGGAGAAGGCCTACGGCACCGCGGTCTGGTATCGCCAGCTCTGGCGCGCGAGCCGCAACTTCGCCTTCGTCGCGGATCTGACCGTGGCGCTCCTTGGCGGTGGTCTCAAGACCCGGCAGAAGCTCACCGGCCGTATGGCGGATGCCCTGTCGGAGCTCTATCTGACGTCGTGCGTTCTCAAACGCTATGAAGACGATGCCAAGCCGGCCAACGACCGGCACATCGTCGCGCTCTGCGCGCAGAACGGCCTCTACCGCTTCCAGGAGGCCATGCGCGGGGTGGTCGACAACTTTCCGGTCGGCTGGGCGCGTGTGCTGATGCGCGTTGTGGTGTTTCCCTTTGGCCTCCCGTACCGTCCCGCCAGCGACCGCCTCGGGCGCGAAGTTGCAGCGCACATCCTCCAGCCCGGCGAGGCACGTGACCGCCTGACTCGCTACATCTACGTGTCAAAGGATCCGAACGATCCCATGGGTCTGCTCGAGGTCACGCTCGAGAAAGTGGTTGCGGCCGAGGAGGTTGAGAAAAAGCTGGAGCGGGCGATCCGCGCCGGCACAGTCCGGCGGTTTCATGGCCTCGATTGGATCGGTGAGGCCGTGACGAAAGGCGTCCTGACCCTGGCCGAAGGCGAGATGCTTCGCGAGGTTGAGCAGTTGACGGCGCGTGTCATCGCCGTCGACCATTTCGATCCTGCCGAGGTGAAGCCGCATTACATGACGGCGGGGCACAATGCCCGGTCCGCGCAGAGCGCTGCGGCAGAGTGAGGTGCGCACCATGACAGTCGATGTCGGCGCGTTGAAGGACTGGCATTTTTCGATCGATCGGCAAGGCATCGCCTGGGCGGTATTCGACCGCGAAGGCGAAAGCCAGAACTCCCTTGGCCGCCGCCCGCTCGAAGAACTCGGCGCCATCGTCGAGCGGGTTGAGGCTGGTGCGCGGTCGAAGGAGATTGCCGGGCTCGTCTTCAGCTCCGGCAAGAAAAAAGGCTTCATCGTCGGCGCCGACGTGCGCGAGTTCGAGCAGTTCCAAACGGCGGCGAATGTCGAGGCTGCACTCCGGCCCGTTCTGAGCCTGCTCGACCGCATCGAGGCGCTGCCGATCCCGGTCGTGTGCTGCATTCATGGCTTCTGCCTCGGCGGGGGGCTTGAGCTGGCTCTGGCGTGCCATTGGCGCATCGCGACCCGGGATGACTCGACTCGCCTCGGCTTTCCCGAGGTGCGCCTTGGGCTGTTCCCGGGGTTTAACGGAACGTGGCGCTCGATCCGGCAGGCGGGCGCGATGTCCGCCATGGAGATCATGCTGACCGGCCGGATGATTCGAGCCAGCGCCGCGCGCGCCATGGGCCTTGTCGACGAGTTGGCCTCGGGCCCGCAGAACCTGCCGTGGATGGCGCGCAAGGCCATCGAGCGCAAGCGTAAGTCTGCGCCCATGGGCGGATGGCGTGCGTTGCTGAGGCATTGGCCGATACGCTCGTTGTTCGCGGGCAAATTGCGGTCCGAGACGGCCAAGAAGGCGCGCAAGGAACATTATCCGGCGCCATTTGCACTGATTGATCTGTTCGAGCGGACCGGCGGCGACCTCACACGCATGAAGGCGGAGGAGACTCCCGCCTTCGCGCCGCTGATGATCTCGGACACGTCGCGCAACCTGCGCCGCGTGTTCAAGCTGTCGGAGATGCTGAAGGCGCAGGCGCCTAAAGGCGTGAACTATAAGCCGCTGCGCGCGCACGTGATCGGAGCCGGCGTGATGGGCGCCGACATCGCCGGCTGGTGCGTCGCGTCGGGTATGCAAGTGACGTTGCAGGATATGTCCGAGGAGCAGATCCGCAAAGGCATCGAGCGGCAGGGCAAGCTGTTCGCGCGCAAGTTCCGGACCAAGGCTTTGCGTGATGCCGCCAAGGCACGATTCATTGCCGATCCGAAGGGTGATGGCATCAAGCAGGCGGACATCGTGATCGAGGCAATCGTCGAGAAGCTCGATGTGAAGCAGGGGCTGTTCAAGAGCATCGAAGCCAAGCTGAAGCCGGGCGCGGTGCTGGCCACGAATACGTCTTCGATCATGATCGAGGACATCGCCGCGGCACTGACCGACCCGGGCCGCCTGGTCGGCGTCCACTTCTTCAATCCCGTGGCACAACTGCCCTTAGTAGAGGTCATCCGCGGCGCACAATCGCGACCGGCCGAGGTGGACAAGGCCTGCGCCTTCGTCACGGCGATCGACAAGTTTCCGCTGGTCGTCAAGAGTGCGCCGGGCTTCGTCGTCAATCGCGTGCTGGCGCCGTACATGATGGGCGCCATGCGTCGGATCGAGCAGGGCGAGTCCAAGGAGAAGATCGACGAGGCCGCACGCGCATTCGGAATGCCGATGGGGCCAATCGAACTCGCCGATTCAGTCGGCCTCGACATCTGCGCCCACGTCGGGAAGATTCTCGGCCTGCCCTCGGCGGGCTCCGTGCTCGAACGAATGGTGGCGGCGGGAAAGCTCGGCAAAAAGTCGGGCGAAGGCTTCTACGTCTGGAAGGACGGGAAACCGGTCAAAGCCGCTGTGACCATCGACAAGGCGGAGCTCGAACGCCTGGGACGAGAACTGGTCGCGCCGCTCATCGCGGAATGCGAAAAGGTCCGAGACGAGAAGATCGTGGAAAGCGCAGACCTCGTCGATGCCGGCGTGATCTTTGGTACGGGATTTGCCCCGTTCCGCGGTGGGCCGTTGCACTACGCCAGTCAACACGCGAGCGGAGCTGCGGCGCAACGCGTCGCGGCCGAGTAGTGGAGCGGGGACATCATGAGCCAGAGCCTTCGCCGGGTGGCCGTCATCGGCGGTGTTCGCATCCCTTTCTGCCGCTCCAATACGCTGTACGCGGACCTTTCCAATCTGGAGATGCTGACGACGGCTCTCGACGGGCTGGCTGATCGTTACCAGCTCGCCGGCGTGCACGTGGATGAGGTGGTCGGCGGCGCGGTCGTCACGCACTCGCGCGACTGGAACATCGCCCGCGAGGCCGTGATCGGCTCCAAGCTCGCTCCGAGTTCGCCTGGCACCACGCTGATCCAAGCATGCGGCACCAGCCTGCAGGCGGCGATGGGCATCGGGGCCAAGATCGCGATCGGCGAAATCGAGTGCGGCATCGGCATGGGCTCCGACACGACGTCGGACGCTCCCATCGTCGTCTCGCGCAAGCTGTCGCAGCGTCTGGTGCAGGTTCAGCAGGCCAAATCATTCGGCCAAAAGGTCGCCTCGTTCAAGGGCTTCTCCCCCGGCGAGCTTGCCCCGCAGCCGCCATCGGTCGCCGAGCCACGCACCGGGCTGTCGATGGGCCAGCACACGGAGCTGATGGCGCAGGAGTGGCAGATCTCGCGGCAGGACCAGGATCAACTCGCCTACGAGAGCCACAAGAAAGCGGCCGAAGCCTATCGCTCGGGCTACATGGACGATCTGCTGGTGCCGTGTGCCGGTGTCTTCCGCGACAACAATTTGCGCGAGGACATCAACCTCGAGAAGCTGGCCACGCTCAAGCCTGCCTTCGATCGCACCGGCAAAGGAACTCTGACCGCCGCCAACTCGACGCCGCTGACCGATGGGGCTGCCACCGTCCTGCTGGCATCGGAAGAGTGGGCCGCCAAGCGCGGCCTGCCGGTGCAGGCGTGGCTTACCTACGCACAAACGTCGGCCAACAATTTCGTGGCGGGAGACGGCCTGCTGCTGGCGCCGACGATCGCCGTGTCGCGCATGCTCGATCGCGCCGGGCTGAAGCTGCAGGATTTCGACTTCTACGAGATCCACGAGGCCTTCGCCGCCCAGGTTCTGGCCACGCTCAAGGCCTGGGAGGATCGTGATTACTGCAAGCGCGTGCTCGGCAAGGACGAGCCCCTCGGCGCCATCGACCGCGCTAGGCTCAACGTGAAGGGATCGTCCCTGGCATTCGGCCACCCGTTCGCCGCGACGGGCGCGCGCATCATGGGCAATCTGGCAAAGCTTTTGTCGGAGAACCGTGGCCGCGGTCTGATCTCGGTGTGCACGGCTGGCGGTATGGGTGTCTCCGCCATCCTGGAAAGCGCCAAGGCCGCCTAATCAGTCAGCCGTACCCTTCCGCTGCTTCAGCGCGGCCACAACCTGGCTTCGGATGGCCTTGAGTTCGCCCTGCGTGCGGTCGAGATCGATTTTCTTGCGTCGCAGCAGCTCGACACGATCATCGATCTTGCCCAGCAGATGCTGCAACTGCGCCATCTGCGTGGTGTCGGCTGCATAGAGATCCAGGTATTCCTTGATCTCTTCCAGCGTGAAGCCGAGGTTCTTGCCGCGCAGCACCAGGATGAGCTGCGCCCGGTCGCGCTTGGTGTAGGAGCGCCTCGTGCCCTTGCGCAGGGGGGAAAGCAGGCCCTTGCTTTCGTAGAAGCGGATGGTCCGGCTCGTGACGCCGAACTCCCGTGACAACTCGCCGATGGTATACAGCACGTGTGTCTCGGTGCTGTCGTCCTGCACGTCGGCCATGACGCCATACTACACTCAGGCGCTCTTCTGGCGCTGCGCCTCTTCGGCCTTCAGCTCCTTTTTCGAGAGCTTGCCAATCATGGTCTTTGGGAGAGCATCCCGGAACTCGATTTCAGCCGGAAGCTCGATGCGTGAGATCTTGGTCTCGAGATGCTTGAGCATCTCGTCCTGCGTGACCTGGGTGCCGGCTTTGAGCTTGATGAAGGCTTTCGGGGCCTCGCCGCGGTACTGGTCCTTGATGCCGATCACGGTCACTTCCTCGACCGCCGGATGCTCGTAGATCGCCTCCTCGATCCGGCGCGGGTAGACGTTATAGCCGGAGCAGATGATGAGATCTTTGATGCGATCGACGATGAAGAGGAACCCTTCATCGTCCATGATTCCGACGTCGCCGGTTCTGAGATAGTCGCCGACGAACTGATCGGCCGTGTCTTGCGGCCGGTTCCAGTACCCCTTCATCACCTGCGGACCCTTGACGCAGATCTCGCCCTTCTCCCCGACCGGCACCTCGCGCGACGGATCGTCGAGCGCGCGAAGGGACACGATCGTGCCGGGAATGGGCTGGCCGATGGAGCCCTCCTTGATCGGCCCCTCGAGAGGATTGGCGGTGACGATGGGCGAAGCCTCCGACAGGCCGTAGCCTTCCACCAGCTTACAGCCTGTCAACTGCTCGAACTTCTGCTTCACCTCGATGGGCAGCGGCGCACCCCCCGACAGGCAAAATTTCAGCGACGACAGATCGAAGGTCTTCAGCTTCGGATGGTTCATAATGGCGTTGAACAGTGTCGGGACGCCCGGCATGACCGTGGGCTTGGCTTTGTCGATAAGCTTGAGGGCATCATCGAGGACAAAGCGCGGCATGATGATGATCTCGCAGCCCCTGGCGATGCCGAAGTTCATCACGACGGTCATGGCGAACACATGGAAGAACGGCAACACGCCGAGAACGCGCTCTTGGGCCTCTATAAGTTCAGGCGCCCAGGGAATGACCTGCATCACGTTGATGTAGACGTTGGCGTGCGTCAGCATCGCCCCCTTGGGCGTGCCGGTCGTGCCGCCGGTGTATTGCAGCACGGCAATGTCGTTGACGGAATCGATCGCCACCTTCTGCAGGCTGCCGCCTTGGGCAACGACGTCCGCATCCAGCAGGACGCGAGAGGCCGCCGGCGAGCCTTTCAGATTGGCCAGATCCCGACCCTTGAAAAGCTTGAAGAGGACCGACTTCGGGCTCGGTAGAAGGGCCGGGAAAGAGGCGACGATGGCACGGGAGAGCGTGCCCTTTTCGAGCAGGGCCTCGACCTTGTCGAACAGGATCTTGAGGTCCAGCGTGACCATCAAGTCAGTGTTGCTGTCCTGGATCTGGAACGTCAATTCTTCCAAAGTATAGAGAGGGTTGAAATTAACGACTGTGCCGCCGGCTTTGAGTATTGCGTAGTAGTAGATGATGAATGTCGGACTGTTTGGCAGGAATAGACCGACTTTCGAGCCTTTCCCCACCCCGAGTTTCTGTAAACCGGCGGCAGTCCTGTCCACCATGGCGGCAATGGTGCCGTAGGTGAGAGTTTTGCCGAGAAAATTCGTACACGTGCGCCGTGGATGTGCCTTGGCGGTGCTATCGAGCAGGTCCTGGACCGGCGCCGGCTTGAAGGACTGATGCCAGCTCACCCCAGGGGGGTAGCGTGTGAGCCACGGAAACGACCCGCCAGCCGCGGGCTCCTGGTCACCCTGAAATTGCGAACCGATGCTAGTCATCGATCGCTCCTCCCCCCATTGGCTTTGATATTGCCGGAACTGACGGGTTTTCCGGCCTATTTTCCGGCCAATTCTGCCCTTCGTTGCCGATTGAACGGTGGCCGGATGAACCCACCTCTTGATCGGTGCGTCCTACGCATTGAACATGCTTTTCAAGCCGGGCGCCAGTATGGGGTATAGTATCTGTTACGGTTGTAACAGATACGTCATGCGACAGCAGTTATCTAGACTTGAATGGTGTTTACGGTTATGTGACGCCGAAGCTTGCTCAATGGCCAACCGTGCTCTAGTAGGAGCGCGCGTAGTGGATGGCCCTGTGCGTCTGCAACTCACGGGGTGGGAGAGTTCTAATGGATGATGTAGCTAGCAAGATCATCGACATCCTGAAAAAGCATATGAAGGAGCCGAGGGACGATATCTCGCTCCAGACGGCGCTGACGGATCTGAAGATCGAATCGCTCGATTTGGCGATGATCGTGTTCGATATCGAGGACACGTTCGGGATCGAGATCCCGTACAACGCCAATGAAGAAGCCGCTGACTTCAAGACGGTCGGGTCGGTCGTGGATCGCGTCAAAGCGCTGATGGATGGCTCTGGGACCGCCGCAGCGGCCAAGGCTTGAAATGGGCGCAACCGCTGCCGAAAGGCCGCAGCGGTCGTGAACTAAGGAATATTAAGTTTGGCAGCACAACAGACGGCGCGGCCGCGCGTGGTGGTCACTGGCCTTGGCGCGGTGACGTCCATCGGCACAACTGTCCCCGAGTTTTGGGCGGGGATGAAGGAAGGCAAGAGCGGGGTCAGCGCACTTGGCGGGTTTCCGCACGAGGATCTTAAGATCCTGATCGCGGCGCAGATCAGGGACTTCGATCCCAAGGCGCGCCTCAAGCATTTCAAGCGCGACAAGCTGATTCTGCACGCCGACCGTTACTCCTGGTTCGCTGCAGCTGCCGCCGACGAGGCGGTGACGCAGTCCGGCATCGAGATGCCGGGCGCCAATCCCTATCGTGTGGCCTGCATCATCGGGTCGGGCGCCGGTGGCCTCGTGACGTATGAGACGGCCTACCGCGACCTGTTCATTCACAACAAAAAGGCCACGCATCCGCTGACGCTTCTGCGGATCATCGGCTCGTCGGCGTCGGCTCACGTCGGCATCGAGTATGGCATCAAGGGCCCGACATTCGCGACCTGCAGCGCATGTTCCACGGCA
This sequence comes from Hyphomicrobiaceae bacterium, assembly GCA_046154585.1. Taxonomy (GTDB): domain Bacteria; phylum Pseudomonadota; class Alphaproteobacteria; order Rhizobiales; family Hyphomicrobiaceae; genus CADEFX01. The sequence continues at coordinate 18,036 of JBJXDX010000003.1, read as the reverse complement.
GCCCACGCGATCGCTCTTGCCTGCGACTACATCCGCAACAACGTCGTCGACATGGCCATCGCCGGCGCGTCCGAGAGCGTCATCAACTTCGGCACGATGCGCGCGTGGCAGGCCATGCACGTCCTCTCGCCGGAAGGCTGCTTCCCGTTCGCCAAGAAGCGCAACGGCACGGTGCTGGGCGAAGGGGCCGGCGTCCTGGTGCTGGAGTCCTATGAGCACGCCAAGGCGCGGGGCGCCACCATTCTCGCCGAGCTCGTCGGTCACGGTATGACCTCCGACAGCAAGGACATGGTCAATCCGGACATCGAAGGTCCGCGGGAAGCCATGAAGCTGGCGCTGCAGGATGCCAATTTGGCGCCCGAGGCCATCAATTATCTCAATGCCCACGGCACGGCGACGACGATCAACGACTTGAACGAGACGAACGCCATCAAGGAAGTGTTCGGTCCGCACGCCTACAAGCTGGCGGTGTCCTCGACCAAGTCGATGCACGGCCATCCGCTTGGCGCGGGCGGTGGCATCGAAGCTGTCGCTTGCGTCAAGGCGATCGGCGAAGGCTGGGTGCCGCCGACTATCGGTCTGGATGAGCCCGGTGAGGGATGCGATCTCGATTATGTTCCCAACAAGGGCCGGGACATGAAGGTCAACTATGCCATGTCGAACTCGTTTGCGTTCGGCGGTCTGAATGCGGTGCTTGTCTTTGGACCACCGCCTGCGTGAAGCGCGCTCATCGCTAGCGCTGTAAGACCGATGATCTGTCTCAGGTGAAGAGCTGCGGCAGACGCTCACGCAGCGTCCCGGCCAGCCGGTCGAGATGGTTCTCCTGAAGCGGCCTGACCTTGGCAAGCTCTGCCACGAAGCGCTCGGGTGTGAGTTCTGCCAGCAGGAGCGACCGGCTCCAGCCATTGTCACGCATGTAGTCGCGATAGCCGCGTTCCTTATCCTCGAAGCCGTGGTGCCGCGGCGCCACGCCGACCACCGGCAGGCACGCGCAGACGGCTTCCGAGATCATCGTACTTGAATCCTCGGTACAGAGAATAACTTCGGCCTGCTTGAATACCCGGGTGAGCGTGCCGGGCCCCGCGATGCGGAAATCGATGAACTCCGTGATCGGGCTGTCCGGCCGGCGCGCGACCGCCGCCAAGTCGTCTGCGACGCTGTTAGGGCTGCGGCGCGAGGTCGACACCAGCCATCGAGTGCCGTGCGCAGCGAAGCTCGCCTGCAGGAAGTGCAGGAGATCCTGCCAGTCCGCCCGCTGGTAGCGAAACAGGCCGGAGTTGCCCCCGATCAGCGCGCCCGCAAGCCGAGGCGGAATCTGCCCGCCGGACGGATTCGCAATTCGTGCCGTTTCCAGGTTGCCCGGATCGAAGCCGCTCGGCTTGAGCGCAATGATGTGACGAGGGAGGTCGGCGTGTTTTGCATACGATGACACCACGAGCGAGAACGCTTCCGGCGGCAAACGTCGCAGCGAACCGCAGAAAATGTTGGTTGCGCTCTTCAATCGCGCGATCGCGGCGTTGGGGACCAGCGTTTCGCCGCCGGCCGAAACAATGAGATCAGCGTCCGGCAGCGTCTTGGGGTCGATGCCATATCCTGCGCGGAGCATGGTTCCTGCCGGCACCCCGGCACCCATGAGCTGGGCCAGGGTCCGGGTCGGGATCCAACCGCGGCGCTGCACCGGAAGCCGGAATACCTTCACCGGCCGCAGACGGGAGATGGCGGCGACGACACCCTCCGAGAGATGATAATGGCCGGGCCGGTTGTCCGAAATCAGCAGCACACTGAGGGGGCGCATGGACGACAGTTCCGCGGCGATGGCCAGGCACCGCGATAGCCCGGCAAGCCAGCCGGCGCAACAGACGGCTCGTCGCGGCAGGCGCCTGGTGGGCCCGGCAGGCGCGAAAGACCTCAATCACGGAACCGTTGCGGCACGATGAGCGCCGATTGATCCTTGGCAGGTTCTCGGTCAGCTCTTTGAGTTTTGGGTACGCTCACAGGTTCGACAGGATCAGATAGGCTGCCAGCATCACCGTCGTCCAGAACGCCATCGTGCCTGTCGGCCATGTCCTTCCGAGCACGCCTTCTGGGCCATGGTGTCGTTGCAGCCTGGCGTTGACGCGGCGGGCGCTCGAACTGGTGGCGCCGACCAGCCATTGCCACACTCGGCCCGCGGCCTCGTCGAGGCCGTTCCCCAAATTGCGGCCGAGGCGTCGATAGAACCAGTCGGTGTCGAGCGTGATGGTGAGCGTGCGCTTCAGCCAGTCCAGCATCAGGAAGAACGCAAGACCGGAGAACAGGAGCAACTGAAGTTGGGAAACTACGTGGCTTGCCGTGTACGGCACATAATCGACTCTGTAGGGCAGGAGCGCGTAAAGCGGGCCGGGCATCATGCCGAGACCAATGCACACGGCCGAGAAAAGAAGCATGGCTAGGCGCATGTTCCACGGCGGGTCGGCGGGCCTCAATCCTGAGTCCTTCTGGAAGAAAACGAACCAGGGAAACTTGATGCCGGCGTGCAGGAACACACCGGCGGAAGCGGCCGCGAGCAGGTACCACACAAGCCCCAAATGCTGTTGCGCGGCAGCTTCCGAGATCATCGATTTGGAAACGAAGCCCGATGTCAGCGGGAAGGACGAGATCGAGAGCGCGCCAATGATGCCGCAAACGGTGGTCAGCGGCATGGTGCGGAAAAGGCCGCCCAAGTCGGTGCACTTGCGCTTGCCGGTCATGTAAAGCACCGAGCCGGCCGACATGAGGAGCAACGCCTTGTAGATGATGTGCGTGAAGGCGTGGGCGGCCGTGCCGTTGAGGGCCATCTCGGTGCCGATGCCGATGCCGGCCACCATGAAGCCGACCTGGTTCACGATCGAGTAGGCGAGGATACGCCGCATGTCGTTTTCGAGGATCGCATAGACGATCCCGTAGAAGATCATGAAGATCCCGACGTAGATCAGCAACTCCGTGCCTGCAAAACCGCGCAGGAGCACGTAGACCGCTGCCTTGGTCGTGAAGGCCGACAGGAACACCATGCCCGACCAGGAGGACTCGGGATAAGCATCCGGCAACCAGGCCGACAATGGCGGCGCGCCGGCGTTGATCAAGAACCCCGCCAATATCAGGCAGCGCGGAACGGTGCTGGTGTCCATCCCACCGAAACTGATTGATCCGGTGGCAGCGGTCTCTCCGGCAATGCCTGCCATGAGCAACACCCCGCCCAGGAGATGAATAGCGGCATAGCGAAGTCCGGCACCGACAGCCCGCTGGCCGCCGCACCACACGACGAGCGTCGAGCCGATGGCCATCACCTCCCAGCAGACGAACAGGGTGATGAGATCGCCTGCGAAGGCGACGCCGATGGCGCTGCCGGCATAGACAAAGGCGGCGGCCAGCTCGACGGTGCGGGTTTGATTGAGCGCGAACAAGCCCCCGGCGAAGGCCATGATGGCGAAGATGGAGGCAAACAACCGCGAGAGCTTGTCGCCTTTCACCAGGACCAAGTCGTAGCCAAGGAACGGAGCCTGCAGCACCGGCCCGTCGGGAACGTTCCAGACGAGAGCAAGCGTAATGAGCGGCAATGCGACGAGCGCGATGGAGCGGAAGCTTCCACGCAGAAATGGCAGCAGCAGGCCGCCGATGATCAAGACAAGGCCGGGCGGCATGAGCAGGCTAGCTGTCATAGTAGGTATCCGGCCGCTTCAGGAGCGCTCCGAGCGCCTTGGCGAAGACGATGAGCACGACGCAGGACAGGAAGCCGAACCAGGCGCCGAACCCGAACCAGCTCTCGAGGCGGAAATGGGGGTGATGGGCGACGAAAAGGTCGGCAGCGACCAGCCCCGCCAGGATGGCAATGAATGCAATCCACAAGCGCCTGATCGTCACATCCCGCACCAGCCAATGGTCCTTTTCGGGTCTGCTCATTTGTCACCTTCGAGCATCTGTCTGGCGAGCGCGAGGGGAACGTCCGGCAGCCAGAAGAGTGCAACCGTGCCGATCGCCGTGGCGGTCAGCGCCAGAACGATCGGCCAAGGTGCCTCGCCGTGCGCATGATGCTTCTCATGCGAGTTGTCGTCCGGCTTACGGAGGAACGCAGTAACCAGAATAGGCAGGAAATAGCTCGCGTTGAGCACCGTGCTCACAACAATGACCGCGACGGCAAACCACTGTCCGGTCTGCATGGCGCCAGTCAGCATGAACCACTTGCCGAGGAAGCCGGCGGTTGGCGGCAGGCCGATCATGCTGAGTGCCCCGATCGAGAAGGCGCCCATCGTCCAGGGCATGCGACGGCCGATGCCCTTCATGTCGCTGATCTCCGTCTTATGGGCGGCCGTATAGATGGAGCCGGCCGCGAAGAACAGCGTGATCTTGCTGACGGCATGCGCGGCGATGTGCAAGGCGGCGCCGATCACTGAAATGGGCGTGAGGATCGCTGCGGCGAGCACGACATAGGAGAGCTGTGAGACGGTCGAATAGGCCAGCAACTTTTTGAGATTGTCCTGTCGCAGGGCAACCAGCGAGGCCACAATGACCGTGGCACCGGCGACATAGATCAGCCACCCGCTATGCTCCGATGTGCGCAAGACGTCCACGCCGAACACGTAGACCACAACCTTGACGATGGTGAACACGCCGGCCTTCACGACCGCAACGGCGTGGAGCAGGGCGCTGACTGGCGTCGGCGCCACCATGGCGGCCGGCAGCCAGAAGTGGAGCGGCATGAGGGCGGCCTTGCCGATGCCGAAGGCATAAAGCGCGAGGAGCAGGCCGATCACGGCGCTGCTCGCCTTGCCCTCCAGGATGCCGCCGGGCGTGAATTCGATGGTGCCGGCCAACACCCAGGTTATGACGATCGCCGGCAGCAGCAGGACGAGCGAGGTGCCAAGGAGAAGGAGAAGATAGATGCGGCCGCCGCGGATGGCTTCGCCGTTGGCTTTGTGGGTGACGAGCGGGTAGGTCGACAGCGTCAGCGCCTCGTAGAACAGGAACAGCGTGAACAGGTTCTTGGCGAAAGCGATGCCGATAGTGCAGCCGAGCGCCACGGCGAAGCAGACATAGTAGGAGGTCTGCCGCGGCTCGTCGTTGCCTCGCATATAGCCGATGGAATAGACCGAGTTCACGATCCAGAGCGTAGAGGCGACCAGCGCGAACAGCAGGCCCAGCGGCTCGACCTTGAAGGCGAGCGCGAGCCCCGGAACCACTGGGATGTTCATCGCTTCCGGGCGAGCGCCGGCAAGCACCGGGCCGATCAGGCTGAGAACTGTCAGAAAGAGCGCGCCGGCCGTCGCGAGTGTCACGGCCTCGCGCGGGTTGGGCGCCTGGTGAAACACTGGGATCAGCAGGGCGCCGATGAACGGGATCAAAACGGCAGCGAGCACATGGGACTCGGGGGGACAGGAGAGCGTCATTTGAGCCCCCCGACCAGAGCTTGCGCGGCCTTGCTGGCGACACCAGCCGAAAGCTCCGTGAAGACCCCGAAATAGACTGTCGCCGCTGCGAGCGCCAGGATCGGCAGAAGCATGTTGAGCGGTGGGTCGGACGCCTTTTCGGCTGCCTCGGACGTTGCACGAAAATAGGCGACCTCGACGACACGGCCAATGTAGATGAGCGCGATCAGCGAGCTGGCTACAATCAGGAACACCAGCGGCCAGCGTCCCTTGTCGAGCGCGCCGACCGCCAAGTACCATTTCGAGATGAAGCCGGCCGTCCCCGGCGTGCCGATGATGCCGAGTCCGGCGATCACGAACGCGGCGAAGGTCAGCGGCATTCTGCGCCCGATGCCGCCGAGGTCTGCAAGTTTCACGGTGCCGACTCGGTACAGTACCGCGCCGAGTGCGAGGAACAGTGCCCCCTTCATCACGGCATGATTGAAGAGATGCACAATGCCGCCTGTGAGCCCGTTCGTGTTCGCGAGGCTGATGCCAAAGGTGATGTACCCGATCTGCGCGACGGAGGAATACGCCAGCATGCGCTTCAGGTTCTGCTCGTACACCGCCAGGACGGAGGCGACGAACATCGCGGCCACCGAAAGCGCGAGCAAGACGTCGCAAACGCGGAGAGCCTCCAAGCTGATGGCGACACCGAAGATGGAGAAGAAAATGCGCAGGAAGAGATAGACCGCAACCTTGGTGGCGGTCGCTGCCAGGAAGGCTGTGGCGAACGAAGGCGCGTAGGCGTAGGCATTGGGCAGCCAGACGTGCAGGGGAAAGAGCGCAAGCTTCAGGCTGATGCCCACTGTGAGGAAGGCGAGCGCCACCACGATCGGCCTTAACTGCTCGACCGAAGCCGGCCCGAAGCGGCTTGCGATATCGACCATGTTGAGGCTGCCGGTGACGAGATAGAGCAGTCCGACACCGATCACGTAGAACGTCGCGCCGATGGTTCCCATGATCAGGTACTGGTACGAGGCCAGCAGCGCGCGCCGGTCCCTGCCCATGGCGATCAGCACGTAGGTCGAAAGCGAAGAAATCTCTAGGAATACGAAGGCGTTGAACGCGTCTCCAGTGATCGTGATGCCGAGCAGACCCGTCAGGCAAAGCAGGTACATGGAGTAGAACCAAGCCTGCTTGTCACCCTCGATCTCGAAGGCCACGCTGCGGCGCGCGAACGGCATCATCACGGCGCTGACCGCCGAAACGAGCACGAGCACGAAGGCGCTCAGGAGATCGACGCGGTACTCGATGCCCCACGGCGGCGCCCAACCGCCGAGATGGTACGAGATCGGCCCATGCTGCAGCACTTGCCAGAGCAATGCGCCGGCGATGACGGGCATCAGGCAGGTGACGATGGCAGCAAAACCCCACGCCACTATGCCACGACGTAAGAGAGCCGCGAGCACGGCGCCAAGAAGCGGAATCACGACCTGCAGAGCGGGAAGATGTTGAATGACATCGAGCTTCGTCATTCCTGAGCTTCCCGAGCAAAAATCTCGTCCTCCTCGATGGTGCCATAGGCTTCGTGAATGCGCGCGACGATGGCCAGGCCGAGCGCCAGCGTGGCCACGCCCACAACGATCGCGGTCAGGATCAGCACGTGCGGTAGCGGGTTGGAGTACACCTTGAACGCTGGATCCAGGATCGGGGCTGTGCCGCCGATGATCTTCCCCGGCTCGATGTAGAGCAGATAAACCGAGGTCTGGAACAGCGCGAGGCCCACCAGCTTCTTGATCATGTTGCCGCGGGCGATGACGATGTAGAGCCCCGCCACCATCAGGAAGATCGTGATGAAGTAATTGTAGTGCCCGATGAATGTCTGCACGTGCTGCATCAGCGCCCTCGCTCGGAGAACGCATAAAAAAGCGCGGTCATCGTACCGGATACCGTGACCAACACACCGGCCTCGACCAGGAAGATTCCAAGTTCGCGGCCGTGTGGCGGATCGTGCGACAACACGGAATAGTCGAGGAAGTTTTTCCCGAGCAACAACCCGGCCACTCCAGTGCCGGCATAGATCAGCACGCCCAACGGCACCATGAACTCCACCATGCGCTGTGGCGCGATGCGCTTGGCGGCGTCTACCCCAAAGATGATGGCATACAGAATGACCATGCCGGCCGTGATCACCCCGGCCTGGAAGCCTCCGCCGGGTCCGAGCTCGCCGTGGAACTGCACGTAGAGGGCAAAAAGCAGAACGAACGGCAAGAGAAACTTGACACCGATGCGCAGAATGAGGTCGAGCTTCACGTGGCGCTCCCCTCGCCCGGATCGTCTGCACGCCGCCGCCTTCGGCCCTTCAGCAGGAGAAGCACACCGATGCCAGCGGTGAAGATGACGGTCGTCTCACCGAGCGTGTCGTAGCCGCGGTAGTCGGCGAGGACCGAGGTCACCACGTTGGGAACCATCGTCTCCGTGATAGAGCCCTCGAGATAGCGGGGCGCAACATGCTTGTGGATGGGAGCGTCCGCGGTCCCGAAGGGCGGCAGGCTGTAGGTCCCCCAGACGATCGCGGCGCCGGTGCCGGCGGCAACGAAAAGCGGCAGGTAGGCCTTGCGTGGCCGGGGATACTCCATCGAACCCGTCAGGTGCAGCGTGGCAAGGAGAAGGACGGTGGAAATACCCGCGCCGACGGCTGCCTCGGTCATGGCCACATCGACGGCATCGAGCACGATCAAAACGCTCGCCATCAGGAAGCTGTAGATGCCCGCGAGCACAATGACACCGAACAGGTTGCGCGTGCGCACGACGCCGATCGTGACGGCGGCGAGCAGGGTCAGCAGCACCATGTTGATGAAAGCTTCTATGGGTGCCTCCCGTCGCCTGCACTCTCTTCCAGCCGCTCCGTTCGGTCCTCCGCAAGTAACGGCTTCACACCTGCATGCAGGGCGGCCTGCGCGAGCGCATGCGTGGCGACCGGCCCCATGAAGAAGAAAAGGATCAGAATGAAAAGCAGCTTCAAAGTCACGAGGCCGAGTCCGGCCTGCACCATGAGGCCGGCAAGGAGCAAGCCGGCACCGAGCGTGTCCGTGACGCTCGCGGCGTGCATGCGTGTGTAAACGTCGGGCATGCGCACGAGACCGATGGCCCCCACGACCGTGAAGAACGAACCGGTGAGAATCAGCGCCCAGCTCGCGATATCGAGCGCGGATTGCATCACGACGTTTCCTCCTCGGCGTCATAGGCGAGATCGCCGTGGCGGAAAAATTTCAAGATCGCCAGCGTCGAGATCACATTCAGCAAGCCATACGTGATTGCGATATCGAGCCATTCGGGGCGGCCGGTCAGGAAGCCGACAACGGCTAGAAGCAGAATTGCCAGGGTCCCGACCGAATTGCCGGCCAGCACGCGGTCGAACACGGTCGGTCCTTTGAGCGCGCGCACCACGGCGAGCGCGAGGGCGACCAGGACGGCGCAAGCGGCTGCTGCGAACATCAGGCGCTCCCTTCGAATTGGCTAACGCGGGCATCCATGCCGCCCCCTTCCAGGTCTGCCGCGCCATCCCGCACCAGCGCATGCACGGTGAGCACGTTGCCTTTGACGCCGGTTGTAATGGTGCCAGGGGTCAGCGTGATCGAGTTGGCGTAGGTCGCAATGCCCACGGTGGTCTTCTGGCTGGCGATGACCTTGGTCATCGTGGGCGAGATCGGTAACCGTGGATGGAGGATGACCTTGGTCACCGCCCAAGCCGACTTGGTGATTTCCCACAACAGCCACGGGAAGTAGGTGAGCGCGTTCCATGCGAGATGCATGGGATGCCCCTCGGCGTCGGCAATCCGCAAGCGCGCCGCCACGAGAGCGCTCAGAACCGCCGAGCCCGCGCCCGCAGCCAGAAGAAACGGCGTGTAGTGTCCTGAGAGCGCAAGCCAGAACAGAAAAAGGACAACTGTCAGGCTCATCAGGCGCATAGCGTTCCCCCTGCCGAACCGCTACCTTATGGACCTGCAGGGAGTGTAGCGCAGCCGGTCGTTCGTTCGAATTCGACGGAAGTGTACGTTATCCTCGGTCGGAGTCCTCGGCAACACCGATCGCTCGCATTGTAATTTTCCCACGAATGGGCGGCGAGACCACGACGTTCACCGCATCTAAGGCGCTGCCGATGCCGCGGTCCGGTTGCGCGGCGTTGCGAGTTGCCATAAGGCGACCGCGAGCCCCAGGCCAAAACCGAGGGCATCCTCAATGATCGTGCCGACTAGGCCCCAGTCGCCAAAGAACGGATCGAGTGCTCTCGGATTGACGAGGAAGAAACACGCCGCAATCAACAGCGTTCGCTGAATCATATTGGCTTTGCGCGCCAGGTAGCCGTGCAGGCCGGCCGCCAGAAACATGATGCCGATCGACGCCGTCGTCGCAGCCCAGATGATGGAGCCCCAGTCGGCGGTGATCAGGTCCTTCGATTTGACGTTGGCGGGGTCGAGCATCATCAGCGCCGGCTCATAGACAAACATGAAAGGCACTATGAAACCGGCTGCGCCGATCTTCATGGCCGCCCAGCCGCTGGACCACAGGTCTGCCTTGGCGATCCCGGCGGCAGCGAACACCGCCAGCGCGACCGGCGGGGTGATCGCGGAGAGTATCGCGAAGTAGAACGCGAACAGGTGAGCGGCCGGCGCTGCGATGCCGAGCATGACGATTGCGGGCACCAGCAAGGACGTGAGCACGATGTAGGCCGGTGTCGTCGGCATGCCCATCCCGAGCACGATCCCCGCAACCGCAGTCAGTAAGAGGGCGAGCAGAAGGGTGTTCTGCGAAAGCCCGACCACGTACTGTGTGAACGTGATGCCGAGGCCCGTCTGCGTGACGATGCCGATGATGATGCCTGCGCAGGCACAGGCGAGCGCGACGGCGAGCGCGTTTCTGGCGCCATCGATCAACGCGTCGACAATGGCCGAGAGCGTGACATAGCCCCGCGTCGACTTCTTCAGTGCCGCGACCGGAAAGCAGGCGAGCGTTCCCCAGAACGCAGCCATCGGCGCGCTGTAGCCCGAGTACATGACCCCGAGAATGGTCAGGATCGGGATGAATAGATGGCCGCGCTCGCGGAAGACCTGGCTTAGACGCGGCAACTCCGCTCTGGGAATACCCAGCAGCCCGCGGCGCTTGGCTTCAAAGTGCACCGCGCAGAAACAAGCGACGTAGTACAAGACCGACGGAATCAGGGCCCAGATGATGACCTGGCCGTAGCCGACGGCCAGGAACTCGGCCATCACGAAGGCAGCGGCTCCCATGATGGGCGGCATGATCTGACCGCCGGTCGAGGCGGTCGCTTCGACGCCGGCCGCAAAATGGGGCGGAAAGCCGGTGCGTTTCATTAGTGGAATCGAGATCGGCCCGTCCACCATCACGTTAGCGACAGCCGACCCAGAGATGGTCCCAAAGAGCGAGGACGACACGACCGCGACCTTGCCGGGGCCTCCGGCGGTATGGCCGGTCAACGCCATGGCAAAGTCCATGAACAGCTGGCCAGTCCCGGTGCGCTCCATGAACGAGCCGAAAAGAACGAAGATGACGACGTAAGATGCAGAGACCGAAAGCGGGATTCCGAAAATGCCCTCGGTGGTCATGTAAAGCTGATCGATCAGCTGCATCGGCACAATCTTGGCAATGAACAGCCCGTACGCGAGGAAAATCAAAGCTGTCACTGGGAGCGCCCAGCCAATGACGCGGCGGGTGCCTTCGAGCACCATGACGATGAGCATCGTCCCGAAAATCATATCGGCCGTGGACAGATCGTCGATGTAGTAGATGCGGTTGATGATGTAGTCATAGTTGACGAACAGGTACAAAACGGGAGCAATGGCCAGCGCCAGAAAGGCGTAATCGAGAACAGATGGCGTGTCCAAGTTCGCGCCCGACATGCGGAACCACAAGAAGATCAGGATGAGCGCAAAGATGAGGTGAGTGCCGCGGAAAAAGACCGCCTCGGGAGCGCCAAACGCAATAACGTACAAATGGAACAGTGACATCGCCACGGCGATCGTGCCCGCAAGCAGGCGAATGATGCCGCTGTGGCTATGGTCGACTTGCATGGAAACTCCCCAGGGTGGAATTTCGACGAACCGAGACTCCGAGCAGCTATGGGGAGTCTTGAGTTTCTTTGCCGGATCTCAAGTTCTAATCGCGGCTCTTGACTTGATGATTGGCGCTCGCGCCTGAAGATGGGTGCGCCTCGCGAGTTCGACCGCAAACACCCGTCCCGACACTTGCCGGGAACGGGAGAGCATCACTTCACCGAGATGCCCTTCTCCTTGTAGAACTTGGCGGCGCCGGGATGGAAAGGAACGCCTACATCCTGTGCCATGAGTTGCGGCGTCAGCCCGGCCATCGCCTTGCCGACGGCGGCCATCGCCGGGACGTTGTCAGCCATCGTCTTGGTCATGCCGTAGACCACGTCTTCCGGCAGCTTGCAGGAGACGACGAGGTGGGAGCCGAACCCGGCAACCTTGATGTCCTTGTCCTGCTTGGGATACGTGCCCTTCGGAATCGTGTTGAGAACATAGCCGGCGTTAAGCTTCTTCATTGCCGGGAAGCTTTCCTCAAGATCAAGGACCTTCACATCCCGGCCAGATGACAGGTCCATGATGCCGCCGGCCGGAATGCTGGTGCCGACAATCCACATGTCGGCGTGCCCATCCTGCATCTGGGTGACACTATCCGTGAGCGAGCCAAAGTTGACCTTGATGTCCTTGTAAGTGATGCCGTTGGCCGCCAGGATGTGCTGCGCCGAGGCCTCGGAGGTGTTGCCACGCGGCAGGGTGGTCAGGGTCTTGCCCTTGATGTCCGCGATCTTCTCGATGCCCTTGCCGGCGACCACAACCGCCTGCATGTATTGCGGGTAGAGCGTCGCAAGATTGCACACGTTCGTGTGTGGCTTGTTGAACGGCGCTGCGCCAGCCAAGGCGTCCACGGTGGAAATGGTGTTGCCGAGACCGATGTCGGCCTTGCCTTCCTCAATGCCGCGCACGTTGGCGATGCCGGCGCCCGGCAATGCCTGAACGGAGAGGTCCTTGACGTTCTTCTCCCACATGTCCTTGAGGGCGCCGCCCAAAGGCACCCAGAAACCACCCTGAGGTCCGGTCATAAACTTGACGTCGGCTGCTTGCGCCGGCGTTGCCACGGCTGCCAGGGCGAGGGCAATTGCCGATGCAACCCCCCAATTCACTGAAAGAGACATGAAGCTTCCTCCCTACGGGGTCGGGCTTTTGCGCCCCTTCTTTTTAATGCAGCAACCTTAGCTGCGGATACCGTCCGTAGGCAACGGTCTTCCGCCGCCTCTGCTCACCATGGAGGTTAGGCGGTTCGAGGAGCGACATCCAATTGAGTAGGTGGTGGGCCCGGCAGGACTCGAACCTGCAACCAGACGGTTATGAGCCGCCGGCTCTAACCATTGAGCTACGGGCCCGGTCGCAAAGGAGGGCGGGCGTCTCTATATCAGACTCGCGCCGCTCCATGAAATCCCGGCGCGGCACCGTTTGGTCGCAAATATGGACTACGCATCGAAGGGTGCCTCAGCGAGAGGTTGACGCTCATATGACCCGGACTACGCCTGCTGTCGTTGCTGCCTTCATTGCCGCCTTGACCTGGATCGGAGCCACTGTGCCAGCCTCAGCCCAAGAGAAACGCACCGAGCGCACCGTCACTGTCGGAGCCTCCGGCATGGTCTCCGTCGAACCCGACATCGCTCACATCTCGACTGGCCTGTTGAGTGAGGCTGACACGGCGCGCGAGGCCCTGCAGCGCAACAGCGCGGCGATGAAGAAGATCGTCGACGGCCTGAAAGGCGCCGGTATCGACCCCAAGGATGTCCAGACGTCCCGGTTCAGTATCGATCCCCGATACGATCAACCGAAGGATGGCCGGACCGCCCGGATCACTGGCTATCGCGTCGTCAATCAGGTGCGCATCACAGCGCGGGACATTTCCAAGCTCGGCGAGCTGCTGGATCTGGTCGTCACGCTCGGCGCCAACCAGGCCGGCGGCATCAGCTTCGACGTCTCCAACGCCGAGACCCTGAAAGATGAAGCGCGGCGTCAGGCGATCGCCAATGCGTTGCGCCGCGCGAAGCTGTTTGCAGAAGCCGCCGGGGCGACAGTCGGAGACGTGCTGACCATTGCGGAAGATGCATCCATGTCGTCGCCGCCGATCTACTCCGGCCGTGCCATGGCGGCAGAGTCCGTGCCGATCGAGCGGGGAAGCCAGTCGCTCGAGGTGCGCGTTCAGGTCACGTGGACGCTGCGCTAGCTTATCCGAGATCGACAAGCTCTACATCGTGCGCGAGCGGTGCGGCTCCCGGCTGCGCACTCCAGTCGTTGGCATTGCGCATCTCGCCTCTCGTGCGAAGTGTCTTGAGCGCGCCGAGGTCAATGTCTGCAAATATCCAGCCGGGCTCGCTGAGCCGGCCCTCGGCCAGGACGCCGGTCTCCGACACGCCAGCTTCGGCCGGCACGTAGATGCCGCCGATGCCCTCATTGTGGTCCACCGTCAGACACCAGGGCGCGTCGCCGACAGTCGGCGACACGACGGTGGCGCAGCCGTTCTCCAGCGCCCGCGCCAGTGCCGCCGTGCGCACGCGATGGGCGCCCGAGACGCGCTCGGTGCAGGAGGGGACCAGGATCAGGTCGGCGCCGGCTTCGGCCTGCGCCCGCACCAGGAGCGGGAATTCGCTGTCGTAGCATACGGCGATGCCGATGCGGCCGAGGCTCGTGTCGAACACGCGCTGATAGTGCCCGCCCGCAATGCTCCACTCGTGCTCGAACGGGGTCATGATGTGCTTTTCCTGCGTACCTATTTGGCCGGTCGGGCTCGCGAGCCGGGCGGCATTGACATACCGCCCGTCGGCGCGGCGCGACGGGCCGCTCGCGGCGAGAATGTAGACGCGATGCTGTCGCGCCAACTCGGCGTGCAACGCGTCTATCTCCTCAAGCAGCTCCGACACGGCTTCGAGGGAGGCCGACACATCGGCTGCCACTTGCAGTCCGCGGATGGCCGACAGCTCCATGGCTCCATATTCCGGGAACACCAGAAGCTCGGCGCCGTGGCCTGCCGCCTCGCCTACCCAGCGGGCAATCTTGTCCCGCGCCGCGTCCATCGTCCGGAGCTGGTCGATGGGATACTGGGCGGTCGCCACCCTAATCGACTTGCGCGCACTCATGGGTCCAGCGCCTTGATCCAGAATTGCATGGGCTTCGCCGTTTCATCCGGCTGATCAATATCCTTCCACGAAAACGAGGTGGTTAAACCGTCCGCCATCTCGAAACCGCGTTTGCGCCAGAAGGCATCCAGCGGAACGTAGTCCTGCGGCCGGAATGGGTGAGCGGCCGGCCGTTGCACGGCACAGAACGCGGCGAGCGTGAAACGGCCGAAGCTGCGGGCATGCCCCTCGCGATGGTCGAAGAAGGCATGCCCGAGCCCTTGTCCGCGATAAGCCTGCAGCAGCACAGATTCGCCAAAATAGAAGATCTTCTCCGGGTCGTCTCCACGCGCCAGAAACGGCTCCGCGAATTCCGCCGCGCTGCCGAGCAGAGGTGCTGCCGTCGCAGCGCCGATCATCGCATCGGCGTCGTAGGCCGCCACGACGACTGCGCCGGAAGCCGCGGAGAACGTTGCAAGGTAGTGCTGCTCGTAGGCCAGCGTGCCGTCGTACAGATAGGGCCAATCGCGAAACACGGTCATGCGCAGCCGCGCGAGCTCGGGCACGGCATCTGCCAGTGCGCTGCCTGTGAGCCGCTCGACACGCAGGCTCATTGCTGGCCGTCGCCGGTGACTTGCATGAGCCAGTCGGTCAGATTGTAGTAGGTGGTCACGCGCGTGATGAGGCTGTTGCTGATAGCGAAGAATGTGCCGGCCGGCAGGACGTAGGTCTGGCCGCTCGCCGGCGGCAACCCCTCATCGGTTTGCAGGTACGTGCCATGCACATTGAATTCAGCCGACGCGCGGGCGCCCTCACTATCGGTCATCACGACGATCTCGGTCAGCTGCTCGCGGTAGCACCGCGACATATGCTGGCTGAAGGCACGAAAGGCCGCCTTGCCTTTACGTCGCATGCCCTGGTTGACATCATGCACGACGTCGTCGGCGAGACAGGCGAGCACGCCCTCGGTGTCGCCGCGGTTGAAAGCGTCGTAGTACGTGCGGATCAAGGCCTCGGTGGCAGCTTGGCTCAACGATCTGTTCCTCGGTTCGGTGTGTGTATCGAGCGGACTATAATGCGTTGGGCCGCGTCTCCAATGATCGATCTGAGCGCGCGAGGTGACACGCCGTTTGACATCTCACAGGCGCGGTGAAAATCTTCCTAGTGTCCCGATTCCGAAGTTCGCAAGATCTCGCGGCTGGGTCGGAGAGCGAACTTCGGAATCAAAAGGGACACTAGAATCATAACTTGCTAGTGTGATTCAGATCGAGAAATTCGCTCAGGTGGCCGGATGATACGGCGAATTTCTCGATCATCACACCAGCCGTCGGGCCCGCCGCCCGTCGAGCAGGGCTAGGGAGGTCGACATGGTTGCGCAAACACCGTTCCTCAAGGGCGACGACAAGCTTGGGCCTCTTGCGTCCCGCTACCTCAATGTGGCGGAGCTCCCCTGGCAGGAAACGCGTTTTCCGGGTGTCACCATGAAGGTCCTGGTCGAGGACAAGGACACCGGCCTGATAACGGCCCTGTTCCGCTTCGCTCCGGGAACCAAACTGCCCTACCACGAGCACGTGGCGATCGAGCAGACGTGGGTACTGGAAGGAACGCTGGAGGATGCCGAAGGCATCGCCTCGGCCGGCAATTTCGTTTGGCGCCCGGCCGGCAACAGACATGATGCGCATTCGCCCAACGGCTGCCTGGTCTTGTCGATCTTCCTCAAGCCCAACAAGTTTCTCGACAAGGACACCGTCGGCTGGGACACGCCCGGCGGAACTTGAGGGCCCACCGGTCCATCCCGCGAGGTCGCGCACGTCGTGAGATTGTAGAGTATCCATGCCTATCGCCGAGCACGATCCTTGGCGGGTGCAGTTTTTCCAGCACATTCCTTGTCCTGAACATATTAGCATTCCCACTGACGACGGGGATGCCTGGGCTTGGTATCCCCGGGAGCGCTGGGTCTACGACAAGCTGGCGGTCGCGTTGTCGCAAGGTCTGTGCGCGGGTCCGCATGGCCTGATGCCGCCGGCATTTCCCGTCTTCTCCAAGCCGCTGATGAACCTGCGCGGCATGGGCACGGACAGCCGCGTGCTCTCCAGCCCCGGCGACTATCAGGCGCGTCAGGCGCCCGGGCATATGTGGATGCCGTTGCTCGAAGGCGAGCACGTGAGCACCGATGTGGCTCTCGTTCGAGGTCGAGCGCAGTGGTGGCGTCATGCGATTGGTGTGGGTGCGGCCGGCGGCACCTTCGACAGATGGCTGGTGCTGGCGGAAGCTCGCCCGGAGATCGAAGCCTATTGTGCGGCCTGGATGCTGAAACATCTCGCCGGCTACTCCGGCCTCGCCAATCTCGAGACCATCGGCGCCAAGATCATCGAGGTGCATCTGCGCTTCTCCGACCAATGGCCCGATCTCTACGGTGGCGACCCCTGGGTCCGGGCTGCCATCGAGCTATATGCAACCGAACGCTGGGAGTTTCCCGACGCGGATCGGCGCGACGGCTACAGCGTGCCGTTGTTCGGTCCGCATGGCTTTCGCTATCGGCATCCGCCGTTGGAACTCCAAGCGCTCGCGCGCAAGCAATCGGGCGTCACGAGCCTGCAGATCAGCTTTCACGAGGATTGGGAGCCCGGCTGGCACGCCATGCCGCCGGGTGGCTTCCGCTTGACCATCGTCAACGGCCATAATCTCGACAGCTGCCGGCGCGCGCTGGAGATATTGCAGCCCTGGTACGAGAAAACCCGCACGCCTGCGGCTTCGTAAGTAGCGCGGCAATCATAGCTGACGCCGGGCTTTGACTTGGCGCGCGTGCCCGGCTAGGGCCGTAGCCTATGCCGAAAACGTCCCTGCTGTTCGCCACCAGCCTCTACGAAGCGCGCATCTCCGGCCGGGCCGGTCGACGCCTGCTCGCCGACATCGAGCGCGCCAGCCGTGCCATTGCCGACGCTGACAAGGCCGGGCGGACGTGGTGCCGCGCGCACGGATACGCGGGCTATACGTCCTATGCGTCCCTCGATGACCTGGCGTGGCGGTCTCCCGAAGTTGCCGAGCTGCAAGGCCATCTCGACCGGCACGTTGCGGCCTTCGCGCGCGAGATCGATCTCAATCTGCAAGGGCGGAAGCTGGCGCTCGACAGCATCTGGATCAATATCCTCTCTCCGGGAGGCACGCACGCGGCCCACATCCATCCGCACTCTGTTGTTAGCGGCACCTACTACGTGTCCGTTCCGCCGGCTGCCGATGCGATCAAGTTCGAAGACCCCCGTCTCGGCCTCATGATGGCGGCGCCGCCCCGCAAGGCGGCAGCCCGGCGCGAGAACCGCACCTTCGTCACCGTCGAGCCGAAGCCCGGCACGGTCCTGCTCTGGGAGAGCTGGCTGCGCCACGAGGTCCCTGTCAACCGCTCCCGCAGGGACAGGATCTCGCTCAGCTTCAACTACGGCTGGCGGTAACGAGAAGAGGCCCCCCCGAAAGTGGCGGGCC
>JBJXDX010000002.1:0-40233 GCA_046154585.1 Hyphomicrobiaceae bacterium | reverse complement strand
GTGTCTTCGACGAGTCTTACGCTGGGTCCCCGCGACGGCTTCATGGCGCAGCCAGGCTTCGCATGGACGGCTTCGCCTACGCCGCTCGAGGATGACGAATGGGGAGCAATTTGAGCTGAGACATTAGCTAACTCGCACCAGGTTCGTTCATCGCCGGAGGCTCGCAGCGCATGCCATTGTCAGACTACGCCAAGCAGCACGGGATCAAATATTTCCTGATCTCGTTCGTCGATCTGTTCGGCACCATGCGCGCCAAGATCGTGCCGGCGACGGCCATCGACATCGTCGCCAAGTCCGGCGCCGGCTTCGCCGGCTTCGCCACCTGGTTCGACATGACGCCGGCGCACCCCGATATCCTCGTCTCGCCCGATCCCGACACGCTCATCCAGCTTCCCTGGAAGCCCGAGGTCGCCTGGGTCACCGGTGATCTCGTCATGGACGGCAAGCCCGTCGAGCAGAACCCGCGCCAGGTCCTGAAGCGCGTCATCGCTGCTGCCGCCGCCGACGGCCTCGAGATGAAAACCGGCGTCGAGTGCGAGTACTTCCTCATTGCGCCGGACGGCACCTCGATCTCGGACGCCGCCGATTTCCAGGCCAAGCCCTGCTACGACCAGCAGGCCCTGATGCGCCGCTACGAGATCATCAAGGAAATCTGCGATGCCATGATCGCGCTGGGCTGGAACCCCTACCAGAACGATCATGAGGATGCGAACGGCCAGTTCGAGATGAACTGGGACTACGACACGGCGCTGCGCACGGCGGACAAGCACGCCTTCTTCAAGTTCATGGTCAAATCCATCGCCGAGAAGCACGGCCTGCGCGCCACCTTCATGCCCAAGCCCTTCGCCAACCTCACCGGCAACGGCTGTCACGCCCACGTCTCGCTGTGGTCGACCAAGACCGGAAAGAACGTGTTCGACAATCCCGCGGGCGAGCTTGGCCTCTCGCAGGAGGCGTATCACTTCATCGGCGGGCTCATGCATTCGGCCGCGTCGCTCGCCGCCATCACCAACCCCACAGTCAACTCCTACAAGCGCATCAACGCGCCGCCGACATCGTCGGGTGCGACGTGGTCGCCCAACACCATCACCTACGCCGGCAACAACCGCACGCACATGATCCGCATCCCCGACGCCGGCCGCTTCGAATTCCGCCTCGCCGATGGTGCGACCAATCCCTATCTCCTGCAGGCCGCGCTGCTGGCCGCCGGCCTCGACGGCCTGCGCCACAAGCGCGATCCCGGCAAGCGCCTCGACATCAACATGTACACCGACGGCCACACCGTGAAGGACGTGCGCCGCCTCCCGCTCAACCTGCTCGACGCGCTGCGCAGCTTCGAAACCTCCGACATGCTGAAAGCCGCCTTCGGCGAATCGACCGTCGCCGCCTACGCCAAGCTCCGCCACGCCGACTGGAACGACTACGCCCTCCACCTCACCGACTGGGAACGCCAGACGACGCTCGACTGCTGACGCAAATCCCTCTCCCCGTTCCTACGTCCACGCGAAGCATGAATCACTGCTGTCCGGTTAACACTCCAATCCCTCAACTTTGCGTCCCCGGACTGGGCGCGCCGCCGGCGCGCGCAGAGCCGGGGTCTTCACACGTCGAGACGACGCGCATGATGTGCCGTGATCGTCGCACCGCAACGCGCATCACGACTGGGGAAGATCCCGGCTCGCCACGCTAAAAGCGTGGCGTCCGGGAACGCAGAAGGAGAGGTTGCCATTTTTCACGTCGGGGCGGCCTGCGCAAATAAGCCCGGACCTCAGATCTCGATCAGACAGCCGTGAGCATGGCAGGCCCTCCATCACCATTTGGCCCAAGCCTCCTAACCACCTGCCTCTCCTGCGCAAATATCGAACATATGGCGCCCGTCTTTCAGGCGGGTGTGCCCTTCCTCTTGGCGGGATGCTCAGCTAGCTTGCAAAAAAAGGGTGCGGGAGCGACGCTGAGGTGAGGGACTTGCGAACCATCCTCTCAGGACGCCAGGCGGCCACGGGTTCGCTCCTTTAGCAGGAGCACGTTATGACGTCTGACACGACCGTTGCCACAAGGGCCCGCAGGACCATCCCAGCAGACGCACCCGATTTTCTGTCCGCCCGGGTCAAGGCCGTGCGCCCGTCGCCGACCCTGGGCATGGCGTCGATCTCGCGCAAATTGCGCGAGGCAGGCCGCGACATCATCATTCTCAGCATCGGCGAGCCGGACTTCGATACCGAGGATCACATCAAGGCCGCCGGCATATCCGCCATCGAGCGCAACGACACGAAGTATACCGAGGTTGCCGGCACCAAGGCGCTCAAGCAGGCGTTGATCCGCAAGTTCGAACGCGACAACGGCCTCGCCTACCGGCCCGAGCAGATCCTCGTGTCGAGCGGCCTCAAGCCCATTCTCTACAACGCCATCTTCGCGACGGTCGAGCCGGGCGAGGAGATCATCATCCCGGCACCCTACTGGGTGTCCTATCCCGACATCGCCGCCCTCGCGGAGGCCAAGCCCGTATTCGTGCCCTGCCACGAGCGCAACGGCTTCCGGCTCCAGTCCGAGGATCTTGCAGCCGCGATCACGCCGAAGACGCGCATGCTCATCCTGAATTCGCCGAGCAATCCCTCGGGCGCCGCCTACTCCGCCGCACAGCTGGCCGCGCTCGGCGCCGTGCTCGCGCGCCATCCCAACGTGCTCGTCATGACCGACGAGATTTACGAGCACCTGACATACGACGGCTTCAAGCCCGCCTCCTTCGCCGCCGCCGTGCCCGCGCTCTACGATCGCACCATCACCACCAACGGCATGTCGAAGGGCTATGTCATGACCGGCTGGCGGCTCGGCTTCGCCGCCGGCCCAGTCCCGATCATCCAGGCCATGGAAACACTGCAAAGCCAGACCCTCGGCAGCCCGTCCACGATCGCCCAGGCCGCGGCCGTGACGGCTTTGACCGGCGACCAGGGCTATATGGCCCGCAACAATCGCTCGTTTCAGGAGCGCCGCGATCTCGCCGTCGAATGGCTCAATCGCATTCCGGGCCTCAGCTGCCACAAGCCCGAGGGCTCGTTCTATCTCTATCCCGGCTGCGGCGGCGCGATCGGACGCACCACGCCGCAAGGCAAGCGCATCGCCACGGACGAGGATTTCGTCATGGGCCTGCTGGAGGCGGAAGGCGTGGCCGCTGTTCACGGCGCCGTCTTCGGTCACTCGCCCTATTTCCGCATCTCCTACGCACTGGCCAAGAGTGAGCTGGCAGAAGGCTTGAAGCGCATCCAGCGCTTCTGCCGTTCCCTCCAATGAAAATCCAAAACGACACTGCCCTTTGAACCGTCAACAGAGGATATGACACGATGAGTCTGTACGCGTCGATAAGAAGCCTGCGCCGGATCGGTGCCGGGTGTGTGGCAGGGCTCCTGCTCTTCACGGGCCAGGCGAGCGCCCAGGAATTCTACGGGACATTGAAGAGGATCAAGGAGACGAACACGATCACGGTTGGCCATCGTGAGGCGTCCATTCCATTCTCCTACTACGACGACAAGAAGCAGCCCATCGGCTACGCCATGGACCTGTGCGCCAAGGTCGTGGACGAGGTCAAGAAGGTCATCAAGGCGCCGGACCTGCAGGTCAAGTATCTGCCGGTGAACGCGCAGACCCGAATTCCTTTGATGGTCAATGGCACCGTCAACATCGAATGCGGGTCCACCACCAACACCCTTGGGCGGACGCATCAGATCGACTTTTCCGCCATCTACTTCACCACCGCCACGCGCGTGCTCACCCGCAAGTCCGGCAAGTTCAAGGAGATCGAGGACTTCCAGGGCAAATCGATCGGACTGTCCGTGGGCAGCACCAACGAGCGTGTCGTCAAAGCGTTGATCGATGCCGGCAAGGTCAAAGACGTCCGCATCCTCAATCTCAAGGACCACGCGGAAGCCCTCGTCGCCCTCGAAACCGACCGCATCGACGGCTATGCCTCCGACGACATCGTGCTGTACGGGCTGATCTCCAAGTCCCGCATCAAGAACGAGCTCGAGGTGGTGGGTCGCAACCTGTCCTACGAACCCTATGGCCTCATGCTTCCGCGCGACGACTCTGCCTATAGGCTCGTGGTCAATCGGACGCTGGCGGAACTCTTCCGCTCCGGCGAAATCGAGAAAATCTACGCCAAATGGTTCGACCCGCTGGGCGTTCCGATCAATCCGTTGCTGAAGGCGGCCTTCGAGCTGCAGGCTCTGCCGGACTAAGCGTCTGAAGCGATGCGCGCGGCCGACGTGCCGCCCGCATCGGGACGCAACCCGTCGCCGGCGAAGAGCATCTCACATGCAACGATATCAGTGGGACTGGGGCGTCCTGTTCCGCGATCCCTATTTCGGCTGGCTCCTGTCGGGGCTCGGCTGGACGCTGTCGATCGCCATGCTGGCGTGGGCGATCGCCTTCACGGTCGGCTCGACGATCGGCATCTGCCGTACCCTGCCCAACCGCTGGCTTCGGCTCATCGGCACGGCTTACGTCGAGGTCTTCCGCAATGTGCCGCTGCTGCTGCAGATGTTCCTGTGGTTTTTCGTGTTGCCGGAGTTGCTGCCGCGCGAAGCCGGGCGTTGGATGAAGCGCGACATGCCCTATCCCGAACTCACCAGCGCGGTGCTGTGCCTCGGCTTCTACCATGCGTCGCGCATTGCCGAGCAGGTGCGCTCGGGCATCGACAGCGTGGCCAAAGGACTGTCGCGGGCCGGACTGGCAACCGGCCTCACGCTGCAGCAGACCTACAGGCACATTCTGATGCCGATCGCCTACCGCCTGATCGTCCCCACGCTGACCTCGGAGTTTCTCGGCATCATCAAGAACTCCTCGATTGCACTCACCATCGGCGTGCTCGAGCTGACCAATCAGAGCCGCCAGATCGAAAGCTTCACGTTCCGGGGCTTCGAGGCCTTTACCGCCGCGACGGTCATCTACATCGCGGTGTCGATGGTTGCCCTCGGATTGGCCCGCATGTTCGAGCGCCGCAGTCCGATTAAAGGAATGATGACCCGCGAGGCAAACCCATGATGGGACACCGGCAGTGAAGCTCGACTTCGGCATCATCTGGCACAATCTGCCGATCCTGTTCGACGGCATGCAGCTCAGCCTGGTCCTGACGGCACTTGCGCTCAGCGGCGGCATTCTGCTCGGCGCCGTTCTCGCCGTGCTGCGGCTGTCGCCGCTGCCGCCAGTCGCGTGGTTCGCGGCCGGTTACGTCAATGCGTTTCGCTCGGTCCCCCTCATCCTGGTGCTGTTCTGGTTCTACTTCCTGGTCCCGCTCGTCATCGGCCGGCCGGTCGGGCCGTTCTATGCCGCGCTCATCGCTTTCGTTCTGTTCGAGGCGGCGTACTACTGCGAGATCATTCGCGCGGGCATCCAGGGCATTCCGCGCGGCCAGCGCGCTGCCGCCATGGCGACTGGCATGACGCAGACCCAGGTGATGCGTCACGTCGTTCTGCCCCAGGCGTTCCGCAACATGACCCCTGTGATGCTGACGCAAGCCATCATCCTGTTCCAGGACACCTCATTGGTTTATGTCGTGACGCTCTATGATTTCATGACGTCGGCTGCGATCGTCGCCCAACGCGATCTGGCAATCGTGGAGGTCTACCTCTTCGCGGCGTGCGTCTATTTCTGTATCTGCTTCGCCGCCTCACGCCTCGTGGGCTGGTTCAAATCCCGGCTCGAGGTGTCGCGATGATCACGATCCAGCAGGTCAGCAAGTGGTATGGCGATACACGCGTTCTCGCCGGCTGCTCGACGGCCATCGCCAAGGGCGAGGTCGTGGTCGTGTGCGGGCCTTCCGGCTCGGGCAAGAGCACGCTCATCAAGTGCATCAACGGCCTGGAGCCGTTCCAGCAGGGCCAGATTAAAGTAGACAACATCTCCGTCGGCGATCGCGCGACGAACCTGCCCAAGCTGCGGGCGCGCGTCGGCATGGTGTTCCAGGATTTCCAGCTCTATCCGCACAAAACCGTCCTGGAAAATATCACGCTGGCGCCGGTGCACGTCGCCAAGCGCGACAAGGCGGAAGCGGAAGCATCGGCACGGGCGCTGCTCGCCCGCGTCGACTTGAGCGATCATGCCGTCAAATACCCGGCCCAGCTCTCCGGCGGGCAGCAGCAGCGGGTCGCCATCGCCCGCGCCTTGGCCATGAACCCCATCGCCATGCTGTTCGACGAGCCGACCTCGGCCCTCGACCCCGAGATGATCACCGAGGTGCTCGATGTCATGATCAAGCTCGCCGAGGACGGCATGACCATGATTGTCGTCACCCATGAAATGGGCTTCGCCCGCCGCGTCGCGCACCGGGTCGTCTTCATGGACATGGGCGAGATCGTCGAGGACCGCCCGACGGCCGATTTCTTCGACGGCGCCGTCTCGGAACGCGCAACCCGCTTCCTCTCCAAGATCCTGCAGCATTGAACGCAAAAGGAGCGGCCGGGCGTGGTTGTCCAAAGCTCATTTGCCTGCCCGCCCTTGTTTGGCCTCGGGGAGCAGCCATATGCTAGAGCAGGATCGTTTCGGATTGAATCACCTTGCCTTAAACGAGGCGCCTCGGACGAAACGTGAATCCTGCTCTATTTCATAAGCCACAAGCCGTCGACGCGCCGTGAACCCGAGCGCGTTCCCCACCTTGCAGAACATGAAGGTTGAATGCCGATGGCTATCAGGCGCATGTCGGAAGGTTCGAAACCTTCGAAAAATGTCTGCTCACGATCTGCGAAGATGCGCTTGAGCCATGATCGGACGCGCAAGCAGATCCGCCGGATCCAGGCGGAAAACGCCGATCACATTGCGACCGGCAAGCCGCTCCATGCGGTGCAGACGTCTCGCCGCTAGCGTTTGGTTCGCTGCAGAGACCTGGGAATTCAGAGCGCTTTTCGCATGGTAGCGTGTGCCTCCATGCGAAACGATCGCGCTCTAGCCGGACCGGCTGTAGTCGATCAGCCAGAAGCCCCACGCCATGACGCCCAACGCGAGCGCAAAGGCCGCGTAGACCCATGTCGCCGTTGGCAGCTTGGATTTTTTGACAGGAAGCTCGCCGCGGTTGGCCATCGTCGTGATCTCCGTGTCTGGGACGGGCGACGTGGCTGCCCGCCAGATCGGGCATCGCGAGACCTTAGCCCATTTTTGCGTTCAGCGGGGACATATCGCAGGCCGAGCGGATTGCATCCCCCTTATCCGAGGCGCAACTCCTGCGCTGCGCTCCCATGTCTCTGAGCGCGAGTCACGTGTCGCGGCGGAGCCGCGCTTCGCATGGTCGCGGCGGAGCCGCGCTGCGCACGCCCGCCGGCTGGAAAGTCGTCGCCGCCCACGTCTCCGTCATCGATGCGCCGGCGTGAGTCGCAAGCGCACCGGTGCGCTTGTCTCGCGCGAAGGCACCGCCGCCGCCCGCATTGTCATCCCGGGCAAGCGCAGGCCGAGGCAGTCGTGAGGGCTCAGAGCGCTGCTCCTGCGCGCGACCCGGGACCCAGAGTCCCCCACTCTCATCGTCATGGCCGCGTCATGCCGGAGGCGTGCGGGAACAGAGCACGGCCATCCACGTGCGGTCCGATCAATGCCGAGCCTTGCCCGATCACCGCCTTCCGTGCACTCGAGTGCTCACGCTTCGTTGAGCCACGTAGACGGCCGCCTGCGCGGCCGTGACGGAGGAGGGGCCGAGTATCGGCCACGACGCCTCTCCTCGCACACACTTCAAGCCTTCGGCTTGCCCCCCGGCCACACCGGCGCCGCCGCCAAGCCCGGCCACCCGATCGGCGCTTCCGACGCCGCCCGCGCCACCTCCACCGCTGCATGCTCGGCCCAGTGTGCCGCCACGTAGCGCTTGCCCGTAGCGCCGTCGGCTGCCGTCGAGCACAGCCACAGCAGCGGATACGTCATCTGCACCGGCTTGATCAGGTCCTCGCGCTTCAGCCCCGAGCTCGCCGGCACCATCGCCGTATCGGTGGGCCCGCCCGGCACGATGACGTTGACCGTGATGCCGTCGCCGGCGAACTCCTGCGCATGTCCCGCCGACATCGCCTCCAGCGCCGCCTTCGACGGCCCGTAGGGATGAAACTTGCCGCGCAGCATCGTGAACATGCTGGTCGTCACCGTGACGATGCGGCCCCAGCCCTTGCGCTTCATGCCGGGCACGGCCGCCCGCGTCAGGTACCACGCACCGCTCAGGTTGGTGCGCACGAAGCGGTCCCACACCTCCGGCTCGATCTCCTCGATGCCCACCAGGTTGACGAAGTGATCGTCGCGGATCGCGCTCATGCCGAGGCCGGCGTTGTTGACGAGAATGTCGAGCCCGCCGAACCGCTCCGCTGTCGCCGCCACCGCCGCCACGCACGCCGTGTTGTCCGACACGTCGAAGGCGTGGCACAGGAGCCGTCCCGCCAGGCCCTCCGCGGTCATCTTCTCGTTCAGCGCAAACAGGCTCTTTTCCGAGACGTCGCTCGCCGTGACCGAAGCCCCGGCCTTCAGCAGCGCGCGCGTCAGCTCCGTGCCGATGCCGCCCGCCGCGCCCGTCACCAGCGCCGTACGGCCCTCCAATCCTCCCTGCATCGCTTCCTCCTTATTGTGTCCTTGTTCCAATCAAACGCCTCACCGCGCCAGCAGCTCCTGCACCGCCGCGCGGATGAACGCCTCATCTTCCGCATTCTGGATCGGATTGCCCGCGCGATGGCCCCAGATCGAGCGGATCGGCCGGAACTCCGCGTTGGGCATCATCCGCGTCTCGGCCTCGCTATTCTCCGCCGTGAAATAAAGGTCCGTCGTCGACGGCATGATGATGCTGCGCGCGCTGATGCTGCCGAGCGCCTTTGCGAGATCGCCGCCGTAGATCGCATTGTCCGAGATGTCGGAATGATACCAAGTCTCGATCATCGACAGCAGGTCCTCGCCTTGGCGGCGCAGGAAATTGCCCTCCCACGCGCGCACCAGGTAGTCGTCCAACGAGGCGAAGCCCGCCGTCTCCCACAACCGTTCGCGGTAGAACGCCTGGCTCATGGCCCAGCCCGCATACACGCGCGCGAACGCGCGCAGCGCCCGCACCGGCCGCTCGATGAAGCGCCCGTCCCGCCACGCCCCATCGGCCGTCAGCGTCGCGCGAATGCCCTCCAGGAACACCTTGTTGTGCGGCGACGTGCGCGCCGATGTGCACAGCGCGCAGATGCGCTCCACCTTGTCGGGGAAGATCGCGCCCCAGTGCAGCGCCTGCTGCCCGCCCATGGACCAGCCGTAGACGAGCTTCAGCCTGGTGATGCCGAACTTCTCCTCCAGCAGCCGCCGCTGCGCCTGCACATTGTCCCAGTGCGTGAAGGGCGGATTGCGCCCGAGCCCGAACGGCTCCGCCAGGTTGCTCGGCGACGTCGACAGCCCGTTGCCGAACTGATTGGGGATGACAATGAAGTATCGCGCCGGATCGAGGATGCGCCCCGTCCCGATCAGCCAATCGATGTCCGTGTGATGCGCGCCGTACGAGGTGGGATAGAGCACGGCGTTGCTTTTGTCGGCGGCGAGCGTGCCGTAGGTCTTGTAGGCGAGGAACGCGCGCGGCAGCGTCAGCCCGCGCTGGAGCTGCAATGGTCCCAGCTCGAAGATCTCGGGCTCGCTCATGTGACTCCCCATAGGCCACTCATGGGCCAAGGGTGTCACGCTGCCGGCGCCTGTGTCGAGGGCCATGAGCCTCCAGCCAGCGCACGTTTCGCTGGCCGTGTTGTTGACGCGCCTAATCGCTGTCCGGTTCGCACCTTCGCGCCTTGTATTCCCCTCCCCAGCGGGGAGGGGTTAGGGGTGGGGAGACGCAACAGGCGTTGCGCTTGTGGCGTCACCCCACCCCGCCCTCACCTGCGTTGAGGGCGACCCTCCCCGTCAAGGGGAGGGTGTCCGCATGCGAAGCTAACGCCGCACGACAATCGTCGAAGACATACGGCTACATAAATGTCCTGAGCTGACACCGGGTGACGCCCTGCCTTCGGTCGAGCACATGCAACGCGTTGGCGCGAAGCTAACCATGATACGCTGCAGCCTCCCTGCTCAAACGCGGCAGGACTATCGTTTCCCACCGCGATCCGCCCGAAGGAGCCTTCCATGCTCTATGTCGACATCCCGACGCTTCCCGAGTTCAAGGCGCTCGCTTCCACGCGCGCCGATGCGTGCGTCTCCATCTACCTGCCGACCACGCCCGTCACGCAGGACACGGCGGCGAGCCGCATCGAGCTGAAGAATCTGACTAAGTCCGCCTTGGCGCAGCTCACCGCTGTCGGGTTCGACAAACGCCGCCTGGCCGGCATCGAGGAGCAGCTCGCTGATCTCGCGGCCGACGATGAGTTCTGGAAATACCAGGCGGTCAGCCTCGCAGTGCTTGTGACCCCCGACACCATGCGCACATTTCGCCTCCCGCATCGGCTCACCGCCATGGCCGAGGTGTCGGATCGCTTTCACTTGAAGCCGCTGCTCCGCGCCATCGCCTTCCCGGACGAGGCTTTCGTGCTGGCGCTGTCGGAAAAGGACGTGCGCCTGGTCGAGGCCTTCGCCGATCTGCCGGCGCAGGAGATCAAGGTCCCGGCTCTTCCCGACAGCGGCGCCGATACCGTGAAGCGCGAGGCCAACGACAAGCGCTCGCGCCGGACCAGCGGCCGCAGCGGGGAAGGCGAGAAGATTCTGCTGCGAAAGTACGCACGCCAGGTCGATGCCGCCTTGCGCCCCGTTCTGGCCGGCCGCGACACGCCGCTCGTGCTCGCCGCCACCGAGCCGCTGGCGTCGATTTTTCGCTCGGTCAACACCTATCCAGGGCTCGTCGATGAGCGCATTTCCAACAGTCCCGACCGCATGAGCAGCGCCGAGCTGGCGGCTGCGGCCCGGCCGATCCTGGACAAGCGCTATGCGCAAGACCTCGGGACGTTTCGCACGCTGTTCGAGGACCGCAAAGGACAAGGCCGCGCCACTGCCGACATCTCCGATGCGGCGCGGGCGGCAACCTACGGAGCGATCGAGCAGCTCATGTTCGACATCGATGAGGTCATTCCCGGCACCGTGGATGAGGCCGACGGCCGCGTCACCTTCGCCGACGGCGCCGGCGCACGCACCTACGGCATCGTCGACGAGATCGCCGGACGCGCGCTGCTCACCGGCGCGCGCGTGCTCGCCGTCCGCAAGGACGACATCCCCGGCCGCGCGCATCTCGCCGCCATCTTGCGCTACGGGGGCTGACATCCACACTTCGTCATCCTCGCGCCAGTGCGCCGCAGGCGCATCGAAGCGCGGGGACCCAGCGAGTCATGCCGGAGGCGTGCTTCGCACGACACTCGTCGAAGACACCTTAGATATTGAGCCTTCGGCATTCTTTGCGCTAGATCCCCGAGACGGCTCGCGCGTCATGCCGGAGGCATGCCAGAAGGAATGCGCTCGCCGTCTCGAGGATGACGCAGTGTTGGATTTGCGCCTCGACCTGGACGGCGCGTCCTCCCCGCCGATATAGTTTGCCCGCTTGCAAGGCGCTTCCCGCGCCGGTACGTGTCGATACTGTCAAAAATGAGCGCGATCGCATCGGCAATCTCGCGCCAGGTATAGTGGAGGCCTCCCCGTGAAATTCGGCATCTTCTACGAGCTGCAATTGCCGCGCCCGTGGGAGGCGCACAGCGAATACAACCTGTTCCAGAACGCGTTGTCGCAAGTCGAGCTCGCCGACCGCTGCGGCTACGACTACGCCTGGATGGTCGAGCACCACTTCCTCGAAGAATACTCGCATTGTCCTTCGCCGGAATCCTTTCTCGCCGCCGCCAGCCAGCGCACCCGGAACATCCGCCTCGGCCACGGCATCCTGCAGCTCACCACCAACCACCCCGTGCGCGTCGCCGAGCGCGTCTCCGTGCTCGATCTGCTCAGTAACGGCCGCTGCGAGTTCGGCATGGGCGAGAGCGCCTCCATCACCGAGCTCGAGCCCTTCGCCCGCTCCATGGAGGACAAGCGCGACGTCTTCGACGAGGCCGTGCAGGCCATCTTCCCCATGTTCAAGGACGGCGGCTCGGAGCACCACGGCAAATATTTCGACATCCCCCTGCGCAACGTCGTCCCCAAGCCCCTGCAGAAGCCGCATCCGCCCATCTGGATGGCCTGCTCGCAGCTCGAGACCATCGAGCGCGCCGGACGCTGCGGCATGGGTGCGTTGGGCTTCCAGTTCGTCAGTGCGGATGCCGCGCACGCCTGGGTGCACGCCTATTACAACGCCATCACCAAGCGCCTGAAGAAGCTCGCCGACTACACGATCAACCCCAACATCGCGCTCGTCAGCTTCTTCATGTGCTGCAAGACCGATGAGGAAGCCCGCGCACGCGCCGACGGCGCCACCTTCTTCCAGTTCGCGCTGCGCTTCTACGGCGCCTCGAGCAACCGCCAGCGTCCCGCCCCCGGCGCCGTCAACATGTGGGACGAGTACAATGCCTGGAAGCGCGCCAACCCGCACGCGCAGGAAGCCGCGCTGCGCAGCGGTCTCATCGGCTCGCCCGACACCATCCGCCGCAAGCTCGCCAAGTTCGAGACCTCGCACATCGATCAGGTCATTCTGCTGAACCAGGCTGGCAAGAATTCGCACGAGCACATCTGCGAGTCCCTCGAGCTGTTCGCCAAGGAAGTGATGCCCGAGTTCCAGGCTCGTCACACCGCCAACGATGCCTGGAAGGCCGAGGTCATGAGCGGCCACCTCCAACTCGCCGAAATCGACACCGCTGCCTTCACCGACCGCTTCGGCAAAGCCATGCCCGCCCAAGTCAAGACGGCATGACGCGGATCGCTGGCCGCATGGCAAAGTGCTGGTAGCAGAGCCTATACCCACCCAAAGGTGTCATCCTCGGGCTCGTCCCGAGGACGCATGACTCAACGAGTCCGGAAGCGATTGATCGATAGCAGCACCCAGGAGACGTCCAATCAAGCGCCGCTCTCGCCGTTCGCTGATCCTCGGACCAAGTCCGACGATGACGCTGAATGTGTGGCGCGGCCGTGCCCTACCCCCGATGTCATCCCGGGCAAGCGCGGGCCGAAATTGCAGCCAGGGCACACGGCATCAATTCCCGCGCGCGACCCGGGACCCAGAGTCTCGTGCGGAGCACGGCACAATGGACGTGCGGAGCACGGCACCATAAACGTGAGGAGCAGGGGGCGATGGACGTGCGGAGCACGGATGATGTGAGCGCGGAGCACGACCCCTCCACAAGTGCGAAGCACGGCCAGCGTAGGTCCACCCACGCAACCCACATTTCCCGGCCGCTAACCGTTCCCACAACAAAAACCAGGCCGCCGTTTCCCCCACTGGAACGATCGCCTCGGGGTCGCGTTTACGGTTTGCGCGAAAGTCACACCCCCAGGATCCGTCATGGCACTCCCCGTCAACTTAACCCTGCGCCGCCTCGGGGAAGGCCTGCGCACCCGCCGCAACAAGATCGTCCAGCAGCGTCTGCCCTGGCGGTTCATCGATCTCCTGTGCCGCCTCGATGAACGCGAGGAGGGCGCCATGTTCCACATCGGCGACCGCGTGCGCCTCGCTGCCGACGGCCGAGTTCTGACAGTTGTCGAACTGCTCGAAGCCGGCCAGGTCACATGTCAGGACACGGTCGGCGGTCGGCTGATCATTGTGTCTGCGCGCGATCTGGACAAGATCGAGCCGGGTGGTTCCGCGCCTGGCCCATAGTCGCCTAGTGTGATGATCGAGAAATTCGCCGGCATTTACCGCACATCCTGGAGCGAATTTCTCGATCTGAATCACACGAGCAAGTTTATGATTCTGGTGTCCCTTTTGATTTCGAAGTTCGCTCCCAGACCTAGCATCGAGATCAGGCGAACTTCGGAATTGGGACACTAGCATCGGCAAGGCGCCAATCCTAACCACGTCGTCCGATTGCCGACATCGCCCTCGCACGGCATGTCCGATCGCCATTGGAACTCGCCTGCGCCCGCTCTACACTTCGGCCAGAGCAAGCAGGGAGGCCCAGGATGAACCGCACGGTTCTCGCAGTCGTGTTCGCCATACTTGCCGTTGCGGCCGTCGTCACCGCCCTGATCTTCAATACCAAGGCAAACGACGCCTGGCATCGGACGGAGGCCGCTGTTGCAGGACGCGCCCAGGCTGAAAAGCTCGCCACACAGGCCGAGGCGGCCCTAAAGGCTGCGAAGGAGGAGGGGGCCAAGGTTCGCACGCTTGCCGACCAGACCGAAGCGGCCCTCAAATCGGCGCGCGACGAGATCGCGCAGATGAAGACATCCGCTGAAGCCGCGCTCAAGTCGGCACGCGACGAGCTTGCACAGGTGAAGGCGTCGGCGGAAACCGCCGTCAAGGCGGCGAGCGAGCAGGCCAGGCAGGCGCTCGAGGGCAAGGCCAATGCCGAGCGCACGGTCGAGCAAGTGCGCGCCGAGGCCGCGCAGGAGCGCTCCGCCCGCGAGTCGGCGGAAAAATCTCTCGCCGAGGCCAAGAAGACCCAGTAAGCGCACTTCCGTCATCCTCGGGGCGCGTGCGCGAAGCGCATCATGTCGAAGACATGCTTCCAGCATGATCCCGGGGACCCAGCGATTATGCCGGAAGCGTGCTTCGCACGACACCCGCCGAAGACACCTTAGATAAGGAGCTTTCGCTCGAGGATGACGACGGCAAACTGAGGCATGATCGGAGCGCTTCCATGCGAAGCAATCGCGCTCTAGTCTCCCGCTGCGGCCGGCCAGCAACGGCGCCGGCGCCAACAAGACACCGGGTGGGGAATGACGCCTATCGCAATTGTCGGGGTCGGAGAAACCCCAAACGTGCGCCGCTCCGAGAAGAACTTGCGCGCACTCGTGGTCGAGGCAGTGGCCAACGCCCTCGATGACGCGGGCCTGAAGCCGTCCGACGTCGACGGCGTCCTCAGCGACGGCCTGGTGATGCCCACCACCGTGCCGCGCGACTTCGTCGCCGCCCAGTTCGGCATCGACCGCCGCTACGACGGCGGCATGTCCTACGGCGGTGCCGGCTCGGCCTGTGCGCCACAGCTTGCGCAGCTCGCCATCTCGAGCGGCCTTGCCAAGGTCGTCGTCTACTACTTCGGCGTGGACTGGGGCACGCGCGCCTCCGGCCCCTACGGCTTCCACGACCTCTACGCCGGCAAGATGGCCTTCGAGAAACCCTACGGCTTCAACGCCCAGCCGTCATACTTCGCGCTGTGGGCGCGCCGCTACATGCACGAGTACGGCCTGACCGAGCGCGATCTGGCCACTATCGCCGTCACGCAGCGGCAGAGCGCGCTCCTCAATCCGCGCTCGCAGGCGACGAAGCCCATGACCTACGACGACTACTTCGCCGCCCGCATGGTGTCTGATCCGCTGCGCGTCCCCGACTGCTGCCTCATCACCGACGGCGCCGGCGCTTTCGTCATGACGAGCCTGGAACGCGCCCGCGACCTGCCCAAGCCGCCGGTCCGCGTGCTCGGCACCGGCTTCGGCAGCGAGCCCGTCAACGGCGACGACGCGTTCACCCAGCCCGGCGGCATGATGCGCATCCCCGGCGCCAAGGCGGCCGCCGAGCGCGCGTTGGGCCAGGCCGGCCTCATCCACGCCGACATCGACTTCGCCGAGCTCTACGACTGCTTCACCATGTCCTGTCTCCTGCAACTCGAGGAGACCGGCTTCTGCAAGCGCGGCGAGGGCGCCGCCTTCATTCGCGAGAAGGGCATCGGCATCGACGGCGGCTTGCCCATCAACACGCACGGCGGGTTGCTGTCGCACAGTTATCTGCTGGGCGTCGAGCACGTCATCGAGGCCGTGCGCCAGCTTCGCGGCGAGTCCGGCAAGGGGCAGGTGAAGGACGCGCGCGTCGGCCTCGTCGGCGGCCTGTCCAATCCGGACTACGGCGTCCTCCTGCTCGGCAAGGATGCGAGATGAGCGAGCCCCCGAACCCTGAATTCGCCGGCTTCTTCGATAGCGCCCGCCGTGGCGTTCTGAGCTTCCCGCGCTGCGGCGTCTGCACGCGTTTCCACTGGTACCCGATGCCGCTCTGCCCGCACTGCCGCAGCGCCGACATCCGCTGGCAGGCCGTATCCGGCCGCGGCGAGCTCTTCAGCTTCACGAGCGTGCAGCACGCTTTCGACGCAAAGTACGCGGATCAGTTGCCCTACACCGTCGGCCTCGTCACGTTCGCCGATGCGCCCGGCGTGCAGTTCATCACCAACATCATCGGGGCATCGGCCGAGGATCTGAAGATCGGCATGCAGGTCGAGCCCGTGTTCGATCGCGCCGCGGACGGCCTCGTGCTGTTCCGGCCCGTTTCCCCTAAGTCCGGGAGCGCCCCATGAGCTCGATCTGGGACACCGATACGCTGTGGCAGTCGGTGGCGCACACCGCAGCGCGCAAGCCTCATCTGCCGTGCTTTGGCGTGCCCCCGCGCCCCTCCAGGCCCTACGACCCCGAGGGCATGCTGTGGAGCTACGGCGAGATGGCCGAGCGCGTCACGCGTCTCACCGGGGCGTATGCCGCCGCCGGCTATGGCCACGGGCATCGCGTCGCCATCATGCTGGAGAACCGCCCGGCCTTCATGCTGCACTTCCTCGCGCTCAACGCGCTGGGCTGTTGGGCCGTGCCGCTCAACCCCGAGTTCCGCAGCGACGACCTGGCCTACATCCTCGGCCACTCCGAGGTCGATCTCATCGTGACGCTGGCCGAGCACATCGCCAACATCCAGTCCGGCGTGACGGCTCTCGGCCGCGCCATCCCCATCGTCGATGAAGCGCGGTTTGCCGAGGCCGTACCGCGCGTGACGCGGCCCCCCCGCAGCACCCCGCCCGGCCGCGAGTCGGAAAGCGTGCTCATGTATACGTCCGGCACCACGGGGATGCCCAAGGGCTGCATCATCTCCAACGAGTACTTCTTCTTCGCCGCCGAGCGCTATCTCGGCGCCGGCGGCACCATGACCATCGTGCCGGAGCAGGAGCGGCTCTACAACCCGCTGCCGCTGTTCTACGCCAACGGCCTCGCCATCTCGAACCCGGCGATGATTCTGTCCAGCAACTGCATGATCTTCGCCGACCGCTTCCATCCCTCGAGCTGGTGGCAGGATCTGATCGCCACCGAATCCACCATGGTCCACTACCTCGGCATCATTCCGCCGGTGCTGCTCGCACGGCCCCTCGATCCCATTGACCGCCAGCACCGCGTGCGCTTCGGTGTCGGCGCCGGCGTCGATCCCATCCAGCGCATCGCTTTCGAGGAACGTTTCGGCGTCACGCTCATCGAGATCTACGGCATGTCCGAGATCGGCGTCTGCTCGTTCGACGTCGAGACGGCGCGCGACGGCAAGACCCGCTCCGTCGGCCGCGCCATGTCGGGCATGGACTATCGCCTCGTCGATGACGACGACAAGCCCGTTGCGCCCGGCACGCCCGGCGAGGCGCAGGTGCGCCGCACCGGACCCGACCCACGCCGCGGCTTGCTGAAGGAATATTTCCGCGATCCCGCCACCACCGAGGAAAGCTGGAAGGGCGGCTGGTTCCGCACCGGCGACCTGCTGATGGAGACGCCCGCCGGCCTCGTCTTCGTCGATCGCAAGAAGCACATGATCCGCCGCAGCGGCCAGAACATCTCTGCCGCCGAGATCGAGGCCGTGCTGCGCACCGATGCCGCCATCGAGCAGGTTGCCGTCATCCCCATTGCCGATGAGCTGCGCGACGAGGAGGTCTGCGCCTGCATCGTCCTGAAGGGCGACGCGCCGGCCGATGCCACGACTGCCGACCGCCTCGTTCGCCTTAGTCTGGAACGGCTCGCCTACTTCAAGGTGCCCGGCTGGGTCATCTTCCTCCCCGACCTTCCGACCACCTACAGCCAGAAGCTGCGCAAGTCGGCGATCTTCGGCGACGCCGATCCACGCCAGCATCCCGCGGCCTTCGATCTGCGCGCCGTGAAGCAGTCGCGCGGCAGGGCTTGAGGCCCCGGTGAAGATAGCATCATCCAGCGCTGGCTATCTTGGGGAGGCAATTATGAGGCGCCGCTTCGGCACGAGCCTGACTATAGCTGCCTTCGCAGTCCTGCTCCTGGCGAACGTCGCAGCGGCACAGGAAGGCTCTGCAACATTTCGATCGCGCGATTGGCGTGGTCAACCTATCGACTATGCGTGCAAGGCGTCGCGTGGCGATGCCGAGAGTCTGCGGCAGGCCCTTATTCGGCAGGAACTCTTTCGCCTTGGGTCTGATACGAAGGCAGAAACCGGGTGGTACTATGGCGATCGCCTCCGCACCGCGAGGCTCAAGACTCGTCAAGTTACGGCCGCGCAACTCCTTGCCCGCATAACACAGCGGTTGCGCGCGGATGCCACCACCCTTCGCACCAGTGTCCTCATCTACGATGTCGGAATCTCTCGCGAACAGCCCATGCTGTGCGTATGGCTCGTCACGCCGCAAGGCATTGTCGCCGCCGAAACGGTGCCCATCGCGCGGTCAAGTCGCGTGCCGCTGGGCGGCTTTGCTGAGAACGCGCGAAACGTGCTTGGCGTCACGCGCATCGCGCTGGCCCGATCGCCCAAGCCACGCGGACACCCAGCGCAAACCTCGAGCATTCCAACCGAGACTCAGGTGCCGGTCGCGACCGGCGTGTCCAACCTGGACGCGATAAGCGCCCTGCTGTTGCCAGCATCCGCGCGGCGCGAGCTTGTTGAGAGCCGTACCGAACGTCTCCTGGTGCTGCCGGCCGCTGACTTCAGCACGGTTCCATTCGCGGCGCTGTCCATAGACGGACGGGTCCTCATCGATATTGCGAGCGTTGTCGTCTTGACCGGTATCGATGAGCTTGTGAGTCCGCTCGCGCGCGATATTTGGTCTCGTCGCTTCAGTGACGCTACCCTGGCTCGATTGATTGTGGGCGACCCCGATTCGAGCAGCGACGAGTTGCTGTGGGATCCGTTGCCGGGAGCTCGTGACGAGGCGCTATCGGTGACGTCCCTCCTGGCAAGAATGCCCGGCGAAACATTGCTAGGCCCAGACGCGGCCGTTGAAACCGTCGAGCGGGTTTTGCGCAGACCAAACCACGGGATGATCTATTTCGCAACGCACGGGATCGCCGACGCATCCGATCCGCTCGTACGCAGCTTCCTTCTTCTGAGCGGCGGGCGCTTGCACGTGAAGGAGATTGCCGCGCAGCGCCACGAACGCCAGCCTTTGGTTGTCATGAGCGCCTGCCAAACGGGGTTGGGCAAGGCCTTCGAAGGAGGAACATTCGGCCTTGCGCGCGGATGGCTCAAGGCCGGTGCAGGTCAGGTCGTTACGTCCTTGTGGGATATCGGCGATGAGTGGACCAAGGAGCTCATGGCCGACTTCGTCGCGCGCATGGTCAAGGACAATCGGCCTCCCGAGGTCGCCCTTCGCGCCGCTATGCTCGCAGCGCGTGATCAGCGCAATGTTCCGGCTGCGGGATGGGCCGGATTTGCCATGCTCGGTTTCGCCTCCGAATAGAGTGGCCACTCTGGCTACGAAATAGCGTGAACGGATGACGCCTGTCAGCATCGCTGGAGCGTCGCTTTCGAGACATTCGTCGGCGCGAACGGAATGGCTCGACCTGAGGCCGCGCACGGCGGCGTGGCTGACTACATCCTCGTTTTGGAAGCGGCCGGCCGATACGCCGAATAGGCGCCGAACGTCGCCACGCAGAACGGCACGCAGTACGTCAGCAGAACCTTCCACCAGTTGATCGCATCCGGCCGCATCAGCGCGTCGCCCTGGTTGATGAGGTTCAGGAAGCTCCCGACGATCAGCATCGTCAGGAGCGATCGCTTGGCGATCGGCCAGGACAGGGCGCGGTGGAGTGCGCTCAATCGATCGTTCGACATGGGCTGACAGGTACCCTCCGTTCGCACCCCCGCGGGCCCGAGGCACCCCGCACGCACAGGTGAGGCGATTCAACCGCACCGATCCTACTCTAGTGTGATGATCGAGAAATTCGCCGCCATTTGCCCATATCTCGAGCGAATTTCTCGATCTGAATCACACTAGCAAGACCATGAATCTAGTGTCCTTTTGGATTCCGAAGTTCGCTCCCGGACCTAGCATCGAGATCAGGCGAACTTCGGAATCGGGACACTAGCTATTTGCGGATTTTCACACCCTGCACGGGACGCGAGATCTCACGCTGCTCAGGCTCGAAATATTCCGACAGCACATACAGGCCGCCCACGGTTGCCGCCACCAGGAGGCCTACGACAGCAAGAAATCGGAAAAGGCTTGGCATGCTGGAGCCTTTGGTGACGTGTGGTAACCTTACTGATTGCCGGCATTATGGCCCGATGCAACGCCCTGCCAAGACTGCGCATCGGCGCATGGCCCTTAGGTTGGGGAGGACGTTCCAACCACTTGACTTGGCAATCTATTGTGACGCAATCCCAGCGCCCGATACTGCTGACCGAACGGCGCGGGCGCTACCATGTGCCCTGGATGTCCAGATGATTCGATTCGGCTGGAAGAAAAACAAGCCCGAGAACGACACGGCCGAGGTGCAGGCCGTGCGCACCGGGATCGGCCGCCGGTCGATCGTGCTGGTGGGGCTGATGGGGTGCGGCAAATCCTCCATCGGGCGGCGCCTCGCGGCGCGGCTCGAGCTGCCGTTCATCGATGCCGACGATGAAATCGAGCGGGCGGCCGGCCGCTCCATTCCCGACATTTTCGCCGAGCACGGCGAGGCGTCCTTCCGCGAAGGCGAACGCAAGGTCATTCAGCGGCTGCTCGGGTGCGGACCGCAGGTGCTGGCCACCGGCGGCGGTGCGTTCATGAATGTGGATACGCGCGCCAATATCCGCCAGTCCGCCATTTCGATCTGGCTCAAGGCCGAGCTGCCGGTGCTGATGCGCCGCGTGGCCAAGCGCGACAACCGTCCGCTGTTGAAGCAGAAGGACCCGGAGGCCGTGATGCGCCAGCTGATGGAGAGCCGGTATCCCGTGTATGCGGAGGCCGATCTGACAGTCGACAGCCGTGAGGTGGCGCACGATGTCATCGTCGGCGAGATCGTGCATATGCTGGCCCAGTCTCCAGTACTGACGAACAGAGGCGGCGTTGTCGCCAAGGAAGGATAAGCGCGTGGCTTCGACAATGGGCAAGAGCCACGAAGACGGCGTGCAGCGCGTACCTGTACCGCTGGGCGACCGGGCTTATGACGTACTGATCGGGCCGGGGCTCGTCGCCCGGGCGGGAGCGCTGATTGCGGAGCGCTATCCGACCGCGCGCTGCGGGATCGTGACCGATGAGACGGTGGCGAAACATCATCTCGGCACGCTGGAAAAGGGCTTCGCGGCGGACCGGATCGCCGGGACCGTGATCCTGACGCCGGGCGAGGCGACCAAGAGCTTCGCCGAGGTGGCGGCGCTATCGGAGCGGCTGCTGGAGATGGGACTGGAGCGCGGCGATCTCGTGGTTGCGCTCGGCGGCGGCGTCATGGGCGATCTGGCGGGCTTTGCGGCGGCCATCCTGCGGCGCGGCATCCGTTTCGTGCAGGTGCCGACGACACTGCTGGCGCAGGTCGACAGCTCGGTGGGCGGCAAGACCGGCATCAATACGCGGCAGGGCAAGAACCTGATCGGCGCATTTCATCAGCCGTCGCTGGTGCTGGCGGACACGGAGGCGCTGTCCACGCTGCCGGCGCGGGAGATGCGCGCGGGCTATGCCGAGGTGGTGAAATATGGGCTGCTCGGCGACGCGCCGTTCTTCGGGTGGCTCGACCAGAACTGGCGCAGCGTGTTCGGCAACGATCCGTCGACACTGACACGCGCGATCGAGACCAGCGTGCAGGCCAAGTCCGATATCGTCGTGCGCGACGAGACCGAGACCGGCGACCGCATGCTGCTGAATCTCGGGCACACGTTCGGGCATGCGCTGGAAGCCTGGGCCGGATTCTCATCACGGCTGCTGCATGGCGAGGCGATTGCCATCGGCATGGCGCAGGCGTTCCGCTTCTCGGAGGAGCTGGGGTTGTGTGCAGCGGGAACGGCGCAGCGGGTCGAAGCGCATCTGAAGACCGTCGGGCTGCCGACGCGCGTGGCGCACATCGCGGGGCCGGGCAAGCCTGACGCAGCGGCCCTGTTCGCGCTGATGCGCCAGGACAAGAAGGTACGGCAAGGCCAACTGACGTTGATCCTGGTGCGCGGCATCGGCCAGGCGTTCGTGACGCGCGATGTCGCGCCCGAGGCGGTGAGCCGGTTCCTGGAGCGCGAGATCGCTCTGCCGGCGTGAGTCGTTATTTGCTCGCCAGCGCGCGATCGAGGAAGTCGAGACGGTCCTGGCCCCAGAAGATTTCGCCGGATTCGAGCACGTAGCTTGGGGCGCCGAAGACGCCACGCGAAATGGCTTCGGCGGTGTAGGTATCGTGCAGCGCGTTCAGCTCGGCCTCGGGTGGACCAGCCTTGAGGATGGCAGCGGCGTCGAGCCCGACGTTACGGGCGCAGGTCTCCAGCACCGGGGTCTCGGTGATGTTCTGCTCGTTTTCCCACAGCGCCTTGCCGATCTCGGTGGCGAGGGCATGTGCATCCTTACCAGCGAGCTTGGCGGCAATCACAAGTCGCGATGCAGGGTTGTCATCAGTGGGGAAGTGCTTGGGCTCGAGGTTGACCGAAATGCCGAGATGGTCGCGCCAACGCTTCATGTCCATGAGGCGATAGGCGCGGCGCTCCGGGCTGCGCTTGGGCAGCGGCAGGCCGCCTGTCCTTGCGAACACCTCGCCGAACCGCGCCGGCTTGATGTCGACGTTGTGGCCGTGCTTGCGCGCGATATCCGCGAAACGCGCGCTCCCGAGATAGGTCCACGGCGAGGTGACGCTCATGTAGTAAGTGACGACGGGCATGATAGCGATCCTTGTGGTGGGGTCAGTTGGCGGCGCCACGTAGGTATTTAATGATGCCTGAGAAGTCCTGGCCCGCATTGCCGGCACTGACGAACATCTGGAACAGCTGCGCGGCTTCCGCCCCGAGTGGGGTGGCGGCACCCGTGCTGCGGGCGGCTTCCTGGGCCAGCTTGAGATCTTTCAGCATGAGACCGGCAGCGAAGCCCGGCTTGTAGTCATTGTTGGCGGGCGATGTGGGGACGATGCCGGGCACCGGGCAGTAGGTGGTGACGGCCCAGCTCTGGCCGGAGGACGCGGACACCACGTCGAACAGTGCCTGGCGCGACAGGCCGAGCTTGTCGGCCAGATTAAAGCCTTCACAGGCACCGAGCATGGCCACAGCCAGCATCATGTTGTTGCAGATCTTGGCGGCCTGGCCTGCGCCTGGATCGCCGCAGTGAACGATACGCTTGCCGACGCCTTCGAGGATTGGCTTGCCGCGATCGAAGGCCTCCTTCGTGCCACCGACCATGAGGGCCAGCGTTCCGGCCTCCGCGCCAACCGTGCCGCCGGACACGGGCGCGTCGAGCGACAGCATCTTGGCGGTTGCGGCCATTTCGTGCGCGCGGCGCGCGGACTCGATGTCGATGGTGGAACAATCGATGACGAGCGTGCCGGGGCGCGCCGATTTGAGAAGATCGCCGCCCCACACCTCGATGACGTGCGAACCCGCCGGCAGCATGGTGACGATGCAGTCGACGTCCTTGGCGGCCTCCGCGACGGACGTGGTTTTGGTGACGCCGCGCTTGACACCACCCTCGAGATTGACGGGCACGATGTCGAAGCCCTTCACCTCGTGACCGGCCTTCACGAGATTGCCGGCCATCGGCAATCCCATGTTGCCGAGCCCGATGAAACCGATCTTCGCCATGCGTTCCTCCTGTATACCAGTGTTTCGTTGGCGCCAGCCGCTCAGCGGCCGGTCCAATTAGGTTTGCGTTTGGTGAGAAAGGCGTCGAGGCCCTCGCGGAAGTCAGCGCTGGTGTAGACCTTGGCGACGATATCGTCGTCGTCGATGCGCGGCTGCGCCTGACGCAGGCGGCGCAAGATCTCCTTGGTGGCGCGCAAAGTCAGAGGAGCATATCCGGCGATCTGGGCGGCGAGGGCGTGCGTGCGCTGCATAAGCGCGGTGTGATCATCGCACAGCTCGGAGACAAGGCCGATCTGCAGCGCCTCGTCGGCTTCCAGCAAGCGTGAGGTGTAGATCATGTCGATGACGCGAGCCTCGCCCAGCCGGTCGACAAGGCGCGCCAGCGTCGCGCCCGACAGGAG
Organism: Hyphomicrobiaceae bacterium; assembly: GCA_046154585.1. Classification (GTDB taxonomy): domain Bacteria; phylum Pseudomonadota; class Alphaproteobacteria; order Rhizobiales; family Hyphomicrobiaceae; genus CADEFX01. Next base: position 16,098 of record JBJXDX010000002.1, on the reverse strand, counting down.
GTTGCCCAGCGTGCGCGCGATCGGAAAACCATACTTCATGTCGCGCGTGGCGATGCGCATGTCGCAGCAGGCGGCGATACCGGCGCCGCCGCCCGTGCAGGCCCCGGCAATGGCGGCGATGGTCGGCACAGGGCACGCTTCGATGGCGGTGAAGGTTTCGTCCGCGCTCTTCTCGTACTTGATGCCGTCGGCCTCAGACGAGAAGTCGCGGAACAGGGAGATATCGGTGCCGGCGGCGAAGGCCCGGGTGCCGGCGCCGGTGATGACGATGGCCCGCACGGAGCCATCATCGGGGACGCTGGTGCAGATCTCGGCCAGACGCTCGTACATCTGGAACGTCAGGGCGTTGAACTTGTCGGGCCGGTTCAGGGTGACGAGCTTGACCGGACCTTCGCTGGAGACGAGGACGTGATCTGACATCGATGCGGGGTGCTCCGTGTTGCCGGCGCGAATTCAGCACTGCCGGGTGCCCGGCGCAAGGCGGAAAGCAAAAGACCGGGCAACAGCTTGTTCCCACGACCGCCGCTGATAAGGTCGGCAGCGAAACGAGAGCACATGGAAACGATCAATGAGCCAAACTTCGACTTCCGTCCGCCCTGTCTCCGGCGACGTGCTCGACCGCCTGAAGGCCATTGTCGGCGCCGGCGGCTTCATCGAGGGGGCGGAGGATACGGCGGCCTACACCCGGCCATGGCGCGGCAAGTGGGATGGGCACACCCCTTTGGTGCTGCGGCCGAGGTCTACGGAAGAGGTGGCCCGGATCCTGAAGCTGTGCGCGGAAACGCGCACACCGATCGTGCCTCAGGGCGGCAACACGGGGATGACCTACGGCGGCCTGCCATCGGAAGACATGAGCGAGATCGTGGTTTCCACCGCGCGCATGCGGCGCGTGCGCGACATCGACACCCTCAATGACACCATGACGGTCGAGGCGGGTGTGGTGCTGAAGGAGATCCAGACCGCAGCGGCAGAGCACGACCGGCTGTTTCCGCTCAGTCTCGGCGCGGAAGGCTCCTGCCAGATCGGCGGCAACATCTCGACCAACGCCGGCGGCATCCAGGTGCTGCGCTACGGCAATACCCGCAATCTCGTGCTGGGGCTGGAGGTGGTGCTGCCGGACGGGCGCGTGTGGGACGGGTTGCGCGGCCTGCGCAAGGACAACACCGGCTACGACATGAAGCAGATGTTCATCGGCGCGGAGGGCACGCTCGGCATCATCACCGCGGCGGTGCTGCGGCTGTTTCCGAAGCCGACCGAGGCGCAGTCAGCCTGGATCGCGGTAGACAGCCCGAAGGCCGGGCTCGACCTGCTGGTGCACATGAAGGGCGCCATGGGCGAGGCCATCACCTCGTTCGAGCTGATCCGGCGCAGCATCATCGAATTTTTGTTGGTGGGGGTGCCGGGGCACAGCGATCCACTGCCGCAGGCGCATCCCTGGTACGTGTTGATGGAGGTGACGGGACAGGGCGCGGCTGGGTCGCTGAGCGAACCGTTGACGAATGCGCTCGAGAACGCCGCAGAGAAGGGCCTCATGCGCGACGCGGTGATTGCGAGTTCCAGCGAGCAGGCCAAACGCCTGTGGCGCATGCGCGAGGACCTGCCGGATGCGCAGAAGGCGGCAGGCGGCAGCATAGCCCATGATGTCTCCATGCCGCTGTCACGTCTGGCGGAATTCATCGAGCGCGCCGACGCGGAAATCGAGAAGGCTTATCCGGCCGTCCGCCCGTGCTGCTTCGGGCATTTGGGCGACGGTAACATGCACTACAATCCGCTATGTCCAGCCGGCTGGACCTACGAGCGGTTTGCTGCGGAGACAGCTCGCATCAACGGCATCGTGCACGACATCGTTGTTTCCGTGGGAGGATCAATCAGCGCCGAGCACGGCATCGGCCGTCTGCGACTGGAGGAAAATCTGCGCTACAAAAATCCGGTCGAGATGGACCTCATGGTGCGCATGAAGCGCGCGCTCGATCCGTTCAACATCATGAACCCGGGGCGTGTCGTACCCAGCCAAGGGTAGGCAGACAGGCCGTCCAAGTGGCGAACCTGGACGGCCCGCGCATTTACCACCAGCGACGATGGTGATGGCGGTGCCAACGCCGGTTCGGGACCCAGACGCTGCGGCAGTGGCGATGGCCGCGATGCCAGAAGCAGCGTTGTGTCCAATAGGTCTTCTCGACCGCGCTACCGGCAGCCGGGTTGGCCTTGACGTCGCCGAGTGCGCCACCTGCCGGTGCGGCTTGAGCCGAGCCGGCAAACAGTCCGATCGCCAGGGCCACGGCAGGCCCAGCCAGAAGGGACATACGAGTCATCATCTTCCTCCATACGGTTTGGCGTTTCCCAGGCGCGTAACGGATAAACGCCGAAGCCATGCCTATCCGTCGTAAAAAACTTTCAACTGATTGCGAGGATGGTCGTTCCCCGTGTGATGCGGTGCTCGCCGCACTCTGCTATGAACGTCCGTTCAGACAACGCACCGCAAACCTGCACACTCGCCCTGTTCCGGATGTCCAATGACGCTACCGCGCGACGACCTCTTTGAAGACCTCGATCCAGAACCGCGCCTGCTGATGGGGCCGGGCCCTGTCAACGTCTATCCGCGCGTGCTTCGTGCGATGTCGGTGCCGCTGCAAGGCCAGTTCGATCCGCAGTTCACGCAGCATATGGCGCAGACAATGGCGCTGTGGCGCGGCGTGTTCCGCACGCGGAACACGTGGACGATGATGATCGACGGCAGCGCGCGCGCCGGCATCGAGGCCTGCCTGACTTCGATGGTGGCGCCCGGCGACAAGGTGCTGGTGCCGATCTTCGGGCGCTTCGGACATCTGCTGGTCGAGATCGCGCGGCGTGCGCGCGGCGACGTGGTGTCGATCGAGACGGATTGGGGTGCGGTGTTTACGCCGGACGCGATCGAGGATGCGGTCAAGACGCACAAGCCCAAGGTGGTGGCCATCTGCCAGGGCGATACGTCGACCACGATGCTGCAGCCGCTGGCAGAAATCGGCGCTGTCTGCCGCAGGCACGATGCGCTGCTGTACGTCGATTGCACCGCCTCGCTGGCAGGCAATCCGTTCGAGACCGATGCGTGGCAGATCGATGCGGCATCAGCCGGGCTGCAGAAGTGCTTGTCGGGACCGCCCGGCATTGCGCCGGTGACGTTCAATGCGCGCGTGGAAGAGGTCTTGAAGCATCGCAAGCATGTGGAGCAGGGCATTCGCCAGCCGGGCGTCGTAGAAGGCAACGGGCCGGTTATCCAATCCAACTACTTCGACCTGGCCATGCTGATGGACTATTGGGGGCCGAAACGGCTCAACCATCACACCGAGGCGGCCAGCATGCTGTATGCGGCGCGCGAATGCGCGCGCGTGGTGCTGGGAGAAGGCTTGGACCGTGGGATCGAACGGCATCGCGTGACATCTGCAGCCCTGCGGGCGGGCCTGGAGGCGATGGGGCTCGCGCTGTTTGGCGATGCGGCGCACCGGATGGCAAACGTCACGGGGGTGGTGATCCCGGCGGCGATCAAGGAACCCGATAAGGTGCGCAGCGAGATGCTGAACGATTTCGGCATCGAGATCGGCACGTCGTTCGGCCCCCTGCACGGCAAGATCTGGCGCATCGGCACTATGGGCTACGTGTGCAAGCGGCAGAACGTGCTGCGGTGTCTGGCCTCGCTGGATGCCGTGCTGCGGCGGAACGGGTTCGCGGCGCCAGCGGGTGCGGGCGTGGATGCGGCGGTGGCGGTGTACGGGCGGGATGGCAGTTCAACTGCCGCGTAAAACCTCTTCTTGTCCACATGCGTTCCCGGACGCCGCGTAAGCGGTGCTTGCGCAGCGAGCCGGGATCTTCCCCGACAATGATGTGCGGGGTCGTGGCCACCAACAGGGCACGCGCAATTTTCTTTATCGCGACGTGTGAAGGCCCCGGATCGGCGCGCTGGCGCGCCCCGTCCGGGGACTCAGGTGGAGGATAGGAGCTTGGCATTACGCGCGGGAGCGGATCTTTTCGAGCACAGGCAGGATGTAGGTGCGGAAGTGGGCGGGGTTTTCGCTCATGGGGAAGTGGCCGAGCCGCTTCATGACGGTCACCTCGACGCCCTTGATGCGGGCGGCGGTGCGCAGCGTGTCCTCCGGCGTGCAGGAGAAATCGTACTCGCCGGTGAGCAGATAGAGCGGGCACGCGGACGTATCGATGCGATCGATCTTGGCGCGCAGATCGCCGTCGACGCGATAGAAGTGCAGGTCACCCTTGAACACGCCGGGCCCGCCGGACTTGTACATCCAGAGCGTCTCGTGGCGGCTGGCGGCGGGGCTTTGCGGCGCCATCATTCCGGAGACGAGCGCGGCACAGACCTCGCCGCCATGCACGTCCGGACGGTGCAGCCATTCCGTGTCGTACCAGGGTTGCTGGTAGTCAGCGGATTCAAGACCGATCAGCGCGCGAAAGCGGTGCGCGTGCTCGGCCGCGAGATTGAGGACGAGGCGGCCGCCGATGGAGCAACCCATCACGACGGGCTTGTCGAGCGTCAGCGCATCACAGATGTCGAGCACCATCTGCGTGTAGCTGGCCGTCGTGAGCTTGTACTCCTCGGTCTCGAAGCCGACCGGCGGCAGCGATTTGCCGTGCCAGGGCATGTCGAAGACGATGACACGATAGTTCTGGGTGATGGCGGCATCGTTGAGGATGTGGCGGAACTGACGGCCATCGGCCCCAGCCGTATGCAGGCAGACGAGAGGAATGCCGCTGCCGGCCTCCTCGATGTAGAGGCGATGCGGACGGCCCGACAGATCGAGATTGAGATAGCGGCCGACGATGGGCTCGAAGCTGGGCGATGTCACAACAGCCTAGTCCTTGTTGCCACGTGGCACAGCCAAGACGTCCTTGATGTACTGCAGATTGGCCATGAATGGCTGCAAATTGCCTTCGATGCGCGCGGCGCTGCGCTTCGTGAGCGCCATGATGTCGTGCCAGCCGGGCTCGGGCACGGGCGCCAGGAATTTGAGCCATGTATCAGCCGGCATGCGGATGGCGAAATCCCAGGACTTCAGCAGAAACGGGCCGCGCGTGACGCTGGCGACGCGGCCGTTCTGGACACGCACAGTGAGGACGATGGCGCCGATGCCGAGCTCGACATCGCAGGTGAGGAAGCGGCCGCGGCGGACGAGATCGGCGTTCGCCTCGACGAGCGCGGGAAGTTCGGCGAAGAGACGCGCTACGCGCTCGGCGTCGGCATCCTCAATGACCGCGGCTGCCATCGTGTACTAGCCCGGCAGCAGCGTGCTGACGAGAAGCGCGGCGCCGACGCATCCGACGACGGCGCCGGCCACACGCAGGCTTGGCGAGGCGACGCCTTCGGCGCCGACGATGCGGCGCGTGATCCACGCGACCGAGAGGGCGATGGCGGCCATGACAATGGCGAGGCCAAGAAGATAAGCACCGACCACAGCGCGCTCGGCCCCAACGATCGATTCACCGAAAGCATAACCGTGCAGAAGGCCGGCCACAGCAGCAATGCCAAACCACATCGACCCCGCGACGCTGCGGCTCCAGATCAGGGCGAGGCCGGCCAACAGAACAGAGAACGAAACCAGCGGCTCGATCATGGGAATGTCGAGCTGGGCGAGATGAATCAGTACTCCGGCGATAGACATGGTGACGAACGCCGCAATCACGACGAGCGGCCCCTGGAGCAGCGCGGCGCCGATGCCGAGAGCTACGACGAAGGCCAGATGGTCAAGGCCGATGATGGGATGGCCGAGGCCGGACAGCAGGCCTTGCATGAGGGTGGTTGGCAGGTTTCCGTCCATGACGTGATGCGCCAGCGCTGGCGTGGCGACGGACGCAAATGCAAGCGCAAGAGCACCCAGGCGAAGTCTTGAGACTGATGTCATGACGCGGATTTTCCCCGTGCGGCGCGCGCCGCTGTTTTCTCTGCAGCTTTCGGAATGGCGGTGCCGATCATGGCATCGCGGGTGACAATGGAAGCGAGTTTCTTCTCACTCCAACCGTCGGTGCCGGGCGGCCGCATGGGCAGCACGATATAGCGCAGGTCGGCGGTGGAATCGTGCACGCGCACCTCGACCTTATCGGGGACGTCGACGCCGAATTCCTCCAGGACGCCGCGCGGATCGACCACCACGCGGCCGCGATAGGCCGTGCTCTTGTACCAAGCGGGTGGGATACCAAGGAGCAGCTTCGGGTAGCAGGAGCACAGCGTGCAGACGATGACGTTGTGGGTCTTGGGTGTGTTCTCGACGGTGCGGAAATCGGCGAGCGTGCCGATGTCGATGTCCATCTCCTTGAGCGCGCCGCGCGTGTCGTCGAGGAGCCGCTTCTTGAACTTTGGGTCGGTCCAGGCGCGCGCCACCACCTTGGCGCCGAGGGCCGGGGAGCGCGTGTCCATGAAATCGACCTGGGTGTTGATCTCGGCCGCCGTGAGCACGCCCTTCTCGATCAGCAGCTCGCGCAGCGCCTGCTCCAGCACCTCGTGCGGATCGGCCGGGCCGCTATCGTGATCCTTCTGCGGTGCATGAGGATCGTGGTGATGACCGTGGTCATCATGGTCGTGACCATGCGGATGATCGTGGTCGTGATCGTGGGTTGCCATGTCAGCCTCGTCAGATCTTGGGTTGGAGCCACGGCTCGTAGATGTCGGCCTCAAGCTGGTCGGTGGCCGGACCGGGGTATTTCTTCCAGATGTCCGCCTGCGCGAAGCGAACCTTGTAGAGCACCTGTGGGGGCAGGCCGGAGCGGTGGTAGGCAAGGCGCTCGGGATCGCGGAAGGCGCCCTGCACTTCGGTCACGACACCCGTCTTGCCGCGCAGATACCAGGGTGTGCGGCAGTGGCCGAGCACCGGGCGGTCGTCGATGCGGACGGCATCGCCGGGCTTGAAGCGGGGCGGAGCGTGGACGACTTCAGCGCTCATGGGATCGCCTTTGCCGCCACTTGCCTGCCGCGGCGCTCGAAGTCCGCGGCCACGGCGGCGAATTTCCGGTCGAGTTCGTCGCGGGTAACGACCTCCTGTTCGATAAGCAGGTTGCGGATGGCGCGCGCCCACTTCTGGTAATAGGTGGTGGCGTCGTATTCCTGCTGGCCGTAGTCCTCGATGACGCGGCGCATGGCGTCGATCTTGAAGGCGCCCTTCTTGGGACCGACCAGCAGGATCAGCATGGCGTCGACGCGCTTTTCCCAGAGCGCCGGGTCGTGCTCGGTGCGATCAATGGGACCGAAGTCGAGCAGGCCGCCGACATCGTGGGCGGCGCGGCCGCCGGCGCCCTTGCGCAGGCGCGTCTTGCGTTTCGGTTCGCTCATGACCCCCTCGGTGCTGATGGCGGGCGCATATCATGCCTGCAGTGCGGGCGGGTGTGAAGGCAGCGGTCACGGACTGGGTCGACGCGAAATGCGCCACTTGTCCCCTCTCCCCATGCCCACTACCAAGCATGGGGAGAGGGCTTGGTAAGGGCAGCGCACGCTCAGAGCAAGAACCTGCCCCTCACGTCGTGTCGAAGACACGCCTCCGGCAAGATCGAGATATGCTGCGACGCAGCATATCAGACCCCTGTGGTGCGCAGATCCGATGGTGATGCCGCCTAGCCGGGCGGACATCAAATTTGCATAGTTTTATTTGCGTTTGGGGGACTTCGCGATTCCAAAAGTGAATTGACTTCGGGGCCGATTTCAACAAATAGAACGGCCGTTCGTTTTTTATTGTGCGGCGCAACCACAATTTGGCCACAATGCCCAAGCTCAAGCCCGACATACAACGTGCCCGCCGGGAGCACATCCTCGACGCCTCCGAGCGCTGCTTCGCGCGCGCCGGATTCCACCGCACGACCATGCAGGACATCTGCAAGGAGGCGGGCGTGAGCCCGGGCGCGCTGTACGTCTATTTCGCCAACAAGGAAGACCTGATCGCGGGCATCTGCGAGCGCGATCGCGCGGAGTTCGCAGAGCGGTTCGCGCAGCTTGCCGGGTCGTCGAACTTCCTGGAGTCGCTGGAGCAACTCGGCAATCAGTATTTCGAGGAGGAGCCGGCGTACAAGCGGCTGATGTGCATCGAGATCGGTCTGGAATCGACCCGCAATGCGCGCGTGGGCGAGATCTACCGCTCGGTCGATGCCTTCGTTCTGCAGAGCTTTCAGACGTTGTTCCAGCGCCTGAAGGATGAGGGGCGCATCGCGCCGAAGCTCACCATCCCCGAGCTGGTGCAGGTGTTCATGACCATCGGCGACGGGTTGTTCTGGCGCCGGGCGATCGACCCCGGGTTCGATCCAAGAACAGTCCTGCCGGCCACGCTGCAGGTGTTCGCGTCACTGCTGCGCCCGGTCATGGATGCCGGTACGTCCGTTTCCGCTCCCACATCCTCGGGTGAGGCCACGTCATGAAGAAGTTCCTGGTTATCGCCGGGCTGGTCATCGCTGGCGTCGCGGCGGCGGTCGTCATGAAGGGTTATGTGCCCCTGCCGAAGAAGGCCGAGGTGCAAATCACCAAGGCGGTGACGGCGCTGCCGGTGACCGTCAGCGCGGTGGCGCCTGCCGATTTCATCGAGACCGTGCTCGTGACCGGGTCGCTCGTTCCGCGCGAGGAAATTCTGGTGGGGCCGGAGATCGAAGGCTTCCGCGTGCTCGAGGTCCTGGTCGACGAAGGCGAGCGCGTGACGAAGGGGCAGGTGCTGGCGCGCCTCGTCAGTGACACGCTCGAGGCGCAACTGGCGCAGAACGATGCATCACTAGCGCGCAGCACAGCGGCGATTGCGCAGGCGCAGAGCAGCATCGCCCAGGCCGAGGCGCGGCTATCGGAAGCACGCAACGCCTTCGAGCGCGGCAAGCCGCTCAAGCAATCGGGCTACATTGCCGAGAGCGTGATGGACCAGCGCGAGGCCGCGGCCAGAACGGCGGAGGCGCTGCTGGTCTCGGCGCGCGACGGGCTGAAGGTCACACATGCCGAGCGCGCGCAGATCGAGGCGCAACGGCGCGAGCTGGCGTGGCGGCGCAGCAAGACCGACATCAGCGCACCGGCTGACGGGCTCATCAGCCGCCGCAACGCGCGCATCGGCGCTACGGCAGCGCTGGCGTCGGTCGAGCCGATGTTCCGCATCGTGGCGGCGGGCGAGATCGAGCTCGATGCCGAGGTGATCGAGACAAGGCTGGCGCGCGTCAAGGCGGACCAACCCGTGCAGATCGAGGTTGCGGGCGCGGGCGTCGTGGCCGGCAAGATCCGTCTCGTCTCGCCCGAGGTCGATCGCGGCACGCGCCTCGGCCGCGTCCGGGTGTTCATCGGCGACAACCCGGCCTTACGGGTCGGCGCGTTTGCGCGCGGCCTCATCGAAACGGCGCGGGGGCGCGGGCTGTCGGTGCCGGCCTCGGCCATCCTGTACGACGCGGACGGTGCGTCCGTGCAGGTCGTGCACGACGGCAAAATCGCGACGCGGCGCGTCAAACTCGGGCTGGCGTCCGGCGGCATCGCCGAAGTCCGCGAGGGGTTGGCGGAAGGCGACCTGGTGGTCGTGAAATCGGGCACGTTCCTGCGCGACGGCGATCTGGTGCGTCCGGTGTTCGCGGCAGCCGGCAAGGTGAGCGAGGCGCACAGATGAACTTGAACATCTCTGCCTGGGCGATCCGCAAGCCCGTGCCGTCGCTGGTGCTCTTCATGGTGCTGATGGCGCTCGGCTACTTCAGCTTCCAGGAGCTGCCGATCACGCGTTTTCCGAATATCGACATTCCGATCGTGCAAGTGCGCGTGTATCAGTCGGGCGCGGCGCCGTCGGAGCTGGAGACGCAGGTCACCAAGAAGATCGAGGACGCGATCGCCGGCGTGAACGGCGTCAAGCACATCACCTCGACGGTGACGGAGGGATCGTCCCTCACGGTCATCGAGTTCCGCCTCGAGATCAACCAGGACCGCGCACTCAACGACGTCAAGGATGCGATCGCCCGCATCCGGGCGGAGCTGCCGCGCACCATCGAGGAGCCGATCGCCTCGCGCCTGGAGATCGAGGGCCTGCCGATCATCACGTATGCGGCGCGGGCGCCGGCCATGTCGCCCGAAGAGCTCTCGTGGTTCGTCGACGACACCATCGTGCGCGCTGTGCAGGGCGTGAAAGGCGTGTCGCAGATCCAGCGCATCGGCGGCGTGGAGCGGGAAATCCGCATCGCACTCGATGCCGACCGGCTGCTGGCGTTCGGCATCACGGCCGGAGACGTCAACCGCCAGGTGCGGGCGACGAACGTCGATCTGGCGGGCGGACGCGGCGAGATCGGCGGGCGCGAGCAGGCGATCCGCACACTCGCCGGCAAGCAGACGGTCGAGGCTCTCGCGGCCACGACGATTGCGCTGCCCAAGGGGCGCAAGGTGCGGCTCGATCAGCTCGGAACGGTGACCGATTCCGTTGCCGAGCAGCGGACGTTCGCGACGCTCGACGGCCGGCCGGTGGTGGCGTTCGCCATCTCGCGTGCCAAGGGCGCCAGCGATACGACGGTGGCTGCGGATGTCGAAAAGACCATCGAGATGCTGCGGGCCAAGTATCCGTCCGTGGACATGACCAAGATCGACAACACGGTGGAGTACACGCTCGGCGTCTACAAATCGACCATGACGTCCATGATCGAGGGCGCGCTGCTGGCCATCATCGTGGTGCTGGTGTTCCTGCGCGATTGGCGCGCGACGCTGATTGCGGCCGTGGCCCTGCCGCTGTCGGCCATCCCCGCCTTCTGGGCCATGGACGCGATGGGTTTCTCGCTGAACCTCGTCAGCCTGCTCGCCATCACGATCGTCATCGGCATCCTGGTGGACGATGCCATCGTCGAGATCGAGAACATCGTGCGGCACATGCGCATGGGCAAGTCGGCCTATCGCGCCGCCTTGGAGGCCGCCGACGAGATCGGCCTCGCCGTGATCGCCATCACGTTCACGATCATCGCGGTGTTCACGCCGGTGAGCTTCATGGGCGGCATCGCGGGGCAGTATTTCAAGCAGTTCGGACTGGTGGTGGCGGCGGCGGTGTTCTTCTCGCTGCTGGTGGCGCGGCTGATCACGCCGCTGCTGGCGGCCTACTTCCTGCGCGCCTCGCCGCACGAAGAGAAGGAAGGCTTCATCCTGCGAACCTATACGCGGATGGTCGCCTGGTCGGTCGAGCATCGCTACAAGAGCGTCGCGCTTGGGTTGCTGATCTTCGCCGCGTCGGTCGGGAGCTTCTATCTGCTGCCCTCGTCGTTCCTCCCGCAGGAGGATCAGGGCCGGCAGTTGCTCGCCATCGAGCTGCCGCCGGGCTCTCGCCTCGACGATACGCGCCGGGTGACGGCGGCCGTGGCCGACCGCATTCGCGAACGGGCCGATGTGCGCAGCGTGTTCGTCAACGGCGGCAACCTGCTGGGCTCCGGCGCCGAGGTGCGCAAGGCGACGCTGATCATCAACCTGGTCCCGAAGGACAAGCGCAAGCTGAAGCAGCACGAGATCAAGGAGCAGATTGGACAACAGCTGGCCGGCACGCCTGACATCCGCTACTGGTTCCTCAACGACGACGGGCAACGGCAATTCCAGCTCGTGGTCGCAGGCCGCGATCCGGCGGCCGTGAACAAGGCCGCGGCCGAGGTGACGAGCGAGGCCAAACGCCTTCCGAAGCTCGCGAACGTCGTATCCACGGCGGAGCTCGACCGGCCGGAGCTGCGGGTCTATCCCAAGAGCGACATTGCCGCCGAGCTCGGCGTCTCCACCGAAGCGATCTCGGAGGCCGTGCGCATCGCCACCATCGGCGACGTGGCCGCCAATCTGGCCAAATTCGATGTCGGCGACCGGCAGGTGCCGATCCGCGTCCAGCTTGACGAGAAGGCCCGCACGGACCGGCATCTCCTCGAGGCGCTGAAGGTTTCGACCGCGAGCGGTGCCGCGGTGCCGCTGTCGGCGGTGGCCGATTTCGAGATGAGCCAGGGGCCGACGGCGATCGATCGCTACGACCGCACGCGCCGTATCGTCATCGGTGCGGACCTCGTGGGCGACGCGCCGCTCGGAGATGTGGTGAATGCCGTGATGAGCACGCCGGCGGCCAAGAACCTGCCGGCGGGCGTCGAACTGAAGCAGTTCGGCGCGGCCGAGATCATGGCCGAAGTGTTCGAGAGCTTCGCCAAGGCGATGGTGGCGGGCCTGATGATGGTCTACGCGGTGCTGGTGCTGCTGTTCGGCAGCTTCCTGCAGCCGGTGACGATCCTGTTCTCGCTGCCGCTGTCGATCGGCGGCGCCATCGTCGCGCTCGCCATTGCGCAGAAGGCGGTGAGCCTGCCGGTGGTGATCGGCATCCTGATGCTGATGGGCATCGTCACCAAGAACGCGATCATGCTGGTGGACTTCGCCATCGAGGAGATCGCCCGCGGCGTGCCGCGCACCGAGGCCATCATCGATGCCGGCCGCAAGCGCGCCCGGCCGATCATCATGACGACGATCGCCATGGTCGGCGGCATGATACCGGCGGCGCTGGCAGTGGGCTCGGGCGGGGAATTCCGCTCGCCGATGGCCGTGGCGGTGATCGGCGGCCTGATCTCGTCGACGCTGCTGTCGCTGGTGTTCGTGCCGGCGGTGTTCGCGGTGATGGACGACATCGGCTCGCTGACTTGGCGCATCTTCTCGCGCTTCGTGGGCGCCACCGACGAGCCGCCTCAGGGTTCGCCCCAGTCCGATCAGAGTTTGGCGACAGGCCAGCCGCCCGCTCTTCACACTCGCCCTATGGCTGCGGAATAGTTGCCGCCGCGCTAACAATTCGGCCGAGTACCCGTTGCTGATGACAGCGCACGTCCCTACGTTGGAGCGGGGGTGGCTCATTGCGGAAGGATCTTCCATCATGTTCGACGCCAGAAGTCTCCTGGAAGCGCTGATGCGCGGTGCCGGGCCGTCTCCTCAATCAACGCCCGCCCAGGCTCAGCAGGCGCCCGGCGGCGGAGGCCTCGGCGACATCCTGGAGCAGCTGGCGCGCAGTTTCGGCCAGCAAGGGCAGGCCGGCGGTCCAGGAGGCGCGGGTGCTTCAGCGGCGCCAGGCGGCATGGGAAGCCTGCAGGATCTTCTACGCAATCTCGGCGGGCAGACCGCATCGGCGCCGCAAGCAGCGCCCGGCGGTCCGGGTGTCGGTAGCGGTGGCGGTGGCCCCGCGGAAGCCGGCAGCCTCGGCGACATTCTCGGTAATCTGCAGAAGCAGCTCGGCGGCGCCGGCGGTCCGGGCGGCGGCAATCTGATGGACATCCTGGGCCAGGTGTTCGGCCAGGCAACGGCCGGCGTGAAGGAAGGCGCACAGCGCATCGACGACGCGACCGGCGCCTCGGGCCGTGCGCGTGACGCGATCGGGCAAGCCACCGGAAAGTCGCCGGAGGATCTGTTCAATCAGCTGAAAGATCTCATCAACAACAACAGGGCCGCTGCAGGCGCGGCCGCCGGCGGCGTCGGTGCCGTCGTGCTTGGCACGCAGGCGGGACGTGCGCTCGCCGGCAGCGCGCTGAAGCTCGGCGCCCTCGCCCTGATTGGCGGGCTCGCCTACAAGGCCGTGCAAAACTACCAGCAGGGCAAACCGCTGATCGGACCTGGTCAGAATCTCGGTCTGGCCGAGGCGCCGCGCGGGTCCGGCTTCGAGTCCGGTGCCGTGACGCACGATTCGGCGCTGCTCTACATTCGCGGAATGATCGCTGCGGCGGCAGCCGACGGACGCATCGACGCCAGCGAGCAGCAGAAGATCATGGGCGGGCTGCAGCAAGCCGGTCTCGGCGCCGATGCTGAGGAGTTCCTGGCCAATGAGCTGAACCATCCGGCAAGTGCAACGGAGCTCGCGAGCGCCGTCAGTTCGGAGCAGGAGGCGGTGCAGCTCTTCACGGCAGCGCGCATTGCGGTTGACATCGATAACCAGCAGGAGCACGCGTTCCTGGTCGACCTTGCGCAGAAACTCGGCATGGACGGGAAGCTCGTTGCGCACATCGATGCGGCGGCTCGCGCGGCTTAGGCCTTCAATTGCATTGATGCACCGACATCCTCGGACTGCGTCCGAGGACGTCGTTGCCTACTGCAGCGTCTCCATCAGGCGCTGCTGCAAGAGCATGCGCGGCACCAGCGATGAAATGAGCAAATGCTCCTGGTGGGTGTGGGCGCCGTTCCCGTCCACGCCGAGGCCATCGAGCGTGGGCACTTTATGCGCGGTGAAATTGCCATCGCTGCCGCCGCCGGTGGACGCGTCGATGAGCTCGAAGCCGATCTCGGCCGCAAGCGTGCGCGCATGCGCGAACAGGCGGGCGATGCCATCGTTCTTTTCGAACGGGGGACGGTTGAGGCCGCCGGTGATGTCCAGGGCCACATCGCGATTGTAGGGCTTGATGGCCTTGAAGTGGCGGTCCATCTCGTCCGCGTCGGCAATGCTGCGGATACGCATGTCGATGGTGGCGCTGCAATGCTCAGGGACAACGTTGTCGGCGGTGCCGCCGGAGATCTGGCCGATGTTGAAGGTCAAGCCGCGCTTGTAGTCGGTCAAGCCCTCGATATCGACGACCTGGCGGGCGATCTCAAGAATGGCGCTGCGGCCATCCTGGTGCCGGCCGCCGGAATGCGCGGGGCGGCCGCGCGCGGTCATGACGTAGCGGCCGACGCCCTTGCGCGCCGTGACGATCTTGCCGCCGTCACGCGCGGGCTCCGTAACGAGAACATATTTGGCTTTGGCGCCTTCGCTCTCGATGAGACGGCGCGACGTGCGGCTGCCGGTCTCCTCGTCGGAGACGTAGAGGATACGGATGGGAAGCGGCGTCGCCTTGCCGGCTGCCGCGATCGCGCGATAGGCCGCGAAAGCGAGATAAGCGCCACCCTTCATGTCATAGATGCCGGGACCGTAGGCGCGGTCGCCGTCGACGCGAAAGGGCAAGTGATCCGCCAACGTGCCCTTGGGATGGACGGTATCGAGATGGCAGAGAATGAGCACGCCGGGGCCATCGCCGCCCCAGGGGGAAGCGACGCGCAGATGGTCGCCGCAGCCGCCGGTGCCGGGAACGCGGGTGACGCGGGCGCCGACGGCGGAAAAATCTTCCGCGGCGCGGGTCATGACGCGATTGACACCCTCCACGTCTGCCGTCTGGCTCTCGATCTCCACCCAGGTGCGGATGCCATCGAGAATTTCCGGGGCGGACGGGTTGGGCATGCTAGCTCTCCTGTGAGGTAGGGGACACGAGCGCAAGAGTGCGCCGGCGTTCGGCGGCCAGTTGAGATTCGCGCAGGGTGATGAAGAGGGTAGCTCCGATGATGAGGAGGGCGCCGAACCAGGTTGTCAGCAGCGGGATCTCGGAGAAGAAGAGGAAGCCCCAACCCGCCATCCAGACGAGACGCACGTAGTCCGCGGGCATCACCACACTCGCATCGGCCAAACGCAGGGCATAGATGTAGCAGTAGTTGCCGATCGCCGCGACTGCGCCCATGACGATGAGCAGCGCCCACGCGTGGCCGTCCGGCCAAACCCACACGGGCAATGCGGCTACCGCGGCAAAAGGCGCAATGAGCAGCGGCTGATAGAACGACACGGTGAGGGTGCTGTCGAACTTGACGAGGTGCTTCGCCATCAGCAGCGAGGCCGCCCACAGGCCGCTCGAGACGACGGCAGCGACGGCGGGCCATGTGAACATCCCGGGTCCGGGCCGCATCACGATCAGGGCGCCGAGGAAGCCGACGACGACGGCGCTCCAGCGGCGGATGCCGACCTGCTCCTTGAACCACAGCGCCGCACCGAACGTGACGAACAGTCCGGTGGTGAAGCTCAGTGCGCCTGCATCCGCGAGCGGCATCTGGCCGAGCGCGTAGTACCACATGGTCATGGAAAACGCGCCGATGATGCCGCGCAGCACCTGCAGCCCCGGCCGGCGCGTGCGCCAGGCGATGACGGAGGAGCCCAGCACAACCGGCAAGGTGCACAGGATGGTGATGCTGGAGCGGATGAACACGATCTCGACTGCCGGCAGAGACGGACCGATGGTACGCATCCGGCGAAGACCGCAGGGGTGAGTGCTCAGGCGGCTTGAGCGGCACCGGCCTTGGCGGCCTTCCAGTTCCAGGGCAGCAGGTCGGCGATCTGCTTGGCGGGGTGATCGGCAATGCGG
>JBJXDX010000001.1:0-2581 GCA_046154585.1 Hyphomicrobiaceae bacterium | reverse complement strand
AGAATTCATTGCTTATGCGAAAGCCAATCCCGGCAAGATCAACCATGGCTCGTCAGGCAACGGCACGACGCAACATCTTGCAGGCGAGCTTTTCAAGAGCGCCGCGGGCGGTCATTTCGTTCACGTGCCCTATCGCGGCGCATCGCAGGCCCTGACCGATCTGCTTAGTGGCCAGGTTCAGGTCCTGTTCGAAGCATTGCCCGCCTCGGTTCAGCACATCAAGTCGGGAAAGCTTCGCGCCCTCGCCGTGACAACCCCGATCCGGTCGGAGGCGCTTCCCGATGTGCCCGCGCTTGCCGAGTTTCTCCCCGGCTATGAGGCCAGTGGTTGGAGTGGATTTTGCGCAGCGAAAAACATCGCCGCACCTGTCATCAATACGCTCAACGAGGCGATCAACGAATGTCTGCGCGATGCCAAAGTGAAGGCGCGCTTCGCGGATCTCGGCGCGACAACATTAGGCGGGTCGGCCCAAGAGTTTGGCCAGTTGATCACCAGGGAAACCGACAAATGGGCACGGATTATCCGGCTCGCTAATATCAAAGCAGAGTAGCGTGGGAACCGGGCCAAATTCTCGGTCGCGTTAAAAGTCCGCTTTGGGTCTTGGCCGTGTAAAAACTCCATTCCGGGGAAGCCGGGAAGAAAGCCGGACCGGTTCGGCGTCAGGCCGCGATCGCGGCCATCAACGGCTTGGTCCCAACGATGTTCACAACCCGGGTCAGATTGTAGGCCAGGACCGAGAGGGCCATTTCGGCGGCTACTTTTGGCAGGGTTTTGGTGAGGAAGTGCGTCGCACCCATGCGCGCCTTCATGGTGCCGAACGGATGCTCGACGGTCTCGCGACGTAGTCGCATGGCGAGCGGGTTCGCATCGAGCCGCTGCTGCACGGCGTCGAGCAGATGCTCGTGTTCCCATCGTGTGATCCGTCGCTCGGACCCAGGCGTGCACTGGGATTTGATCGAACAGTTCTTGCAGGTGTTGGTCCAGTAGCGCCGCAGCATCTTGTCGGCTTCTTCGTTTGTATAGCGATACGGCAACCGCTCCCCGGCCGGACAACGATAGGCGTCGTCCTCCGGCAAATAGACAAAGTCCTGCTTGCCGAAGCGTCCGTCCGACTTGGCGCCCGAAGTCATCGGCTTGGGCAGGGTTAACGTGACGCCGGCCTCGTGGCAGGCGAGGATCTCCGGGCTGCTGAAGTAGCCGCGGTCGGCAACGGCCTCGAGGGTCTCGGTCTGCAATACAGCCTTTGCCTTCCTGGCCATATTGGCGAGTTGCGCCCGATCCGAGCCGCTGTTCGTCACCTCATGGGTAATGATCAGGTGATGATCGGTATCCACAGCGACCTGCACGTTGTAGCCGACGACGCCCGAGCCGCGGCCGCTGGTTGCCATCGAGCGACTGTCGGGGTCGGTCAGAGATATCTGCTGGTCGGGCGAAGCCAGCATCTGCTTTTCGTAGACGGCAAGCTTGCCCATTTGCTCCTTCACCTTCGCCAGCTTCTCCTTGAGTCTCGTCACCTTCACGGCCAGCGCTTCGGTCGGCTCCTGCCGGTCGGCGGTGTCAAGCTGGCTCAGATAGCGGGCAACGCTCTCCTCCAGTTGGGCACGCCGCCGCTCCACCTTTGCCCGCGTGAAGTTCCTGTCCCGGTTGTTCACGGCCTTGAACTTGCTGCCATCGATGGCAACGCTCGCCGTCGCGAGAAGGCCCATCTCACGGCAAAGCTCAACGAAGCGCGCACAGACCTTGCGGAGCCCCAGGCCGTTGTCCTTGCGGAAGTCCGCGATCGTCTTGTGATCAGGCACGAGCCGGCCCAGCAGCCACATGACTTCGACATTGCGACCGGCCTCTCGCTCCAGCCGCCGGCTCGACTGCACCCGGTTAAGGTAGCCGTAGATGTAAAGCTTCAGGAGAACCGAGGGATGGTACGACGGCCGTCCGGTCGCCGCCGGGTCCACCCCATCGAAGCCCAATTCCGCCAAATCGAGCGCATCGACAAACACGTCGATCACGCGAACCGGGTTGCCTTCGTCAATGAAATCATCGAGGCATTCGGGCAGCAGCGTCGATTGCCCACGATCCGCCTCTACAATGAAGCGCCTCATCAATTCTCTCCCGAGAATCATCGAGGGAATCATAGCAGCGCAATGGCGTTTTCACACAGCCAGGGTCATTCCTGACCGAATGGGGCTTCCCCCGAAAGTCTGCGTTCACCCCAATAGCGACCTAATAGCCTCTCATCGTAAGCCAATGGTCGCGATGCTCAGTGGTCAGCCAATTTTGGATCGATTGTTCATCCAAGAAGCCGGTCACGAAGTCGATTTTGCCTCCCGGACAGTGGCACTTGATCTGCCAAGCGCCTCGGGATGATTGCTCAGCTTCGAAGATTACATTTTTGTCTGTCATGAAGAAGGTCTGCGCCGCTGATAAGTTTAAACCAAGGCGGCAATGACCATTCTTGACGAGAGGGGGTGCGGGCGCGCCCAATCTATGTCTCGCGGGCCAATGACCGTTCCGGGTCAAAGTGAGAAGTCTAGGCGTTGAACCGACAGGTCGACTTTACCTCCAACTCCGGACAGGATCTGCA